>NZ_JBFUAC010000003.1:0-509592 GCF_056406475.1 Massilia sp. P1_C10
ACCCGAGATCGAGAACACGTCTTCCACCGGCATCAGGAAGGCGCCGTCAACAGCGCGCTCTGGCGTAGGGATGTAGCTGTCCAGCGCGTCGGCCAGTTGCATGATCGCCTGCTCGCCCATTGGGCCGGTGTCGCCGTCCAGCGCCATACGTGCCGAACCTTTGACGATCGGCAGGTCGTCGCCTGGGAACTCGTACTTCGACAGCAACTCGCGCACTTCCATTTCGACCAGCTCGAGCAGCTCGGCGTCGTCGACCAGGTCGCACTTGTTCAGGAACACGATGATGTAAGGAACGCCGACCTGGCGCGCCAGCAGGATGTGCTCGCGGGTCTGTGGCATTGGGCCGTCAGCTGCCGAGCAAACCAGGATCGCGCCGTCCATCTGGGCAGCACCGGTGATCATGTTCTTGATGTAGTCGGCGTGGCCTGGGCAGTCGACGTGCGCGTAGTGACGGGTTGCGGTCTCGTACTCGACGTGCGCGGTGTTGATGGTGATGCCGCGTGCTTTTTCTTCTGGTGCCGCATCGATCTGGTCGTAAGCTTTAGCTTCGCCGCCGAATTTCTTCGACAGAACGGTCGCGATCGCAGCCGTCAGGGTCGTCTTGCCGTGATCAACGTGACCGATGGTACCGACGTTGACGTGCGGCTTGGTCCGTTCGAATTTACCTTTTGCCATTTTAGACTCCTAACGATTTTGAGAAATGCCCAGGCAATCGCCTGCTGAACTTTTTTTGAATTTACTGCGACTTGCGTACTGCTGAATTCTGGTGCCCTTTACGTGGATTGAACACGTGGCCTCTCCCTTACCAAGGGAGTGCTCTACCACTGAGCTAAAAGGGCTAATGTATTGCGATGTACTGCATGCATTGCAAACTACCTGGAGCGGGTGAAGGGAATCGAACCCTCGTCGTAAGCTTGGAAGGCTTCTGCTCTACCATTGAGCTACACCCGCGAGGTACAACATCATCTCTTCTTCACTTTACCGCTACAAATCCTTGCAACATCTTGGTGGAGGGGGCTGGATTCGAACCAGCGTACTCATAGAGAACAGATTTACAGTCTGTCGCCTTTAACCACTCGGCCACCCCTCCGCGAGGAACCGCAGAGTATGAAGCAAGCACCACTCACTGTCAACACTTTTCCCGGCTGATTTTCCGCCGATTCGACAATGATCTTGCTTCGGGGCGTGATTGTAACGGCCCGCTGCCGATAGTGCAAGGGTCCGCGAACGGTTCGCGTTTTGGACTAGAATTCAGTGGAGCGCCCGACATTTCCGGCAAGCGAAAAATTGTGGCGGCCTCGCCACATCGGCACATGAGGGTTTCATATTGCACACCCCGAAGTCACAGCGGCGCCGGCGCCTGGCTGCAAATCTGTGGCTGGTGGCGGCGTGCCTGGCGGCCGGCGCGATCGGCCAGTTCCTGACGGCGCGTCCGGGCGAGCCGCCGCCGCTGTCGCTGGCGGCCGGCATCGGCGTGGCCGCGCTCTACAGCGGCGGCTGGCGCCTGCTGCCCGGCCTGGTGGTGGCCACCTTCCTCCCGGTCGCCTTCCCCGCCCTGCCCGGCGCGCCGGCTCCCGGCCCGGCCGGCCTGCTGCTGGCAACGACCGCGCTGGCCCAGGCCATGGTCGGCGCCGCGCTGTTCCGGCGCTGGGTCGACCCGGCCATCGCCTCGGGCCGCGCGGTGCTCAGCTTCCTGCTGCTCACGCCGCTGATCTGCTCGATCCGCGCCAGCCTGTCGCTGGGCATCCTGGGCGCGATCGGCGCGGCGCCCGGCGAGTTGCCGATCAGCTGGCTCAACTGGTGGATCGGCGACGCCATCGGTATCCTGCTGGCGGCGCCATTGACCTGGGTGGCGATCGGCCAGCCGCGCGCGCTGTGGCGGCCGCGCCGCCTGCTGGTCGCCGTGCCGCTGATCGTCGCGGCCGGCGCATTCGTGGCGATCTACCAGCAGGCCCGCATCTGGGAGCGCGAGCAGCAGATGCAGACCTTCCGCCTGAAGGCGCAGGAAGTGGGCCAGATGATGCAGGCCGCGCTGTCCGAGCACGAGCGTTTCCTGGCCGGCGTAGCGCGCGCGATGGACGATCCCGGCGCGGCGCGCCTGCGCAGCGGTCCCGGCAACGTCATCTCCGCGGATAATTTTTTCGACGTCGCCCGCCCCTACCTGCGCGAGCGCCCGGAGCTGCTGGCGATGGCCTGGCTGCCGCACGTGACCGACGCCCAGCGCGCGCAATTCGAGGCCTGGGGCAGTGCCTATTACGGGCGCCGCTTCGAGGTGCTCGACATCACCGCCGGCGGCGCCGCAAGGCCGGCCGCGCAGCGCCCCGACTACTTCCCGATCCTGCTGATCGAACCGGCCAGCGGCGAACTGCTGCTGGGGCGCGATTTCATGACGGAGACTGGGCGCGGCCACGCGCTGACCGAAGCGCTGCGCAGCGGGCGGCCTTCCGCCAGCGCGCCGGTGCGGCTGCGCCAGACCGGCACGCTGGGCATCCACCTGATGCAGCGGGTCGCCGGGCCCGAACGCGGCGGGCCGGCGGCCGGCGCGCTCGACCTGGCGCTGCGGGTCGACACCTACCTGGCGCGGGCCGTCGCCCAGGCCGACTTTCATCACTTCCTGGTGGGCTTCGCCGACGTCAGCGCGGGCGGTTCGCCGCTCAAGGTGATCGACGCGCCGGCGCCGGCGCAGCGGATGGCGGCCTACCGCAAGGTGCTCGATTTCGGCGGGCGCCGGTTCGAACTGCAGCTGGCGCCCGACGCGGCCTACCTGCGCGCGCACACCAGCTGGCAAAGCTGGAGCGTGCTGTCGGGCGGGCTGCTGCTGACCGCGCTGATGGGCGCGCTGATGCTGGTGATCTCCGGCGAGCGCACGCAGATCCAGGCCCAGGTCGACGACGCCACCGCGCGATTGCGCGAACGCGAGGCGCGGCTGCAGGCGATCCTCGACAACGCCGCCGATGCGATCATCACGGTGGACCATCGCGGCGCCGTGCTGTCGGCGAATGCGGCGGCCGGCGCGCTGTTCGTGTACGACGCCGACGGCCTGCGCGGGGTGCGCGTCGAGCGGCTGCTCGAGCTGCCCGAGGGCGACGGCACCATCGCGCTGCCGCGCCTGGCGCAATCGGGCGCGGCAGCGTGCGAACTGGTGGGCACCACCAGCGCCGGCGCCACCTTCCCGCTGTCGATCGCGGCTAGCCAGGTCAAGCTGCGCGAGGAGAGCATCTTCGTCTGCATCATCCACGACCTGACCGAGCAACGCCGCTCGCAGCAGCACATCTACGAGCTGGCCCACCACGATCCGCTGACCGGGCTGGAAAACCGCTTCTCTCTCAACCTGCACCTCGACCAGCTGCTGGCGCAGGCGCGCCGCGCCGGCCAGAACGTGGCGCTGCTGTTCCTCGACCTCGACCACTTCAAGAAGATCAACGACTCGCACGGCCACCAGGTCGGCGACCTGCTGCTGGTCGAAGTGGCGCAGCGGCTGCGCGAACTGCTGCGCGACGTCGACATCATCGCGCGCCTGGGCGGCGACGAATTCATCGTCGTGATGGCGGGCGACCTGACGCCGGAGCTGGTGAGCGCGGTGGCGATGCGCATCGTGCAGTCGCTGTCGGCGCCCTACCGCTTCGAGAACCAGACCATGTACAGCGGCTCCTCGGTGGGCATCGCAATGTTCCCCAACGACGCCGCCAACGCCGCCGTCCTGATGCGACACGCCGACACCGCGATGTACGCGGCCAAGAGCGAGGGCCGCGGCAATTTCCAGTTCTATTCGCCGGCGATGAACGCCGCCACCCACGAGCGCCTGATGATGGAGAACCGCATCTGGACCGCGCTCGGACAGAAGCAGTTCGAGCTGCACCTGCAGCCGCAGATCGCCCTCGATTCGGGCCGCGTGGTCGGCGCCGAGGCGCTGCTGCGCTGGGAGCATCCGGAGCTGGGCATGATCGAGCCGAACCGGGTGATCCCGATCGCCGAGGAGTCGAACCTGATCCTGGCGCTGGGCGACTGGGTGCTGGTGCGGGCGATCGAGCTGATGGCCGAATGGAAGCGCGACGGCATGGAGCGCATGCGCATGGCGGTGAACCTGTCGGCGCGCCAGTGCCACGGGCGCGACCTGCTGCCGCGCCTGGACCTGCTGCTGGCCGAGGCCGGGGTCGATCCGACCATGCTGGAGCTGGAGATCACCGAGTCGGCCGCGATGCACGATCCGGAGCACACGCGCTACCTGCTGCGCTCACTGCGCGAGCGCGGCATCAACGTGGCGATCGACGACTTCGGCACCGGCTATTCGTCGCTGTCGTACCTGAAGCTGTTCGCGATCGACCGCATCAAGATCGACCGCGGCTTCGTCACCGACATCGAGAACGATCCGAACGACGCGGCGATCGTCACGGCCACCATCAGCATGGCGCATGCGATGGGGCTGACGGTGCTGGCCGAAGGCGTGGAGACGGCGGCGCAGCGCAACTTCCTGCGCATGCACCAGTGCGACGAGGCGCAGGGTTACCTGTTCGCGCGGCCGATGGTGGCGAGCGAGTTCAGGGAGTTTGTGGCGAATGAGGCGGCGTTCGCGCCGTAGCCAAGCACGCGGCGGCGTCAAAACATGGGGTCAGGTCCGGCGGACCTGACCCCGGACTTCGGGCCGCGGCTCAAGAAATCCTAGGGAGTGAGCGCCAGCAGGACCTGGGCCTTCAGCGCCTTGATCAATTGGGTCTCGTCGGGCGGCACGCCTTCCGGCGCAGGATGCACGCGGTCGGCGTAGAACAGCCCGAGCTGCACCTTGCCCACCACCAGCGGCAGCACGATGAAGCTGCGCGCGTCCGGCAGCAGCGCGCGGTGCCAGGCCGGCAGCAGGTCGCGGATCTTGGCGCTGCCCGCGTCGGCGATCATCAGGTCGGCGTCGTTTTCCATCGACAGGTGGAACAGGTCGCGCGAGGACGCCATCGGGAAGGTGAATCCCATCTGGCGGCGCTGGTGGTCTTCGCCGAACGCGACGCGCGCGCGGAACTGGCCGCTGCGCGGGTCCTTCAGGCACACCGTCGCGAAGCGGAAGCCCATGCTGCGGTACAGCGTCTCGAGGACCGCCAGCACCACGTCGTTGAGCTGGGCGCCGCCGGCGGCGCGCATCTGGGTGACGTCCTGCACGCCCGACAGCAGCAGCTCGCGCGCGTTGTACGGCTTGCCGCTCGGGTAGAACATCTCTTCGGCGCTCTCGCCCGCGTCCATCGTCGCCAGCAGCAGCACGTTGGGCAGGCCGTCGGTTTCCACCGGCTCCTCGATGCGCGGGCGCGGCTGCATGTTCATGCTCTGCAACAGGCCGGTCATGTTGTCCTGCACCGTCGTGAACAGGTCTTCCATCTGGTCGGCGTCGATGCCCAGCGCGGCGCCGTAGCGCTTGAGCAGCTGGCGCGCGTCGGGCGTGGCGGCCGGATTGGCGGTGCGCGCCAGCAGCTGCGACACTTCCATGCTGAACGCGGCCACCTGGCGCATCCATTCGTTGCGGCTGGCCGCCTGCTTCTGGATGCCGGCCGGCGGCGCGGCCAGCGCGCGCACGATCACTTCGGGGATCTTCCACTCGGCCATGACCGCTTCGGTCAGCGCGTCGTAGCTGCAGCCGAGGATCATCTGCGAAGCCTGGCCGAGGGTGTGCTTGCCGGTGGCGGTCAGCGCCGCGATTTCGCGGTAGCGCGCATGCTCGTGGGTGGCCACCAGCAGCGGGCCGAGATTCTTGAACAGCGCCGCGATCGAGGCCTCTTCGGCGCCCTGGTAGGCGCTGCTGCGCGCCATCTCGCGCCCGACCAGGCTGGCGCACAGGGCGTTTTCCAGCTCGACCCGCACGCTCTGCGCGTGGGCGCTGTTCGACAGCGCGTCCACCAACAGCATCGCCAGCGCGGTGGTCTTGACGTTGTCGAAGCCGAGCAGCGAGATCGCGCGCGAGATGGTCGTCACCGAGGTGCCCGACGAGGTGCGGTAGGTGGCGGTGTTCGACAGGCGCAGGATGCGCTGGGTCAGCGCGACGTCCGACAGCACGTAGTACGCCAGGTCGTGCGTGCCCTGGTCGTCCGAGGACGCCATCTGCACCACGCGCGCCACCGAGGTGCCGAGCGCGAACATGTCCTCGTCGCCGCATACCTTGTTCATCAGCGCGGCGCGCACCTTGCGCGTCTCGTTGCTGTAGCCTTGCGGGGTTTGATCGGCTGCCATTATTAATTCCGTGTTCTTCGTGTGGCCGCGTCAGGCCTTCCTGACGACAGCCTTGTCGTATTTTTTCAAAATCTGCTGGTGCAGGCCGGCCAGCGCGGGCAGTTTCGGATTGACCGGATCGAGCCGGCGCACGTTGTCGATCAGGTTCAGCGCGTACTGACCCAGGCGCTGTTCCCAGCCGACGTTTTCCAGGCACTTGAGCACCGCGACGGCGGCGTTGAACGCCACCTGCGGATTGTCCGGCAGCTTGTTGACCGCCTCGGTCATCAAGACCACCGCGCCCTTGAAATCGCCTTCCTTGGCCTTGGAGGCGCCGGCGGCGACCAGGTCGACCACCTGCTGGCGGCTCTCCTGGGCGACGCTGGCGGCCAGGTCGCCGCGCCCGGCTTTCTGGAACACGTCCATCGCCTTGGCCATCGCCGCGTTGTTCGGCGCGTTGCGCATCACGTCGCGCATCACTTCGGCGGCGCCTTCTTCCATGTTGTTCTGCAGGCAGTTGCGCGCCAGTTCCATCTTGGCGTCGGCCGACAGGCCGGTGGCCTCGCGCGCGCCGGCCAGCGCGGCCGTCAGCGATTCGGCCAGGCGCACTTCGTTGCCGGTGTATTCATGCACCATGGCCGACGAGATCGCGCTGCACACGGCGCTGTTCTTCTGGTTGCCCATCGACTTGTCGAGGTCGCGGATCACCGCCGCGGCCTGCACCGGGTCGCCCTTGCGCACCAGCGTCTGCACCAGCTTGACGTGGTCTTCCGGGTCGCGGAATTCGGAGTACTTGGCCTTGCTGACGACCTGCTTGAGGACCTTCTCGGCGGTGTCGGTGTCGCCCGTCTCGAGCGCGACCTCGCCCAGCTTGCGCAGGCGCCGCACCGCATGCGGCGACACCGCCACCGCTTCGGCCAGCACCGCCTGGGTCTTTTCCAGCGCGCCGGCGGCGGCGTGGGTTTTGGCCAGCCAGTCGTAGGCGTCGACGAATTTCTTGTTGGTCTGGACCAGGTCTTCGAGCATCTCGCGCGCTTCGTCGTAACGCTCGCGCATGAACAGCGTCTTGGCCAGTCCCAGCCTGGCCCAGGCGATCGCCTTGGCTTCGAACAGCTGCCGGTAAATCGGCTCCGCTTCGGCGGGCTCGCCGAGGAACATGTGCAGCTCGGCGCGCAGGCGCATGAAGTCGATCGCGTAGCGCGGGTGCGCCTTCATGCCGTCGATGCAGGCGGCGATGGCGTCGCGCTGGTTGCCGGCCTCCATGAACAGGTACACCGGCATGAACACATTGCGCTTTTCCAGCGCGCGGCCGATGCGCTCGAGCAGGCGGTCGGCGGTGAACGGCTTGAGGATGTAGTCGGTCGGCGCCAGTTCGGCGGCGCTGACCACCTTGCCGTAGTTGCCCTCGGCCGTCACCATGAAGAACATGGTCGACAGCGTGATCAGCTTGTGGTGGCGCAGGTCCTCGAGCAGCTGCTGGCCGTCCTGGCCGCCATCGAGGTCGTACTCGCACAGAATCAGGTCGAAGCTTTTCAGGCCCAGGTGCTTGATCGCGTTGTTGGAGCTGCCGGCGTGGTCGATCTTGGTCAGGCCGCACAGGTTCAGCATGTTGTGGATGCTCGCGCGCATGCCGGCATGCGGTTCGATGATCAGCGCCGAGAGTCCGTTTAATTCATTCATCTGTTGTCTTTCCTGTCATACCCTGGCGCACCGGCTTGCCGGGCCAGCCGATTTCCCGCAAAGAGTATATAACGGCAGGGGCGGAAAATAGTTAAATCGGCGTGTCGGCCGTTGCCACTTCGATCAGGGCGGCCGCCACCTGCGGGTCGAAGTGGCGCCCGCTCTGCTCGCGGAAGTAGGCCAGCGCGTCGGCCGCGGTCCAGGCCTGCCTGTAGCTGCGATCGTTGATCACGGCGTCGTAGACGTCGGCGGCGGCCACGATCCGCGCGCACAGGGGGATCTCGCCGCCCTTCAGGCCGCGCGGATAGCCGCCGCCGTCCCAGCGTTCGTGGTGCGAGCCGGCCACCAGCGCGCCGTAGGCCAGGTAGCTGGCGCCGCCGACCCGGGCCGCGGCGCGTTCGAGCATCGCGCGGCCGATCTCGGTGTGGCGCTGCATCGCGCTGCGCTGCTCGGGCGTGAGCTGCTCCGGCTCCTCGGGCGGGTCGAAGGCGGCCATCATGCCGACGTCGTGCAGCATGCTGGCCAGGCCGATCAGGGCCACCAGCTCGGACGTCAGCTCGGGGTCCTCGGCGCCGCCTTCGAGCATGCGCTCGGCGATGCGCGCCGACAGGCCGCTGACCCGGCCCACGTGCTCCAGCGCGCCCGGATGGCGGAATTCGGCCACTTCGGCAAGCACCGCGACGGTCGCCTCCTGGGTCTTGCGCACCTGGCCGAACAGGTACTGGTTGTCGAAGGCGGAGCCGATGCGCTGGCAGAACAGCTCGAGCAGGTCGCTCTGGACCGGCGCCAGCGGCAACGGCGGGCTGACCGCGATGCACAGGCGCTGCTGCTGGCGGGTGTGGATCGGCAGCACCGTGGCGGTCGCGCCGTGCTCGCCCGCTTCCCCGCGCAGCGCGCGATCGATGGCGGGACGCAGCGGATGATCCGGCGGCAGATGCGGCGCGCCGGCCAGCGCGGCCCAGGCGCCGGTGGCGGCCAGCACGGCAGGATCGGCGTCGGACGCGCCGGCCATCACGCACAGCATGCCTTCGGCGCCGATGTCGAGCACCGCGCTGACCTGGCCCAGCACGCCGGAGGCGAATTCGCGCAGCGAGCCGGCCTGGTACAGGTTGTTGGCGCCGGCCAGTATTCTGGCCAGGCCGGCGCGGCTGCGCTCGAGCATGGTCAGGGTTTCGTAGGCGCGCAGCGCGGAGATGACGGCGGTGAACAGGCGCTGGGTGGTCAGCTCGGTCTTGGCCTTGTAGTCGTTGATGTCGTAGTCGATGATCACGCGCTGCTCGGGCGCCTGGCCCGGCTGGCCGGTGCGCAGCACCACGCGCACGGTGTGGTTGCCGAGGTCTTCGCGGATGCGGCGCGCCAGCACCAGGCCGGCGTCCTCGGTTTCCATCACCACGTCGAGCAGCACCAGCGCGATGTCGGGCGTGTCGCGCAGCACGCGCAGGCCGTCGGCGCCGCTGTAGGCGGAGAACAGTTCGAGCTCGCGTTCCTTGAAGCTGACGTTGCGCAGCGCCAGCCGGGTGACCGCGTGGACGTCGGCGTCGTCGTCGACGATCAGCACGCGCCAGGGGCGCTGGACGGCCGGGGCCAGGCCCGCGGCCGGGCCGGCGTCGATGTCGTCGATCAGCCAGTCTTCGTCGTCGTGCTCATCGTCCATGCTTCGCTCCGCGGCATCGTTTTGATGTCCAAACTATCACTAAACGGCGGGGGCCGTCCAGCGATTCGGTAGCGTGTGCGGCTCAGGGCGCGGCGGCGGCCTGTTTCAGCTGCGCGGCGCAGGCGGTCTGCGCGCCGGGTTCGACGACGTCCTGGTAGCGCACCTCGTAGCGGCCGGCGGCCAGCTTGTCGATCGACAGCGACTCGTGCGGCAGCACATAGGCGTAGCGCGCGTTGGCGCGCCGATCGAGGTCGTACAGCTTGACGAACACCGCCGCCGCATTGGCCGAATTGTCGATCGCGACCTGCATTTCCTCGCCGGGATTGGCGACCGGGTAGCCGTCGACGTAGCCGGAAGACGTCGGCCAGGCTTCGCCGTTCGGCGCCGCCTGCGCGCGCAGTTCGGAATCGCAGTCGGGCGCGTGGGCCGGCACGACCAGCTGGGTGACTGCGAGCGCCTTGACGCCGGGCGGGCGCGGGGCGTCGGCAACCCGCGCCGGCAAGGGCTGCACAGGCGCCGGGGCGTTATTCAGCACCGACGCCAGCGCCACCGGCAGCACCTTCGGCTGTTCGATCAGCAGCGACGTCGCGGCGCAGCCGGCGCCGAAGCAGGCCAGCAGCGCCAGCCACAGTTTCGGGTCGCGCATGACGCGGTACGGCGCCGGCGCCTCCAGCGCGCGCGGCTCCCAGGCGCCGTCGCCGTGGGCGCTCTCGATCCAGGCGATCTCCATCTCCTCGGCCGCGATCCAGTCGTCGTGCTCCTTGCGCCGCACCGGGTCGGACAGGATGCCGTAGGCTGTATTGACGATGGCCATGATGCGAGCGGCCTTCTCGTCGCCCGGGTTCTTGTCGGGATGGTACTTCTGGCTCAGCACCTTGTAGGCGGCGCGAATGACTTCCTGCGGCGCCATGCGCGCCACTTTCAGGTTGTCGTAGTGGGTATGGATCTTGGCCATGAAGGCTTACAGGCGGTGGCTGCGGTCGGTCTCGGCGATCCGCTCGGGCAGCGCGACGCCCTTGCCGACCACCAGCACCTTGAACAATTCGCCCATTTCGGCCGGCGACACCAGCTTCTGCACCGCGTTCGCCTGCGGCAGGTAGTTCATCGCGTCGGCCGGGTCGGTGCGCAGCAGCAGTTCGCTGATGCCGGCGCCGAGCAGGAAGGCGGCCTGGCTCATGTAGCCCAGCACCTCCATGCCGGCGTCCTGCGCCGCCACCGCCATCGCGGTGAAGTCGACGTGCGCGGTGATGTCCTGCAGGCCGGGCAGGTAGAACGGATCGGGATGGGCGTGATGGCGGTAGTGGCACATCAGGGTGCCGCCGCTGCGGTCGTCCACATAGTATTCGTGGCCCGGGAAGCCGTAGTCGAACAGGATCGCCGCGCCGGTCTGCATCATGTGCGCCAAGGTGGCCATGAAGCCGGCGGCGACCGGGTGCACCTCGGTCAGGTAGCCGATGTCGAGGTGTTCGGCGTCGGGGATCTGGCGCGCGATGTGGGCGGCCAGCGCGGCGTCGGGCGCGCGGTCGGCGAACACGAAGCGGCCGTTGTCGATCGTGACCATCACCTGGCGCCAGCCGTCCGGCGTCTTTGTCACCAGTTCGACCGGCATCGCGTCGAGCACCTCGTTGCCCAGCACGACCCCGCTGAACGACGCCGGGAAGCCATCGAGCCAGCGCACCTGCGGGAAGTCCTTGAGCGCCTCCTGCTGGCGCGCGCGCAGTTCGCCGGACAGTTCGACGATGGCGTAGCTGTCGACGCGGACGCCATCGAGCGCAAGCGCGGTGAGCACGTCGCGCGCCAGTTTGCCGGTGCCGGCGCCGAATTCGAGGATATTCGGCGCGCTTTGGGCGATAATAGAGGCTGCGGCGCGTGCCACGGTCGCGCCGAACAGGGCGCTGATCTCGGGCGCCGTTGTAAAATCGCCGTCCCTGCCCAATTTTGCGGCGCCGCCGCTGTAATAGCCAAGCCGCGGCGCGTACAGCGCCAGTTCCATGAATCGGGCAAACGTGATGGCGCCGGATTGCTGCGCAATCTCGCCGGCGATCACTAGCTGCAAGGCGTGGGACGCGGCCAGCGCGTCGCTATCGGGTTCTGGTAGGGACATGACGGCATTGTAGCGATAACGGCACTCACTAACAATTTATGCAGGTTTCTGCATGATTTATGCAGTTTTCTGCATACTTTTATCGACATGACAAATTCACCGGCAAACGGACAGCACAAGGCGGCCCTGGTCACGGGCGCGGGCAGGCGCATCGGGCGCGCGATCGCGCTCGGGCTGGCGCAGGCCGGCTGGGACGTCGCGGTGCACTTCCGCAGTTCGCGCGCCGACGCCGAAGAAACCGCGGCGGCGATCCGCGCGCTGGGCCGGCGCGCCGCGCTGCTCGATTGCGACCTGGCCGACGAAGGCGCGGTGCGCGGCCTGCTGGCGCGCGCGATCGACGCGCTGGGTCCGATCGGCTGCGTGGTGAATAACGCATCGTTGTTCGAATACGACAGCGCGGCCGATTTTTCGCCGGCGCTGCTGGCGGCGCACATGCAGTCCAACGTCGCCGCGCCGATCCTGCTGGCGCGGGCGCTGCATGCGGCCACGCCGGCCGGCGAGCAGGCGGTCGTCATCAACCTGCTGGACCAGAAGCTGGCCAATTTGAATCCCGACTTTTTGTCGTACACGCTGTCGAAGGCCGCGCTGCAGACGGCCACCACGATGCTGGCGCAGGCGCTGGCGCCGGCGGTGCGCGTGGTCGGCGTCGCGCCCGGCATCACCATGGTCTCGGGCGACCAGACCGACGCCGGCTTCGCCAGCGCGCACCAGGCCACGCCGCTGGGCCGATCGAGCCTGCCGCAGGACGTGGCCGACGCGGTCTGCTACCTGGCGCAGGCGCGCGCGATCACCGGCACCACCCTCCTCGTCGACGGCGGCCAGCATTTGATGCCGCTGCCGCGCGACGTGATGTTCCTCACCAAATAAGGCTTACCATGCTGTCCGCACTGACCCACCCGAAACTGGCCGACTGCCGCCGCCTGTTCCTGCGCAATTACGAAGTGATGATCAACATCGGCGTGCACGACTTCGAAAAGCGCGGCGAGCAGCGCGTGCTGATCAACGTCGACCTGTACATTCCGCTGGCGCAGTCGACGCCGAAGGACGACCAGCTGGAAGAAGTGGTCGACTACGATTTCATGCGCGAGACCGTCGCGCGGCGCATGGCGCAGGGCCACGTGCACCTGCAGGAGACGCTGGTCGACGACGTCGCGCGGGCGATGCTGGCGCACCCGCGCGTGCGCGCCGTGCGCGTGTCGTCGATGAAGCCGGATGTGTATCCCGACTGCGAAGGCGTCGGCGTTGAAGTATTTCAGATCAAGGATGAAGCATGAGCAGCACCGCAGCACTGATGGAGCCGAAATCGGCGAGCGACAAGCAGGCGTACGAGAACAACAAGCTGCACAAGCGCCTGTGCCGCCTGGTCGGCCAGGCGATCGGCGACTTCAACATGATCGAAGACGGCGACAAGGTGATGGTGTGCCTGTCGGGCGGCAAGGACAGCTACGCGCTGCTCGACATCCTGATGACGCTGCGCGAGCGCGCGCCGATCAACTTCGAGATCATCGCCGTCAACCTGGACCAGAAGCAGCCGAACTTCCCGGCCGATATCCTGCCGGCCTACCTGACCAGGCTGGGCGTGCCGTTCCACATCGAGAACCAGGACACCTACAGCATCGTCAAGCGCCTGATCCCCGAAGGGAAGACCACCTGCTCGCTGTGTTCGCGCCTGCGCCGCGGCATCCTGTACCGCGTGGCCGATGAACTGGGCTGCAACAAGATCGCGCTGGGCCACCACCGCGACGACATCCTCGAGACCTTCTTCCTGAATATGTTCTTCGGCGGGAAGCTGAAGGGCATGCCGGCCAAGCTGGTGTCCGACGACGGCAAGCACATGGTGATTCGTCCGATGGCGTACGTGAAGGAAGAGGACTCGACGCGCTACGCCGAGGTGAAGCAGTTCCCGATCATCCCGTGCGACCTGTGCGGCTCGCAGGAGAACCTGCAGCGCAAGCAGATCAAGGGCCTGATGCGCGAATGGGAGAAGAAGTATCCGGGCCGCGTCGAGAGCATCTTCTCGTCGCTGTCGACGGTGGTGCCGTCGCACCTGATGGACCGCGACCTGTTTGGGTTCACCGACCTGAAGACCGACGGCGTGGCCAATCCGCTGGGCGACATCGCGTTCGACGAGGAGCCGTGTTCGACGCCGGCGCCTGGCGTGTTCTCGATTCAGCCGGCGGACTGACACCGGGGTTGCCGAAAGCCTGAGCCTCCTGCGTCCTTCTGCCTGGCCAGGAACTTCGGGCGGAGTTTGCCAGCAGTCCGGCCGCGCTGACCGATAGTTGCCAAGATTGACATGCTCGGGAGCAGCAGGGATACTGTCCCCGATGTCCAATCCCGCTCCCCCATTCGTATTCCTGAGCTACGCCTCACAAGACGCCGGGGCGGCGCAGCGCCTCGCCGACTCGATGCGCGCCGCGGGTATCGACGTCTGGTTCGACCAGAGCGAACTGCGCGGCGGCGATGCGTGGGACGCCAAGATCCGCCACCAGATCCAGCATGCGGCGCTGTTCGTGCCCGTGATCTCGCGCACGACCCAATCGCGGCCAGAGGGCTACTTCCGCCTCGAGTGGAAGCTGGCCGTCGATCGCTCGCACCTGATGTCGGACGACCATCCGTTCCTGATGCCGGTGGTGATCGACGACACTGCCGACGCCGAGGCGCGCGTGCCGGCGCGCTTTCGCGAGCGCCAGTGGACGCGGCTGCCGGACGGCGCCGGGGCCGATGCATTCGCCCGGCGCGCCATGCAGCTGCTCGGCGGCGAAGCCGCGCCGCGTCCGGCGGTCGGCGCCTCCCCTTCCGCCCCCGCCCGCAAGCCGCGCTGGATGATGGCAGCCGCAATTGCCGCCGTCGCGCTGCTCGGCGGCGGCGGCTATTTCGCCAGCCAGGCGATGCGTACCCCGGCCGCCGCGGCCATCGCCGCCGATCCTTCGATCGCGGTGCTCCCGTTCACGAACCTAAGTGCCGACAAGGGCAACGAGTATTTTTCCGATGGCATCGCCGAGGAGTTACTGAACCTGCTGGCCAAGGTCCCCGGCCTGCGCGTCATCTCGCGCACCTCGAGCTTCGCTTTTCGCGGCAATGAAAGCGACGTTGCCGACATCGCCCGCAAGCTGAATGTCGGCGCGGTACTCGAAGGCAGCGTGCAGAAGGCCGGTAACCGGGTGCGGATCAGCGTGCAGCTGATTCGCGCGGCGGACCGCACGCACCTGTGGTCGGAGACGTACGACCGCACGATCGAGGACATCTTCACCGTGCAGGATGAAATCGCCGCCACCGTCGTCGGCCAGCTGAAAGTCAGGCTGCTCGGCGCCGCGCCGAAAGCGGTGGCGATCGATCCGCAGGCTTACGCGCTTCTGCTCAAGGCGAAGTTCCTGGCGGACCAAGGCTCGCAGCAGAGCCGCGTCAACGCGCTGGAGTTTTACAAGCAGGCCGCGGAGGCCGCCCCCAGCTTGGCGCGCGCGTGGGTGGGCCAGGCCGACGTCTACACGGCGCAATCGAATTTCGGCGAACGCCTTCCCGAAGAGGGTTTCCGCCTGAGCCGGGAAGCGGCCACCATGGCGCTCAAGGTCGAGGCCAACAATGCGCCGGCCCTGTCGCTGCTGGGCAGCCGGGCGGCCAACTACGACAACGACCTGGCAGGCGCCGCCGGCTATTTCTCGCGTGCGCTGGAGCTGGAGCCCGCCAACCTCGAAATCCTCAATAACGCCGCTTCCCTGCTGCTGCTGCTCGACCGCACCGATGAAGCGCTGCAGGTCTACAACTACCTGGCGACCCACGATCCGATCAATCCGGTCGTCCACTACTACTCGTGCTGGGCACATTACGGCGCGCGGCGCTGGGACAAGGCCGTCTCGTCCTGCCGCACCGCCATCACGCTCAGCCCGCAATTCAGCGGCGCGCACTTCATGGCCGGCGAAGCCTTGCTGCTGAAAGGCGACGCCGCCGCGGCGCGGCCCGAGATGTTGGCGGAAAAGGGCGGCGCGTGGCGCTGGGCCGGCATTGCGCTGGCCGAGCATGCGCTGGGCAATCACGCCGCTTCCGACGCGGCGCTCCAGCACATGATCACCAAGTATCCCACCGTCGCGCCGTGGAACATCGCCTACGTGTATGCCTATCGCGGCGAACCGGACCAGGCGTTCGCATGGCTCGAAAAGGCGGAAAATCTGCATGATGTCGGCGTCGCGTATGTCAACAGCGAGCCTATGTTCTCGAATCTGTATGGCGATCCGCGCTGGAAGGCCCTGATGCGCAAGCTCGGCAAGCTGCCGGCGCAGAAGGCCGCGATCAAATTCCGGGTGCCGTTGCCCAAGTGAGGGGGCGCCGCATCGCAAAACGACATCTTCAAGGAGCGAGTTTGAAACAAGACCGAATGATGAAACAACCGACAGCCCGCTTGGTCAGCGCCGCAGCGCTGTTGCTGGCGATGCTGGCGCCCTCCTATGCGCATGCCGAACCCGCGGCGATCTACCTGGTGCGGCATGGAGAGAAGCAGACCACCGGCAAGGATCCCGAGCTGACCGTGCAAGGCAAGGCGCGCGCGCAGAACGTTGCGGCGATGCTGCGCAAAGCGGGCATCGAGGCGGTGTTCAGTTCGCAGACCACGCGCACGGTGCAGACCGCCCAACCGATGGCGCACGTCGCCGGCGTCGAGGTGCAGACTTACGATCCCTCGAAGCCTGAGGCGATGGTCTCCAAGCTGAAGGCGCTGAAAGGCGGCGCGGTTCTGGTGGTCGGCCATTCGAATACCTTGCCGGCGCTGGTGCGCATGTTCGGCGGCGCGCCGGGAACCGATATCGCGGACGAAGAGTTCGACAGGGTGTACCAGCTTCATATCGGCGCCGACGGCAAGGTCACCACGGTGCTGCTGTCGTCGCTGGCGACGCCTACGTCAGCGCAATAACGACGCCGCGCCCCAACGGCTGGGGTCGGGTCCGGCGGACCTGACCCCGTCCTTGCTTATTTCGGCACGAAGTTCGTGCGCATTACCGGATAGAGGTTGAAGCGCTCGTCCCACGAACCGTGGCGGCGGGCGAAGAACTCAAGGCGCGCACGGGGGTTTTTGGCGAACACCGGGTCGGTCTCCACCATCTTCCTGAACTGTGCTGCCAGCGCCGGATCGGCCGCCATCTGTTCGCGCGCCACGTCCTCGGCGACGTATTCCTCCATGTATTCCTTGCGCTCGAACGCGTTGTTGAACGCGCCCCAGGCCAGCAGCGAATCCGGCGCCTGCGGCTCGAGCAGCGCCATCACCAGGCGTGCCTTCGGCTGGCCCACCGGAACGAACAAGGCGCCCTTGCCAACCGCGCGCGATTCCGGCTTCCACGCGCCCTGCACCGCCAGGCGCTGGTGCGACTCGAACGAGCCCGGCGTGAAGGTCGCCTTGTCGGCGCGGAAGGTCTCGACATCGAGCTTGCCGTCGCCGCCGAGCGTGCTATACGCAATGGCGTGCTGCGCCAGCTTGGCGGCGACCATCTTCGCCTGCGCCGCCGGCACGATGTAGCCGGCGCCAGGCGCCGTCACCGAGAAGTCGGGCAGCACTTCGTCGCGCAGCGGCACGGTCCAGATTTGCGGCTTGGTTTCGTCATAGCGCGTCATCAGGATGCCCGACACGTCCGACGGCGTGCGCGTGTAGGCATAGCCCTTGAAGTCGACCATGTGCGACGTGTCGGTGGTCTTCCACGTCAGCGGGACCGCGGTGCCGGCGATCTTCAGCGCGCGCGCGTCGGCGTCGGCCGCGGCCTTCTGCCATTCGGCGCCGTGCCTTGCGACCTGGTCGAGCACCGAAACGATCGCGTTATGGGTGATGCGCACGCGGGTCGGGTAATCTTTCCACGCGTGGGTTTCAACCAGCATCGCCATGCGGTTGCGCAGCTGGAAGTAGCCGGTCGAGAAGCGCGGATCGGATACGCCGTCGGCAAAGCCCGAGGCCGGGTTGTCGTTTTCGACAAACGACATGTAATACGACTGCGGCATCGAGCCCTGCTTCGTGATGTCGGCGATCACGTTGGAGCGCACCGCCAGGCCGGCCTTGCGGAATTCGGGATCGCCCGAATACACCGGCTCGACCTGGATCGACACGTCGTGCTCGAACTTGGCGCCGTCGGTCACGTGCAGGTCGACGTAGACCAGCGGATCCCACGCGTTCACCAGCGCCAGCATCGCCTGCATCTCGGGCGCGTCGGCCTTGACGTAATCGCGATTGAGGTTGAAGTTCTGCGCGGTGGTGCGCCAGCCCATCTCGACGGGCCCGCGCTGGTTCGGGCGGTTGTTCGGCGTGAAGCGCTCGTGGCCGTCGACGTTGAAGACGGGGACGAACAGCAGCACCTGCTTGTCGAGCGCGCCCGGCGCCACCCGGCCCTCCAGCATCTCGCGCAGCGCCAGGAAGCCGGCGTCCTTGCCGTCGATCTCGCCGGCGTGGATGCCACCCTGGATCAGCACCACCGGCAGGCCGCGCTGCTTCGCCGCCTGCGGCGTCATCGCGCCGGTACGGGTGACGATCAGCGCCTTCATCGGCCGCCCTTCCGGCGTCACGCCGAAGTCGATGCACCTGACCTGCTTCGGCCAGGCCGACTGGAATGCGGTGCACAGCTTGATGACCTCGTCGTAGCGGCCGGTGCGCTGGAAGCCGGATTGCTCGGACACGGTGGTGAGGTTGGCCGCGTGCGACAGGGGCATAGCGGCGGACAGGGCGAGCAGCAACGCGGAACGGATCATCGGTGGAACTCCGGCAGGTGAGTGATGGGCGAAGATTATAGCCGGGTCGGAACTTTGTTATTCTGGTCCGCAATTTCAACCAATAAGGAACGACGATGACGACCGAACTGACGCTGCTGGCTTGGGTCCTGGTGCTGGCCATGGTGCAGATCGCACTTGCGGCGACGTTGCGCACGATCGAAACCGGAATCTGGTACAACGCCAGCGCGCGCGATGGCGACGTGGCGCCGCCCGGCAAGGTCACAGCGCGCCTGCAGCGCGCGCAGAAGAATCTGTTCGAGACGCTGCCGCTGTTCGCCATCGCCGTGCTGATCGCGCACGT
Source organism: Massilia sp. P1_C10 (assembly GCF_056406475.1). Classification (NCBI taxonomy): domain Bacteria; kingdom Pseudomonadati; phylum Pseudomonadota; class Betaproteobacteria; order Burkholderiales; family Oxalobacteraceae; genus Massilia; species Massilia sp. P1_C10. The sequence goes on from NZ_JBFUAC010000003.1 coordinate 18,661, forward strand.
CGCCGGCCGCCACAGCGCGGACACCGTGCTGGCCTGCCAGCTCTACCTGGGCGCGCGCGTGCTGTACGTGCCCATGTATGCGGCCGGCGTGCCGGTAGTGCGCACACTGGTGTGGGCGGTGTCGGTGGTAGGCCTGGTCATGCTCGTCAAGGCCATCCTCGCCGCTTGACCCAATGTTTCATCGCGCCATTGCAAACCTGTCAGAGCGACCTACTATGAATGTAGGTTGGAGTTTGAATAGGAGTTGGTCATGGAAACCAAAGACACCAAACAGCTGATCATGTCGGCCTACCAGCTGTACAAACAAAAAGACATCAAGGGCATTCTTGGGATGTGCAAGGATGATGTCGAATGGGTCGGTCCCGAAGTGGATACCCTCCCGTTTGCCGGCAGCTACAGCGGCCGCGCCGCCGTGGGCGAGTTCTTCACCAAACTCGACCAGTCGATGGAGCCGCTCAAGTTCGAACCGCAGACTTTCATTGCCGAAGGCGACAAGGTGGTCGTCACTGGCGTGTCGCGCTGGCACGTGAAATCGACCGGCGCGGATTACGATAGCCCGTGGGTGCACATCTTCACCGTCCGCGACGGCAAGATCGCACGCTTCGAACAACACACCAACACCGCCGCAGCCGAAGCGGCGTTCAGGCCGATACAGGGTGCGGCAGCCTCGAAAGGCGCGCCTCTGCGTCACTGAGTAAACGCTGCAGCGCAAATTCGCGCGGCAGCGAAAAACCCGGGGACTAGGCGTCCCCGTCGCTCGGCCGGACCTGACCCCGGACTTTGGGCTGCGGCCCATGAAAAAAGGGGTCTGATTCGCGGAACCAGACCCCTTCTTTATTTTTACGTCGTTACGCCGCGTTCACCACCGGCGCATCGAAAGCCGCGATCAGCGCCGCTTCCTTCGATTTGGCCGCGCGCAGGTGGCGCTCCTTGACGTGGCCGTAGCCGCGAATGTCTTCCGGGATGCTGGCGATCGCCACTGCCTGCGACAGGTTGTCCGCATTGAGCTTGCCCAGCAGGCCGCCCACGGTCTGGCGATAATCGCCAATCAGCGCGCGCTCCATGCGACGCTCGGCGGTGTAGCCGAAGATGTCGAGCGGACCGCCGCGCAAGCCCTTCAGCTTCGCCATCAGGCCGAACGCCTTCATCATCCACGGACCGAATTCCTGCTTGACCAGGTGGCCCTGCTTGTCGTGCTTGGCGAACAGCGGCGGCGCGAGGTGGAACTTGAGCTTGATGTCGCCTTCGAACATGCCGGCGATTTTCGCCTTGAACGCGCCATCGGTGTACAGGCGCGCGACTTCATACTCGTCCTTGTACGCCATCAGCTTGTAGAAGTAGCGCGCGACCGCTTCGGCCAGGCGCGTGCCCTTGCCCAGCTTCGCCTCTGCCGCGCGCACCTGGTCGACGAACGCCTTGTACTGGCCGGCGTAGGCGCTGTCCTGGTAGGCGGTCAGCAGCTCGACGCGACGCTTGATGATGTCGTCCAGCGATTGCGTGCGCTTGAACTCGATGACCTGGGCCGGCGTCGTCATCTTGACCAGTGACGGCAGGTCGTGCGCGGCCGTGCGGCCCCACGTGAACGCCGACTTGTTGAAGCCGACTGCCACGCCATTGAGTTCGATCGCCTTCATGATCGACGCTTCGGTCAACGGCACATGGCCCTTCTGCCACGCGTAGCCGAGCATGAACATGTTGGTGGCGATCGAGTCGCCCATCAGCGCGGTGGCGATCTTGCCGGCGTCGACGAAATCGACCTGCTCGCTGCCGCAGGCCTTGACGATTTCGGCCTGCGAGCTCGCGCCCGGGAACTGCCAGTCCGGGTTCTTGACGAACGCCGCGGTCGAGGAGCCGGTCGAATTGATCGCGGCCCAGGTGCGGCCTTCGCCCATGCGCGACAGCGCGTCGCGGCTGGCGGTGACGATCAGGTCGCAGCCGATCACCAGGTCGGCGCTGCCGGTGCCGACGCGGGTCGAGTGCAGGTCGGACTGCTTGTCGGCCAGCCGCACGTGCGACATCACCGGGCCGCCCTTCTGGGCCAGACCGCTCATGTCGAGCACGATCGCGCCCTTGCCTTCGACGTGCGCCGCCATCGCCAGGATCTGGCCGACGGTGACGACGCCGGTGCCGCCGATACCGGTAATCAGGATGCCGTACGGCTCCGAGGTGCCAGGCAGCGCAGGCGCCGGCAATGCGGGCGGCGCGGCTTCAGCAGTGGCGGCCTTCTTCGGCTTTTTCAGTGCGCCGCCTTCGACGGTCACGAAGCTCGGGCAGAAGCCGGTGGTGCACGAGAAGTCCTTGTTGCACGACGACTGGTTGATCTGGCGCTTGCGACCCAGTTCGGTCTCGAGCGGCTCGACCGACAGGCAGTTCGACTGCACCGAGCAGTCGCCGCAGCCTTCGCAGACCGCTTCGTTGATCACGGCGCGCTTGGCCGGATCGGGGTACTCGCCCTTCTTCCGGCGGCGACGCTTCTCGGAAGCGCAGGTCTGGTCGTAGATCATTGCCGACACGCCCGGGCAGTCGCGCAGTTCGCGCTGCACGTCCATCAACTCGCTGCGATGGCGCACGGTGACGCCTTCGGCCCACTTGTAATCGGCCGGGTACTTTTCCGGTTCGTCGGTGACGACAATGATCGGGCCAACGCCTTCGGCCGCGATCTGGCGGCTGATCATGCCCGGATCGAGCGGACCGTCGAACTCCTGGCCGCCGGTCATCGCGACCGCGTCGTTGAACAGGATCTTGTAGGTGATGTTGACCTTGGCCGCCACCGCCGCGCGGATCGCCAGGATCCCCGAGTGGAAGTAGGTGCCGTCGCCCAGGTTGGTGAAGACGTGCTTCTCGTTGGTGAACGGCGCCTGGCCGACCCAGGTGACGCCTTCGGCGCCCATATGGGTGAAGGTCGAAGTCTCGCGATCCATCCACAGCACCATGTAGTGGCAGCCGATGCCGGCCAGCGCGCGCGAGCCTTCCGGCACTTTGGTCGACGAATTGTGCGGACAGCCCGAGCAGAAGAACGGGGTGCGGTCGGTTTCGGGATTCGGCTTGACGTTGACGTTCTTGAGCACCAGCTCTTTCGCTTCGAGGAAGGCGATGCGTTCCTTGACGCGCTGCTCGACCGGATGGCCGGCGCAGTAGTGCGAGATGCGGCTGGCGATGGCGCGCGCGATCAGCGCCGGGTTCAGCTCATAGGTCGCCGGCAGCAGCCAGTCGCCGTGGCCGGTGTTGCCATGGTTGTTCCACTCGCCGGTGTCGTCGAACTTGCCGACCACGCGCGGACGCTGGCCGTCCGGCAGGTTGTACAGCGCTTCCTTCAGCGCGTACTCGAGGATCTGGCGCTTCTCTTCGACCACCAGGATCTCGTCGAGGCCCTTGGCGAATTCGTGCACGCCGTCCGCTTCGAGCGGCCAGGTCATGCCGATCTTGTACAGGCGGATGCCGATGTCGGCCGCGGCCTGCTCGTCGATGCCCAGGTCGGCCAGCGCCTGGCGCGTGTCCAGGTAGGATTTGCCGGCGGTGATGATGCCGATCTTCGGCTTTGGGCTGTCCCAGATGATCTTGTTAAGCTTGTTGGCGCGCGCATAGGCCAGCGCGGCGTACCACTTGTAGTTGTTCATCCGGACTTCCTGGTCCAGGATGGCGTCCGGCCAGCGGATATTCAGGCCGCCGGCAGGCAGCTCGACGTCGGTCGGCGTGACGATCTGCACGCGGTCCGGATCGAAGTCGACCACGGCGCCCGATTCGATGATGTCGGTGACGCACTTCATCGACACCCACAGGCCGCTGTAGCGGCTCATCGCCCACGCGTGCAGGCCGTAGTCGATGTACTCCTGCACCGACGACGGATACAGCACCGGGATGCCGCAGGCATTGAGGATGTGGTCCGACTGGTGCGCGGTGGACGACGACTTGGCTGCATGGTCGTCGCCCGCCAGCACCACGACGCCGCCAAACTTCGAGCTGCCGGCCGCGTTGGCGTGCTTGAACACGTCGCCGCAGCGGTCGACGCCCGGGCCCTTGCCGTACCACATCGAGAACACGCCGTCGTACTTGGCGTCCTTGAACAGGTTGGTCTGCTGGGTGCCCCACACCGCGGTGGCGGCCAGGTCCTCGTTCATGCCAGGGTGAAAATGGACATGGTGCGCTTCGAGGTGCTTCCTGGCCTTCATCGCGGTCATGTCGACCGAAGTGACGGGCGAGCCGCGGTAGCCGGTGATATAGCCGGCGGTGTTCAGGCCCGCTGCCACGTCGCGCTCGCGCTGCATCATCGGCAGGCGGATCAGCGCCTGGGTGCCGGTCATGAAGGCGCGGCCGCGTTCGAGCGTCCATTTGTCGTCGAGCGAAATTTCGTGCGACGGCTGGGGCTCGAGCTGCGATCGGTCTAGTGGTGCGTTCATACAGGTGTCTCCGTGTTCTCTATGCTGTGGTGCTTATGCTTCTTGCGGCTTGACTTGCAGGACGCCGCGCTTGATCTGGTCGAGTTCGATCGACTCGAACAGCGCGCGGAAATTGCCTTCGCCGAAACCCTGGTCGCCCTTGCGCTGGATGATTTCGAAAAAGATCGGGCCGATCACGTTTTGCGTGAAGATCTGCAGCAGCAGTTCGCGCTCGGTCTCGTTGCTCTGGCCGTCGATCAGGATGCGCAAGCGGCGCAGCTCGTCGAGGTTCTCGCCGTGCGACGGCAGGCGGCGGTTCACCAGCTCGTAGTAGGTCTCGATGGTGTCCTGGAAGGCGATGCCGCTGTCGCGCATCTTCTGGATCGACGAATAGATGTCGTCGGTGCCCAGCGCGATGTGCTGGATGCCTTCGCCGTGGTACTGGTCGAGGTATTCGGCAATCTGCGACTTGTCGTCGGACGACTCATTGATCGGGATGCGGATTTTCCCGCACGGCGAAGTCATCGCCTTCGACTTCAGGCCGGTGTGCTTGCCGGCGATGTCGAAGTAGCGGATCTCGCGGAAGTTGAACAGGTTCTCGTAGAACGCCGCCCATTCCTTCATGCGGCCGCGGTGCACGTTGTGGGTCAGGTGGTCGATGTAGGTCAGGCCGCTGCCGACCGGGTTGGCGTTGGCGCCCGGGATGGCGACGAAGTCGACGTCGTAGATGCTGATGTCGCCGATGGCGCCTGGCTGCGCCCCCGCGGCGGCGCTCTTGCCGCGCCAGCGGTCGACGAAGTACAGCAGCGAGTCGCCCACGCCCTTGATGGCCGGGATGTTCAGTTCCATCGGGCCGTTCTTGTTGTCGAAGCCCCAGGCGCCCAGTTCGAGCGCGCGGCGGTAAGCCATCGCGGCGTCGTTCACGCGGATGGCGATCGCGCACACCGACGGTCCGTGCTGGCGCGCGAAGCGCTGCGCGAACGAATCCGGCTCGGCGTTGATGATGAAGTTGATCTCGCCCTGGCGATACAGGGTCACGTCCTTGTGGCGGTGGCGCGCGATGGCGGCGAAGCCCATCTGCTCGAACAGTGCGCCCATCGCTTTCGGATCCGGCGCCGCGTATTCGACGAACTCGAAACCGTCGGTGCCCATCGGGTTGTCCCAAGGCTGGAATTGCATGGCTGTCTCCTGGATTTTTGTAGCGCACAGTATAGTGCGGAGGCCTGGGCATTTAATTCCAATCAATGCCCCTCACCGCCCCACAGGCGCAATAAAATTGCGTAAAATGGCGCGAATCGGAGAAAATATGTCAAAAATCGAGCTGGATAAAACAGATCGCAAAATTCTTGCAATTTTGCAATCGGATGGGCGGGCATCGAACCAGGATATCGCGGATGCCGTCAGCCTGTCGCCCTCTCCGTGCCTGCGGCGCATCAAGCGGCTGGAGGAAGCGGGCGTGATCCGGCAGTACGTGGCGCTGCTCGACCCGGGGCAGATCGGGCTCGGGCTGCTCGCTTACGTCAACGTGCGGCTGGAAAAGCACAGCGAAGGGTCGAATGCGGCCGGCGCCAAGCGCACATCGAGTTCGCCCCACGCGGACTTCGCCGAGTCGGTCGAAGACTGGCCGGAGGTGGTGGCGTGCTACGCGATGACGGGAGAAATGGATTACCTGCTGCGGGTGCACGTCGAGGACATGGAGCACTTTTCGCGGTTCATGATGAAGACACTGCTGATCCACCCCGCGGTGGCGGACGTGAAGTCGAGCTTTGCGCTGCAGCGGATCAAGGACACGACGGCGCTGCCGCTGGTTTAGTTTGTCGTTCCCGCCATTGGCGGAAACGACTTCCAGCGCAGGCTGGAACCTATACCGAGCTAGCGCTTATGGCGCCACAGATCATCCTCAGTATAGATTCCAGCCTTCGCTGGAACGACAATCAACAACGACAAGCTAACTCTCGAACCACTTCACCGCGGCGCGCCGGTTAGCCTTGAAAATGTAGTCGATCGTCGCGGACTGCTCTTCCAGCGCCTCCTGCAGCACGGTGCCCGGACTGGGCGGCGGCAGTTGCAGGTAGGCGTCGGCCTCGCCGTACTCGCGCTTGATCTGCATGCCGGCCTTCTTCGCGATGTGCATCATGGTCTGGTTCGACGACAGGCACTGCATATATAAAGTGTCGACGTCGTTGTTGCGGCAGTGGATGGCGGCGCGCTGGAACAGCTTTGAGCCGATGCCCAGGCCGCGCGCGCTGGCCGACACCGAGACGCCGAATTCGGCCACCTTGTCCTTGGTCGTCACCGCGCTGGCCGACGTCAGCTGCTCGTTCGGCGCGAACGCCAGATGCCCGACCGCGACCAGTTTGAACACCCGGTTGTAGACGCCGTAGACCTTGTCGCGCGCGAAATCGATCTTGTTCACATAGGCGGCCACCTGCTCGTCCGGCAGCACCGTGCCGAACCGGAGTAAGCGATCACTATCGTCAAGTGCCATGAAATGCTTGAGCATCCGGTGCCGGTCGCGCTCCTCCAGCTCCTTCACCCGCACCGTCGGACGCGACGGTTTGCCCTGGCGCGACTGCAGCCATTCGCTGAGCGGGTTCTCGAAAATTCGCGTGACCATCAGGCTCTCCGACAATATTGTGCAACGCAGCAATATACCATTATCGGGCGATGCGAGGCGCACCCTTAGCCGGCTTCGGCCGCCTGCTGTTCGGGCCATTGCGCCTGCGGACTGAAGCTGAATCCCGATTTGCCGGCCTGCTTGGTGCGGTACATCGCCTGGTCGGCCTCGGCCACCAGCGCCTGCGCGCCGCGGTCCGCGCCGGCCTGGCCGTGCGCGCTGCTGATGCCGATGCTGGCCGAGATGGCGATCCGGTGGCCGCCCGCCTCGGTGATGCCGCGGATCTCGTCGAGCGCCAGCTGGGCCACCCGCATCGCGCCGTCGCGCGACACCACTTCTTCGAGCAGGATGACGAATTCGTCGCCGCCCAGGCGCGCCAGCACGTCTTCCTTGCGCAACCTGGCCTGTACCCGTTGCGCCACTTCGCGCAGCACCAGGTCGCCGGTGCCGTGGCCATAAGTGTCGTTGACAGCCTTGAAGCCATCGAGGTCGAAGAACATCACGCACACCGTGGTGCCGCGCCGGCCCGCGCGGATCAGCGCGTGCTCCAGCAGGCGAGTCAGGTAAGCGTAGTTCACCAGGCCGGTCAGGCCGTCGTGGTGCGCCAGCTCCTCCAGCCGGGCCGACTGCGCTTCGAGTTCGGCAGTGCGCTGGGCCACGCGCGCTTCCAGCGTTTCGTTGGCCGAGCGCAGGCGGCGGTTGGCCACGCCGAGCAGGCGCCAGGTGCCCACCAGCCGGCGCGCCGCGACCACCAGCAGCACCAGCAGCAGGCCGGAGTAGGCGAACAGCCAGGTGCGGTAGCGCTGTTTCTGGGTCAGCACATCGTCGAAGGCCTTGTCGAACTGCTGCGACAGCCGTTCGATCGCCTCGCCGGTGCCGGTCTTGCCGATCGCCGCTTCGATGGCGTTTTCCTGCGGCCGGTAGCGCAGCACGGCGCGCGCATCGCGCAGCAGCCGGTCGATGCGTTCGCCGACGGCCGGCGAAAACGCCGCCTTCTGAACCAGCATGGTTCCCAGCGTGGTTTCGATGCGCTGGGACAGCGCGACCTCGGGCGCCAGGTTGAAGCGCAGGATATCGGTGAGCAGCAGGTTCAGGGCGACGTCCAGCGCCAGCACGGTGCGCGACGGCACCAGTGCGCCTTCGATGCCGGTCAGCTCGGTCTTGAGGTCGGTGATTTGCGCCGGCAGCGCGGTCATCGCTTCGCGCAGCACGGCGTTGCCGGTTTTGAACTGCGCGACCAGGCGCTCCTTCTCCTCCAGCGAAGAAACCAGCTGCGCGTAAGCCTCGGGCGCGGCGGCGCCGCGCGTCATCGTCAGCGCGTTGGCCAGGCTGCGTTCGATCTGGCGGATGCGCGGCAACGGCGCGGCCAGCGCGTCGTAGTTGGTGTCGATGCCGATGCGCGCGCGCAGGATGCTGGCGTTCCACTGCGCGTCGATCTTCTCGAGCTCGCGCAGGTTCAGCATCACGCGGTTCTGCGCGCCGAGGTCGACGGCGGTGGTGCGATTGAACAGGAAACCGAGCAACAGCGCCAGCGCGATCAGCAGCAGGATGACCGAAGTGCGGCGGCGCGGCGTCATCGGTATGAGGATTGAGAGAAGATCATGATCGGGTGAAGCGTACAGGCGAATCATGAGAATAGCAGCTAAGGACAGCGGCGGCGGGGACGCTTACGTGTGCTTACGAATGGGGTCAGGCGGCGCAGGACCTGCCCCCCCGCCCGCCTCACGCGTCGTCGGTGTCGTCGGGGCCCGGTCCGGCGGGCCTGATTTCATTTTTGACTGCGCTGACGCGCGCCTTGTGCACCGCTTCCTTGATGCGCTCCGGCTTGTCGGCATATTTGGCCGCCACCGCGCCGGCGTCCACAGCGCGCGCCGCCGTCAGCGCCGCAAGCAGATATGGCGCCTGGGGATACGGCCGGGTCGCGAAGTCATCGCCTTCGCCGCCCCTTCCGCGGAAATCGCACTCCGACGCCAGCAGCATCTGTTCGAAACGTTGCGGCTTGCGGAACGCGTCGCAGCGCTCGAACAACGTGACGATGGTATTGGCCCGCAAAATCCCGGCGCGGCTGACGTTGCCGTGCTCGCGCGCCGTCATCAAGGCCAATTCACGGCATTCGCTGGGCACCTTCAGGCGCTTGCACAGCGCTTCGATCAGCTTGAGTCCCAGTCCCTCATGGCCATGGTGCGCCGGCCAGTTCTCGGGCGGCGTAGCGCCCTTGCCCAGGTCGTGCATCAGCGCGGCGAAGCGCACGCACAGGTCGAAGCCGCGCGACGCGGCATGGTCGACCACCAGCATCATGTGCAAGCCTGTGTCGATCTCGGGATGGTGCAGCGCCGGCTGCGGCACGCCCCACAAGGCGTCGAGCTCCGGCATGATGCGCGCAAGGGCGCCGCAGTCGCGCAGCACCGCGAGCATGCGCGACGGCGTCGCCTCCATCAGCCCGCGCGCCACTTCCTGCCACACGCGCTCGGCGACCAGCGCATCGACTTCGCCATGCTCGACCATCCGGCGCATCAGCGCCAGCGTCTCCGGTGCGACGGTAAATTCGGGGAAGCGCGCGGCGAAGCGGGCGATGCGCAGGATGCGCACCGGGTCTTCGGCAAACGCGTCGGACACGTGGCGGAATACTTTGGCGCGTATGTCGGCCTGGCCGTTGAACGGATCGGTCAGCGTGCCGTCCTCGGCGCGCGCAATCGCGTTGATGGTCAGGTCGCGCCGCACCAGGTCGTCTTCCAGCGTGACGTCGGGCGCGGTGTGGAACACGAAGCCGTGGTAGCCCGGCGCGGTCTTGCGCTCGGTGCGCGCCAGCGCATACTCCTCCTGCGTTTTGGGGTGCAGGAATACGGGAAAGTCCTTGCCGACCGGCCGAAAGCCCTGCGCGACCATCTGCTCCGGCGTGGCGCCGACGACCACCCAGTCGTGATCCTTGACCGGCAAGCCGAGCAGTTCGTCGCGCACCGCGCCGCCGACTACATAAGTTTTCATTTATTCCGGCAGTTCGTCGTCGTGGAAGGCGGCGACTTCGGTTTCGGCCAGCGCCTCGCGCACCCAGCGCGCCACCGCGGGATGGGCCTGCACGCGGTCGCAGTAGGCCTGCAGCGCCGGCGCCAGCGACACGCCGTAGGTCTTGAAGCGCATCACGACGGGTGCGTAGAACGCGTCGGCGATCGAGAAGGAGCCGAACAGGAACTGGTGGTGGCCGAAGCGCGACAGGCATTCCTCCCAGATTTCGCAGACGCGGCCGATGTCGCCCAGCGCTTCGGGCGTGCGGCCGCGGCCCGGCAGGCTGGCGCGGATGCTCATCGACATCGCGTTGCGCAGGCCGGCGAAGCCCGAGTGCATCTCGGCGGTGATCGAACGCGCCATCGCGCGCGCGGCGACGTCCTGCGGCCACAGGTGCAGGTCGGGAAACTGCTCGGCGACGTATTCGCAGATCGCCAGGCTGTCCCAGATCGTCATGTCGCCCGCAACCAGCACCGGCACGCGCCCGGCGCCGGAATACTCGGCGATGCGGGCGGAGGTGTCGGGCTGGTCGAGCAGCACGCGCACTTCGTTGAACGGGATGCCGAACGCGGTCAGCGCCACCCAGGGCCGCATCGACCACGACGAATAGTTCTTGTTGCCGATGACGAGCGTCAGGCCGGGGTTCTTCGCGCTGCCCAGCGCTTGCGACAAGGCCGGATCGAGTTCTGTGGTCTGCATAGGTCCGTTACGTGGATTAGCGCCCTGCGCGGGCGCGGAATTCGTCGAAGCGTTCGTGCGGCGACAGGTAATTCGGCGCCACCGCCTCCAGCGCCGTCAGCTTGATTCCGAGCGTGGACGCTGTCAAGGCCTGGATCGCCGGATCGAGCACGTTATCGCATTTCATCGAGTCGAGATTGTCGCGGCTCATCAGGGGCGTGCCGGGCATCAGCTCGAAGATCATCGCCTGCAGGCGCGCCAGCGCGTTGGGCAGTTCGATGATCGGGCGCTCGTGATGCGACCAGCGCCCGGCGAGGCGCACCAGCTCCGTCAGCGTGTACATCGACGGGCCGCCCAGGCCGAACACCAGGTGGCGCGTCTTGGGATCCTTCAGCGCGTGGATGTAGGCCTGCGCCACGTCGCCCACGTACACCGGCTGGAATTCGGCGCCGCCGCAGGCCAGCGGAATCACCGGCAGCCAGCGCTGCAAGGACGCGAACATGTTGAGGAAATGGTCGCCCGGCCCGAACACCACCGACGGCCGGAAGATGGTCGCGGCGACCGATTCCTCGGTGCGCGCCTGCACTTCGCCCTCGGCCTTCGAGCGCTGATACATCGACGGGCCGTCCCGATCGGCGCCCAGCGCGCTCTGGTGCAGGTAGCGCGGCACGCCGGCGGCGGCGCAGGCGGCGACGATGCGGCGCGGGATCTCGACGTGCGCATGGGCGAACTGCGGCCCCCACGGCGTGCCCGGTTTCGAGTACAGCACGCCGACCATGTTGATGGCGGCGTCGGCGCCTTCGAGCAGCGGCGCCAGCGAGTCCTTGCCGATGTCGGTCTCGACCAGTTCGACGCCGGGCAGGAAGGTCAGGTGGCGCGCGCGGTCCAGGCGCCGGGTCGGCACCACCACGCGCGCGCCTTCCGCGGCCAGCTGCGCGACCAGATGGCTGCCGATGAAGCCGGAGCCCCCGAACACTACTACCTTCATTTCTCTCATGTGAGTTTCGCCTCGGGTGGAAATGTCAGGGAAGCTGATTGGCGCGCGCTCCGTTCGGCGTGACGACGCCAAGGCGGGCCTTCAGCGATTGCGGCTTGCGCTCGAACAGCGCCGCGTAATTGGTCGCGTTCGACAGCACGTTCTTGACGTAGGTCCGGGTCTCCGGATACGGGATCGACTCGGCGAAGATCGCGCCTTCCATCGGGCCGTTGAGCGTGGAGCGCCAGGTGCGGGCGCGGCCCGGGCCGGCGTTGTAGGCGGCGCTGGCGAGCGGTTGCGAGCCGTCGGCGTTGGCCAGCACCATGTTCATGTAGTTCGCGCCGAGCAGGATGTTGGTGCGCAGGTCCGACAGCATGCTGTGCACGAAGTCGGTCAGGCCTATCTTCCTGGCGACGTACTGGCCGGTCGACGGCATCACCTGCATCAGGCCGGAGGCGCCGACGCCGGAACGCGCGTCGGTGACGAAGCGCGACTCCTGGCGGATCAGGCCATAAACCCAGGCGCGGTCGAGGCCGAGATTCTGGGTGGTCGGCTGCAGGATGTCGTTGTGCGGCGACGGGAAGCGCTGGGTGTAATCGAACTCGGTGCGTGTGCGCTCGGAGGTGTTGACCATGCGGTCGAGGATCTCGTTCTGGCGCGCGAATTCCGCCGCGGCCAGCAGCTCGCGCTCGCCGAACTTGCGCAGCTCCCAGTTCCATTCGCGCGTGCCTTCGAAACGCAGGCGCAGGCTGAAGAACTTGAGCGCGCGGCGCAGGCCCGGATTGGCGCTCATCGGCGCGATTTCGGCGGCGGTCAGCGGCGCGCCGGGCGGTGGAATCGCCACCTGCTGGCCCAGCTCCTCCATCGCCAGCTGGCCGTAGAAACTGTTCTGGTCGGCGATGCGGGTGTACAGCGCCTGCGCGGCCTCGCGCCCCCCTTCCGCCGCCATCGCGCGCGCCATCCAGTAAGTCCAGGTGGGGTCGGCGCGCAGTTGCGGCGGCATCGCGTCGATCGTGGCGCGCACGGTTTTCCAGTCGCCTTCGCGCAGCGCGATGCGGGTTTTCCACTGCAGCTGGTCCTGCGAGAGCGGCGCGCCGGTCGATTTTTTCCAGTAGCCGGACGCCTCAGGCGCCAGCGTCATCGACGCGGCCAGCGCGATGTTGGCCCAGCCGGTCGCAAGCTCGGTCGGGCTCAGTTTCGCGGCATTCTTATTGAGTCCGATGGCCGCCAGCTTGACGCTGGTGCGCGCCATGCGGCCGACTGCGACCAGGTAGATTTCGTGGTCGGCGCGGCTGGCGCCGACGCCGCGCGCCATCGCCAGCGCGGGGAAGTCGACGGCCTGCGCGGCGTGCGTTTCGGAGGCGCCGAGCAGCGCGGCGGTGCGGCGCGCCGGACCGGTGGCGTGCTGCTCGCCGGCCAGGCGCAGCTGCGCCAGAAGGTCGTTGGTGTCGAACTGGCCGGCCTGCGCCAGCGTGGCCACCAGCGAAGCGCAGGCCTCGCCGTAGCCGGGCGGGTTCTGCAGCAGCGCGCGCGCATCGGCGGCGACGCGCTCGCCTTTGACGGCGCGCGACATCAGCGCGTAGCACTTGACCTGGGTGTCGTCGTTGAGGACGAACAGCGGCAACTGCTGGTCGAAATTGACCCAGTCGCGGTTGCGCCCGAGTTCGAGCAGCCAGTCGTTGCGCATGCGGTCGGCGATCGCGCTGCCCTGCCACTTGGTCAGGAAAGCGCGAATTTCATCGGCCTGAGCGTCGCGGATGCGCGGTTTCAGCCGATAATAGTCGACGTAGGAAGGGATCGCGTAGTTGGGAAGGCGGGCCGCGTAGGTGGCCGCTGCCACTGCGTCATCCTGGCGCGCCGCTTCGCGCAGCAGCAGGAAGGCGTCGTCTTCGGCGCGGGTATCGGCAGCAGCCGGTGCTGGCGCGGGCGCAGGTTCCTGCGCGGCGGCGAACGACAAGGTGCAGGATCCGGCAAGAACAGCGACGGCGAATATTTTCGACGAAAACATCAATCTCCAAACTCTCTTATTACTTACATTCGAGCCCATGACCGGCCAAACTAGAATACCACGCGGCCCCGCCGCGCAGCCAGCATCCGGCGCAAGCGATGCGCAATCGGCCAAGGCCGCTTTGCGCCGCTCGCTCGCCGCGGCGCGCGCGGCCATCGAACCTGCGCAAAAACGCGCCTGGGACAGCGCCATCGGCGAGCATCTGCTGGCGTGGTGGCGCGCGCAGCCGGTGCCGGCGCTGGCCGTGTACTGGCCCTTGCGCGGTGAAGCGGACTTAGCAATAGCATATGCCGAACTGGCGAAAAACGGCGTACGCCTGGCCCTGCCGGTGGTGGTGGCGCGCGATGCCGCGCTCGCGTTTGCCGAATGGGCGCCGGGCGAGGCGATGCATCGGGACGAGATGGGGATCGCGGTGCCGCAGGCGTTGAGGATGGTGGCGCGGCCGCCGGCGATGCTGGTGCCGTGCCTGGGGTTCAATGCGGAAGGCTACCGGCTCGGATATGGCGGCGGGTTTTACGATCGGACGCTGGAGGCGCATCCGCGGCCGATCACGCTGGGGATTGCGTATTCGTGCCTGGCGGCGGAGTTTGCGATTGCGCCGCATGACATCGCGATGGATCGGGTCATTACGGAACTAGGGTGATTCACGCGGCGGCTTGCAAAAACGGGGTCAGGTCCGGCGGACCTGACCCCAGATCTTAATCCGCCAGGCGCTGCCAGACCGCGCTGGTGGCGCCGGCCTGGTTCATGCTGTAGAAGTGCAGGCCGGGCGCGCCGCCCTGCAACAGGCGTTCGCACAGGCTGGTGACCACATCCACGCCGAAGGCCTTGATCGACACGCTGTCATCGCCGAAGCTGGCCAGCTTCAGGCGAATCCAGCGCGGGATCTCGGCGCCGCACATGTCGGAAAAGCGCATCAGCTGCGAGTAGTTCGTGATCGGCATGATGCCCGGCACGATCGGCACGTCGATGCCCAGCGCGCGGGTCTGCTCGACGAACTGGAAGTAGGCGTCGGCGTTATAAAAATACTGGGTGATCGCGGCATTCGCGCCGGCCTTCACCTTGCGCGCGAAGTTCTGCAAATCGTCCTGCGGCGAACGCGCCTGCGGATGCATTTCCGGATAGCCGGCCACTTCGATGTGGAACCAGTCGCCCGTCTCGGCGCGGATGAATTCGACCAGGTCGCTGGCGTAGCGCAGTTCGCTGCCGCCGCCATAGCCGCTCGGCAGGTCGCCGCGCAGCGCCACCAGCCGGCGGATGCCGTGCGACTTGAACTCGGCCAGGATGGCGCGGATCTGCTCGCGCGAGCCGCCGACGCAGGACAGGTGCGGCGCGGCGGCATGACCCTCGCGGATGATCTCGAGCACGGTGTCGAGCGTGCCCTGCTGGGTGCTGCCGCCGGCGCCGAAAGTGACCGAGAAATACTTCGGGTTCAGCGCGGCCAGTTTGGCGCGCGCGATGCGCAGCTTGTCGGCGCCTTCCGGCGTCTTCGGCGGATAAAATTCGATGCTGAAATTATTAGTTTCCATCTTTGCGTAGTAGTAAGGTCGAGAGCGCCCACGAAATCACGCTGTACAGGATCGCGGCGAGCATCGCCGACAGGAATCCAGCGACATGGAAACCACTTACCATCTGCGCCACTGCCCAGAACAGGAATCCGTTGATCACCAGGATGAACAGGCCGAGCGACAGGAAGGTCACGGGCAAGGTCAGCAGGACCAGCACGGGCCGGATCAGGGTATTCACCAATCCCAGCACCAACGCCGCAATGAAGGCGGTGCCGATACTGTCGAAGGAGACGGAATGCATCAGGTAAGGCAGCGCCATCAGGGCGGCGGCGTTGATAATCCAGGTCAGTAACAGGCGCATGGGATCCCTTCGATTGGTGGTGGGGGGAAGTACGCCCGGGCACGGGATCGCCGCGCCCGGGGGATGCTGCTACTAAATTAGTAGCGGTAGTGGTCCGGCTTGTAAGGGCCTTCCTTGTTGACGGTGATGTAAGCGGCTTGCTCGTCGGTCAGGACGGTCAGCTGGGCGTTGAGCTTTTTCAGCTGCAGGCGCGCCACTTTCTCGTCGAGGTGCTTGGGCAGCACGTACACGCCGACCGGGTAGTTGCCGATGTTGGCGAACAGCTCGATCTGGGCGATGGTCTGGTTGGCGAACGACGAGCTCATCACGTAGGACGGATGGCCGGTGCCGCAACCCAGGTTGACCAGGCGGCCTTCGGCCAGCAGGATGATGCGCTTGCCCGACGGGAAGATCACGTGGTCGACCTGCGGCTTGATGTTGTCCCACTCATATTTCTTGAGCGAGGCGACATCGATCTCGTTGTCGAAGTGGCCGATGTTGCAGACGATCGCCTGGTCCTTCATCGCCAGCATGTGCTGCTCGGTAAGGATGTGATAGTTGCCGGTGCAGGTGACGAAGATGTCGCCGTGCTCGGCCGCGTAATCCATGGTCACGACGCGGAAGCCTTCCATCGCCGCCTGCAGCGCGCAGATCGGATCTATTTCGGTGACCCACACCTGGGCCGACAGCGCGCGCATGGCCTGGGCCGAGCCCTTGCCGACGTCGCCGTAGCCGGCGATGACGGCGACCTTGCCTGCGATCATGACGTCGGTGGCGCGCTTGATGCCGTCGACCAGCGACTCGCGGCAGCCATACAGGTTGTCGAACTTCGACTTGGTGACCGAGTCGTTGACGTTAATCGCCGGGAACGCCAGCTTGCCTTCCTTGTGCATCTGGTACAGGCGGTGCACGCCGGTGGTGGTCTCTTCGGTCACGCCCATGATGTGCGGCAGGCGCTTGGAGTACCAGGTCGGATCCTTCTGCAGGTGGGCCTTGATCGAGTTGAACAGGCAGATCTCTTCTTCCGAGCCCGGCTTGTCCAGCACCGAGCTGTCGGTCTCGGCGCGCGCGCCCAGGTGCAGCAGCAGGGTGGCGTCGCCGCCGTCGTCGAGGATCATGTTCGAGTACACGCCTTCGCCCGGCCACTCGAAGATGCGGTGGGTGTAGTCCCAGTATTCGTCCAGCGTTTCGCCCTTGACGGCGAACACCGGGGTGCCGGCGGCGGCGATCGCGGCGGCGGCGTGGTCCTGGGTCGAGTAGATGTTGCACGAGGCCCAGCGCACTTGCGCGCCCAGCGCTTCGAGCGTCTGGATCAGCACGGCGGTCTGGATCGTCATGTGCAGCGAACCGGTGATGCGCGCGCCCTTGAGCGGCTGGCTGGCGGCGAATTCTTCGCGGATCGCCATCAGGCCCGGCATTTCGGTTTCGGCGATCTTGATTTCTTTGTTACCCCATGCGGCCAAGCTGATGTCGGCGATGTGGTAGTCGTGCAGGTCTTTGAGTACGGCGTTCATCACGCCCTCCTTTCAATTGAGAAAAAGGTACGTGAGCGCGGTTGCAGATGTCCGAGCCTGGCGAAATTGAATTCGTCGCAACGCTCCTCGGAACGGGGAAGTTTATCACAGATAAGGGTTAACCCCAGGGTCCGACCCACGGGGTCAGACCCTTCAAGGCCTTACTTCAAACCGGCGGCGTCGCGCAGGATCGCGGCCTTGTCGGTGCGCTCCCAGTGGAACTCCGGCTCTTCGCGGCCGAAGTGGCCGTAGGCCGCGCTCTTCTGATAAATAGGGCGCAACAGGTCGAGCATCTGGACGATGCCCTTCGGACGCAGGTCGAAGTGTTCCATCACCAGCGCGGCGATCTTCTCGTCCGGGATTACGCCGGTGCCTTCCGTATACACCGTGATGTTGATCGGCCTGGCGACGCCGATCGCGTACGACACCTGCACCTGGCACTGGCGCGCCAGGCCGGCGGCGACGACGTTCTTGGCGACATAGCGCGCCGCGTAGGCCGCCGAGCGGTCGACCTTGGTCGGGTCCTTGCCGGAGAAGGCGCCGCCGCCATGCGGGGCCGCGCCGCCGTAGGTGTCGACGATGATCTTGCGGCCGGTCAGGCCGCAGTCGCCCTGCGGGCCGCCGATGACGAAACGGCCGGTCGGGTTGACCAGGTACTTGGTGCCCACCAGCCATTCGTTCGGCAGCACCTTCTTGATGATCTCTTCGATCACCGCTTCCTGGATCTGGCTGTGCGAGACGTCCGGCGCGTGCTGGGTCGACAGCACCACGGTGTCGACCGCGACCGGGCGGCCGTTGACGTAGCGCAGCGTGACCTGCGACTTGGCGTCCGGACGCAGCCACGGCAGGCGGCCGTCCTTGCGCAGTTGCGACTGGCGCTCGACCAGGCGGTGCGCGTAGTGGATCGCGGCCGGCATCAGCTCGGCCGTCTCGTCGCAGGCGTAGCCGAACATCAGGCCCTGGTCGCCGGCGCCCTGGTCGAGGTCGATGCCGGCGCCCTCGTCGACGCCCTGGGCGATGTCGGGCGACTGCTTGTCGTAGCAGACCATCACGGCGCAACCCTTGTAGTCGATGCCGTAGTCGGTGTTGTCGTAGCCGATGCGCTTGATGGTTTCGCGCGCGACCTGGATGTAGTCGACGTTGGCGTGGGTGGTGATTTCACCGGCCAGCACCACCAGGCCGGTGTTGCACAGCGTTTCGGCTGCCACGCGCGCGCGCGGGTCCTGGGCCAGGATGGCGTCGAGGATGGCGTCGGAAATTTGGTCGGCAACCTTGTCCGGATGTCCTTCGGACACGGATTCGGAGGTGAAGAGATAGTCGTTGGACATTGAAGCTCCCGTTACTGTTGTGAACATGTCGCAGTAAGGGCTCTTGCCTGCGACGCTTTAGCGACATTTATATACCGCTTCGCAAGTTGTCTATTAACTCGGCGGTTACTACACGTGGTATTTTACGCTCCTTGCGAATTTTTGGTACGGCAACGCACCATTTTTTAACACCGATCATAAGTCATGCTGGTTCAACTATTCCGTTTGTTATCGTTTCTGCCCCTGTCGGCCCTGCACCGGCTGGGCGCCGCGCTGGGCTGGGTGGTCTACCTCGTTTCGCCTTCCTACCGCCGGCGCCTGCGCGCCAATCTCGAGGGCGCCGGCTTCGGCGCCGAGCTGGGTCGCGCTATCGCCGAGTCGGGCAAGGCGATGTTCGAGCTGCCCTTCATCTGGTGCGCGAAGCCCGAGCGCGTGGCGCGCCACATGTTTCAGGAAGGTGACGATCTGGTCCAGTCCGCCCTCGCCGCCGGCCGCGGCATTGTCTTTTTGACGCCACACCTGGGCTGTTTCGAAATTACCGCGCAGCAAGTGGCGCGACACACGCCGCTGACCGTGATGTACCGCCCGCCGCGCAAAAGCGCGCTCAAGCCGCTGGTGGAAGGAGCGCGCGCGCGCGCCGACCTGCGCCTGGCGCCGGCCAACCTGGCCGGCGTGCGCATCCTCGCGCGCTGCCTGAAGAAAGGCGAGCCGATCGGCGTGCTGCCCGACCAGGTGCCGCAGGAAGGCGAAGGCGTCTGGGCGCCCTTCTTCGGCCGCCCCGCCTACACCATGACCCTGCCGGCCAAGCTGGCGCACATGTCGGGCGCGACCATCCTGCTGACCTATGCCGAGCGCCTGCCGCACGGACGCGGCTTCATCGTGCGCTTCGTGCCGTTCGCCGGTTCGCTCGATGGCAGCCCGGCCGAGCAGGCCGCGGCGATCAACGGCGCGATGGAGCAGTTGATCGCGCGCTGCCCGGCGCAGTATTTCTGGAGCTATAACCGCTACAAGCAGCCGGCCGGCGTCGCCGCGCCCGCGCCACAGGCGGCGCCATGAGGATCGTGATCGCCTTCATGTGGCTGCTGCACTGGCTGCCGCTGCCGCTGCTGGGCCGTTTCGGCGAAACGGTCGGCAGCCTGCTGTTCATGCTGCTCAAGTCGCGCCGCCACATCGCCCTGACCAACCTGCGCCTGTGCATGCCGGAACTGTCCGAGGCCGAGCGCGTCGCGCTGGCGCGGCGCCACTTCCAGGCGTATTCGCGCAGCGTGTGGGAACGCGCGATCCTGTGGTGGGCGCCGGAGCCGCGCCTGCGCCGGCTGATCAAGGTCGAGCCGGCGATGCCGATGCATGAATTCGAAGCGGGACCGGTGATCGTGCTGTGCCCGCACTTCGTCTGCCTCGACGTGGCCGGCGCGGCGTGCGCGATGGCCGCGACCATGAGCTCGATGTATGTCGCGCAGAGCAACAAGGCGTTCGACGACGTGCTGCGGCGCGGGCGCGAGCGCTTCCGGCCGGTGCGGATCTTCTCGCGCCAGGAAGGCATCAAGCCGATCCTGCGCGCGCTGCGCGAGCGCATGCCCTACTTCATGCTGCCGGACATGGATTTCGGCGACAAGGACGCGCCCTTCGTGCCCTTCTTCGGCGTACCGGCGGCGACCCTGACGGCCACCGCGCGCATCGCCGCCAGCACCGGCGCCAAGGTGATTCCGGTGGTGGCGACCTACCTGCCCAACTACCAGGGCTGGCAAGTGAAGTTCTATCCGGCCTGGGAAGACTATCCGGGCGACGACATGGTCGAGGCGACGCGCCGCATGAACGCCTTCATCGAGGAGCGCGTGCGCGAGGCGCCGGCCGAGTACTTCTGGACCCACAAGCGCTTCAAGACGCGCCCCGCCGGCGAGCCTTCGCCGTACGCGAAATAAGCCGCTATACTCGTTTGCATGAAACTTAAATTTACCAAAATGCACGGCGCCGGCAACGACTTCATCGTGGTCGACGCCATCAATCAGCAGGTCGACCTGACGGCAAGCCAATGGGCCGCGCTGGCCGATCGCCGCTTCGGCATCGGCGCCGACCAGATCCTCGTGGTGCAAAAGAGCGACAGCGACGGCGTCGACTTCCGCTACCGCATCTTCAACAACGACGGCGGCGAAGTCGAGCAATGCGGCAACGGCGCGCGCGCCTTCGTCAAGTTCGTCACCGACAAGGGCTTGTCGACCCAGCGCGCGATCCGCGTGCAGACCATGAACGGCATCATCGCGCCGCGCCTGGAAGACGACGGCTCGGTGACGGTCGAGATGGGCGCGCCGGTGCTCGACCCGGCGCTGGTGCCGTTCGACGGCGCCGGCCTGGAAGGCGTGGCGCAGGGCCGCGACACCGTGTGGCCGCTGTCGATCGACGGCAAGGAGCTGCTGTTTTCCGTGGTTTCGATGGGCAATCCGCACGCGGTGCAGGTGGTCGACGACGCCGCGACCGCGCCGGTACTGGAAACCGGGCCGCTGATCGAGCATCACCCGCGCTTTCCGAAGCGGGTCAACGCCGGCTTCATGCAGGTGGTCGACCGCCGCCACATCCGGCTGCGCGTGTTCGAACGCGGCTCGGGCGAAACGCTGGCCTGCGGCACCGGGGCCTGCGCCGCGGTGGTGGCCGGCATCCGGCGCGGCCTGCTCGACTCGCCGGTGCGGGTGTCGGCGCGCGGCGGCGAACTGTCGGTGGCGTGGGCCGGCGACGGCGCGCCGGTTTTCCTGACCGGGCCGGCGGTGACGGTGTTCGAGGGCGAAGTCACGCTGTAATTCAACGCTGGGGTGGCACTGCAGCCGCGCGGACCCGACCCCATGCTTCGGCTCGCCGATCACTTGTATATATATGTGCCGGGCGAAACGCCGGCGTGCCGCCGCGCGCCCCTCGAATTGTCAAAATGCATAAATCGTTGATGTTTGATTTATGTTGCCCCGTTTCAAAAATACAACAGCGCAATTCGAATTATTGGCTTTCTTCCAAGGGAAGCCCTCATAATTGCCCAATCCGGCATTCTTGAGGCAGCAAGCATTTATAGTTCACCGCATCCGAGTGTCCAGGAAAACAGGCACTTCATGATGCATCAAACGGATTCTCGAATTAACTTTTAAGGAATGGATACATGAAAAAATCACTTTTGGCTCTGACACTTCTGGGCGCGTTCGCCGGTGTTGCACAAGCACAAACAGCGGTTCAGATCTACGGTACGGTCGATGCTGGCTTCGTCAAGCGCAGCGACCAGACCCTGGCCATTGGCAAGCGCGCCAACAACACCCTGGGCTTCAAAGGCACCGAAGAACTGGGCAATGGCCTGAAGGCACTGTTCCAACTGGAAATTCGTTACGAGCCGGACACCGGCACGCTGGAAAGCGTCACCCGTCCGCTGTTCCAGGGCCAGAGCCGCGTCGGCCTGCAAGGTGATTTCGGTATGGTCCGCCTGGGCCGCGGCCTGACCGCGTTCCAGGAGTCGAGCACCGCCTTCGAGCCGTTCCACGGCCTGCCGACCCCAGCCGGTTTCCAGACCGACCTGCAAGTGGCCGGTTACACCTCGGATCCGCTGTCGCCTGCTGGCAACTCGACCAACCGTTTCTCGAACGCGCTGTTCTACAACTCGCCTGAGTTCGCCGGTTTCCAGATCAACACCACGATCGGCACCAAGGAAGCCAATTCGGGCCCGGCTTACGTCGGCAAAGGCACCACCGCACTGCCACAGTACCCAGCAAACGCCGAAGGTTCGGTCAATCCGTACTCGATCGCCGCTACCTACAAGAACGGCCCAGTGGCCTTCATGCTGGCCAACGAGCGCAATGCCGTCGAAACCCGCCTGTGGTCGATCGCCGGCTCGGTCTGGGCAACGCCTGAGCTGAAGCTGATGGCTTCGTACCAGCGCCAGAACCAGGATCACAACAAGCTGACCAACCCAACGACCAAAGCATGGATCCTGGGTGCGAACTACACCATGGGCCCAGGCAAGGTGCTGGCTGGTTACGGCCAGAAGAGCCCGGACGGCGTCGCCAAGACCCGCCAGATGTCGGTCGGCTACGAGTACAGCCTGTCGAAGCGTACCTACCTGTACGCGGACGCATCGAAGAAGAAGGGTGGCGTGCAGGTTCCGCAAACCATCAACACCTACGCACTGGGCATCAACCACGCGTTCTAATCCGACGCAGGGGTTTTCCCCTGCTTTGGAACAGACCTGACAAGGGCGGGGATGGGCAACCATCCTCGCCCTTGCTGCATTTTCAGCCCCTGTCAACCGTGTGTCTTTTCCGCAACCTTGCGTGCCGGGAAGGCTACTGTTTCTGTACAAGCAATACGAAGAATGGCATATTGGTTAATGGCGAATTAGTACGCGCGTTCGTTTTATACAAAAAATACCCTCTTGGAGATCCAATGAAAGCAAAATTCCTCGCCGCTGCAGTCGCAACCTGTTTCGCAGCGCCTGTCCTGGCCCAGTCCAGCGTGACGATGTATGGTATCGCCGACGCCGGCCTGATGAAGGCCAGCGGCACGACCCTGCGCGTGGTCAGCGGCATCGCCGACGGCTCCCGTCTCGGTTTCAAGGGCACCGAAGACCTCGGCGGCGGAATGAAGGCGATCTTCAACCTCGAAGCGCGCGTGGAACTGGACAACGGCGGCCAGAAGCCGACCCTGCTGTCGGACGAGCAAGGCCTGTTCCTGACCCGCGGCATGGGCCCGGGCTTCAACACCGTGCTGGGCCCGCTGGGCGCTTCCGGCTCGGCACTGTCGGCCGGCGTGCTGCAGAACATCCGCAGCGGTTTCCAGGTCAAGGGCGCAGCCGCAGTCAACCCTGAAGGCGCGCTGTTCGACCGCACCTCGATGGTCGGCCTGATCACCCCAGGCGGCGCGATCCTGATCGGCCGCATGTACACCCCTGGCTACGAAGTGTTCGCCGCGGCCGACGCGTTCGAAAGCGGCACCGCCGGCACCTGGGGCGGCATCACCGGCGGCACCGCCGGCTTCACCGTGCTGGGCGCGGACATCCGCTCGTCGAAATCGATCCAGTACCGCGTCGCCACCCCGGCCGGCTTCGGCGGCTCGCTGATGTACGGCGTCAAGGGCTCGGGCTACCTGAACCGCTACAACAAGTTCTTCGGCGGTATGGCGACCTACAAGGCCAACGGCTTCGACGTCGGCATCGGCCACAACCGCGGCTACGACCAGGGCGACAAAGTCAGCCTGGTCACCAGCACCATCGGCGGCTCGTACACCATCGGCGACAGCAAGTTCTTCCTCGGCTACCACGACCAGCGCAACCACAATTCGGTGCTGCTGGCCGACTACGTCGCCGGCTACAACGCGCAGATCGCGCCGGGCATCGCCGCCCAGCTGGCCGCGCTGCCGGCAGCGACCCAGACCGCATTGAACAACGGCATGCGCAGCGTGTTCATGAGCAACATCACCGCCAACACCCAGGTCGACGCGGCGAGCTGGCAAATCGGCGCGCACCAGCGCTTCGGCGCCGGCCGCTTCATGGTCTCGGTGGCCAAGCAGAACGACCGCACCTCGTCGAACAGCGACGCCTGGCTGTCGGCCTTCGGCTACGATTACAACCTGTCCAAGCGTACCGACGTGTACGTGGTCGCGGCGATCATCGACAACCAGAACGACGGCCAGTACATCCCTGGCGCGGCCGGTTCCCCGGGCGGCTTCGCCAAGGTGCCTGGCGAGAAAACCCGCGCTTACCAGGTCGGCATCCGCCATCGTTTCTGATCGGCCCCTGCCCTCATGAAAAAGACGCCCCCGGGCGTCTTTTTTTATTCCGGCAAGAGGGCGGCAGTCGGTTAAAATTGCACTCAAATTAACCCCCCAAAAGAAATCAATGACCGACACCATGGATCCCGTCGCCGTCGCCCAGTTCCTGGTCGACAATCCGCAGTTCTTCGAGCACAACGCCGCCCTGCTGGGACAAGTCAAGCTGTCGAGCCCGCTTACCGGAAAGACCGTGTCGCTGCAGGAACGCCAGATGGAAGTGATGCGCGACAAGTACAAGGCGCTCGAACTCCAGATGAGCGAGCTGATCCGCCTGGCCCAGGACAACGCGGCCATCGCCAACAAATTCCACGGCTGGACCCAGGCGCTGCTGCAAAGCCGCCACGGCGCCGACCTGCCGCGCGCGCTGGTCGACGGCCTGTGCGCCCAGTTCGCCGTGCCGCAGGCCACCCTGCGCCTGTGGGACCTGGCCCCCGGCCACGCCGACCAGTGGTACGCGCAGGGCGTGTCGGAAGACGCGCGCCTGTTCGCCAACAGCCTGATGGCGCCCTACTGCGGCAGCAACCACGACTTCGAAGCGGTGCGCTGGCTCGACGATCCGGCCGCGGTGCAGTCGACCGTGATCCTGCCGCTCAGGAGCGGCGGCGCCGCCTTTGGCCTCTTGATCCTCGGCTCGCCCGACCCGCAGCGCTTCGCCGCCGAGATGGCGACCGACTTCCTGACCCACATCGGCGCCACCGCCAGCGCCGCGCTGGCCGGGCTGCGCGCCTGACCATGGACGAGCGGCTGGAGCGCTACCTGGCGCAACTGGCCACCCAGCGCCAGCTGTCGCCGCTGACGGTCGACGCCTACCGGCGCGACCTGCTCGAACTGGGCGTGCTGGCCGGCGCCCGTCCCTGGGACGCGGTCTCCCACGCCGACGTGCGCCGTTTCGCCGCGCAGCTGCATGCGCGCGAACTCAATCCACGCTCGATCGCCCGCAAGCTGTCGTCCTGGCGCCGCTTCTACGACTGGCTGTCGCAGCAGGCGCCGCTGGCGGCCAACCCGGTCGACGGCGTGCGCGCGCCGCGCCGCGCCAAGACCTTGCCTAAGGCGCTGTCGGTGGATGCCGCGGTGCAGCTGGTGGCCGGCGGCGCCGTCATGCGCGAGCATCCCGAGCCGGACGAGCTGTGCAACCGCGCGATGTTCGAGCTGATGTATTCGAGCGGGCTGCGGGTGTCCGAGCTGGCCGGCCTCGACATCGCCTGGGCCAAGCCGGCCGCCGGCGCGGCGGGCCCGCTCGGCTGGCTCGACCTCGACGCCGGCGAGGTGCTGGTCACCGGCAAGGGCAACAAGATGCGCCGCGTGCCGGTCGGCAGCCACGCCGCGGCCGCGCTGCGGGCCTGGCTGGCGGTGCGCCCGCCGGCGCGCGACGGCGGCAACGCGCTGTTCCTGTCGAACCGCGCGACCCGGGTGTCGCCGCGCGTGATCCAGCAGCGCCTTGCGCGCCACGCGGTGCGGGCCGGCGCCGCCGTGCGCGTCCATCCGCACGTGCTGCGCCACTCGTTCGCCTCGCACGTGCTGCAGTCGTCGGGCGACCTGCGCGCGGTGCAGGAAATGCTCGGCCACGCCAGCATCGCCTCGACCCAGGTCTACACCGCGCTCGACTTCCAGCACCTGGCAGCCGCCTACGACAAGGCCCATCCGCGCGCGAAGTCCAAATAGCCGGGTCGCACCGGCATTGACGTGGATCAAGCCGTTGCGCGGCAGTTGGAAGCAAATGGGGAAATCCGGCATAATCGCTCGATTCTGATAACCGCCTCGCAACAGGCACACGGCAACGACCATGGCTCTCATCCCCAGCACCATCCTGACCGGCTTTCTCGGCGCCGGCAAAACCACGCTGCTCAACCGCATCCTGCAGGAACAGCACGGGCTGAAGATTGCCGTCATCGAAAACGAGTTCGGCCAGGAAAACATCGACAATGAAATCCTGATGCACAACAGCAACGAACAGATCGTCGAGATGAACAACGGCTGCATCTGCTGCACCGTGCGCGGCGACCTGATCGAGGCGCTGTCGACGCTGGCGCGCAAGCGCGACGCCGGCGAGATCGCCTTCGACCGCGTGGTGATCGAGACCACCGGCCTGGCCAATCCCGGCCCGGTGGCCCAGACCTTCTTCGTCGACGAGGAAGTCGGCGCCCACTACCTGCTCGACGCGGTGGTGACGGTGGTCGACGCGCGCCACGCGATGACCCAGCTCGACGAGCACGAAGAAGCGCAGCGCCAGGTCGGGTTCGCCGACAAGATCCTGCTGTCGAAGACCGACCTGGTCGACGCCGCCGCACTGGACGCGCTGACCGCGCGCATCAAGCGCATCAACCCGCGCGCGCCGATCGGCACTTCCGACTTCGGCCGGGCGCCGCTGGCCGACGTGCTCGACCTGCGCGGCTTCAACCTGAACGACAAGCTCGAACTCGACCCGCAGTTCCTGGCCGGAGCGGACGCGCACGAGCACGAACACGACCATGTGCACACCGAGCACTGCGACCACAGCCACGACCATCACCACCCGCACCACAGCGACGAGATCGCCGCCTTCGTGTTCAAGAGCGCGCGCGCTTTCGACCCGGCCATGCTCGACGAGTTCCTCGGCAACATCGTCCAGGTGTTCGGCCCGCGCATGCTGCGCTACAAGGGCGTACTCTTGATGAAAGGCGCCGACCGCAAGGTGGTGTTCCAGGGCGTGCACCAGATCATGGGCAGCGACCTGGGCGCAAAGTGGGGGGAAACCGAGGAACGTGGCAGCAAAATGGTTTTTATTGGCAAAAATTTACCAAAAGATGTCTTTATCCGGGGTTTGGAGCAATGTTTGGTATAAACTATCCCGGTTTTACGGCGCCGGCCCACCAGGCCAGGCGTCGCCTTTGTGTCACGACTGAACGTAAAATATCGGGATGGCAATATGAAGGAAACCGTGAGCAAGACGGCCGCGAAAACGGCCGCAGCGGCAGTCAAGGCGGCGCCGGTGACGACGGCGCCGGCGGCCAGGAAAAAGACGGCGCCACAGCAGGCCGTCAAGGTAGTGAGCTCGCCCGCAGAACCCGCAGTGGCGGCCGAGTTAGCTGATAAAATGAAAACCTCTGTCGTATCGAAGGTAAGTGAAGTCATGACTAAAACAACGAAATCCGCCCCCGCCGCGACCGAAACCCGTCTCTTGTCCGAAGATGAAATCCGGGCGATGAGCGAGAAGGACTACATGAATCCGGCCCAGCTGGCTTTTTTCAAGGCGCGCCTGCAGCAGCTTGAAAAAGACCTCCTCAAGAACGCCGGCGAGACCACCGAGCACCTGCGCGAAACCGTGCTGGTGCCCGACCCGGCCGACCGCGCCACCATCGAGGAAGAGCATGCGCTGGAACTGCGCACGCGCGACCGCGAGCGCAAGCTGCTCAAGAAAGTGCAGCAGTCGATCGCCGCGATCGATGCCGGCGACTATGGCTGGTGCGAAGAGACCGGCGAGCCGATCGGCATCCCGCGCCTGATCGCCCGCCCGACCGCGACCCTGTCGCTCGAAGCGCAGCAGCGCCGCGAACTGAAGCAGAAGCTGTACGGCGACTGACCGGCCACCGCGCCGTCCCCGAAAAAGCATGCGCCGGCCGCATGCTTTTTTGTTTTCAGGGCCAGCGGTGCGCACAAAAAGCTTGCCGTTGGGCTACACTATCCCGCTCGACGGGCGTCGCCGCGACAGTCCCGGGCGCGGCCGCCGCAACCGTGCTAACGTCATGGCTGGCAGCGCAATCTCATAGGAACCGACTTGGGTATTTTTTCTTTATTTAAGAAAAAGGATGGACCGCTGGCCGACGGCGCCGGCCCGACCACCCGCATGCGCACCGGCGAGCCGTCGCGCTTCGGGCTGGACGAGGCCGAGCGCGCGCGCCAGCGCGAGGTCGCCCGCGCCACCGCCGCCAAGATCGACGCGATCGAGTCGGCCATGGCCTTCGACATCTTCAACGAGCCCGAGCCGGCCTGGGGCAGCGGCGCGCGGCGCCCGGCCCGCACCAACGCCCAGATCGCCGCCGACGCGCGCGGCCCCGACACCCTGCCGCCGCTGGAACTGGCGACCACCGAACTGCTGCGCGACGACACCGTGCCCGAAAGCGCCGTTGCGCCCCAGACCGCGCCGGTGATCGAGGAAATCGCCATCCTGTACGCCAACGACCAGGCGCCGGTGGCCGAGGCGATGCTGGTCGACAGCCTGGCCGAGGTCGGCCGCACCGAGCGCAGCGTCTGGTGGATGCTGTTCGACCTGTACCAGAGCAGCGGCCGCCAGGCGGCGTTCGACGACCTGGCGATCGACTACGCCAGCCATTTCGAAACCTCGCCGCCGGCCTGGAACCCGGTGCTGCCGGCGGCCGCCGAAAAGCCCGCCAGCGGTGTCACGCCGACCGAATCGTTCGGTCCGCTGCTCGACGACAGCATCGCCCCGCAGCTGGAGCGCCTGCTCGAGCGCTCCGGCGCCAGCGCGGCGACCCGGCTCGAATTCGGCCGGGTGCAGGCGGTCACGCCCGAAGGCTGCGCGCGCCTGTTGACCGCGCTTACCGTGCTGCGCGCCGGCAAGCGCGAGCTGATCGTGGCCGGCGCCGCCGAACTGGCCGAAATCGTGCGCTCGACCGTGGAAATCGGCCAGCGCGACGCGCCCGAGGCGCCTTGGCTGCTGCTGCTCGAACTGCTGCAGCTGATGAACCGCGAAAAGGACTTCGAGGAGACGGCGATGGACTACTGCGTCACCTACGAGCTGTCGCCGCCCTCGTTCGAGGCGCCGGCCAACGTCGCCACCGCGGCCGCCGCGCGCGCGCCGTCGCCCTCGGACCGCTTCATGTTGCCGGTGGTGGTCGATGGCGGCGCCGACAAACTGTTCGACGCGATCGACGCCTACGCCGCCCAGTCCGACCCGGTGGTGCTGGACTGCTCGCGCCTGGCGCGGGTCGACTACAACGCCGCCGCCGGCCTGCACAAGCGCCTGCGCGCGCTGGCCGCGGCCGGCAAGACGGTCGAGTTGCGCGACATCAACCATCTGGTCGCAGCCCTGTTCAAACTGATGGGCTTCACGGAAGTGGCGCGGATGTATCCGCACAAATATTAAACTCGACACCTGGGTATGGCGGGACGCCTGGTCCCGCGGGGTCAAGACCCCAACCCAGCCTTGCAATATCCGGCGGCACCCCCATTGTTTGGTAGTCAGAACGCTACGAGGCAAAACATGGAACAATTTCACGGCACCACCATCCTGTGCGTGCGGCGCGGCAAACAGGTCGCGCTCGGCGGGGATGGCCAGGTCACCCTCGGCAACATCGTCATGAAGGGCACGGCGCGCAAGGTGCGCAAGCTGTACCAGGGCAAGGTCCTGTGCGGTTTCGCCGGCGGCACCGCCGACGCCTTCACGCTGCTCGACCGTTTCGAAGGCAAGCTGGAAAAGCACCAGGGCCACCTGCTGCGCGCCTCGGTCGAACTGGCCAAGGACTGGCGCACCGACCGCGTGCTGCGCCGCCTCGAGGCGATGCTGCTGGTGGCGAACGAGGAGTCGACGCTGGTCATCACCGGCAACGGCGACGTGCTCGAGCCGGAGGACGGCATCGGCGCGATCGGCTCGGGCGGCGTGTACGCCCAGTCGGCCGCCAAGGCGCTGATCGAGAACACCGAGCTGTCGCCGTTCGACGTGGTCAAGAAGTCGCTGACCATCGCCGGCCAGCTGTGCATCTACACCAACCTGTCCCACATCATCGAAACGCTGGACTGAGCGCGGAAGCCGACATGAACATGACCCCACTGGAAATCGTTTCCGAACTCGACAAGCACGTGGTCGGCCAGGGCAAGGCCAAGCGCGCCGTCGCCATCGCGCTGCGCAACCGCTGGCGCCGCCAGCAGGTCGAGGAGCCGCTGCGCCACGAGATCACGCCGAAGAACATCCTGATGATCGGCCCCACCGGCGTCGGCAAGACCGAGATCGCGCGCCGCCTTGCGCGCCTGGCCGACGCGCCCTTCATCAAGATCGAGGCCACCAAATTCACCGAGGTGGGCTATGTCGGGCGCGACGTCGACACCATCATCCGCGACCTGATCGACATCGGCATCAAGCAGACCCGCGCCAGCGAAGCGAAGAAGGTGCGCCAGCGCGCCGAGGACGCGGCCGAAGACCGCATCATCGACATCCTGGTGCCGCCGGCGCGCGACTTCGGCTTCAACGTCACGCCCGCCGCCAGCGAGGCGAAGGAAGGCGACAACACGCGCCAGACCTTCCGCAAGCGCCTGCGCGAGGGATCGCTGGACGACCGCGAAGTCGAGATCGAAGTGGCCGACGCCGGCCCGCAGATGGAGATCATGGCGCCGCCCGGCATGGAGGAAATGACGGAGCAGATCAAGGGCATGTTCTCGGGCATGGGCGCGGCGCGCAAGAAGCCGCGCAAGCTCAAGGTCAGGGATGCGATGAAGATCCTGATCGACGAAGAGGCCGGAAAGCTGATCAACGAAGACGACATGAAGCAGAAGGCAATCCACAACGTCGAGCAGAACGGCATCGTGTTCCTCGACGAGATCGACAAGATCGCCTCGCGCTCCGAGCACGGGGGCGTGGACGTGTCGCGCGCCGGCGTGCAGCGCGACCTGCTGCCGCTGGTCGAGGGCACAACCGTCAACACCAAGTACGGCATGATCCGCACCGACCATATCCTGTTCATCGCGTCGGGCGCCTTCCACCTGGCGAAGCCGTCGGACCTGATCCCGGAACTGCAGGGACGCTTCCCGATCCGGGTCGAACTCGAGTCGCTGTCGATCGCCGATTTCGAGCGCATCCTCACCTCGACCGACGCCTGCCTGACGGCGCAGTACGAAGCGCTGCTGGCGACCGAAGGCGTAAAGATCGAGTTCGCGCCCGAAGGCATCACGCGGCTGGCGGAGATCGCGTTCTCGGTCAACGAGCGCACCGAGAACATCGGCGCGCGGCGCCTGTACACGGTAATGGAAAAGCTGCTCGAAGAGCTGTCGTTCAACGCCACCGAATCGGGCGGCCAGGTGGTGCGCATCGACGCGGCCTACGTCAACGACCGGCTCGACAAGCTGGCCGAGAACGAAGACCTGTCGCGTTACGTGCTGTAAGGAGAAAGCCGATGGCAAACAAGGCGCTGGCGACCCGCCAGAAGATGACGATCCGGGTCGAACCGTCGCAGCAGTTCGGCAAGCCGCGCAACCCGGTCGCGGTGGCGGCCAAGCAGCGCTCGGCCGGGCCGCACGCCAGGAGCCCGGCGGCGCAGCGCCAGGCCGACAAGCGCGCGCTGGCCAAGGCCAAGCTGGTGGCGGACGACTGATCTAACGGTCTATTTGCGCACCCAGCCCGCGTTCGGCGGCGGGCAAGTCACTTCGCGCGCCTTGCTTTCGTCATGCAGGATGCCCGGAACGTAGTTGACGGTGCTGCTGGTGACGCAGTAGACCTTGCCGCCGTAGGTGATGCGCTCGATGACGACGCCGTCGGCCGAGCGGTACTGGTCGACGATGCGGGTGTTGCTGCGGTCGATGTAGGCGCCGCCGGCGGCCCTTTCGAAGCGCTGCTCCGGCGTGTCGCCGCTGAACGATTGGTCCTTTTGGGGCACCGGCAGCGGCTTGGGCTGCGCGGCGCGCCAGTCGCGGTCGGCCTGCACGGCGTCGCGCTTGGCCTTTTCCAGATCCTCCACGCCTTGTTTGGTGGGCGCCTGCTGGGCGCAGGCGCTGCCGGCTACCGCTAACAAGGCGGCGGCGCAGGAAAGTCGGATCAGGTCGATTGTCATGAACCCATCATAGCAAAGCGGCCGCGCCGGCCGCGCACGCACCGCGGACAAAAAAAATGGAGGCCGGTCCGCTGGGCCAGCCCCCTATGTCAGGTTGGCCGCCAGCGGGCGCCGCCGGGGGCACCCGCTATCAGGCCATGCGAAGCAGTGTGGCCGGTTCCGGCCGCTTCGACCATCTTCTTGTGCAAAGCACCGTTAAACGGTACATTGGGTGCCGCAATCCGATACATTCCACTTTTTCAGGGACATTCATGAGCTCACCGGAGCTGGTACTGCAGGTTTTGCGCGCCGAATTGCGCGCGGCGGCGATCACCTACAAGGCGCTGGCGGAGCGCATCGGCATGAGCGAGTCGAGCGTCAAGCGGATGTTCGGGCAAAAGGACATGACCTTGTCGCGCCTGGCCCAGATCTGCAGCGCCAGCGGCATCGCGCTGGAAGACGTGCTGCGCCGCGCGGCCGACGTGCAGCCCGAAGCCGACACGCTGACGGCGGCGCAGGAGAAGGCGCTGATCGCCAAGCCCAAGCTGCTGCTGGTGGCGATCTGCTGCCTGGGCCACTGGACGATGGAGCAGATCCTCGAGACCTACGAAATCAGCGAGCCCGAATGCATCGGCTTCCTGGCGGAGCTGGACCGGCTCGGCGTGATCGAACTGAAGCCGATGAACCGCTACAGCCTGCGGGTGTCGAACGCCTTCCACTGGCTGGCCGACGGGCCGGTGCAGCAGTACGTGCGCGAGCACGTGGTGGCCGATTACTTCAGCGGCCACTTCGACGGACCGGGCGAGACCTTGATGTGCCTGCCGGCGCGGCTGTCGCTGCCGAGCGCGCGCGAGCTGGTGCAAAAGATCCAGCAATTGGCCGCCGAGCTGGCGCGCCTGCACCAGAGCGACCGGCGCCTGCCTGCGAGCGAGCGCGATGGCTTCACGCTGCTGCTGGGGTTCCGGTCGTGGGAGTTTGCCGCGTTCACCGAGATGCGGCGCTCGGCGTAAGGTAGTCGGGGGTTGCTTCGATCAATTCCGCCGTGGGTATGGCACGAGCGACATCTGCCATGGCGCTGGACATTG
This sequence comes from Massilia sp. P1_C10, assembly GCF_056406475.1. Lineage (NCBI taxonomy): Bacteria > Pseudomonadati > Pseudomonadota > Betaproteobacteria > Burkholderiales > Oxalobacteraceae > Massilia > Massilia sp. P1_C10. Next base: position 51,602 of record NZ_JBFUAC010000003.1, read on the forward strand.
CCTCCGCTGGGCTGCAAGCTTCACGCGAAAATTCCAGTGCGATGCGGCCCGGCGCGCCTAATCCCACCAGTGAGTCCGTACATCCCTCCTTGCCCAATCGTTCCACAAGCTGGTCGAGATCGGCGTCGTCTGGGCCGAGAGCGTATGTAAGGGTGAAGAAATATTCCATAACGGATTAACCCGAAGCCTTTTTATCGCGAGCTTTGCGCATGATGCAATTATCGACCACGCGCCTCAACAACTTGGCATGATTTCCCGCATTTTTCGGCGTACTCCAGACACTTGCGATACAAAATTGTCCGTAACGGCAAGACGAGTCGTTGAAGGGGCAATAGAGTCTACCCCAAGCGTGGGCGCCACCGATCTCGATTTTCCAGCCTTGTGCTCAGCATGCCTCAATGCAGCTTCCACTTCCTTTTTCGGGTGTGTCGGGCGCGGCATCGGCGACTTGAGTGTAGGTAGGCGGGCATCGGTCGTCAAGCGCCGTCAGGTTCTCCAATCTGCCAGTATCGATCAATATGGATGTGTTCCGCTTGCGATAACCCAACCCCTCCCAACGCGACCGCGACCAAACCGGGATCAGGTCCGGCGGACCTGATCCCGGATCGTGGGCCGCAGCCCTACCAGATCGGGCCGAGGAACAGGTACAGCGTGCGGTCGCCATTCTGCGTGGCGCCGGCGCCCAGGTAGGCCGGGCCGAAACGCGTGTCGACCGCGAGGAAGCCGCTCGCGGCCTGCTTGCGCGAGGTGCTCTTGAGCGACAGCGGCTGGTCGAAGCCGCCGCCGGTCTCCAGCGAGAAGCCGGCGCGCACGGTGCCGCCCAGCGTGATCGGCAGGGCGCCGACCCTGCGTGCCAAGACGACGCGCGCGAATGCGATGGTGCGGCCCTGGATCGAGTCGGCCGGCGTGCCGGACAGGCGCAGGAAGCCGCCCAGGTTCAGCGGCGCCGCGCCGCTTTGCGCGTGCGCCCATTCGCCGTACACGTGGCCGGCCCAATTATCCGTGTGCAGCGCCGCCATGCCGACCAGCGAGGAGCGCGCCAGCGACTCGCCGACCTGGCCGCTCGCGGGCGAGCGCTCCAGCGAGGCGTCGAGCAGCCCGCCGCGGCTCGGGAAGCCCAGCGAGTCGAGCGTGTCGACCCGGTAGCGCACGAACTGGGTGGTGTCGTACGCGGTCGCGGTGCCGACCTGCTCGGGCACCACGACGCGCGTGCCGGCGCTCTGGCGCGTCACGCCGGCCGAGATCTCGCCCCAGTTGCCCAGTTCGCGCCCCAGCGCGATGCTGGCGCCGCGCACGTTGTAGGCGTAGCGCGCCAGGCGCCGGCCGCCCGAAAAAATATCGCCGGACGACGCGCCGTACTGCAGCGACGGCGCGATGTGCCACGGCGACCCGGCGCCCAGCGGCTGCCAGAACTGCAGGCCGAAGTCGCGCTTGTCGCCGATGCCCATCACGGCGCGCACTTCGGCGCCCCAGCTGTTCAGCGAGGTGCGCACGTACATCAGCTTGAGCGCGAAGCTGTTGGCTTCGTCGAAGTCGCTCGCCAGCTCCAGCCCCACGCGCAGGCGGCTGCTGCCCCACCCCGCTTCGCTGGCGCGAATCAGCACGCTGCGCTTGCCGTCGCTGTCGGTGATCTCGGTTTCGACCCGCGCCAGGTCGCCGCGCCCGTACAGCTTGTCGCCGGCTTCGCGCACCTGCGCCAGCGTGGCCGGCTTGCCGGGCCTGAGGCCCGACTGCGCCACCAGCGCTTCCGGATTGATGCGACCATTGCTGCGCGCCTCGACCTTCGCGAGCGGCAGCGCGGTGTCGGCCAGCGCCGGCGGCGCCAGCCGGCGGTTTTCGAACTGCGCATACTGCTTCGCGTCGAGCGCCAGCGGCGCCAGGCGCGCAGCCAGCGCGCGCGCGGCCTTTTCGCCGGAACTGATGGCGCCGTTCACGTGCGAGAAATCGAGGAAGGTGACCGGGCCCAGGTCGGGCGAAATCAGAATGTCCTGCGGCTGCAATTCCTTCAGCGAGCGCTGGACGTTCTGCTCGGTGAGGATGTTGAGCATCTGCTGCGCCACGCCGATCGCGCTGCCCAGGTCCTTCTCGGGCGACAGCGGGGTGCCGACGTTCACGGCGATGACGATGTCGGCGCCCATCGCGTGCGCCATGTTGACCGGCAGGTTGCGCACCAGGCCGCCGTCGACCACGAGGCGTTTGTCGACCCGCACCGGCGAGAATACGCCCGGCACCGCCAGCGAGGCGCGCATCGCCAGGAACAGCGGCGTGTCGACCAGTTCGACCGGCTCGCCGGTCAGCAGGTCCGAGGCGACGGAACGAAACGGCAAGGCCAACTGGCTGACCGACAGGTCGCGCGTGCCGGCCGGCAGCAGCTTGCCCAGCGCCTGTTCGAGCGCGGCGTTGCCCGCGGCGGAAGGCGGCAAGGTCAGGCCGTCGCGGTGCGCGCCGAATTCGATCCGCGACGGCAGCAGCACGTCTTCCTCGCGGCGCCGGAACGCCAGGTGGTCGCGCGCCGGCCGGTCGGCCACCACCTGGTCCCAGTTGGTCTCGCGCGCCATGCGTTCGAGGTCGTCGACCGAGGCGCCGGCGGCGTAGGCGCCGCCCACCACGCTGCCCATGCTGGTGCCGACCACCATGTCGACCGGCACGTGCAGCTCGCGCAGCACGCGCAGCACGCCGATGTGGGCGAAGCCGCGCGCGCCGCCGCCCGACAGCACCAGCGCGATGCGGGGACGCGCGGCTGCGCTCTCGGCGGCGAACGCGGACGGCGCGCAGGCCGCCGACAGCAGCCACGCGCAGGCGGCCGCGAAGGCGCTCAGTCGGTTGGCGAGCGGCGGCACGCGCTTATTGGAGCTGGGCGGGACCGGCGCCCGGCGCGACCTGGCGCACCGGCGGCGGCATCTGCACCGGCGGCGGCGGCGCGCCCGTCATCGACGGCTGGCCGTTCATCTGCGGGTTCGGCTGCGGCCCGACATTGATCGGCGCGGCCACTGGTTGCTGCTGCGGCGGTTGCTGCGGCTGCTGGACCGGCTGCTGGAACTGCGGCTGGTTCGGCACCGGCGGCGCGCCGGCCGATGACGTTGATTTGGTATCGGCCGGCAGGTCGATGCGCTTCATCACGCCGCCTTCGGACAGCATCACGTAGCGTGGATGCACTTCCTGCACGGTGACGCCGTTCGCGACCTGCTTGCCCAGCCTGAGCGCCTGCGGCTGGCCGTTGTCGGCGACGATGATGGCGACGCTGTCGCGGCCCGCCGCGACCACGCCGGTCAGCTGGTAGTTGCTGGCCACGACCGCCGAGGCCTGGCCGCCGAACAGCGAGGCGGCCGCGTCGATGCCGGGCGGCGGCATGGCCGGCGCGGCGGCCGCGGCGATCGGGCGCTGGGCCGGCGTGTACAGCTGCATCACCCAGTAGGCGATCGACGCCGACAGCACGACCAGGGCAAGAAAACTCAATAACAGGGGCAATCGCTTCATCGTGTCTCTCGGTTACCGCACCAGCTGGTTGATTTCAATGATAGGCATCAGCACCGCCAGCACGATCAGCAGGACCACCACGCCCATCGCCAGGATCAGCGCCGGTTCGAGCAGGCCGGCGATCGTCAGCGCGCGCCGTTCCAGGTCGGCCTGCTGCGACGCGGCCGCGCGCTCGAGCATGGCCGGCAGTTCGCCGGTGATTTCGCCGGCGCGGATCATGTGCACCAGCATCGGCGGGAAGTGCTTCTGCGCCGACAGCGCGCGCGCCAGGCCGACGCCTTCGCGCACGCTGGCGGACGCTTCCTCCACCAGCGACTTCATGGCGACGTTCGACAGCGTGTCGCGGCTGGTGTCGAGCGCGCGCAGGATCGGCACGCCCGAGCCGGTGGTGATCGCCAGCGTGCTGGCGAAGCGCGCGGTGTTCATGCTGCGCTCGAACTTGCCGTACACCGGCGCGGTCAGCAGCCAGGTGTGGAAGCGCAGCTTGAGGTCGGGGTTCTTCAGCGCGCGGCGCCACGCCATGAAGGCGCCGATCAGCAGCAGCGCGACGTAGATGCCGTAGGCGCGCACGAAGTTCGACACGCCCAGCATCATCACGGTCAGGATCGGCAGCTTCTGCTTGGTGTTGGCGAACACCGAGACGATCTGCGGCACCACGTAGGTGAGCAGGAAGATCACGATCGCGAACGCGACCACGGTGACGATGCCCGGATAAATGAAGGCCAGGCGCACTTTCTGGATCAGCGCGTTGCTGCGCTCGATATAGTCGGCCAGGCGCGACAGCACGCGCGCGAGCTGGCCGATCTGCTCGCCGGACGCGACCAGCGCGCGGTAGATGTCGGCGAAGTCGCGCGGATGGCGCGACAGCGCGTCGGAGAACGAGGCGCCGCCCATGACTTCGGAGCGGATCGAGGCGACCAGGTCGCGCACGTAGGCGCGCTCGGCCTGTTCCAGCAAGGCGGTGAAGGCCTGCTCCAGCGGCAGGCCGGCTTCGAGCAGGCTGGCCAGCTGGCGCGTGAACAGCGCCAGCTCGACCTGCGACAGCTTCTCGCCGAAGCCGCGGCTTTTCGACACGCCGGCCGCGTCGACCTGGGCGGCGATGGCGTCGACCGTGAGCGGCGTCAGGCCCTGGCCGCGCAAATCGGCGCGCGCCGAGCGGGCGTTGTCGGCGTTGACGACGCCCTTGCGGGTGGCGCCGCCGACATCGACGGCTTCGTAGCGAAATGCCGGCATCGTCAGTCCTTGGTCACGCGCAGCAGTTCGGCCGGCGTGGTGGTGCCGTCGCGCAGCCAGCGCTCGCCGTCCTCGCGCATGGTCTTCATGCCGGACGCCTGCGCCGCGGTGCGGATCTCGGCCTCGGACGCCTGGTTGTGGATCTGGGCGCGGATATGGTCGGTGGTCTCCAGCAGTTCGTACACGCCGACGCGGCCGTGGAAGCCGGTGTGGCCGCACTTGTCGCAGCCGACCGCTTTCCAGTACGGGCCATCGCCGTCGGGCTGCTTGCAGTGTTCGCACAGCTTGCGCACCAGCCGCTGCGCCATCACGCCGAGCAGCGACGACGACAGCAGGAACGGCTCGATGCCCATGTCGAGCAGGCGCGTCACCGCGGCGGCGGCGTCGTTGGTGTGCAGGGTCGCCAGCACCAGGTGGCCGGTCAGCGAGGCCTGCACCGCGATCTGCGCGGTTTCCAGGTCGCGGATCTCGCCGATCATGATGACGTCCGGGTCCTGGCGCAGGATCGCGCGCAGCGCCTTGGCGAAGCTCATGTCGATGCGCGCGTTGACCTGGGTCTGGCCGACGCCCTGCAGGTCGTACTCGATCGGGTCTTCCACCGTCAGGATGTTGGTGGTGGTCGCGTTCAGGCGCGACAGCGCGGCGTACAGCGTGGTGGTCTTGCCCGAGCCGGTCGGGCCGGTGACCAGCACGATGCCGTGCGGCTGGTTGATCATGTGGTCGAACTGCGGCAGCAGGGCCGGGCTCATGCCAAGGTGCGACAAATCGAGCTTGCCCGCTTCCTTGTCCAGCAGTCGCAGCACCGCGCGCTCGCCGTGGCCGGTCGGCAGCGTCGAGACGCGCACGTCGACCGGCTTGCCGCCGATGCGCAGGGTGATGCGGCCGTCCTGCGGCAGGCGCTTCTCGGCGATGTCGAGCTGGGACATGATCTTGATGCGCGAAATCAGCGAGGCGTGGATCGCCTTGCGCGGGCGCACCACGTCGCGCAGGGTGCCGTCGATGCGAAAGCGCACCACCGACGTCTGCTCGAACGGCTCGATGTGGATGTCGGACGCGCCTTCGCGCAGCGACTGCGTGAGCAGCGCGTTGATCATGCGGATCACGGGCGCGTCGTCGGACGATTCGAGCAGGTCCTCGATCGCCGGCACGTCCTGCAGCAGCTTGGTCAGGTCGAGGTCGGCGTCGAATTCGTCGACCACCTGCGAGGCGTCGCCGCCGGCGCCGGCGTAGGCGGTGGCGATGGCCGCCTCGAGGTCGGCGCGCTCCATGCGGCGCAGCGCGATGCGGCCGAAGCGGCGCGACACTTCCGCGATCGCGGCCGGCGCGGTGGCGCCCGAGATCCACACCTCGACCGGATCGGCGCCGCCGTCGACGCTCTTGGCCAGCACGCCGAAATCGCGCGCGAATGCGTAGGGCAGCAGGTTACTCATGACTATTTCTGCACCGGGCGATACAGCGGTGCCTCGGCCGGCACCGGCTGTTGCTGTTGTTGGCGCGGCGCCGTCGCACCCGGACGCGCAGGCGTCGGCGCCACGACCGGCTTGGGCGGCATCGCGACCATGGTGCCGCTGGCCGGCGGCTGCCCATCGACCAGCGGCGGCAGCACCGGCGCACCGAGTTCCTTGACCAGGCCGGTTGTGTCGTGCGGCTGGGCCTGGAGGCCGGAAGAACGCATGTAGTCGTAGCGGTTCAGCGAGATGGCGTTGCTGTCGTCCTTGCTGCGCACGATGACGGGACGCAGGAACACCATCAGGTTGGTCTTGGTGCGCTTGCGGGCCTGGTACTTGAACAGGTTGCCGATCACCGGGATGCTGCCCAGGCCAGGCACGCGCTCCTCGTTGCTGGCCGCGTCGTCCTTGATCAAGCCGCCGAGCACGATGATCTGGCCGTCGTCGGCCAGCACGTTGTTCTCGATGATGCGGATGTCGGTGGTCACGCCGGCCGGGTCGGTGCGGCTGGCCTGCACCACGCTCGAACTCTCGTTGTAGATCGCCAGCTTGATGGTGCCGCCTTCGGAAATCTGCGGGCGCACCTTGAGCGTCAGGCCGACGTCGCGCCGGTCGATGGTCTGGAACGGATTGGCGTTGGCGCCGCCGGCCGCGGTGGTGAACTGGCCGCTGATGATCGGCACGTTCTGGCCGACCTTGATGGTCGACAGTTCGTTGTCGAGCGTGAGCATGTTCGGCGTCGACAGGATGTTGCCGCCGTTTTCGTTTTCCAGCGCGTGGGCGACCGCGCCCAGGCCCAGCGCGCCGTTGATCTGCTTGAACACGCCGACCGAAATGCCCGGCCCCGGCGTCTTCGAGGCGATCAGCGCGGCCAGGCCGTTGGCCGGCGTGACGGCGCTGGCGTTGAAGTTCTGCACGCCGCCGATGCGGTAGCGGCTGGTTTCGTCGCCGCTGGCGCCGAGCCACTGCACGCCGAATTCGGAGGCCTTGTCGGAGTTGACCTCGACCACCAGCGCTTCGATGTAGACCTGGGCGCGGCGCACGTCGAGCTGGTCGATGACGGCGCGCAGGTTGCGGTAGACCGCTTCGCTGGCGGTGATGATCAGGGTGTTGGTCGAGGCGTCGGCCTGGATGAAGCCGGCGCCGGCCGCGCCGCTGCCGCCGCCGACCGTCTGGCCGGGGCTTTGCGCGCTCATGGTGCTGGTCGGGCCGCCCAAGGTGCCGCCCGGCTGCTGGCCGCCGCCCGCGCCTTGCGTGCCGGACGCGACCGAGCCGCCCGCGGTGCCCTGCTGGGCCTGCGGCAGCGAGGTGTCGGACGAGACCACCGCGCGCAAGGTCTGCGCCAGCTTGGTGGCGTCGGCGTTCTTCAGGTAGATCACGTGGATGTTGCCCGCTTCCGCGGTCGGCTGGTCGAGCTTGGCGATCAGCGATTTGGCCAGGTTGGCGCGCGCGGCCGAGGGCGCGCGCACGATCACCGAGTTGGTGCGCGGATCGGCCAGCACGGACACGCGGCCCGAGTCGCCGCCCGGCGCCGGCTCCATCATGCGCTGGACCATCACGGCGACGTCGCTGGCGACGGCGTAACGCACCGGCACCACGTCGACGCCGGCGCCGACCGGCGCGTCGAGCGCGGCGATGATCTTGGCAAGGCGCGCCAGGTTGTCGGCGTAGTCGGTGATCACCAGGCTGTTGTTGCCCGGGTTGGCCATGATCGAGTTGTTGGGCGCGATCAGCGGACGCAGCACCGCCGTCAGGTTGGCGGCCGACTCGTAATTGAGGTGGAAAATCTGGGTCGCGATCTGGTCGCCGGCGACGCGCTTGGCGCCCACGCCGACGCGGGTCGGCGACGGCTGCAGCTTGGCTTCCGCTTCCGGCACCACCTTGGCGAAGCCGTCGCCGGTGACGACCGCGTAGCCCTGCAGGCGCAGCTGCGAGGTCAGCAGGCTGAACGCCTGCGACTTGGTCAGCGGCTTTTCCGACACCAGCGTCAGGGTGCCCTTGACGCGCGGATCGACGATGAAGGTCATGCCGGTGTAGTGGCCGACCGCCTTGATCACCGATTCCATGTCGGCGTTGACGAAGTTCAGCGCGGCGCCGGCGCCCGGCTCCTGCGCGAGGGCCGGGGCCACCACGGTGGCTGCCGCGCAGCACAACATGACGCCGGCGGCGAGCCGGCGCAGCGCCGGGACGGGAGAGGTGTTGCCTGCAGGTTTTTTCATTATTTGAACTCTAACGCGATAATATTCTTGCCGCCCACCATACGGCGCTGGCCCAGCAAATTAAGCAGGTTGCCCAGCGTCTCTTCATATCCGTTGGCCGCCGATGCCTGGCCGGAAAACTGCAGCCGGCCCTGGTTCAGCGATCCATTACCCGACAGCAGCAATGCCCCGCGCACCGTCGTCAAATTCAATTGCGCCTGCTGGCCCTGCCAATCCATCGCCAGCCGGTAGCTGCCGAGGGGATTGACCGGCGTCATGCGCGAGCCCATGTCGTCCAGCGCCAGCGTGGTGCGGCCGATCACTTCCACCGCCTGCTGCCGGCGCACCAGCTCCAGCGAGGTCCACGACAGCCGCATCACCCCGCTTGGCGCGAGCGTGTTGAGCGGCGCGCCCAGGCCGGCCAGTCCGCCGGCCGGCAGCATCAGCTCGCCCGGGCTGACCTGCCAGTGCGACCAGTTGCCTTCCGCGTGCACCGGCTGCGCCAGCGCCTGCGGGTTTTCCAGCGACAGCGCCACATGGCCCAGCAGCACCAGCGGCGACAGGCGCCACGTGAAGCGTCCCGGCAACAGCGGCGTGACCGATCCGCCCTCGCCCGGCGCGCCGCCGATGAAGGCCGAGCCGCGCCACAGCGTACCTTGCGCATCCCCGAGAGTCAAACGTCCGCCGGTCTGCCGCTCGACCATCGGCCCCAGCCATGCCGCAGGGAAAAACACCAGCACCGTCAGCGCTACCGCCAGCAGGATGGCCGCACACCATAGCACGAGTCGCTTCACCGCGGCCCCGCGCCCGCATCCTGGCGCAGCGTTAATGTGGCGTCGACCTGGCCGAGCGCGCCCTGGGCGCCGATCACGGCGTCCTGCACCGAAATGCGGTTCTCGCGGCGCTGCGCGTCAAGCCACATGACCAGGCTGGAAAAGGCCACGCCGTTCAGCTGGACCTTGGCGAATTCGCCGGTCATGGCCACCGTCGCCGGCGTCATCGACAGCGCCGCCAGGCTGGTGGTGAGGCTTTGCGGCGACATCGGCGAGACCGCGCTTTGCGGCGCGCGCGCCAGTTCGCCCGCTTCGAGCGCCATCGCGCGCAGCTGGGCCGACTGCTGGCGCAGCACCGGCAAGTCCTTCTGCAGGCGCGCGCGGCCGGACAGCGCCGGGTCGACGAACAGTGAATAGACGATGGCGGCCGCGGCCACCGCGAAGCCGATCGCCAGGTACTTGCGCTCCTGCTCGGTGCGCGCCATCCAGGCCACGGTGGCGCGCTCCCTCCATTGTGCTACGGTGCTGACGGCGCTCATGGCTTGCCTCCTGTGCTGCGGATCTGCCACGTGGCGGGGGCGGTTTCGGTCAGGCTCAGGCCGCGCGCGGCCAGCGAATTCTTGACCATGGACAGCGCGCCGGGATCGGCTGACTCTGGTTTGACCTTGACGGTCAGCGCATGTTCCCGGTATTCGAGGCCGATCACGCCAAGCGGACGCGGCAGGATGCGCGCGGCCTCGCCGAAGGCGGCGGCCAGCCAGTTGAACTCCTCGGGACCGAGCTCGCCGCTGGCGGCGCGGGCGCGCGCGTTGTTCATGCGCATTTGCGCGATCGGGTCCTGGATCACGGTTTCCTTCGGGTACGCGTTCTTGAAGGTCTGCAGGTTGGACTGGCGGATCGCGTCGGCTTCGCGCTTCATGCCCAGCCACTGGATGTTCAGGCCGGCCAGGTTGACCACCAGCGCCAGCAGCGCCAGGCGCAGCGGCCATTTCCAGCGCTTCCAGTCGGCGGCGCGCGCGCCGGCCGCGCCGAGCGAGGGCACCAGGTCGAAGGCGGTGGTCTTGGCGCCGGCCAGCCAGTGCGGCCACTGGTCCGCTTCGAGCGCGATGGCGGGACCGGCGTCCTGCGCCAGCGCCTGGTACTCGCCCAGTTCGTCGGCCGGCACGAACAGCGTCAGCGGGGCGTCGCCGGCCAGCGATCGGACGGTCTGCAACGCCAGCTCGGGCGTCGTGGCCATCGCCAGGCCGAGGCCGTGGTACAGGCCGTCGCGCAGGGTGATGTCGGAATGGCCGACCGCGGCGCTGACGTGGCCCGGCTGCAGCGGCAGGCACAGCTGCGCGGGCAGCGCGGAGACGGAGCGCGCGCCGAACGCGAGGATGGAACGCACCAGCGGCTCGAGATAAGCGCGCTGGACCACGGCGACGCTGCGCAGGCCGTCGGCCGACAGCGCCGGCGCGGCGGTCAGCACGCAGTCGGCCGGGTCGCCCAGCACCTGTTCTTCGACCAGGCCCGGCAGCGCGGCTTTCAGGCGCGCGCCCGACAGCGGCGGCGCCTTGACGTGCAGCATCGTGACGTCGGCGGCGGCCAGCAGCAGCACCACGCGGCGCGCGGCGGCAACGATGTCGCCCATGCCGCGCAGCGCGCCCTCGCCCTGCTGGTCGATGGCGCCGCTGTCGGCCACCAGCGCGAAGCGCGACAAGGCGGCATCGCCGTCGGCCCGCGCCGGCAAGCGGATATATAAAGTAGTCAAACGGTCTCGCTTTCTTCTAGTTTTGCCGTACCCATTCCAGCGTCGTCTTCGGCTGTCCGCCCGGCCGGTTGATCAGCGCCTCGGCGTCGAGCGCGGCGCGATCGAGCCGGATCCGGCTGTGGATCAGAAAGTAATCGCTGCGCACCCCCACCGTGTCCGGCAGCACAATCGCCGGCGCCACCTCGGTCGTGAAGATGCCGATGTCGCGCCACGGCACGTTCTTGCGGCGCGCCACCAGCGAGCTGGCCGCGCCCATCGACAGGTTCTGCACCACCGCCGCCAGCACTTCCGGCGCCGCCGTGTTCACGTTCACCATGGTCCGCTCCGGCAGGACGATGACGAACTCGCGCAGCCGGTTGACCACCTCCAGTGTATAACCCGGAATCGCCAGCAGGTCATCCACTTGCATCATGCGTACCGGCGCTTCGGTGGCGGAGACCGGGATCGGCGCCGCCGGCGTGCCGGTTGCGCCGCCCTGCCCGCCGCCCTGCGCGCCGCCCGCCGGCGGCCCCGCGTTCGGCTGGATCACCTGCGCCCTGGCCACGGCCTGCGCGGTGCGCAGCGCCAGGTTGGGATCGAGCCGCAGGTTGGTGAGCAGTTGCTTGTAGATGCCCAGCTGGGCCTGGTCGACGGTGCGGTTCTGCGCCAGGTTCGCCAGATTGTACCGCGAGGTCGCGTCGATAATGTTTCCCGACAAGGTGGCGTCAAACACCTCGCCCTGCACCCGCTCGCGTTCGATGTACTGGTCGAGGCGGGTCTCGGCCAGCGGCGTGGCCCAGACGTGGGTCAGCGCGGTGTAGTTCGGGTTGTCGGCGCCGTCCTGGCGCAGCACCAGGCCGGCCCAGTCGAGCGCGCCGCGCAGGATCCACTTGGTCTGCAGGTGCAGGCGCTGGTTCTCCATCGAGCGCACCTGCACTTGCTGGGCCCAGAACAGGCTGGCGACGATGGTGATCGCCAGCGTGGTCAGCAGCAAGGCGGTGATCACGGCGACGCCGCGCTGGCGGTGCAGCTTGCTCATAGGCCTCCCAGCAGGAAGGCTTTGATCATCGGCGCCTCGACGCCGCGCACCGCCAGCGCCACCTGCAAGCCGGTCGGCTCGAGCGCCGCGGCGGCCACGGCGCCCGCGGCGACTGGCTGGGCGGGCTGCGGCTGCTGGCGCCACTGGTTCACTTCGAAGGTCTGGATCGTCATGCCGGTCACGCCGGCCTGCAGCGCGACCGGCGCGGTGGTGTCGGCGTCGGACGTGGCCGCGGTCCACAGCACGTCGAGCTGGACCAAGTCGCGCGTGCCCATCGACTCGCGCCGCGACAGCACGCCGTCGCGGATGCGGTAGGACACCACCTGCAGCCGCATCGGCTCGTTTTCCACAAAGCTCTGGCGCACCAGGGTCAGGCGGTCGTTGGCAGCCTGCAGGTAGGGCCGCCTGTCGAGCAGCCGGCTGCTGGCCATGTGCTCGCAGTCGCTTTGCATCTGGGCGAACGCGAGCTGCATGCCGCGCGTGGTTTCCATCTGCTCGGTCAGCGACACGCGCGCGCGCACGATGCCGTCCAGGCCGCGCCAGCCGAGCACGGCGACCATCGCCAGGATGCTGATCGCCACCAGCAACTCGATCAGGGTGAAACCGCGCGCGCGCTTCATAGCTGCCTCATGACCAGTTGGACCAGTTTGAGGATGCGGCGTTCCGGGTTGGCGCTGTCGACCACGCTGACCTCGACGCGTCGCAGCAGCGGGTTCGGGCTGGACAGCACTTCTTCCTCGCACATCAGCTTGAGGTCGCCCTGCGGGCATTCGAAGCTGCGCTTGCCGACGGCGGGAAACTCGCGCGACAGGCGAATCTGGACCAGCCGGTTTTCGGCCGACCAGGTGGCCATCATCGCGGTGCGCAGGCCGGCGCTGTTCGAGGCCAGACTGCCGACCGCGCGCAGCGAGGCGCCCAGCGCGGTGCCGACGATGACCAGCGCCACCAGCACCTCGAGCAGGGTGAAGCCGGCGGATCCGGCGACGGGGCGCGAGCGCATGGTCATCGTCATTCGACCACGAAATGGCCGACCCCGTCGGCGCGGATCGCCACGCGGGCGTCTCCGCTGGCCAGGGTCAGCACGAAGGGTTTGTCGACCGGCTCGCGGCCGAAGGTCACGCGCAGCGGCACGCCGGCGCCGGCGCCCGGCGGGTCGATCAGCACCGCCACCGGGGCGTTGTTGAAGGGGCGCTCGCGCAGCAGGTCGTCGCCGGCCACGGGATCCCAACGCGTCTCGTTGCGCACCAGGAAGCGGTAGCGTTCGCCGTCGGCCTCAAATGCAACCAAACGGTTGCGTACGATCGCTTCGTCACGCGCCAGCTGCAGCAGCAGGGCGAGGCGCTGGGCTTCCTTCTGCAGGTTCTGCTGCGGACTGGGGATCGCGTTGAGCGACACCATGCCCAGCGTGATGCCGATGATCACCATCACGATCATGATCTCCACCAGGGTGAAGCCACGTTCGCGCTGGCGGGCAGGAAGGACGGGCACGCAACCCTCCGTGGCTGAGATTATTCCCAGGAACCGATGTCGGCGTCTTCGCCGGTGCCGCCAGGCTGGCCGTCGGCGCCCAGCGAGAACAGGTCGACTTCGCCGTGCAGGCCGGGCGACAGGTACTGGTAGGCGTTGCCCCACGGGTCTTTCGGCAGCTTGTCGATGTAGCCGCCGGCCTTCCATCCCTTGGCGGCCGGGCCGGCGGTCGGCGCGGTCATCAGCGCCTGCAGGCCCTGCTCGGTGGTCGGATAGCGCTGGTTGTCCAGCTTGTACATTTTGAGCGCGCCCATCAGGGTCGAGATGTCGACCTTGGCGGCGGTCACGCGCGATTCGCCGGTGCGGCCCATCAGCTTCGGCACGACCAGCGCGCCGAGGATGCCGATGATGACCACCACCACCATGATCTCGACCAGGGTGAAGCCGCGCGCGAAGCGCCGGCGCAGGGTGGGTTGGGACTTGCTGCGGGAAACAATTTGCATGGTCATGTCAGTCAGGACGGAAAGATTGCAGAGTATATGACGGTTTCACGGGCCGGGGCCAGTTTGTCATTGTAAGGCAGGGGCGCGGACGATGGCCACGCATCCCCGAAGTCGTTCCCACCATTGGCGGGAACGACTTCCAGCGGAGGCTGGAACCTAGGGTGCGCTCAGCATGGGTTCCAGCCTTCGCTGGAACGACATACGGGACAGTCGGGATTGCGGGCGATGCCGATGCTGGTCCATTCCATCGCGCGGCCGTCGAGCAGCAGCAGCCGGCCGGCGAGCGAGGGCTGGATGCCGATCAGGAGCTTCAGCGCTTCGGCCGCCTGCGTCGCGCCGATCACGCCGACCAGGGGCGCGAACACGCCCATGCTGCTGCACGCGACGTCCTCGAAGCCGCCATCCTCGGGGAACAGGCAGGCGTAGCAGGGAGATGCGTCGCTGCGCGCGTCGAACACGCTGATCTGGCCGTCGAAGCGGATCGCCGCGCCCGACACCAGCGGCACGCGCGCGGCCACGCAGGCGCGGTTGACGGCGTGGCGGGTGGCGAAGTTGTCGCTGCAGTCGAGCACCACCGAGGACGCGCGCACCAGTTCGGCCAGCCGTTCGCCGGCGGCGCGCTCGCGCAGCGCGACGATTTCGATGCCCGGATTGATATCGAGCAGCGCCGCGCGCCCCGACACCACCTTGGGCTGGCCGATGCGGCTGGTCGCGTGCATGACCTGGCGCTGCAGGTTGGTCAGGTCGACCTCGTCGTCGTCGACCAGCACGATGCGGCCGACGCCTGACGCGGCCAGGTACATCGCAGCCGGCGAGCCGAGGCCGCCGGCGCCGATCACCAGCGCGCTGGCGTCGAGCAGGCGCTGCTGGCCCTCGATGCCGATTTCGTCGAGCAAGATGTGGCGCGAGTAGCGCAGCAGCTCGTCGTCGGTCACTGCTTGAGGGCTTTCGCCTTCAGTTCCGGCGGCGCCTGCGGCGGCACCACGCCGGGACGGGCGACGTCGCCCTCGGCCACTTCCATCGCCGGCCCCTGCGCCAGCTTCACCGGCAGGCCCTTGAAGTGGTTGATGGCCTGGGCCAGCTGGAAGTCGTCCTTGCCGCCGAATTCGAGCGGCTTGCGGTTCTTCAGCGCGGCGGCGATGCGACGCTCTTCTTCCAGCTCGTCGCGCTTGGCCGCGGCCGGCGCCGCCTTGTCGCCCTCGGTGCCGAGGTGGCGCTGAAGGTCGGCTTCGCGCACGCGCAGCGCGTTCAAGCCGTCGCCGTCGGCGTTTTCGTCGACCAGGATGTCGGGCACGATGCCGGTGGCCTGGATCGAGCGGCCCTTCGGCGTGTAGTAGCGCGCGGTGGTCAGCTTGACCGCGGTGTCGGCGCTGATCTGGCGCAGCGTCTGCACCGAGCCCTTGCCGAAAGTCTGGCTGCCCATGATGATGGCGCGCTTGTAATCCTGCAGCGCGCCGGCGACGATTTCCGAGGCCGACGCCGAGCCGGTGTTGACCAGCACGACCATCGGCACGGTCTTCAGGCCCGCCGGCAGCTTGGCCAGCGGATCGCGGGTGCCGCGGCCGATGTAGAACTCCTTGCGGCCGTAGAAGGTCTGGTTCGAGTCCGGCAGCTGGCCGATGGTCGAGACCACCACCTGCTCTTTCGGCAGGAAGGCCGAAGTGACGCCGATCGCGCCCGGCAGCAGGCCGCCCGGGTCGTTGCGCAGGTCGAGCACCAGGCCCTTGATGTTCGGATCCTGCGCATACAGCGCGTTGGCCTTCTGCGCCAGTTCGTCCAGCGTGAGTTCCTGGAACTGGCTGATGCGCAGCCAGGCGTAGCCCGGCTCGACCAGTTTCGCCTTGACGCTGTGAACCTTGATCTCTTCGCGCACCAGCGCCACCACCAGCGGCTTGTCCTCGCCGCGTCGGGCGATGGTCAGCGTGACCTTGCTGCCCGGCGCGCCGCGCATTTTCTTGATCGCTTCGTCCAGCGCCATGCCCTTGATCGGGGTGGCGTCGATGCGGGTGATCAGGTCGCCCGGCTTGATGCCGGCGCGGTAGGCCGGCGAATCCTCGATCGGCGAGACGATCTTGACGTAGCCGTCCTCGGTCGACACTTCGATGCCGAGGCCGACGAAGCGCCCCTGCATGGTTTCGCGCATTTCGCGGTAGGCCTTCTTGTCGAGGTAGACCGAGTGCGGGTCGAGCGAGGCGACCATGCCGGTGATCGCTTCGGACAGCAGCTTCTTGTCTTCGACCGGTTCGACGTAGTCGGACTTGATCAGGCCATACACGTCGGCCAGCTGGCGCAGCTCGTCGAGCGGCAGCGGCGCGCCGCCGGCCTTTTGCGCGACGGCGGGAAACTGCAGCGACAGCGCGATGCCGGCCACCATGCCGACGGCGACCAGGCCCGCGGTGCGGACGCCCTGGCGGGTCTTGCCAGAATTGAATTGCTTCATGTGCTCAACCTCAGAATTTGATCCAGCTGGCCGGGTCGAACGCCTGGCCCAAGTGCCTCAGTTCAAAGTATAGACCCGATTCCTCGCGACCGCCTGTGTTGCCGGCGCTGGCGATCGGATCGCCGCCTTTGACGGCGTCGCCCTCGTGTTTCAGCAAGGTCTGGTTATTGCCGTAGATCGACAGGTACTGGCTGCCATGGTCGACGATGATCAGGTTGCCGAAGCCGCGCATCCACTTGGCGAACACCACCCGGCCGGCGGCCACGGCGCGCACGTCCGACCCCTCGGGCGCCTGGATGAACACGCCCTTCCAGCTCGCTTCGCCGCGCTTGGCGCCGAAACGGGCAGCCAGCTTGCCGCTGACGGGCGCACGCATCTGGCCCTTAAGGCTGGCGAAGGCGCCTTCCGGCGCGGCCGGCGCCAGCGCGATGTCGGCCGGTTTGGCGGCTGCGGGATCTGGCTTCGTGGCCACCTTCGGCGGCGCGTCGTCGTCGATCGGATCGGGCTTGAACACCGGCTTGGCGCCCGGCTTCTCTTTGGCAAGACGCTCGCGCTCGGCCTTCTTGCGCGCGTCGGCCAGCGCCTTCGCCTCGGCGTCGGCCTTGGCCTTGGCGGCGGCAACGGCGGCCAGGCGGCGCTGTTCGGCGGCGGCCGCTTCGGCCTGCTGGCGGATCAGCTTCGCCAGGTTGTCGACCAGCGCGTTCATCCGTTCCTCGTCGCGCGCCAGCTTGCCCGCTTCCTTGCGCTGCGCGGCCAGTTGCTGCGACAGCGTGCCCAGCAGGGCGGCGCGCTTGGCCTTCTCTTTTTCCAGCGCGACCTTCTGCTGCTTCTGTTCCTCGGCGATTTCTTCCAGTTCGTCCTTGGCGTTCTGGGCCTGCTCGCGGTTGGCCTCGACCGCGGCCAAGTTGCCGCGCAAGGACGCGAGCAGGCGCGCCTGCGCCTGCGACAGGTAGGCCATCAGCTGCAGGTCGCGGTTGATGCGGTTCGGGTTGTCGCCCGACAGCAGCAGCTTGATGCGGTCCTCGTTGCCGGCGACGTAATGCTCGCGCAGCAGCTTCGCTATCTGCTTCTTCTGCGCCTCGATGGTGGCGGCCAGCTTCTCGCGCTCGGCGTCGAGCCCAAGCAGCCTGGCGTTGGTGTCCTGCTGCTCGCCGGCCAGCTCGCGCAGCGCGCGGTTGGCGTCCGAAATCGCCTCTTCCGACTCGGCCAGCGTGTCGGCCACGTCTTCCTTCTGGCTTTCGGTGCGGCTGATGTCCTTCTTCAGCGCCTGCAGTTTCTGCTGGATGCCGGCGCGGCTCGCTTCGGCCGCGGCCTTCTGCTTGCTGCGCTCGGTCGGCTTGGTCGCGCCGTGCGCGCCGCCCATGGCAAACGCCAGGACGAGGCAGCACAGCGCCCGGCTGGCGCCCTTACTCGATGCTGGATGCAAAATTACTTGGCCTTCCCTTGATTCGCGACCGCGGCGGTGGCGGCGGCGATCGCATCCTGGTCGCCCAGGTAGTAGTGGCGGATCGGCTTCAGGTCGGCGTCCAGTTCATACACCAGCGGCTGGCCGTTGGGGATGTTCAGGCCGACGATGTCTTCATCGCTGATGTTGTCGAGCATCTTGATCAGCGCGCGCAGGCTGTTGCCGTGGGCCGAGATCAGGATCTGACGGCCGGCGCGGATCGCCGGGGCGATTTCGTCGTCCCAGGCCGGCATCACGCGCGCCACGGTGTCTTTCAGGCATTCGGTCAGCGGGATCGCCTCCTTCGGCAACTGGGCGTAGCGCGGGTCGTGGAACGAGGTGCGCTCGTCGTCGGCGGCCAGCGGCGGCGGCGGCGTGTCATAGCTGCGGCGCCAGACCAGCACCTGGGCGTCGCCGTACTTGGCGGCGGTCTCGCCCTTGTCGAGGCCCTGCAGGGCGCCGTAGTGGCGCTCGTTCAGGCGCCAGTCGTTGACCACCGGCAGCCACATCATGTCCATCTCGTCCATCGTCAGCCACAGCGTGCGGATCGCGCGCTTGAGGACCGAGGTGTAGGCCAGGTCGAAGGTGAAGCCGGCGTCCTTCAGCACCTTGCCGGCGCTCTTGGCCTCGGCCACGCCCTTGGCGGTCAGGTCGACGTCGGTCCAGCCGGTGAAGCGGTTTTCCAGGTTCCAGGTCGATTCGCCGTGGCGCATGAAGACAATTTTGTACATAAGCTCTTGAATAGTGGGTTCAACAGGGCGCGCTGGGCAAAAACGCGGCGGAATGTGAGGCTGTCAGCTTCTATTTTATAATGCGCGAGTTAACTTAGCCCATTGGATCCTTTGTGAAATTTATTATTGACCATATTTTTACCGTCGCCGTGGTCGTTCTGTCGGGCGCCTACCTGCTGATTCCGGCCCTGATCCCGCGCGGCAAGCGCGCGTCGGCGCTGCAGGTGACCCAGATCATCAACCGCGGCAAGGGCACCATCGTGGACGTGCGCAGCGCTGAAGAATTTGCCAAAGGGCATTTGCGCGACGCGAAAAACATTCCGCTGGCAGACTTGTCGTCGCGGATCGGCGAACTGGAGAAATCGAAGGCGCGTTCCGTGGTCGTCGTGTGCCAGACCGGCGCGCGCGCCGACAAGGCGGTCCGGCAACTTGCCGCGGCCGGATTTTCCGACGTGGTCGCCCTCGATGGCGGCGTCGCAGCGTGGCAGGCCGCGGGCCTGCCGATCGCGAAATAAAGAACAAGGAGTCTATTTATGGCTAACCAGGCCCATGTAGTGCTGTACCACACCGCCGCCTGCCCCTACTGCGTGCGCGCCGAGCGCCTGCTCGAAGCGAAGGGCGTCACCAACATCGAGCGCATCCGGGTCGACCTCGATCCCGAGCAGCGCGTCGTGATGATGCAAAAGACCGGGCGCCGCACCGTGCCGCAGATTTACGTGGGCGCCACCCACGTCGGCGGTTTCGACGACTTGTATGCGCTCGATCAGGCCGGACGGCTCGATCCCTTGTTAAATGGGGCTTGACCGGATTTAACCGGGTCAATCGAAGGCTATTGCAAGCAGGTTGGTTTTGATACAATTGCCGTCGCGTTTGATCATAAGCCCATATGGAACGGCGAAAAAGCCGTTCTTCATTTCATACAACGAAAGCGTTCCATGTCTGACGAAACCCTGCAACCCGTATTTCAAATCCAACGCGTCTACCTGAAGGACATGTCGCTGGAGCAGCCGAATTCCCCGGCCATCTTCCTCGAGCAGGAAGCGCCGACCATCGAAGTGTCGCTCGACGTGGGCGCCGAAGCCATCGCCGAAGGCATCTACGAGTCGACCGTCACCATCACCGTGACCGCCAAGGTCAAGGACAAGGTTGCTTTCCTGGTTGAAGGCAAGCAAGCCGGTATTTTCGAAGCGCGCAACATCCCAGCCGACCAGATGGATCCGCTGCTGGGCATCGGTTGCCCGAACATCGTTTACCCTTACCTACGTGGCAACATCGCCGACGTGATCACCCGTGCCGGCTTCCCGCCAGTGCACCTGGCCGAGATCAACTTCGAAGTGTTCTACCAGCAGCGCCGCCAGGCGATGGCAGACGCGGCGGCCGCAGCGCCCGCCACCGATGCCGTCAACTAAGTACTAGTACGTAGAAGTAGTATCATCAGCGGGACGGGCCATCGGCCTGTCCCGTGTCACTTCCAGACCAAGGTTCGCGATGCACCTTTCCCGTTGTTGCGCCGCCGCGCTGCTGTTGGCCGCTTCGGCCTGTGCATCCGCCATCGATTTCAAGACCGTCGGCGCGGCTCCGGCCATCCTGTACGACGCGCCTTCCGCCAAGGGCGGCAAGCTGTTCATCGCGCCGTCCGGCATGCCGGTCGAAGTGGTGCTCGGCTACGGCGAATGGGTCAAGGTGCGCGACGCCAACGGCGACATGGCCTGGACCGAGGCGAAAGCGCTTTCCAGCAAACGCAATGTGGTGGTGCGGGTCGCCGGCGCCAAGGTGCGCGCCACCAGCGACGACGCCGCCCCGGTCGTGATGACCGCCGACAAGGGCGTGCTGCTCGAATTGGCCGATCCGCAGGCAAGCGCCTGGCTCAAGGTGCGCCACAAGGACGGCATCTCCGGGTTCATCAAGGCCTCCGACGTCTGGGGCATCTGATTCAATGAAAACAACGAACTCCAAAATTACCGTGCTGGGCGCGGGCGCCTGGGGCACCGCGATGGCGATCACGCTGGCCGCGCGCCACGACGTGCTGCTGTGGGGCCGCGACGGCGCCGCCATGCGCGAAGTCGACGCCGTGCGCGAAAACACCCATTACCTGCCGGGCTTTCCCCTGCCGCCGGCGCTCAAGGTCAGCGGCGATTTCGACGCCGCGCTGGCCCATCTCGATGGCGACCAGCCCTTGCTGATCGCGGCCTGTCCGGTGGCGGGACTGCGGCCGCTGCTGGGACAATTGAAAGCGCATGCGATTCCGAACGTGGTCTGGCTGTGCAAGGGCTTCGAGTACGGCACCGGCATGCTGCCGCACCAGGTGGTGCGCGAGGTGCTGGGCGACGCGGTGCCGGGCGCCGCGCTGTCAGGCCCGTCGTTCGCGCAGGAAGTGGCGCGCGGGCTGCCGTGCGCGCTGACCGTGGCGTCGGATTCGAAAGCGCTGTGCGAGCGCGTCGTCAAGCTGGTCCACGGCGGCAACCTGCGGGTCTATTCGAGCGACGACGTGGTCGGCGTGGAAGTGGGCGGCGCGGTCAAGAACGTGCTGGCGATCGCCACCGGCGTGGCCGACGGCCTGGGTCTGGGACTGAACGCGCGCGCGGCGCTGATCACGCGCGGGCTGGCCGAAATCACGCGGCTGGGCGCCGCGCTGGGCGGCAACCTGAATACCTTCATGGGGCTGACCGGGATGGGGGACCTGATCCTCACCTGCACCGGCGATTTGTCGCGCAACCGGCGGGTCGGGCTGGAACTGGCGCAGGGCAAGAAGCTCGAGCAGGTGGTCGCGGAACTGGGACACGTGGCAGAAGGCGTGCCGTGCGCGCGCGCGGTGCGGGAACTGGCGGCCAGGCTGGGAGTGGACATGCCGATCACCAATGCGGTGGCGGAGGTGCTGTTCGACGGCGCCGATGCGAAGGCGAGCGTGGTGCGGCTGCTGGCGCGCGATCCGCGCGGCGAGTCAGCGTAGCGCACGATGGGGTCAGGTCCGACGGACCTGACCCCATTTTTACGCGACCGCGGTTTCGTCCTGGTGCGTCAGCAGGATTGTCATCAGCGCAACCGCATCTTCCACCGCGCGCACCGAATGCGGCACGCCGCCATCGAGGAACAGCATCTCGCCCGGCGCCAGCGCCACCGTCCGTCCGTGCGCATCGACCTCGATCTGCCCTTCCAGGCATTGCAAGGTGACTTCGCCGTCGACCTTGTGGGTCGGCATCGGCCGCTCCTTCGGCAGCACCAGCCGGATCAGTTCCATGTGCGGTGTCTTGGCCAGCGCCACCGAGGTGAAAAAGGCGATGTCGCCGTCGTCGCGCGCCAGCGGAATCTTCTGTCCCGATACTGCGTGTTGTAATGCCATAGTGTCCGTTCCCGTTTAAACGTCTGCCTCTTCGGCGTTATCCTTTACGCCGCGCAGCCAGGTGACCAGCGCGAACGCATCCTTGAACCCGCTCGCCAGCGTCGGCACCAGCTTCTCCGGTGCGTTCAGCGGCAATTTGACCTCGGTCCACACGAAGAAACTTTTCATCTTCAGGTAGTCGATGTGCTGGTGCTCCGGGTCGAATCCCTTCGGCGGGCGCTGCAGCGCGCCTTCCAGGTCGAATCCATCGAAGGTCTCGCGCAAGGCTTTATTTTTCAACACTTTCGCAAAGCCTGTCGCATCGTTGACCACGTGCTGGCGAATCGCCTTCAGGCGCGCCGGCGGCGGGATGTATTCGCCCACGCCGAAACCGAGCGTGCCGTCGCCTTCGATGTGGAAATAATAGGTCGGGCCGGCGCCGGCGCTCGGACGCCGCTTGTCGTTCGGCGCGAAGCCGGCCGAGAAGCGCGTCTTGTACGGGCTCTTGTCGTTGGCGAAGCGGATATCGCGGTTGATGCGGAACATCGCTTTCTTCGGGTTGCAGGCCGCGACCTGCTTGTCGAACCTGGACAGCTCGGCGATCAACTGCGTGACCACGTCGAGGAACTCTTCGCGCAGGATGTCGTAGCGCGGTTTGTTCATGATGAACCAGGGACGGTTGTTGTTGGCTTTTAGCTCGGTGAGGAACTGCGTCAGGTCGCGCAAATGCATTCGGATCACTTCCAGTCAATTGAATATGGGCGCTAGTTTACTCGGTTGCGCGCGGACGCTTGCCGACCATCACGTCGAGCGTGGACTGGCGGTCCTTGCGCATCACCGTCATTTTGGCTTTTTGCCCCGGCGGCAGTTGCGCGATCAGCCCGAGCATCTCGTTGGTGTTGGCCACCGCCTTGCCCTGTACCGCCAGCAGGATGTCCCCCGGCTTGATGCCGGCGCGGTCGGCCGGGCCGTTGCGCACCACGCCGGCGATGATGGCGCCGGACTCGCGCGACAGGCCGAAGCTGTCGGCCAGCTCCGGCGTGATGTCCTGCGATTCGATGCCGATCCAGCCGCGCACCACCTGGCCGGACTTGATGATTTCTTCCATCACCGATTTGGCGGTGGTGACGGGAATCGCGAAGCCGATGCCGACCGAGCCGCCGGTCTGCGAGTAGATCGCAGCGTTGATGCCGATCAGGTTGCCGCTGGTGTCGACCAGCGCGCCGCCCGAGTTGCCGAAGTTGATCGCGGCGTCGGTCTGGATGAAGTTCTCGAACTGGTTGATGTGCAGGTTGTTGCGCCCGACCGCGGAGATGATGCCCATGGTGACGGTCTGGCCGACGCCGAACGGGTTGCCGATCGCCAGCACGACGTCGCCCACGCGCGCCTGGTCGGCCCGGCCCAGCACGATCACGGGCAGGTTTTTGGCGGCGATGCGGATCACCGCCAGGTCGGTCTCGGGATCGGTGCCGACCACCTTGGCCGGCGCCTTGCGCCCGTCCGCCAGCACCACTTCGATTTCGTCGGCCGCTTCGACCACGTGGTTGTTGGTCAGGATGTAGCCGTCGGGGCTGACGATGACGCCCGAACCGAGGCTGGAAAGCTGCTCGTCGCGCGGCAGGCGGTCGCCGAAAAACTTGCGGAAGAAGGGATCGCGCAGCAGCGGGTGGTTTTGCCGCAGCGCCTTGCTGGTGAGGATGTTGACCACCGCCGGCATCGCGCGCCCGGCCGCCTCGCGGTAACTGCCGGCTGCGGGGAGCGCGGGCGCCTGCAGCACGGCGACCGGAGTCGCCGCGCCGACGCTCTCGAGCCGCGGCGCCGGCCGGGCCAGCCAGTCGGGACGCATGGCGTGCACCACCGCGTACAGCGCCAGGGCGACCGTGACGGTTTGCGCAAACAGCAGCCAGAGGCGTCGCATGGTGTCCTGCCGGCGCTATCGCTTCAGCGAGTCGCGGATTTCGCGCAGCAGCACCACGTCTTCCGGCACGACGACGGCCATCGGCGCCGGCCGGTGCAGACGGTTGATGAAGCGCACCATCAGGAAGACGACGAAAGCGAGGATGATGAAGTTCAGCAGCACGGTGAGGAAGTTGCCGTAGGCGATGACGGCGCCGCCCTTCTTCGCTTCCGCCAGCGCCAGCCCGTAGGCCTGGTTGTTGAGCGGAACGTAATAGCTGGCGAAGTCGAGGCCGCCGAACAGCTTGCCGATCGGCGGCATGATGACGTCGGACACCAGGGAATCGACGATCTTGCCGAAGGCGGCGCCGATGATCACGCCCACCGCCAGGTCCATCACGTTGCCCTTCAGCGCAAACTGCTTGAATTCGCCCATCATGCTCATCGCTCTCTCCCGGAAGGTTAATTTGCAAAAATTGCTTCTCAATCATACATCCAAATGTTCGAAACCCGCCCTGACTTGCGGTTCCCGCCTGGTCAAAATTCTCGGTTAGCGCCATTTTGACCGGCGTTAACACGGTTTTCGCGACGGAAACATGCAAATTGCCCGCCTCAATAGGGGAACAGCAACATTTTTGTTTAATTCGCTTTCCTGTTCACCTATAATCGACGGTTGCTAGGAGCTCTGCACGGCTTCTGGGATTTCGATTTTTGACTGATTGGGGTTGGGTATGAGTAACGGAAAACAGGTCGATCCAGGCCGACGCGTGTTGCTGTCCGCCACATGTGCGGCTGGAGGAGTAGTCGGGCTTGCCACGGCAGGCGCCTTGGTCAGCACATTTCAGCCGTCGGAGCGGGCCAAAGCCGCCGGCGCGCCGGTAGAAGTTGATATCTCGGACGTTGCGCCGGGCACGATGAAAGTAGTGGAATGGCGCGGCAAGCCCGTGTGGATCCTGCGCCGCACGCCGGAGATGATGGCCTCGCTGGCCAAGAACGACGACAAGGTCGCCGATCCGAAATCGGACAAGTTCTACCAGCTGGAGGTGCCGTCCTACGCCAAGAATGAAGCCCGCGCCCGCGCCGAGCACAAGGAAGTGCTGGTGGTGGTCGGGATCTGCTCGCACCTGGGCTGCTCGCCGTCGTCGCGCTTTGCCGAAGGCGCCCAGCCATCGCTGCCGGACGACTGGACCGGCGGCTTCCTGTGCCCTTGCCATGGTTCGACCTTCGACCTGTCCGCGCGCGTGTTCAAGAACAAGCCGGCGCCGACCAACCTCGACGTGCCGCCGCATATGTATCTGTCGGACAACCGGATCGTGATCGGCCGCGATGAGAAAGGCGACGCATAACATGGCAGCTTTTAAAGAGACCAAATTCCCGGCCAACGCGCCGGCCACCGTCAAGGCGGTCGGCTGGATCGACGACCGCTTCCCGCTGACCAAGCTGTGGAACGACCAGTGGGGCAAGTACTACGCCCCGAAGAACTTCAACTTCTGGTACATCTTCGGCATCCTGGCGACCCTGATCCTGGTGCTGCAGATCGTCACCGGCATCTTCCTGACCATGCACTACAAGCCGGACGCCAACCTGGCCTTCGGTTCGGTCGAATACATCATGCGCGAAGTGCCGTGGGGCTGGCTGGTGCGCTACATGCACTCGACCGGCGCGTCGGCGTTCTTCATCGTGATCTACCTGCACATGACGCGCGGCCTGCTGTACGGCTCGTACCGCAAGCCACGCGAACTGATCTGGCTGTTCGGTTTCGCCATCTTCCTGGCGCTGATGGCCGAGGCGTTCTTCGGCTACCTGCTGCCATGGGGCCAGATGTCGTACTGGGGCGCCCAGGTGATCGTCAACCTGTTCGGCGCGATTCCGTTGATCGGGCCTGACCTGTCGCTGTGGATCCGCGGCGACTACGTGGTGTCCGACGCCACCCTGAACCGCTTCTTCGCCTTCCACGTGATCGCCATTCCGCTGGTGATCCTGGGCCTGGTGGTCGCGCACCTGATCGCGCTGCATGAAGTGGGCTCGAACAATCCGGACGGCATCGAAGTGAAAGACACGCTGGGACCGGACGGCCATCCGCTGGACGCTGTGCCGTCGCATCCTTACTACACCTTCCACGACCTGTTCGGCGTGTCGGTGTTCCTGGTGATCTTCTCGGCGGTGGTGTTCTTCGCGCCGGAGATGGGCGGCTACTTCCTCGAGTACAACAACTTCATCCCGGCCGATTCGCTCAAGACGCCGCTGCACATCGCGCCGACCTGGTACTTCACGCCGTTCTACTCGGTGCTGCGCGCCACCACGGCCGACTTCATGTACGTGCTGATGGCCGCCATCGCCGCCTATGTCGTGTTCATCTGGCTCAAGTCGCGCCTGTCGTTCCTGACCAAGATCATCATCGCCGTGATCGGCCTGGTGATGATCATCGGCATGCTGCCGCAGATCCTCGACGCCAAGTTCTGGGGCGTGGTGCTGTTCGGTTCGTCGGTGGTGATCATCGCCTTCCTGCCGTGGCTGGACCACTCGCCGGTCAAGTCGATCCGCTACCGTCCGGACTGGCACAAATATGTGTACATCCTGTTCGGCCTGTCGTTCGTGACGCTGGGCTACCTCGGCACTCAGCCGCCGAGCCCGATCGGCGGCATCGTGTCGCAGGTCTGCACCTTGCTGTACTTCAGCTTCTTCCTGCTGATGCCTTGGTGGAGCGCAATGGGTACCTTCAAGCCGGTCCCTAAACGCGTGACGTTCCATCCGCACTAACTGACGACATCAAGGACCATTACATGAATTTTCCGAAGAAGATGATTGCACTGCTGGCGTTGCTGCCGGCGTTGGCCTTCGCCAGCGAAGGCGGCATCCCGCTCGACAAGGCGCCGGAGCGCGCCAGCCTGGCGTCGCTGCAAAACGGCGCCAAGCTGTTCGTCAACTACTGCCTGAACTGCCACTCGGCGTCGGCGATGCGCTACAACCGCCTGAAGGACCTGGGCCTGAGCGACGACCAGATCAAGGCCAACCTGCTGTTCTCGGGCGAGAAGGTGGGCGACATGATGACGACGGCGCTCAAGCCGGCCGACGCCAAGGCCTGGTTCGGCGCGCTGCCGCCGGATCTGTCGGTGATCGCGCGGGCCAAAGCGTCCGGCGCGGGCAGTGGCGGCGACTACCTGTATACTTACCTGCGCAGCTTCTACAAGGACGACACCCGTCCGACCGGCTGGAACAACATGGTGATGCCGAACGTGGCGATGCCGCATGCGATGTGGCAATTGCAAGGCGTGCGCACGGTCAAGATGGTGGAAGAAAAAGACCCGCACGATCACACGAAGACCGTGCACAAGTTCGGCGGCTATGACATGGTGGCGCCTGGCACCATGAGCCCGACCGAGTTTGACACCGCGACGGCCGACCTGGTTGGCTATCTCGAGTGGATGGCCGAGCCGGCCCAGGGCACGCGCAAGCGCCTGGGCGTCTGGGTGCTGCTGTTCCTGTCGCTGTTCTCCGTGTTGTGCTGGCGCCTGTCCGCGTCTTACTGGAAAGAAGTCAAGTAAGGTTTTCTCGCCCGCAGCGGTTGCGCGGGCGATCATTTTGGGGTGAGCGCTGGTCGTGTCACCCCCTTTGTTTCTAAGGAACTATAAACCATGATGGTTCTATATTCAGGCACCACGTGCCCATTCTCCCAACGCTGCCGCCTGGTCCTGTTCGAAAAGGGCATGGACTTTGAGGTGCGCGACGTCGACCTGTTCAACAAGCCGGAAGACATCTCGACGATGAATCCGTACGGCCAGGTGCCTATCCTGGTCGAGCGCGAGCTGATTCTGTACGAATCGAACATCATCAACGAGTACATCGACGAGCGCTTCCCGCATCCGCAGCTGATGCCGGCCGACCCGCTGATGCGCGCGCGTGCCCGCCTGATGCTGTTCAATTTCGAGAAAGAGCTGTTCGTGCACGTGCACGTGCTCGAGAGCGAGCGCGCCAAGGCCAACGACAAGAGCCATGACAAGGCGCGGGCGGAAATCCGCGATCGCCTCACCACGCTCGCGCCGCTGTTCCTGAAGAACAAGTACATGCTGGGCGACGAGTTCTCGATGCTCGACGTGGCCGTTGCGCCGCTGCTGTGGCGCCTGGACCACTACGGCATCGAGCTGTCGAAGACGGCCGCGCCGCTGATGAAGTACGCCGAGCGCATCTTCTCGCGTCCGGCCTACATCGAAGCGCTGACGCCGTCCGAAAAGGTCATGCGCCGTTAATTGCAGCATGTTGCACGCCAGCGGGCGACGCCGAACGGCGAATCGCAGTAGACTGGCGTGCAAATCCGTAACACTCTCCACACAGAACATGCCTGAGATCTCAACCAAGCCCTACATGCTGCGCGCCATTTACGAGTGGTGTACCGACAGCGGCTTCACGCCCTACCTGGCGGTGAAGGTCGACGCCGCCACGACGGTGCCGATGGAGTACGTGAAGAAGGGCGAAATCGTGCTCAACATCAGCTTCGGCGCCACCTCGGGACTGAAGATGGACAACGACGCGGTGCGTTTCAACGCGCGCTTCGGTGGCGTGTCGCGCGAAATCTACGTCCCGGTGCAAAACGTGCTGGCGATCTATGCAAACGAGAACGGCCAGGGCATGGCGTTCGAAGTGACGACGACGGCGGCCGAGAGCCCCGCTGCTTCGCCTGCGGACGCGCCGGCGGCCCCTGCGCCGGCGCTCGCCGCGGTGCCGAGCGCCGCGCCCGAGAAGCCTGCCGCCGAGCTGTCGCAGATTCCCGACGATCCCAACGAACCGCCCAAAAAAGGCGGCCGGCCAACGCTGACGGTCATCAAATAGCGGTATAATCCTGCCCACGCCGACTTAGCTCATTTGGTAGAGCAGTTGATTTGTAATCATCAGGTGGCCAGTTCGAAACCGGCAGTCGGCACCATAGAATCAAGCACTTGGCCCAACCCTCATCGGTTGGGCTTTTTGCTTTCTGCTAGCGTCCCAAGAGTAAGATGGAAACGCGCATACCGCGCCCTAACTCACCTGCGGGGTCTCCATGACAATGCACAAGCCATCCATCATGTTCGCCACCTCATCGCTCTCGCTCGGCATTCTGGTCTCAACTGGCGCCTCGGCCCAGATCAAGCGCACGCCGATATTGACGGCGGACGTGGCGGCGCCCGGCCATCAGGCCGTCGTGGTCCGCGGAGAAATCGATCCCGGCGTCAGCGCGCCCCGTCACACGCATCCCGGCGATGAAATCAGTTATGTGCTGGAAGGCGAAGCCGAGTTGCTGATCGATGGCGAACCGCCACGCCTGGTCAAGGCCGGTGAGGCGTTCGTAATTCCGGCAGGGAAAGTGCATGGCGCGCGCAACCCGGGCGAAACGCCGCTGCGCTTCATCGGTGTCTATGTGGTCGAAAAAGGCAAGCCGTTGGCCGCTCCGGCCAAGTGATTCAGGCGCCGGCCCGCAGCGCATTTGCCGCCGTGTTCGTTGTCGCAGAAAAATTTTCGGTTCGCCGAATCCGGCGGGTTAATTGACTAGCGGAAATGAACTCAGGTAAATTCGTAAATATGACATGATGCGGAAAAATACGGTGGAGGCGGCCATGTCAAATTACAGTTACGAAGAAGTTACCGCCATGGTGGCACGCACCATCCGAGCGCTGACTCAACGATCCTCCGAGGAATCGGATGACCTCGATCTGTCCTTCTGGGACATGGCCCGCGGCGCGGCACACCTGTGGGAGTCGCTGGCTGGAAATGCGGCGACAGTTTCCGATCGGGCGATGCTGCACAAATTGCTTGCAGACATGCCGGGCTACCACGAAACGGACCTGGCTTCTGACGGCATGCTGTATGACTACCGTGTCCCGGCTTACTGGTCGGTGGAAGACTCCAATTACCATCGGCGCGCTAGTGACAACACGACCGAAGCCTTCCCGCACCATCGCCGTGCGGCTGGGGCCGACGCCCACTAACGGCGCACCGAAGCCTGCAGGAGATCCCGCCAACGGCGGCGCCGGCGTGCGCGCGCCCCATTTCTCATTCTTTGCAGTCCGGAAAAAACGTGAGCCCATCCCTACATGCAGGGTAGGAGTTGGCTTACTCCGGCTTGCGCAGCAGTCCTTCTTTGCATAAGCGGTCTCATCTCTATACTCGAACCGAGTTTAACCACGAGATGATCACCATGAAACCTTCCGATTTGCAAAACCAAGTTGACCTGACCCAAATCGCCAGCGCGCTCGGCGTGACCGAAGTATCCGTGTTTCTCACCGGTGTGGAAGATGGCCTGTTGCAAGGCACGGAGCCCGCGGTGGTGATGATGTATGACGAGCCGGCCCTGCAGTGGGAATACGACACCGGCTGCCACGTCGGCGCCTGCCTGGCATTGCGCGAGCCCGCCGAGCGCCGTTCGTTTTACCTGCCGGCCGGCGGACTGATCCACTAAGCATCCCGCCGGAAACTCCGGCGTGTAACGAAGTGTGTAATGGGATGGCGGAATGCCGAAGATGCACTAATGTGAATTTAGTGCTTCTTCGTTTTTTGGCATCAGAGCGCCATGAATACCATCCTGAAACGCGCGGCGAAACGCCTGACATTTTCGCTCATCATCGCAAGCTCCCTCGGCGGCTGCGCCGTGTACGACCCCGGCTACTACTCCGGCTATTCGGCCTACGATCCCAACTATGCATATGGCGCGCCCGCGTATTCCGGCGCGCCATATTACGTCGGGCCGCCGATCTCGCTCGACCTGTGGTGGGTCGGCGGCGGCGGACACCGGCACGGTTACGGCCATCACGGGTTCCGCGGCGGACATCGCGGCGACTGGGGCGGCCGGCACCGCTGACGCCAGCGCGGCGATTGTGGCGAAATGTATATCCTGTAAGCGCAGGCATCATTTCCGCATGCGCCCGCTGCAAACTCTATAGTGAAGTCACATCAACTTCATTTGGAGAACCATGATGAAAGCTACGATCCTCGGTACTGCGGCAGCGTTGCTGATCGGCTCGGCCGCACTTGCTCCAACCCAGGTGTTCGCACGCGACGTCGTTGTCGTGCGCACCGCGCCGCCGGCCCCGCGCCATGAAGCGGTGCCGCATGCGCGACGCGGCTACGAATGGGTACCTGGCTACTGGAACTGGAACGGCCATCGCTACATCTGGATGCGCGGACATTGGGAGCGCGTGCGCCATGGCTATGTCTACCATCGTCCCGAATGGCGCCAGGAGGGCGACCGCTGGCAGATGGAGCGTGGCGGCTGGCGCCGCGGCGAGCGCGCCGACGGCATGAGCGATCGCGATCGCGATGGCGTGCCGAACCGGTACGACTCGCGGCCGAATAATCCGAACCGCAACTAGGCGCTACGGAATCTTGCGCGGCGACGTCTCTGTCGCAGTGCAAGGCGGGGTCAGGTCCAGCAGATCTGACCCCTAATCACATCTGCATCGCGCGCTTTACCGCGTTTCTTGCACTCCATCCCGTCATTCATGCAGTCTGTCGCAATCCGGTATGGTTGCGAATGGCACCTGGCTATAGTTCACTCAACCCAACGAACTTATCGCGCCAAGGAGCCACAAAATGAACATCGCAAAAAACATGGAAGTCATCTTCATCGCCGCCCTCGCACTGGCATCGGCAACCAGCCTGGCGCATGCCGCCGTGCCCGCACATCGCGTCATCAACCCAGTCGTGCAGCAGGCCGTTTCAGTCGCGCCGATGGCGGTCGTGACCATCACCGGAAAACGCCTCAGCGCCGCACAAAAAGCAGCGCTGGGCAACTAATCGACGCATCGATCCACGACCTTCGGAGAACAGAACATGAATAAATTTTTCGGCGCGGCTTGCATGGCCATCACGATGTCGGCAAGCGCCGGCGCAGCGCTCGCGGCGGAACCGCAAGCGAGCGAAACGCGCGCCGTCGATGCGCGTGTGATGAAAGTGAAGCTGGGCGGCATCATCGACCTGCGCGTCAAGCAGGGGCCGACCGCCTCGCTCGTCATCGCCGGCGACCAGCGCTACGTGCCGAAGGTGGTGACGACGCAGCAAGGCGACACGCTGCTGATCGATATCGAACGCAACCGCCACATCCACTTCGGCACCAACAACAAGGAGCAGCTGCGCGCCGAACTGACGCTGCCGAACTTTAACGAGCTGGTATCGCAAGGCGTCGGTTCCACCGAAATCAGCGGCTTCTCCGGCGAGCAGATTCGCCTGGCGCTCGACGGGGCCGGCGCCGTCACCTTGACCAGCCGCTATCGCAACATCGACGCCAACCTCGGCGGCGTGGGCAGCATGACGCTCAACGCGCCGGACAGCGATCGCGTCGAGCTGAGCCTGCGCGGCGCCGGCCGCATCGAAGTCAATGGCACGAGCAAGCTGCTGCGCGCCAAGCTCGGCGGGGTCGGCAGCCTCGAAGCGCGCGAGCTGCGCGCCGATGCGGTCGACCTGAACATGACGGGCCTGGGCAGCGCAACGGTGTATGCAAAGACCAGCGCCAACCTGAACCTGAACGGCCTGGGCTCGGCCAGCGTGTACGGCAAGCCGGCCAATCGCAAATCCACCGCGAGCGGACTGGGCAGCGTCAGCTGGGAATAAGGCGCACGCAAGATCCCCGCAAAGCCGTCCGCATCGGACGGCTTTTTTGTGTCCGAGAACGGCGCCTCCCTGCCCTACTTCACGGTCATGTCGTTTTTCACGCCCTTCACGCCCGACACGCCGCGCGTGATCGCCGCCGCCTTGTCGATCGCCTCCTTCGACGAGACGAAGCCGCTCAGCTGCACCGTGCCCTTGAACGTCTCGACGTTGACCTCGGTCGCCTTGACATCGGGATCGGCGGCCAGCGCGGCCTTGACCTTGGTGGTGATCAGCGCGTCGTCGATGAATTCGCCGGTGCCTTCGCGCTTGGCGGTCGGCGCGCAGCCGGCCAGTGCGAGGACCAGCACGCTGACAATTGCGGATTTGAGGAAGTGAGCGAGGCGCATGGCGGTACTCCGGTAGAGTTGGATGACCGCCCCATTTTCGCGTGGCGCCCCGGCGCACGTTTGATATGCGACAAACGTGTCCGATGCGGCGCCGTCAGCCCGCCCGCGCCGCGCGCGCCAGCGCGGCCTTGATGATGCGGCGCGCCTCGGCCTTGCTGCGCAGCAGGTCGCGCCCGATCACCAGCCGCACGTCGGCGCCGCTGCCGGTGTCGACTTCGCGCACGTCGGCGCCGCCGAAGCGCTCGGCCAGCCGCGCCGCCGCTTCGCGGAACGGGGCCTGGTATTCGACCCGCGTATGCGCGACGTTGAAGCCCCTGTGATTCGACAGCCGCACCACGCGCAGCCGCGGGTCGTCCATCTTTTGCGCCAGCGAGCGCGCCATGCCGGCCACACCGTTGCCATTGCGAATTTCAAGCCTGGCTTCTTCCGCCGTCGCGTCCGCGCTCTCGGCCGTCACGACCTCGGGCGCGGCGACCGGGACCGTGGTCAGCGCGCTCGACCCTTGTTCCGGCTCGGGCTGGGGCGCGGCCGCAACCGGCGGCGGCGCGGCGTGGCGCAATTCGAAGGTGCCGCTGCCGGTCTGACGCACTTCGGTCCTGGCAAAGCCGTCCTGGGCGGCGACCGCCTTGTCGACCGCGGGTCCGGCCGAGCGCTTGGCCAGCGTGTAGTCGCTGTTGAAATCGTGTTGCTCGAGGGCGCTGGCCTGGCGCGCCATCAGCCTGGCCCGATCGTGCTGGCCCAGCTTCTCGAGCGCGCTGCCGAGATGGCTCCAGGCGCGGGGGTTGAGCGGGTCGAGCACGCAGGCGCGCTCCAGCGCGGCGACCGCTTCCTGGTAATCGCCATTGAGCAGGTGCGCGTAGCCGAGATTGGAGAACAGGAAGGCGCTGCCGGGACCGGCCTGGGCCGACGGCGCGCTGGTCAGGTCGCGCCACAGCGCGATCGCCTTCGGCAGGTTGCCCTGCTCGGCGTACAGCGTGGCCAGCCCGTTGGTGGCGTTGACGTGGCGCGGATCGGCGCGCAACGCGGCATGGTAGTTGTCGATCGCCGCCGGATAGCGGTTGGCCAGGTGCTGCTGGCGCCCGAGCAGGTAGGCGTCGTCGGCCGATCCGGCCTGCGCCGCCGGCGGCGCAGGCAATTCGCCGCGGTGGCCGAGGTCGGCGCAGGCGAACAGCAGCGCGCTGGCGCAGGCGGTGGACAGGGTCTTGACGATCGGACGCATGGCAGTCTCCGGTGACGCGGTTAGTGGGTTCCGGCCATCGCCGGCATCAGGGTGCGCACGATCTGGATCACGGCCGGGCCGATCAGCACCATCAGCACGGTCGGGAAGATGCAGAAGATCAGCGGGAACATCAGCTTGAGCGCGATCTTGGCCGCGGTCTCCTCGGCCGCCATGCGGCGCTTGGTGCGCAAATTGTCAGAGTGGACCCGCAGCGACTGGCCCATGCTGGTGCCGAAGCGCTCGGACTGGATCAGCATCGCGACCAGCGTGTCGACGTCCTCGACCCCGCTGCGCAGCGCGAAATTGCGCAGCGCCTTTTCCTTGGTGAAGCCGGCGCGCATCTCCATCAGCACCAGCTGCAGCTCCTGCGCCAGCACCATGCTCTTGATGTGGATCTCGCCGGCCACCTTGATCAGCGCGCGCTCGAGCGACAGGCCGGCTTCGACGCACACCGTCAGCAGGTCGAGCGCGTCCGGGATGGTTTCGAATATCTCCCGCTGGCGCCGCCGCGCGATGCGGATCAGCACCAGGTTCGGCAGGTAGTAGCCGAAGGCGGCGCAGGCGAACAGCAGCAGCATCAGGCGCTGGCCTTCGAGCTGGCGGTCCGACAGCACCATCGCCAGCGCCGCCCCTGCCGGCACGCCCAACGCCAGCAGCGTCTTGGACGCGAAGTACAGCGTCGGCGCGGCCGGCGTGCGCCAGCCGGCGTTCATGAAGCGGGTGCGCAGCGCCGATTTTTCCCATCCTTCCTCGGGCAGCGACAGCTTGGTGAAGGGCTGCGCGACCTTGGCCACCTTCTCGACCCAGCCGCCGGTTTCGAGCTGGCTGGGAGCGGTCGGCGCGCCCATGAAGCCGTCGAGGCGCTCGCGGATCGTGCGCGGCGAGAATACGACCATCGCCAGCGCCGCGAGGCCGCCGACGATCGCGAACACCAGCAGCAGGAATAGCAATTGCGATGCGGTCATGGCGGCTCCTAGATGCGAATGTGGATCAGCTTGCGCAGCCACAGCACGCCGACCAGCAGCATGCCGGCGCCGTACCACAGCAGGCGCACGCCGGTCGGATCGGTCCACAGCACCTCGATATAAGCCGGGCTGCTGATCACCATCATCGTCATCACGCCGAACGGCAGCAGGCCGAGCACCCAGGCCGACATGCGCCCTTCGGCCGACAGCACGCGCACCTGCGCCACCAGTTTCAAGCGCTGGCGGATGATGTGGCTGATATTGCCGAGGATTTCGGCCAGGTTGCCGCCGGCCTCGCGCTGGATCAGCACCGCGATCACCAGGTAGCGCAGGTCGGTCAGCGGGATGCGCGCGGCCAGGTTGGTCAGCGCCTCGTGCATCGGCACGCCGTAGTTGATCTCTTCGTGGGCAATGCGGAATTCGCCCGACAGCGGCTCGGGCAGTTCGCTGCCCACCATCTGCAGCACGTTGGTGAACGAGTGGCCGGCCCGCATCGCGCGCGCCAAAAAATCGGCCGCCTCGGGCAGCTGCTCCTCGACCTTCTGCAAGCGCAGCCGGCGCGCGCGCCGCAGCATCCCGTACGGGATCGTCATGAATAGCAGCGCGATCATGCAGCGGATCGGCAGCGGCGCCGCGGGCCACATCTGCGCCAGCAGCAGGCCGGCGCAGGTCAGGCCCGCGGTCCAGGCGCCGAACTGCGCCACCGACCATTTCACGCCGGCCTGTTGCAGCAGCGCGTCGATGCGGCGCGCCGGCGGCAGCCGGTGCAGCACCGCGTCGAGCCAGTCGATCTTGCTGTAGCGGCGCTGCTTGAGGATCGAGATGCGCTCGCTGCCGCGGCTCTGGCTGTCCGACATCAGGCGAAGGCGCCGCGCGATGCGCTGGGCGCCGCCGCCATGGGTGTCGGCCCACCACAGGTAGGCGCCTTCGACCAGCAGGATCACCGCGGCGAACATCAGCACCGCGAAGCCGTAAAAGACACTGTCCATCGAGGCCTCCTGGTGGCTATTCGAACGTGCGGTCGGGGTCGAACGCGGCATCGGCCACCGCGGCGCCGAACAGGCGCAGGCGATCGGCGAAGCGCGGCCGCACGCCGGTGGCGCAGAAGTGGCCCAGCACCTTGCCGTCCTGGCTCACGCCGGTCTGCTCGTAGCGGAAGATCTCCTGCATCGCGATGATCTCGCCTTCCATGCCGGTGATCTCCTGCAGGCTGACCAGCTTGCGCGCGCCGTCGGTCAGGCGCGTCACCTGCAGCACCACCGTGATGGCCGAGCAGATCTGCTGGCGCGTGGCGCGCGCGGTCAGGTTGGCGCCGGCCATGCCGACCATGTTCTCGAGCCGCGCCAGCGCGTCGCGCGGCGAGTTCGAGTGGATCGTCGCCAGCGAGCCTTCGTGGCCGGTGTTCATCGCCTGCAGCATGTCCATCGCCTCGGCGCCGCGCACCTCGCCCAGGATGATGCGGTCGGGCCGCATGCGCAGCGCGTTGCGTACCAGCGCGCGCTGGGTGACCTCGCCCTTGCCCTCGATGTTGGGCGGGCGCGTCTCGAGCCTTACCACGTGCGGCTGGCGCAGCTGCAGTTCGGCCGCGTCCTCGATCGTGACGATGCGCTCGTTGCTGGGAATGAAGCCCGACAGCAGGTTGAGCAAGGTGGTCTTGCCGCTGCCGGTGCCACCGGAAATCAGGATGTTAATCTTGGCCATGCCGAGCGCCTGCAGCACCTGCACCATCGGCGGCGTCAGGCTTTTGTAGTCGAGCAGGTTCTGCACCGTCAGCGGATTGACGGAAAAGCGCCGGATCGACAGCAGCGGTCCGTCCACAGCCAGCGGCGGGATGATCGCGTTCACGCGCGAGCCGTCCGGCAGGCGCGCGTCGACCATCGGGCTCGATTCGTCGACCCGGCGCCCGACCCGCGAGACGATCTTCTCGATGATCTTCATCAGGTGCGCGTTGTCGTGGAACGAGACGTCGGTCAGTTCCAGCTTGCCGCGCCGCTCGACGTAGACCTTGGCGTAGGTGTTGACCAGGATGTCGGACACGCTGGGATCGGCCAGCAGGGTTTCGAGCGGGCCGAAGCCGAGCATCTCGTGCTGGATGTCGAGCACCAGGTTGTGGCGCTCGCTCTGGTTCAGGACGATGCGCTCTTCCTCGATGATGCGCTGGATCAGCAGCGCCAGCTCGTGCTTGAACTGTTCGGCAGTGAGGCGCTTCAGGCGCTCCAGGTCGATCCGGTCGAGGATCATCTGGTGCATGTTCTTCTTCAGTTCCTGGTAGGCCTGGTTGACCGCTTCGACCAGCGCCGGCGGCGGCGCCAGCGCTTCGTCGGCCACGGCCAGGCGTTCGCGTAAAGTCATGATACACGCTCCATGTGATTGCTATTCGGGCTCGCCGCGCCCGAACAGGCGGTCGAACAGGCCCTTGTTTTCCGGCGCGCGGCGCGCCGTCACCAGCTCGACCAGTTCGGCCAGGCTGCGCGCCACCGCGGAAGAGCGCGACAGCTGCAGCACCGGCACGCCCTGGTTGACCGAGTCGGTCACCGCCATGTAGTCGTTCGGGACGGTGTGCAGCACCTCGGCGCCGAGCGCGGACTGCAGGTCCTGCAGGCGCAGCTTGCCGCCCTTTTCGTAGCGGTTGACGATCAGGCGCGTGTTGTCGGCCGAGTAGCCGAGCGAGCGGAAGATGTCGAGCAGGCGGCGGCCGTCGCGGATGTCGGGCAGCGCCAGCTGCAGGATCGGATAGATCGCGTCGGCGTTGTCGAGCGCGCGCAGCGAGATCGCGTCGATCTGGCGCCCGACGTCGAGCACGATGAAATCGTAGTGCTGGCGCGCCACGCGCAGCAAGGTGTCCATCTGCTCGGGCTTGAGGTTGACCGCGTTGCCCGGATCGTCGGCCGCGGCCAGCACGCCGAAGCCGGGCGCCACGTGCACCAGGCACGATTCGAGGAAGGGGCCGTCGACCCGCGCGATCTGGCTGCACACGTCCGACAGCGTCATCGCCGGCTTCTGGTCCGACACGTACAGCGCGGCATCGCCGAACTGGCCGTGCAAGTCGATCAACAGCACCTTCTTGTCGGCCAGCGTGGCCAGGCCGTAGCCGAAGTTGGTCGAGATGAAGGTGGCGCCGCTGCCGCCCTTGCAGGAGATGAAGGCCAGCACCTTGCCGTCGCGCATGGCGACGAAGCCGGCGGTGTTGGCGATCCGGTCGAGCGCCTCGTGGAAGGCGGCGTGCACCAGCGGCAGCTGCAGCACCTCGCGCACGCCGGCGCGCATCGCGCGGATCAACAGGTCCTGCTGCGCCGACCCGGTGAGCAGGATGAAGCTGGCCGACGAATACTGCTTGCACAGGCGGTCGAGCAGGTCGGCGTCCTCGCCGTCGCCGGCGTCGATGATCACCAGCGCGGGCGAGTCGGTCGGGAGCCGGTCGAGCGCCTCGCGCAGGCTGGCGCGGATCGCGCCGACGTTCAGCGGCGGCACGCGCGCGGCGCCCTGCGACGCGATCTCGGCGTGCAGCTGGCTGTCTCGACTAATCAGTAAGGCTTTCATTGCGCATCCTCTGGGCATAACACTGGCAAGACTTTACGGAGCGATGACGCCAGGCTTGCCGAGGGCCGGCGCGGCATGCTGGCTCACCGGGTCCCGAGCATGCTGGGCGGCGCGGCCGCCGCTTCCGGCTTGGCGAACGAGCGCTCGTAGCGCTCCTGCGCGGCGCGCGCGGCCTGGCCGTCGACCCCGGACACCGGATTGGCGTTGCGCACCGCGGCCGGCTGCGCCACCTGCGCCGCCAGCGCCGCGCGCACCGACTGGCCGAAGCGGGCGTCCGCCTGCGGCGTGGTGGCGGCGCAGGCAGACAGCAGCAGCGCCAGCGCCGCCGGCGTCAAAACACGAAGCGAGAACGTGATCACGGGACCTCCCTATTTGAGTTCGAAGCCGCGCGCGGTCTCGGGCGAGAGCGCGGCGCCTGACGGGGCGGCGGGCGGCGGCGCGCGGCCTTCCAGGCGCCCCATCAGCATCAGATCGGTGCGCGACGGCGCCGCCGCGGCGTCGGTCGGCAGCGAGTAGTTCGGCGGCAGCGGCTTGACCAGGCGCGCGGTGACGACGAACAGCAGCTCGCTGCGGTCCTGCTGGTAGTCGGTGCTTCGAAACAGCGCGCCGAGGATCGGCACTTCGCCCAGCACCGGCAGGCCTTTCAGGCTGGTTGTCAGGTTGTTCTTGATCAGGCCTCCGATCGCGAAGCTCTGGCCGTCGTACAGCTGCACGGTGGTGCTGGCGCGCCGCGTCGTGATCAAGGGCAGGATCGCGGCGCCGGGGATGCCCGAGGCGGTGAAGCCGGCGCCCTCGCGCGACAGCTCCGACACCTCCGGCGCCACCTTCAGGTTGATGCGCCCGCCGGCCAGCACGGTCGGGGTGAAGCGCAACCCGACGCCGAACTCCTTCTCTTCCAGCGTGACCTTGTTGTTGTCCTGGGCGACCGGGATGAAGATGCGCCCGCCCGCCAGGAACGAGCCCTCCTGGCCGCTGATCGCCATCACGTTCGGCTCGGCCAGGATGCGCACCAGGCCGTCCGTCTTCTGCGCTTCGAGCGTGAGCTGGTTGCCGTTCGACTTGCGCGCGTCGAACAGGCCGCCGGCGCTGCCGGTCAGGAAGTTCGACAGCAAGGTGGTGGCCCAGCTGCCCGACGCATATTTCAGCGTCGCGCCGGCCTCGAGTTTTTCCAGCAGCGTCTTCGACACTTCGGCGATCTTCACTTCCAGCATCACCTGCTGCGGCGCGCTCACGGAAAGCATGTTGATGACGCGGCTGCCGGCCTGGGCCGACCCCGGCGCGCTCGATTTGTCGGCCTGCGCGCCAGGATCGGCCTTGCCGATCGCGTTCAAGGGCTGCACCGGGCGGCGCACGAAGGCCTGCGCCAGCTCGCCGACCCGCGCCAGGGTGCCGGCGTCGGACACCGTCCCGGTCAGCACCAGCGAATCGGCGGCGGCGGCCACGTGGACGTTCTTCTCGTCGGGCAGCACCGCGGCCAGGCTGGCCTGGAAAGCGCCCGGATCCATCGCCACCACGATGTCGACGATGCTGCATGCGCCGCTCTTGCCCTGGATGATCATGTTGGTGCTGCCGACGTCGATGCCGGCGATGTACAGCGTGTCGGGCGAGACCAGCATGGCCTGCACCACGCCGGGATTGCCGACACTGCGGTGCAGCACCGGCTCGGGCATGCGCATCATCGCCGACTTGCCCAGCTGGAGCTGCAGGTTGCCGGGGCGCGCGCCTTCGCCGCTGCAGCGCGGGCCGACGTCGCCGCGCTGGGCCACGGCCGGGCCGTGCGCGACCGGCTTGTCGGCGGCCGCGGCGGCGAAGGCCGAGCCGGCCGTGGCCGCCAGCGCGACGCTGCCGAGCAAGCGGCGGGCGCGGAACAGGCGCTGCTCTCTGACGGATCTGTCCATGGCGTTCATCCTGAAGTAAAGACGGTTGGAGTTCAGAAGCACTCTTGCGACACGTTCACGCCGTTCAGCACGCCGACGCAGTGACGCTTGACCAGCACGGCCGGGCGCATCACCGACGCTTTCGGCGCCGGCCTGGACGGCACGGCGGCCACGGCCGCCTTGACCAGCGGTGCCTCGACCTCGTGCAGCAAGGTGCGCTTGGTGGCGCCATCGGTGCGGGCGTCCTGCGGATCGACCTGGTTGCGCAGCGCCAGCGACAGGGTGCCGACGCTGCGCGCCAGGTCGAGGTTCTCGGCTTGGGCGGGCGTGACTTCCAGCGTGACGGCGTTGACCACGCGCGGCTTGGTCTCGTCGCGGCTCACTTCCTGCGCCACCGCCAGCACCAGGATGCGCTCGAGGACGATCTTCGAGATGCTTTGCGGCGGTCCGCCGCGGTCGCTGGCGGCCTGCTCCTTCTGGGTGCTGACGATGATGTCGACGTAATTGCCCGGCAGCGCGAAGCCGGCCACGCCGATGACGTCGTTGACGCGCACCGTGATGGCGCGCTTGCCCTCGGTGATCAGGGCCGACAGGCCGCCCAGGGTGCCGGCCGGCGCCAGCTTGGCGTCGCTGACCGGCTCGCCGCGCAGCACGCTGCTTTTGAGCACGCGCCCGGTCAGCTTCTGGGTGTCGTCGTAAGCGCCCTTGGGCAGGCTGTCGACCGGCCAGTCGGCCAGCTTGAGCATGTCCGGCGTCAGGCGCTGGCCCAGGTTAACGTCGCCGGCGGCGACCACGATGCGCCCGGCGTTGCCGGCCGGCTGCTTGAGCAGCCAGCGCGACGCCAGCACCACGGCGGCCAGGCCGAACAGGATGGCGATCGCCATCATCACGATTGCACGCTTGTTTTTCATCATCTCTCTCCAGACAGGGCCGCGCCGTGGGCCGGCGCCGCAGGAATTGGCGCCGGCGCCGCGCAGCAGGCGAACATGCTGGCCCAGGCCTGCTCGAGCGCCGGCACCGTCAGGCGCGGCGCGGTCCCGGCGAAGCTGGCGAAGTCGGCCACCCGGCCCAGCAGTTCGCGCGGATAGCTGGCCAGCAGCGGCCGCCCGGCCGGCGCGTGCAGGCGCTGCAGCAGGTAGTCGGCGGCGTCCTCGTCATAGGGCACGCCGAGCATGCCGCACTGCAGCCGCAGCAGCGCCCGGTAGCTCGGCTCGGACAGCGGGCCCAGGTGGATCTTGTAGCCGATACGGCGCAGCATCGGCTCGTCGAGCACCGCCAGCGGCGCCAGGTTGGTGGCGAACACCAGCGTGACGCCGAACGGCACCGTCTCGGCATGGCCGCCCTGCAGGGTCAGCACGTCGGCGCCGCTGTCGAGCGGGCCGATGAAGCGGTTCAGCAGCTCGGACGCGGCGACCCGCTGGCGCCCCAGGTCGTCGACCACCAGCAGGCCGCCGCTGGCGCGGAAATGGGGCGGCGCGTGATAGATGCCGTGGGCGGCGTCGAAGCGGAAATCGAGCATCTCGCGGCTCAGTTCGGCGCCGACCTGCACCACCGGGCGCTGGCACAGCGACCAGCGGCTGTCGTTGCGGCGCTCGTCGAACTGGCGCGCCTGCTGCGGCGCCGGCGCCTGGTGCAGCAGCGGATCGTAGAACTGGACGATCTGCTGGTCGACCAGGATCGCGTGCGGCACCACCACCACGCCTTGCAGCAGGCGCCCCAGCTTGCGCGCCAGCGAGGACTTGCCGCTGCCCGAGGCGCCGTGCAGCAGGATCGCGCGGCCCGAGTGCAGCGCCGCGCCGAGCTGCTCGCGCACCGCGCCGTCGAAGCCGTCGTCGGCGAACGCGGCGGCCAGTTCGCCCGGGCTGATGCGGCCCGACTGCGCATGGCGCCCGGCGTCGCGCGCCACCACCGCGCGGAAGGCGTCGAGCGTGACCGGGGCCGGCCCGCAGTAGCGGCACTGCGCAAGGCACGCGGCCGCGTGGGCCTTGCCGAAGCCGGTCAGCTGGTATTGCGCGTCGATGTCGGAATCGCCGCTGCGCGACACCTCGACCAGCTGCTCGGCCATCATCAGCTCGAGTGCCTCGCGCAGCACGCTCATCGACAGGCGCAGCTTGCCGCCCAGCGCGGGCAAGTGCGCCTTGCCGAGCTGCAGGATGGCCTTCGACAGCAAGGCCAGCACCAGCTGCCGATCGAGCCCGGTATCGCGGATCGACTTCGGCTGCGGCGGGACGATGGCGGTCACATCCTGCTCGGGCGGCGCGGCGCGGGCCGCCGACAACAGCGGCTCGGCGACGGCGATGGGTGCGGCCTCAAGCATCGGTTTCTCCTTCGGTGGACGCGGGATATTTCCAGAAGACATTGAGTCGATTGTATCCAGCGGGCATCTATTCCATTTGACGTGCAGCAAGGAACGGACTATCGCGGAA
This sequence comes from Massilia sp. P1_C10, assembly GCF_056406475.1. NCBI lineage: Bacteria > Pseudomonadati > Pseudomonadota > Betaproteobacteria > Burkholderiales > Oxalobacteraceae > Massilia > Massilia sp. P1_C10. The sequence goes on from NZ_JBFUAC010000003.1 coordinate 94,289, forward strand.
ATCAGCCGTGGCGCTGGGCCAGCAGCAGCAAGGTGCCGCTGGCGATCGCCAGGCCGTAGGGGATGGAACCGACGCTGGCATGGGGCATCGGCTCGGGCGCCAGCGGCATGCCGGCAGCGCGCATCCACAGCGGCCGCAGCAGGCTGCGCACGTTGGCGCAAGCGGCGCGCATGCGGCCGCGGGCGATCACCGTCGCCAGCGCCATCACGCCGCCGGCGCACACCGTCAGCACGGCCAGGTAGAGCATTTCCCTGGGCGAGCTGAACATGCCGGCGGCGGCCATCAGCTTGACGTCGCCGGCGGCCATGCCGCGCAGGCAGTACAGCGGCAGGAACACCGCCAGGCCGGTGGCGGCGCCGGCGAAGGCGCCCAGCAGCGCGGCGGTCGGCGCCGGGCCGGACAGGTGAAGGCCGACCGCGCCCAATGAGCAGGTCAGCAGCAATAAATTGGGGATACGGCGGGTCAGCAAGTCGTTGCCGGCGGCCAGCACGACCATCAGCATCAGCAGCAAATCGAGGGACAGTTGGAGCGGCATGGCGGATACCTTCTCGAAAAATGCTTTCCGGACGGGGCCCCGCCCGGAAAGCGCGACTGCGGAGTTAGGCGCCGGACATCTTCGTCTTGATGGTGTCGAACGTCGTGCTGATCTCACCGCCCAGCGCCTTCACTGCCACCACGATGGCCACGCCGACCAGTGCGGCGATGAGGCCGTACTCGATGGCGGTGACACCGTTTTCGTCGGCAACGAAGGCTTTGACTGCGGATGCGATTTTGCTCATGATTTACTCCATGTGTGAATGGAAAGGACAAACCCTGACGCAGTACCGCTGTGTTCTCAGTGGGGAACTAATCTTGCCGCTCATCACTGCTGCGCCATTGAAGCCACTATAGGGTTTGATTCCATGTGGCAAGTTGATTGTGCGCAAGTTTTCCGTGCGGCATTATTCAATGCTTGCGGTAACGAAAAAAAGGGATTGGGTGATGCGCGCGGCGCGACCAACCCGGGGTCACCATTTATTTCCAGGATGCGGTCTCAAAACGACATTTCGGCGAGCTTTCCGGATGCCGGCCGGGCGCCGTCGCGGTAAAATAGCCGGTTGTCGCAAACCGCGACCGCCCACCCCGCCACCCACGCGACCTACCCGGCGCCGTCATGGCGGGAGAAATCCGATCACAATTTTGGAGCCTCACCTCATGCCAGATACCACGGCGCACGTGCCTGCCGCAGCGCAGGACGTCTCATCCCGTCTCACTACCGTCAGCCTCGACGATAAATACACCGCCAAGTCGGGCAACATTTTCCTGTCGGGTATCCAGGCCCTGGTGCGGCTGCCGATGATGCAGCGCGAACGCGACCTCGCCGCCGGCCTGAACACCGCCGGCTTCATCTCCGGCTACCGCGGCTCGCCGCTGGGCGGCCTCGACGAGACGCTGTGGAAGGCCAAGAAGCACCTCGAAGCGCATCATGTCCAGTTCGTCCCGGGCGTGAACGAAGACCTGGCCGCCACGGCCGTGTGGGGCACCCAGACCGTCGACCTGATCGGCCCGGCAAAGTACGACGGCGTGTTCGCCATGTGGTACGGCAAGGGCCCGGGCGTGGACCGCTGCGGCGACGTCTTCAAGCACATGAACCACGCCGGCACGGCGAAGCACGGCGGCGTGCTGCTGGTGGCCGGCGACGACCACGGCGCCTACTCGTCGACCCTGCCGCACCAGTCCGACCACATTTTCTCGGCCTGCATGGTGCCGATGCTCTACCCGTGCAACGTCCAGGAATACCTCGACCTCGGCGTGCACGGCTGGGCCATGTCGCGCTTTTCCGGCTGCACCGTCGCCTTCAAGGCGCTGGCCGACACGGTCGAATCGAGCGCCTCGGTCGACGCCGACCCGCATCGCGTGCAGGTGAAAATTCCGACCGATTTCGTGATGCCGGAAGGCGGCCTGAATACGCGCCTGTCCTCGGTCCCGCTGGGCCAGCAGGCGCGCAACCAGGAAGCGCTGATGCAGGACTACAAAATCTACGCGGCGCTGGCGTATGCGCGCGAGAACAAACTCAATCACGTCACGATCGACAGCCCGAACGCCAGGCTGGGCATCATCGCCTCCGGCAAGTCCTACCTCGACGTGCTCGACGCGCTGGCCGACCTGGGCATCGACGAGAAGATGGCGCAAGAAGTCGGGCTGCGCCTGTTCAAGGTCGCGATGCCATGGCCGCTCGAGCCGGACAGCGTGCGCGAATTCGCCCAGGGCCTCGAAGAGATCCTGGTGGTCGAAGAGAAGCGCCAGGTCGTCGAGTACCAATTGAAAGAGCAGCTGTACAACTGGCGCGACGACACCCGTCCCCACATCGTCGGCAAGTTCGACGACAAGGGCGAATGGGTCGCGCCGCGCGGCGAATGGCTGCTGACGTCGAAGGCCGACTTCTCGGTCTCGCAGGTGGCGCGCGTGATCGCCAGCCGCGTCTCGCGCCTGATCACCGACGAAGCGACCTGCGACCTGATCAAAGCGCGCCTGGCCTTCCTCGACGCCAAGGACGCGGTGCTGAAGAAGGCGATCAACACGCCGTTCCGCCCGGCGTTCTACTGCTCGGGATGCCCGCACAACACGTCGACCAAGGTGCCGGACGGCTCGTTCGCGCTGGCCGGCATCGGCTGCCACGTGATGGCCACCTCGATCTACCCGGAGATGAACAAGCTGACCACCCACATGGGCGGCGAAGGCGCGCCGTGGATCGGCCAGGCCGCGTTCTCGAAAGTGCCGCACGTGTTCCAGAACCTGGGCGACGGCACCTACTTCCACTCGGGCTACCTGGCGATCCGCGCGACCGTCGCGGCCAAGGTCAACATGACCTACAAGATCCTCTACAACGACGCGGTCGCGATGACCGGCGGCCAGCCAGTCGACGGCCAGACCTCGGTGCCGCACATCGCCCAGCAGATGGCGGCCGAAGGCGTCAAGCGCATCGCGCTGGTCACCGAAGACCTGTCGCGCTACACCGACCGCTCGGCGCTCCCAAGCATCGTCACCCTGCACGACCGCAAGGAGATGGACGCGGTCCAGCGCGAGCTGCGCGAGATCGAAGGCGTGTCGGTGCTGATCTACGACCAGACTTGCGCGGCCGAGAAGCGGCGCCGCCGCAAGAAGGGCGAGTTCCCCGACCCGAACAAGCGCATGGTGATCAACGAAGCGGTCTGCGAAGGCTGCGGCGATTGCGGCGTCAAGTCGAACTGCACCTCGATCCTGCCGAAGGAAACCGAATTCGGTCGCAAGCGCACCATCGACCAGTCCTCGTGCAACAAGGACTACTCGTGCGTGAAGGGCTTCTGCCCGAGCTTCGTCACGGTCGAAGGCGGCACGCTGAAAAAATCGAAGACCGGCGTCACCAAGGACAACGCTGACGACGGCTTCGGCGCCCTGCCCGAGCCGGTGCTGCCATCCTTGGCCGCGCCGTACAACATCCTGATCAACGGCATCGGCGGCACCGGCGTGATCACCGTCGGCGCGCTGATGGGCATGGCCGCGCACCTGGAGGGCAAAGGCGCCTCGGTGCTCGACATGACCGGCATGTCGCAGAAAAACGGCTCGGTGACCTCGCACGTCAAGGTCGCGAAATCCCCGTCCGACCTGCGCGCGCAGCGCATCGCCACCGGCGAAGCGGACCTGGTGCTGGGCTGCGACATGCTGACCGCCGGCGCGCAGGACGCGATCTCGAAGATGCGTCCGGGCCGCACCATGGCCATCGTCAACCTGCACGAGCAGCCGCCAGGCACCTTCGCGCAGAACGCCGACTGGCAGTATCCGGTCGACGAAGTGCGCGCGCTGATCCTGGAATCGGTGGGCGGCGTGGCCGGCAACAGCGCCGACTTCCTCGACGCGACCAAGCTGGCCACCGCGCTGATGGGCGACTCGATCGCCGCCAACCTGTTCATGCTCGGTTACGCGTGGCAGAAGGGCCGCATCCCTTTGACCGAAGCTTCCCTGATGCGCGCGATCGAATTGAACGGCGTAGCGATCGCGTCGAACAAGAAGAGCTTCCTGTGGGGCCGCCGCGCCGCCGTGGACTTCAAGCGCGTCGAGAAGATCGCAATGCCGACCCAGGCGATCGTGATGCAGATGCCGCAGTCGCTGGAAAGCGTCATCAAGAAGCGCGTCGAATTCCTGACCGGCTACCAGGATGCGGCCTACGCGGCGCGTTACGAGACGCTGGTGTCGCAGGTGCGCGCGGCCGAAACCGCGCACGGCCTGGGCAACAAGCTGTCGACCGCGGTCGCCAAGTACTACTTCAAGCTGATGGCCTACAAGGACGAATACGAAGTGGCGCGCCTCTACACGGACGGTCGTTTCGTCGAGCAGCTGAAGTCGCAGTTCGAAGGCGACTTCTCGCTCAAGTTCAACCTGGCGCCACCACTGTTTGCGAAAAAGGATGGCAAGGGCCACCTGGTCAAGGCCGAATTCGGCTCGTGGATGTGGAGTGCGTTCAAACTGCTGGCCAAGATGAAAGGCCTGCGCGGCGGTGCGTTCGACGTCTTCGGCTACACCGAAGAGCGTAAGATGGAGCGCGCGCTGATTGTGGAATACCGCGAAATGATCGAGTCCCTGCTGGCCGGGCTGAATGCCGCCAACGTGGGCAACGCGGTTGCGCTGGCGAGTTTGCCGGAGCAGGTGCGCGGCTTCGGGCACGTGAAGGAGGCTTCGGTCGAGACCTTCCGCGCGGAGAAAGCGCGTTTGCTGGCTGCCGGCAAACAGCAGCAGGCAGCCTAAGAGCTACCGCGTCGTTCCTGCGCACGCAGGAACGACTTACGGTTGACGTTAACGTAAACGTCATATAACGTACAAGATCACCAAGGATCAACATGAACGACAACACTTCCGCCGCCAAACTGAACGTTGCTGAACATCCGAAGCTGGCCAACAAGGTCCGCTTCGTCACCGCCGCCTCGCTGTTCGACGGCCACGACGCCTCGATCAACATCATGCGCCGCATCCTGCAGTCGAACGGCGTCGAAGTGGTCCACCTCGGCCACAACCGCTCGGTCGACGAAGTGGTCACCGCGGCGCTGGCCGAAGACGTCCAGGGCATCGCCATCTCGTCCTACCAGGGCGGCCACGTCGAATACTTCAAGTACATGATCGACCTGCTGCGCGAGCGCGGCGGCGCCCACATCAAGGTATTCGGCGGCGGCGGCGGCGTCATCGTCCCCGAAGAAATCGCCGACCTGCACGCGTACGGCGTCACCAGGATCTTCAGCCCGGAAGACGGCCAGCGCATGGGATTGGTGGGCATGATCCAGTCGATGATCCAGGCTTGCGACATCGACCTGACCGAATACTCCCCTACTTCGCTCCAGCCGCTGCAAACCGGCGAAATCGCCGACCGCCACCGTCCACTGGCCCAGCTGATCACCGCGCTGGAAAACGGCAAGGCCGCGCCGGAACTGCGCGCGCAAATTACCGAAGCCGCGTCCGCGCGCCGCGTGCCGACGCTGGGCATCACCGGCACTGGCGGCGCCGGCAAGTCGTCGCTGACCGATGAACTGGTGCGCCGCATCCGCCTCGACCAGGGCGACACCGTCAACATCGCGATCATCTCGATCGATCCGTCGCGCCGCAAATCGGGCGGCGCGCTGCTGGGCGACCGGATCCGCATGAACGCGATCAATCCATGGAACGGCCAGGCGCGCGTGTTCATGCGCTCGCTCGCCACGCGCGAAGCCGGCTCGGAAATCTCGCACGCGCTGCCGGACGTGATCGCCGCCTGCAAGGTGGCCGGCTTCGACCTGGTGATCGTCGAGACCTCCGGCATCGGCCAGGGGGACGCGGCGATCGTGCCGCACGTCGACCTGTCGATGTACGTGATGACGCCGGAATTCGGCGCCGCATCGCAGCTGGAAAAAATCGACATGCTCGATTTCGCCGACTTCATCGCCATCAACAAGTTCGACCGCAAGGGCGCGCAGGACGCGCTGCGCGACGTCGCCAAGCAGTACCAGCGCAACCGCGAAATGTGGAGCGTCGCGCCGGACCAGATGCCGGTGTTCGGCACCCAGGCGTCGCGCTTCAACGACGACGGCGTCACCGCGCTGTACCAGGGCGTGCTGCCGAAGCTGGCCGAAAAGGGCCTGCAGGTACAGCCGTCCAAGCTCCCGGCCGTCGCGCAGAAACACTCGAGCGGCAAGAACGTGATCGTGCCGCCGGCCCGCGCGCGCTACCTGGCCGAAATCGCCGACACCGTGCGCGGCTATCACAAGAACACCCGCAAGCAGGTGACGCTGGCGCGCGAGCGCCAGCAGCTGCTTGAGGCCAAGCGCATGCTGGCCGCGGCCAGCAAGGCCGCCGACTTCGACGACCTGATCACCGAGCGCGATCACTCGATGGACGTCGGCGCCAAGAAGCTGCTGGCGATGTGGCCGGACATGCAGGCCGCCTATGCCGGCGACGATTACGTCGTCAAGATCCGCGACAAGGAAATACGCACCAAATTGGTGCAAAAAACCCTGTCCGGCACCACCATTCGCAAGGTCGCTTTGCCGAAATATGAAGACCACGGCGAAGTGCTGAAATTCCTGATGCTGGAAAACGTGCCGGGCTCGTTCCCGTTCACCGCCGGCGTGTTCGCCTTCAAGCGCGAGAACGAAGACCCGACCCGCATGTTTGCCGGCGAAGGCGACGCCTTCCGCACCAACCGCCGCTTCAAGCTGGTCTCGACCGGCATGGACGCCAAGCGCCTGTCGACCGCGTTCGACTCGGTGACCTTGTACGGCGCCGACCCGGCGCTGCGTCCCGACATCTACGGCAAGGTCGGCAACTCCGGCGTGTCGATCGCCACTCTCGACGACATGAAGGTGCTGTACGACGGCTTCAACCTGTGCAGCCCGTCGACGTCGGTGTCGATGACGATCAACGGCCCGGCGCCGACCATCCTGGCGATGTTCATGAATACCGCGATCGACCAGCAGGTCGACAAGTTCGTGGCGGACAACGGCCGCCAGCCGACCGCCGACGAAGCGGCCAAGATCCGCGAGTGGGTGCTGGCGAACGTGCGCGGCACCGTGCAGGCCGACATCCTGAAGGAAGACCAGGGCCAGAACACCTGCATCTTCTCGACCGAGTTTTCGCTGAAGGTCATGGGCGACATCCAGGAGTACTTCGTGCACCACCAGGTGCGCAATTTCTACTCGGTGTCGATCTCGGGCTATCACATCGCCGAAGCGGGCGCGAACCCGATCTCGCAGCTGGCGTTCACGCTGTCGAACGGCTTCACGTTCGTCGAAGCGTACCTGGCGCGCGGCATGCACATCGACGACTTCGCGCCGAACCTGTCGTTCTTCTTCAGTAACGGCATGGACCCGGAGTACACGGTGCTCGGCCGCGTGGCGCGCCGCTTGTGGGCCGTCGCCATGCGCGACAAGTACGGCGCCAACGACCGCAGCCAGAAGCTCAAGTACCACGTGCAGACCTCTGGCCGCTCGCTGCACGCGCAGGAGATCGACTTCAACGACATCCGCACCACCTTGCAGGCGCTGATCGCGATCTACGACAACTGCAACTCGCTGCACACCAACGCGTACGACGAGGCGATCACCACGCCGACCGACGAATCGGTGCGCCGAGCACTGGCGATCCAGCTGATCATCAACCGCGAGTGGGGCCTGGCCAAGAACGAGAACCCGAACCAGGGCTCGTTCATCATGGAAGAACTGACCGACCTGGTGGAAGAAGCGGTGCTGCAGGAGTTCGAGCGCATCGCCGAGCGCGGCGGCGTGCTGGGCGCGATGGAAACCGGCTACCAGCGCGGCAAGATCCAGGAAGAGTCGATGCTGTACGAGCACCAGAAGCACGACGGCACGCTGCCGATCATCGGCGTGAACACCTTCCGCAATCCGAAGACGGAAGGCATGGCGCCGCAGAAGATCGAGCTGGCCCGTTCGACCGACGACGAGAAGCAGTCGCAATTGACGCGCCTCGACGAGTTCCACCAGCGCCACGCTGGCGAAGCGCCGCAGGCGCTGGCGGCCTTGCAGCAGGCGGCGATCGACAACGCCAACGTGTTCGAGAAGCTGATGGAAGCGGTGCGCGTTTGCTCGCTGGGCCAGATCACCACCGCGCTGTTCGAGGTGGGCGGGCAGTATCGCCGCAATATGTAGCGCACCTGAGGCCGGCCCGTCGGGTCGGCCCCTTGAAAGGCCAGCGAAAAAAGCCCGCCGAAGCGGGTTTTTTTTCGCCTTCGCCCATCAGCGCGCGCCGATGCGATAGAGACCGCACTCGCCACGCCGCGCAATCGCTTCCAGCACGACCTCGCTCTTCACCTTGTCGATCAACTGCGCGCCGCAAGCGAGCAGCGTGGATGCACCGGCGCCGATTTTCGCCGACGCCGGCTGAATCACCACTTCATTGCCGGCCGCGCGCAGCGCCGTCACGTAGAACAGCGTGGGCGCGACGTAGAACGGATCGCCATGCCCGTTCTCGTAACCGGGATGGACGATCACCAGGTGGCGCAGGTCGGCGTTCGCCACGGCGCTGTCGCGCAGCATCAGGCTGTAGCCGTCGATCTCGCCGTCCACCTTGGCGACCGCGCGCTCGACCAGTCCGATGTTCAGCGCCACCACGCACGCCAGCGCCGCTGCGCCGCTGACGGCGAGGTTGCGCGGCGTGGCGCGCAGGCGCGCGAACGCCATCCCGACCAGCAGCGCCATCCACGGCGCGAGCGGCGCCGCGTACCACGCCAGCTTGGTCGACGCCGATGAAATCACCAGCAGGTAGAACAGCGCGGCCGCGCCGATTAGGCGCGCGGTCTCGCGCTCTTCGCCCACGCCGCGCCGCAGCAGCGTCCAGCCGCAGGCGATCGCCGGCAGCATCCACGGGAACAGCGGCAGCTTGCCCAGGTACCAGTAGAACGGACCGTCGTGATGCTCGATCACGGTGCCGTAGCGCCCTCCCAGGTCGTTGGCGCGGGCCGCGGCGAAGTAGCCCGGGTCGGCCTGCTCGCGCAGCACGTAATAGCCGACGCAGGCGGCCGCGATCAGCGCCACGCTGACATAGAACGCGCGCATGCGCAGCAGCGCCGGCAGGCGCCCGCGCAGCACGGCGTAGCCCACCAGCACCGGCAGGAAGATCAGGCCCTGGACGGTCTTGGTCATGAAGGCCAGCACGATGCAGGCAGTGCACAGCGACAGCCACAGCGCCTGGCGCGCGCGCGCGGCGTGCACGAACAGGTAGCCGGCCAGCAGGTAGCCGGTGGTCCACAGCGTCAGCAGGGCGTCGTAGTCGCCGGCGCGCGCGCCGTGGGCGATCACGTAGCCGGGCGTGGCCAGCAGCACCAGCACCGCGGCGAAACCGGCGAACGGCCGCCGCAGATGCAGGGCGCAAAACCAGTACAGCAGGTTCGCCGTGGCGAAGGCGGCCAGCACCGACGGCAGGCGCAGCGCCCACTCGCTGGCGCCGAGCGCGCGGATCGACAGCGCCATCAGCCAGATCAGCAGCGGCGGCTTGGTGTTCCAGTGGTCCGGCAGGCCGTCGTAAGTGGTCACCAGCGACAGCCCGTGCTGCGCCATCTCGATGGCGTTGTTGGCCAGGCGCGATTCGTCCCAGATCGCCACCGGCGCGGCGCCGAGCCGGTACAGCAGAACGGCGCCCAGCGCCAGCACCGCGCCGCCGTACCAATGCCCGGCGTGGGCCGGCAGCGCGCGCGCCTGCGGCGCGGCGACCGGAAACGCCACGTGGCGGCAGCCCAGGTAGAATGCGACCGAATAGAACGGCATGCCGGCCATGTGCGCCAGATAGTTGTTCAGGCCCAGGCGGATCAGGCCAAGCACGATGGCGATGTTGAGCAGGTAGGACACGCCGAACACCAGCAGGAAGCGCGCCAGCGCCGGCAAGGCGGCGGCGTCGCTGCGAAAGGTCCAGCGCCGGTTCAGCACGAAGCTGAACGCCAGCCCGGCCAGGTAGCCGGCCAGGTTGGCGCGCGCGTCGCCCACGCCGAACCAGGCGGTCAGGCAGAAGATGATGGCCAGCGTCAGCAGGGTATTGAGCACGCCGACGCCGGCGAACTTGACGACAGCGTGGCGCAACAGCGGTGACAACCGCGCCGCGGCGGCCGTCACAGAACGACCGCGTCGACTTCGCGCGCAACGGCGCCCGCAACGGCTGGCGCGCTGGCCGGCGCCGGCTGGGTGACCTGCTCGATCACGTAGCGCGGGCGCGATTTGACCTCGCCGTAAATCTTGCCGAGGTAGGCGCCGATCACGCCGAGGCAAAGGATCTGAATCCCGCCCAGCACCGTCATCGGCAGGACGGTCGAGGCCCAGCCCGGGACCGCGCGGTCGGTGAACAGCGCGGTCCACAGCACCCAGGCCGACACCGCCATTGCGCCGGCGAACACCACGAAGCCGGTGACGGTGATGATCTGCAGCGGCACCGTCGAAAAAGAGGTGATCGCCTGCATCGCCAGCTTGATCATTTTGCTCAGCGGGTATTTCGATTCGCCGGCAAAGCGCACGCGGCGCTCGTATTCGACGATCGCGCTGCGGTAGCCGATCAGCGGCACGATGCCGCGCAGGTAGAGGTTCACTTCGCGGTAGTCGCGCAGCGCCTCGATGGCGCGCCGGCTCATCAGGCGGAAGTCGGCGTGGTTGTGCACCAGTTCGACGCCGAAGAAGGCCAGCGTGCGGTAGAACAGCACGGCGCTATGACGCTTGAAGAAGGTGTCGGTGGCGCGTTCGTTGCGCACGCCGTAGACGATGTCGGCGCCTTCCAGGTGGCGGTCGACCATGCGTTCGATCGCCTCGATGTCGTCCTGCAGGTCGGCGTCGATGGTGACGACGGCGTCGCCGTCGGCGCTCATCATCCCGGCCAGCACCGCGTTCTGGTGGCCGCGGTTGCGCGACAGCTTCAGGCCGGCCACGCGCGGGCGCTGCTGCGCGGCCTGCGCGATCAGGGACCAGGTCGCGTCGCGGCTGCCGTCGTCGACAAAAATGATGCCGCTGCCGGCGCCGATCTTGCCCTTGTCGATCAGGCGCCCGAGCAGCGCGTCGAACTGGCGGCACGCCTCTGGGAAAACTTCCTGCTCGTTGTAGCAAGGAACGACAATCTGAAGCTTGATGCGCTTGGCTGCGCCGCTACCGCTCGAAATGCCCATGTTTCGCTGCTTCCCGCTGGAAAATTACCTGAAGTAATAACGTAGCAGAGCGGAAATAGCAAGGTCAAATCGATCCCTCAGCCAAAGCACACCGCGTACACCGGCGGCATGGTCGCCGAGATAGTCAGCCAGTGGTCGCCCCCATCCTCCGACAGCCACACCCCGCCGGTGGTCGAACCCATCGCCAGCGTGCGGCCGTCGTCCGCCACCGCCAGGCCATGGCGATACACCAGGTCGTAGCACTGCTGCTGCGGCAGCCCGCTGCGCAACACCTCGAAGCTGGCGCCGCCGTCGGTGCTCCGGGTCACGGCCAGCGCGGCGTCGACCGGGATGCGGCGCTGGTCGGCCACCGCCGGCACGAACCACGCCGTGCGCGGGTCGGTGGGATGGGCGGCTACGGCGAAGCCGAAATGCGAGGGCGCGGCGCCCGGGATTTCGTTCCAGTGGCGGCCGCCGTCGTGCGAGCGCCACATGCCGCAGTGGTGCTGGCACCACAGCACGTCGGGATCGGCGCCGCAATTGACCACCCGGTGCGGATCCTGGATCGCCTCGTTCTCGTTCTGCTCGGGCGGCATGTAGTCGGCGCGCATGCCGGTGGAGCTGACCTGCCAGCTGGCGCCGCCATCGAAGGTCTGCCACACGCCGCCGCAGGACACGGCCACCAGCACATGATCGCTGTCGCGCGGATCGACGACGATGCTGTGGATGCCAGGCGCGTCGTAGCCGCCGCCCATCCATTCGGCGCGCTGCGGCACGTCCCACAGCGCCTGCACCAGCTGCCAGCTGTCGCCGCGATCGTTTGAGCGGAACAGCCCGCCGGGGATCGTGCCGGCCCACAGCACGCCCGGCCGGTCGGCCCCGCCCGGCACCAGCGACCAGATCAGCTTGCAGCTCCAGTCGACCGGGTCGGCGCTGCCGGCCGGCTTGGGCGGATAGGCCGGCGCGGCGATTTCGGTCCAGCCCTCGCTGCCCGCATCCCTGCGCTGCAGCTTGACGCCGAAGTGGCCCAGGTTCAGCGCCGCATATAAGGACCCGTCGCGCCGGTCGGCCAAGGTGAACGACACCGGCTCGCCGAGGAAGTGGCTGGTCCCGATTGCCCAGCCGGCGCCCGTGCGGTCCAGTTCGAACAGTCCCTTGCGGGTGGAAAGATAGGCGCGCTGGTGCATTCAGCCTCCGGAAAGGGCTTGCAGGACGTAGACCTGGCTGTCGGGTTGAAGGGGATCGTCGAGCGCGGCGCGGTCGGTGCAGCGGCGCCCGTCGACGAACACCACCACGTTCTCTCGCAGCCGGCCCTGGTCGTCGAGCACGTAGCCGCGCAGGCGCGGGTTGGCGTCGAACGCGGCCTCGAGCCCGGCGCGCAGGCGCGCGGCCCCGGTCTCGACCTGCGGCAGCGCCGTGAAGCGTGCCAGCTGCTGGGTAAAGTGGAGGGTCGCCATGCGCCGATTCTATGCCGGTTTGCTGGTCGTGTCGCCATCCAACTAGAATGGAGGCGTCCCCACCAGCGGAGAGCGACATGACCATCCTGCCCGAGCAACTGGCCGCGCTGATGCACGAAGTCGAACAGGAGGATCCGATCGATTTCGCCGACTTGCCGTTCGCCGAGCACGAGCTGCGCGAACTGGTCGCCTCGCACCTGTGCGAAATGGCCGGCGCGATGGAGCAGTTCAGCACCGAGGACCGCCTGCTGACCCTGCTGGCGGTGTCGGCCAAGCTGGTGCTGGAGAACCTGGTGCTGCACCTGCAGCTGCTGCGCCGCCATGGCCTGCCGGTCGGCGACGATGTCGAAGCTCTGCTCAGCCGCCTGCGCAAGCCGGAGTAGGCACGGCGGCCGACTGTGGCGGCCAAGCATCGAATTTTTCCCGCGGGAGGCAGAAACACGCCTAAATAGTGCAATCCATCAGGTATTATTGGCAACTAGGAAACGAAATGCCGATCCGGCAGCTGCCTCCGTGCCAGCGCCAACCAACCGAAGGAACCCTCATATGCAGCGCAGCGCAAACTCCACGGCCGTCCGCGCCTCACTCATCCTCATCTCCCTGTTGATGGCCGCCGGCTTGACCGCGTGCGGCAAGACCGAGACCGCCGCATCGCTGATGGCTGAAGCCCAGCGCTACGAGCAAAGCGGCGACAACAAGGCCGCGCTGATCCAGTTGAAAAACGCTGTCGCCAAGAATCCCGAAGACGCCGAAGCGCGCGCCCGCCTGGCAAGCCTGTACAACGTCATGGGCGACCCGCTGTCGGCCGAAAAGGAAATCCGCAAGGCAGCCAGCCTCGGCGTAGCCAGCGCCCGCACCGCGCCGCAGCTGGCCAAGGCCTTGCTGGCTCAGGGCCAGGCGCAGAAGGCGCTCGACGAGAGCGCAGCGGCGGCCGCCGGCGGCGATCCCGACCTGCTGGCGATCCGCGGCGAGGCGTGGCTGGCGTTGCGCGAGCACGACAAGGCGAAGCAATCATTTACCCAGGCGCTGGCGGCCAAACCGGGCCAGGCCGAAGCGCTGATCGGCTTGGCGCGCCTGGCGATGGCCAACAACGATCCGGCGGCGGCCACCGTGCTGATGGATCAGGCCACCAGCGCCAATCCCAAATCGGCCAAGGTTTTCTACTTCAAGGGCATGCTGCTCCGGACGCAAAACCGGCCGGCCGAGGCACTGGCGGCGCTGTCGCAGGCCATTACCCTGCAGCCCGATTTCGTGGCCGCGCGGCTGGAGCGCGCCAACTTCGAGATTGGCACCAGGCAGTTCGATGCCGCCAAAGCCGACCTGGAAGCCGCGCGCAAGAGCGCACCGGGCGGCTTGCAGCTGACGTATAACCAGGCCCTGCTCGACTTCTCGCAGGACAATGCCGCCGCGGCCCAGAGCGGGCTGCAAAAAATCCTCGGCGCCGCACCGGACTATCCACCGGCGCTGCTGCTGTCCGCTGCAGTCGAACTGAAACTGCGTGCGCTGCAACAGGCCGAGCAACACGCCAGGCGCTATCTGGAACTGGACCCGGGCAATGCCTATGCGCGCAAGCTGCTGGCACAGATCCAGCTCAACGGAAAGGAGCCGGAGTTGGCCGCCGCGACGCTGGCACCCTTGCTGCAAGCCGGCTCGCAAGACTCGCAGTTGCTGGCGCTGGCTGGCGAATCGTCGTTGCGCCGCCGTGAATTCGGCAAGGCCAGCGAATATTTCGCCCGCGCTTCGGCGCTCGCGCCCGACACTGCGTCTTTGCACACCCAGCTTGGCATCGCCAAACTGGCCCAGGGCGACCAGGCCGGCGGGCTAAGCGAACTGGAGCGCGCGACCGCGCTCGATCCGAAATCCCAGCAGTCGGGCGTGGCGCTGGTGCGGACCGAAATTGCGCTCAAACATTTCGACAAGGCGCTCAAAGCCACCGACGCGATGCTGGCGGTGACGCCGAACGATGCGGAAGTGCATAACCTCAAGGGTGGCGTCCTGATGGGCATGGGCGATCGCACCGGCGCCCGCGCCAGCTTTGCCAAGGCCGCCGAACTCAAGCCGACACTGCTGGCCGCCCAGGCGAACCTGGCCCAGCTGGACTTGCAGGACAAGCGTCCCACCGATGCCAGGAAGCGTTTCGAGACCGTGCTGGCCGGCGACAAGAAAAATATCGGCGCGATGAACGCGCTGGCCGAACTGGCGGGGCGCGAGGGCAAGGCCGCCGAGGCCATCGGCTGGTTCGAGCGCGCCAGCGCGGAAAATCCGGAGGCACTGGCGCCCGCGATCAAGCTGGGCGCGATCTACTTGCAGGCCAACGAGCCCGCCAAGGCGCTCGCCATTGCACGCAAATACCAGACCAGCAATCCGACCAATCCGGAATTGCTCGACTTGCTGGGCCAGGCCCAGATGGCGACCAAGGATGCGCCCGGCGCGCTGGAAACCTACGGCAAGCTGGCCAGCGTCGCGCCCAAGTCGCCCGGCGTGCAATACCGCCTGGCAGTGATCCATATGGCGTTGAAAAACCAGGCGGCCGCCAGTGAGGACCTGAAGCGTGCGCTGGCGCTACAGCCCGACTTCCAGCCGGCCCAGGTGGCGCAGGTGCAACTGGCAATGATGAACAAGCGCTACGACGATGCCTTGTCGATCGCCCGCGCGATGGAAAAACAAAAGGGCCACGAGGCGGCCGGCTACGCGCTCGAAGGCGATGTGCTGATGGCCCAGCAGAAGAACGCTGCGGCATTGGCAGCCTACGAAAAAAGCTACGCGCTGGGCCAGGCGCCACAATTGCTGGTGCCGCTGCACCGCGCGATGCAGCTGACGGGCAAAGAAAAGGAAGCCGACGCACGCCTGGTGCAATGGATTGGCGCCCATCCGGAAGACGCGCGCACCGCGTCCTATCTGGCCGAAAGCTACATGGCGCGCAAGCAGATTCCTGCCGCGGCCGCGCTGTTCGAAGCCATGCTTAAGCGCACACCGAACAATCCGGGCTTGCTCAACAACCTGGCCTGGTGCTATCAGCAAGTCAACGATCCGCGCGCGCTGGCGACGGCCGAACTGGCGCTGAAGGCGGCGCCGGACCTGCCTGCGGTGATGGACACCGCGGGCTGGATATTGCTTCAACAGGGCAACAGCGCCCGGGCGCTGCCGCTGCTGCAAAAAGCCGCAGCCCAGGCGCCGGCGTCCACCGCCATCCAGTACCACCTGGCCGTGGCGCTGCAAAAAACGGGCGACAAGAAGGGCGCAAAAATTGCTGCGGAGAAATTGCTCTCAAACAATAAAGAATTCCCGGAAATGGACGATACTAAGGCATTGCTGAAAGTGTTGTGAGGAAATGTCTCTTAGATTAATGCAACAATACGGGCGCGCCTCCGCTTTCAGGCGCACCCGCCGGCCGGTGCGGCGATCGACGCCGGCGCCGCATGCAAGCACCCGATCAGGAGAACGGCAGTGACCACCACCATGATGTTGTCGCCCGACGACGTAACAGACGGTAACGCGAACGCACAGGATGTTACGGAACAAGTTACTATTACACCCATCGAATATGAGGATGTAATAGTGAACCAGAACAACTTCGGGATCCGGCTGACGGACACCCCGGATGGTCGCAACTCGGCAAGTTTGCTGATCAGTAAGATGTATGCCTGGCGCGGTTATGCCGGCACCCATCAGTTCAACGACGATCCGAACCGCATCACGCTCACCGCGACCGACCAAGGCGAAGTAGTCGGGACGCTGACCATCGGCGTCGATTCGCCGATCGGACTAGCCGCCGACCAGATCTTCAAGGAAGAGCTGGCGGTGTATCGCGCGCGCGGCGCCAAGATCTGCGAGTTCACCAAATTTGCCTTCGACACCACCGTCAAATCCAAAACGGCGATCGCCAACCTGTTTCACCTGGCCGTCATCTACGCGCGCGACATTCATCACTGCACCGACATCTTCATCGAGGTAAACCCGCGCCACCGGCGCTTCTACGAGCACATGCTCGGCTTCAAGCGCGAGGCCGACCTGCGCCTGAACCCGCGGGTCAATGCCCCGGCCTACCTGCTCAGCGTGAATCTCGAGTATGTGACGGAACAAATCCAGCGCTTTGGCGGCACGTTCCGCGAAGGCTGCCCGGAACGCTCGTTCTATCCCTATTTCTTCTCGCCGCGCGAGGAAACCGGGATCATCAACCGGCTGCTGCGCGCCGACAACGAATTGGCCAACTGACAGCGGGCCGCCATCCGCCACACGGCGTGATACTATTTCGAGATGGAAATTATATTGCAATGGCAAGTTGACCGGGTCGCACCGCGATGAGCGACCGGTTTCCCTACGAAAAAGCGTTCGCCCGTAACATCGGCTGGGTGACCGCGGACGAGCAGGCCAGCTTGCGCGGCAAACGGGTCGCCATCGCCGGCGGCGGCGGCGTCGGCGGGGTCCATTTGCTGACCCTGGCGCGGCTGGGCATCGCCTCCTTCCATATCGCCGATTTCGACCGCTTCGACATCGCCAACTTTAACCGCCAGGTCGGCGCCAACATGTCGACGCTGGGCCAGCCCAAGGTCGACGTGCTGGCCAACATGGCGCGCGACATCAATCCGGAGATCGACATCAAGGTGTTTGGCGACGGCATCGACAGCGCCAACCTGCCCGAATTTCTGGCCGGCGTCGACCTGTACGTCGATGCGCTCGACTTTTTCGCCTTCGATATCCGCCAGAAAACCTTCGCCCTGTGCGCCGAACTGGGCATCCCGGCGACGACCGTGGCGCCGCTGGGCATGGGCGCGGCCCTGCTCAATTTCATGCCGGGCAAAATGACGTTCGAACAATACTTCCGCTGGGGCGACCTGCCGGAAGCGGACAAAGCGATCCGCTTCGTCGTCGGCCTGGCGCCCGCCGGCCTGCACCGCCCTTACCTGATGGTGCCGTCGGCCGTCAATTTTGCAGAGCGGCGCGGGCCGTCCACCTTCATGGCCTGCCAGTTGTGCGCCGGCATCGCCGCGACCGAGGCGTTGAAGATCCTGCTCGGCCGCGGCGAGGTGCTGGCGGCGCCGCGCGGCATGCAGTTCGACGCCTACCGCGGCAAGCTGGCGCGCACCTGGCGCCCGGGCGGTAACAACAACTGGCTGCACAAGCTGATGATCATGATCGGCAAGCGCCAGTTCGCCAAGATGGCGGCGGCGAAATGAGCGGCGCCGATCCGGTCGTCCAGATCCTCGATCTGGCGCGCTGGGCGCCCAGCGGCGACAACACCCAGGTATGGCGTTTCGAAATCGCCGGGCCGGGCCACGTGGCCGTGCACTGCTACGATACCCGTGAGCATTGCGTCTACGACCTGGACGGCCACCCCAGCCAGATTTCCTACGGAGCACTGCTCGAGACCATCGCGATCGCGGCCAGCGCCCATGGCCTGCGCGCCGACGTCGCGCGGCGCGCCGCCAGCGCCGAGGACAAGCCGGTGTTCGACGTGCATTTCACGCCCGACCCCGCCGTGGCCCCGAGTGCGCTGATCGGCGCGATCACACGGCGCAGCGTGCAGCGCCGGCCGATGCGCACGCGCGCGCTGACCGGGCCGGAAAAACAGGCGCTGGAAGCGGCCGCCGGCGGCGCCTACCGGGTCCAGTGGATCGAGGGGTTCGGCCCTAAACTGCGCGCCGCGCGGCTGATGTTCGACAACGCCAAGCTGCGCCTGACCATGCCGGAAGCCTACGAAACCCACCGCCGCGTGATCCACTGGGGCGTGGCGCGCAGCGCCGACCGGGTGCCCGACCAGGCGCTTGGCGTCGATGCCGCCACGCTGCGCCTGATGAAGTGGGCAATGGTCAGCTGGAAGCGCCTGTCGACACTGAACACGCTGATGGGCACCTGGGCGCCGCGCCTGCAGATGGACCTGGTGCCGGGCGTCGCCTGCGCCGCTCACTTCGTGATCCGGGCCAGGCAGGCGCCGCGCGGCATCGACGACTATGTCGCGGCGGGACGCGCGCTGCAACGCTTCTGGCTGACCGCCACCGATCTCGGCCTGCAGATGCAGCCGGAGATGACGCCGCTGATCTTTTCCGCCTACGCCCGCGACGGCGTGCGCTTTTCGCGGGTCGACAAGCTGCTGGCAATGGCGCGCACATTGCAGCGCCAGCTCACCGACCTGATCGGCGACGACGCGGCCACGACGCCGGTCTACATGGGGCGCATCGGCAGCGGGCCGGCGCCGCATGCGCGCTCGGAGCGCAAGCCGCTGGCGGAATTGATGCTGAAGTAGGCGGCGCCGACGCCGAACAAATTTCGGGCCCGTTTCGGGCCTTTTTTTCCCGCGCAAGGGCTGCCCATGCAACGCAAGAAAATCCTCTTTATCGCCGAAGCGGTCACCCTGGCGCACGTGGGCCGCGGCCTGGCGCTCGCCGCCACGCTCGACCCGGCCCGTTACGAAGTCCATTTCGCCTGCGCCGACGGTTACGAGCGCTTCTTCGCGGGCACCGATTTCATTCGCTGGACCATCAAGAGTATTCCCAGCGAACAATTCCTGCAGGCGCTCGCCGCCGGCAAGCCGGTGTATAGCGAGGCCACCCTGACCAGCTACGTGGTGGAGGATCTCGGCCTGCTGGGCGGCGTCAAGCCCGACCTGATCGTCGGCGATTTCCGGCTGTCGCTGTCGATCAGCGCGAGGCTGGCCGGCGTGCCCTACGTCTCGCTGACCAATGCCTACTGGAGCCCGTTCGTGCGGCCGCACTATGCCGTGCCGAACATTCCGCTGACGAAAATTCTGCCGATCCATATCGCCAACGCCTTGTTCCGCATGGTGCGCCCGGTGGCCTTCGCGTCCCACTCGCTGCCGCTGAACCGGGTACGCCGCAAATTCGGCCTGCCCGCGCTGGGCCTGGACGTGCGGAGGGTCTACACCGACGCCGACTACACGCTCTACATGGATGTGCCGGAACTGTTCCCTGCGTCTAACATGCCGGTCAACCATGCGTATCTCGGTCCGGTGATCTGGTCGACGCCGATCGCCGCGCCGTCCTGGTGGGATGCGCTGCCGGACGACAGGCCGGTGATCTACGTCACGCTGGGCAGTTCCGGCCAAGGCGGCTTGCTGCCGCTGGTGCTGGAGGCGCTGGCGGACTTGCCGGTCACGGTGCTGGCCGCCACCGCGGGCAATATTGCGATGAACGCAGTCCCGGCCAATGCCCGGGTCGCCGACTACCTGCCTGGCGAGGCGGCGGCGCGGCGCGCGCGCCTGGTGATCTGCAACGGCGGCAGCCCCACCAGTCAGCAGGCGCTGGCGGCCGGCGTGCCGGTGATCGGCATTGCCAGCAACCTGGACCAGTTCCTCAACATGCAGGGCGTGGCCAAGGCCGGCGCCGGGGTGCTGCTGCGCGCCGACCGCTTCAACGGCGCGCGCCTGCAAAAAGTGGTACGCGCCATGCTCGCCGAGTCGCGCACCGCCGAGGCGGCCCAGCGCATCGCGGCATCGTTCAGCCAGTACGATGCGGGCCGGCGCTTTGAAGAATTGCTTCCGAAGATGATTTCCAAAAGTAATTAATTCGTGTTGCAGCATTTAAATACCGTCGAGCATGTTCGCTTTATGGGCACCCAACGCTGATAAGGCGAATGCACTGGTATTTTCCGTTCGGAAATTAATCTTCGGACAGCCTCCAGCCGACTGTCGAATTTCTTTACAGTTCATTCCGATCCGATTTGTTTTCCGTCGCAGGTCATTGATTTCAATGAGGTTTATTTTCTGGCATGCGAATTGCTTAATAGTCCATGTGCCTTGGCAAGCGGCTCTCAACACAACACTGTATTGATCACGCAGCAATAAACTTACTAATTGGAGTCACTATGAAATTCTCGAAACTTATCCCGATGGCCCTGGCAATTGGCATGACCTTCGCCACCGCCGCCCACGCGGACGCCATCACCAAGTTTAACCTGAAAAACGGCGCGGGCAGCACCATCGTCGCCGGCGCTGACGGCCTCGACTGGAATGAACGCGGCAGCGGCGTTGCCATCGGCGTCGGTCCGTTCCAGGACAATGCGCTGCTGCCGCCTGGCGCGATGTTCGACTTCCGCTACCAGGCTAACCTGGCTGCGGTCAGCGGCGGTTCCCCGACCGCGTTAGTCCTCGGCTTGGATACCACCTCCGACGGCGATCCCCAGTCCTTCCAAAGCTATGAGTTTACGATTGCCGCGAAATTGAAGGAAGTGGTGACCGGCTCGGGCACCGTGGACGGCAAGCCGACTGCTTTCTTCGGCCTGGGCGGCACCAATGCGGACAACAAAGTCGCCATCTTCTACGATGTCGCCCATAACTCTGATACCGCGACCGGCACCGGTTTCGACGACGGCATCATGATTGCGCTGCTGACGATCACCAGCGACGGCACCACCTCGCAATTCTCGACCCTTCCAGGCACCGGCACGGGTCAGGGCTCGGCCAAGCTGAGCGCTTCGATCGTCGAAGCGGGCGACTTCATCAACGCCGCTTATCTCGAGGGCATTTCAAAGCTGCTGTTCGGCATGAAATTCGAATCGAACCTGAACTACCCATCGGGTACCTCGCTGACCGACGCTTTCCACCTGGGCGGTTCGGCACTGTTCGCCGACTACACCGTCGGTACTAACGACATCGTGTTCAAGGTCGATGGTTCGAACCGCTTTACCGTCGTGCCAGAACCAGGCAGCATGGTCCTGATGGGCATTGGCCTGCTGGGCTTCGTCGGCGCCGCTCGTCGCCGCAGCGCCAAGAAGGCCTGATTCAGCCAGCCACGCGACTCGTCGCTCAATGCCGTTCAGCCTGGCTGAACGGCATTTTTTTATCGGGGAACCAGAAATTGGCGGCCGGTCAGGCAGCGGGCGGAGTGAACATCTTGCCGACTTCGCGGATCACCATACTGGGCGGGAACAAGCCGGCGAAGAATCGCTGCTTCCAGGTGCCGGCGGCCGCGGTCACCACCGGCACGCCGCGCGCCAGCCCGGCCAGCGACGCGGCCACCACAGTGGCCGGGGCGTCGCGCCGCGCCAACGCGCTTGCATAGGCACCCGCCCTGTCGTCGAACTCGCTGTCGGTCGGGCCCGGCACCAGCGTTTGCACAAGCACGCCGCGTTCGCGCCACTCGCCGTGCAGGGCCTGGCTGAAGCTCTGGACGAAGGCCTTGGTGGCGGCGTACACCGCCATGTAGGGCACCGGCTGGTAGGCCGCCGCCGACGACAGATTGATGATCGCGCTGGAAGGGAAGGCGGCCAGGTCGGGCAGGAACTGTTCGCACATGCCCACCAGCGCCGCGGTATTGAGCTGGACCATCTGCTGGTAACGGCCCGGTTCGGCTTCTTCGAACCTGCCCCACTTGCCGCAGCCGGCGCTATTGCACAGCAGGCGAATGCGAACGCCGGCCTCGGCCAGCGAGGCGCCGATCCTGGCCGGCGCGCCTGGCTGCGCCAGGTCGGCTGCCACCACCGCGGTGCGCACGCCGTATTCCTGCTGCAGCGACGTCGCCAGCGCGTCGAGCACCTCGCCGCGGCGCGCCACCAGCACCACGTGCATGCCGGCACGCGCCAGCTGGCGGGTAAATTCCCGCCCGATGCCCGATGACGCGCCAGTGACCAGCGCCCACTCCCCTTTTGCTTCGGCCAGTTTCATGGCGCTTCCCCTTGTGTGCGCGGCGCATTCATGCCGCGTGGATCAGATGGCTGGCGACGCGCAACGCGTTGGCGGCGATCGTCAGGCTTGGATTGGTGCCGCCGCTGGACGGAAAGAACGAGCCGTCGACGACATACAGATTGCCGAGCCCGTGGGCCCGGTTATTCTTGTCGAGCACGCTGTTCGCGGGATCGTCGCCGAACCTGCAGGTGCCGCAGGCATGCGCAATGCGCTGGTTGTTGTCGGCCTGCTTGACGACGCTGAACTTGTACGGTTTGAGCGCGCCGTTCAGCAGCGTGCGGAAGGCGCCGATGCGCTGCCGGTCGTGCGCGCGTACGCGGTAATCGATCGCCAGGCGCACACCCTGCGCGGCGGCCTCACCCGGCGCGAGGGTGACGCGGTTTTCGGCATACGGCAAATCCTCGAGCGTGCTGGCCAGGATCATGCGCTGCTCGACCAGTTGTTTCAGGAAGGGCTGGACCAGCGGCCCGGCGGCGTTGAACAGCGGCGCCGTCCATGGCAGCGGTCCCTGGCGCAAGTCATCGGCCATCGAGGCCGCCAGCACCGGCGCCGGCGGAAGGCGGCCGAACGACTGCACCGATCCCAGCTTGGCGCCATTCGCCTGATAGAAATCGTTGAAGGCAAATTCCTTGTGGCGGTTGTCGAATCCGCCCGGCGTTTTCGGCACCACCAGGTAGAGGTCGATATGATGGCGCATCAGGTTGCGCCCGACCATGCCGGAAGCGTTGGCCAGGCCGTCCGGCCATGTGTCCGACGCCGATCGCAGCAGCAGGCGCGGCGTCTCGAGCGCGCCCGCGGCCAGGATGATGCGCTTGCCGCGCAGCGTCACCGCGCGTCCGCGCCACGTACACTCGAGCGCCGTCACCGCGGCGCCGCTCGCCTCGAGCCGCAGCACTTCGCATTGGTCCATCAGGCGCGCACCATGCTGCGCCAGTGCCGGTTCGAGGCAGATGCGCGCCGCATCGTTCTTGCACTTGCGGTCGCACAGGTAACCCTGGCAGGTGGCGCAGCCGTCGACGAATTCGCAGGCCATCGGCAAGCGGTAGGGATGGAGCGCTTTGCCCTCGAAAAAACTGAACAATTCTGCCGCCGCGGGCGTCAGCGCCGGCGGCGCCATGAAATGGCCCGGCGCCGCCTCGCCGCGCAGCGGATCGGCGCTGCCGCGTACGCGGTACAGCCGTTCCGCCGCTTCATAGAACGGCGCCAGTTCAGCATACGAGATCGGCCACTGTTCGGGCAGGTTGGCGTCGACGGCGCCGGGATGCTGCCGGCGCGGCGCGAAATCGGCGGGGAAAAAGCGTTCCAGCGCCATGCCGTACAGCGCCGTCGAACCGCCGCTGCCGCTGCCGATGAACGGCACGAACCGGCTCGCGCGGCGCTCCGACCGTTCGTCCACCAGGTCCGGGTAACGCCCGGCCTCGGCCAGCACGGCGCGGTGCGGCGGCGCCGGCGCCGCTACGTTGTTGAATGCGGTTTCGGCGTAGCGGCCGGTCAGCGCGGCCGGATTGTTCAGGTGCGATGTGCCTTTTTCGCAGAACAGCACGCGCTGGCCGGCACGCGCCAGTGCGTAGCCGAGTGTGGCGCCGCCCATGCCGGTGCCGATCACGATCGCATCCCAGTGCTGGTCCAGTTCCTGCGGCTCGTACATGATAGTCCCGCGGCGTCGCGCCTCACTGTTAAACCGCCAGAGTACCATAGCCATCAGGAAAGAAAAGCAGATCCCGCCCTAGACCGCGTCGGGTTCCGCATTCCTCGGCGAAATGAAGGCCTTGTGCGCCAGGTGCCGGGCCAGCATCAGCGGCGGCATGCGCAGCCAGTTGCCGCGGATATACAGCAGGAAGCGCGCCGCGCCTGACAGCGGGCCGCTGCAGCTGGCATGCATCGGCAGCAGCGCGCGTTCGAACAGCCCGTCCATCAGCGCCAGAAGCGGCGGCGCCGGCCGGTCCAGCGGCGCCGCCAGCAGCGCGGCCGGCACCGGCGTGCCCAGCAGCCGCTCGCTGTAGCGCAGCGCATAGAACAGCGGGCGGGCAATCTGCAATTGCTCGGCGCGGCGCGGCAGCGCGGCCCAGAACGCCGGATCGCGCCCGAAGTCGAGCAGCAGGCGGTGAATGTCGAGCAGATCGCGCAGCCCCTTGTCGAATTCGCCGTCGCAGAACAGGTGGACCGCACTGTGAAGCACCATGTCGACGGGGGCGAACACGCGCAGGCCCGTTTCGCCCGCCACCGGCAGCGCGGCGGCGCGCAGCTTGTCCGGGTCCGGCCGCGCGCGCGCCGTTTCAGGAAGGATCGCGTGGTGGACGTCGATCAGGCTCCCGCGCCTGACATGCTGCATCGGCGGCAGCTCGTGCATCCATTCGCGGTAATAGCGCTGGTCGTAGGCATCGGTATGGTGCGACACCCAGCCGTGCATCATCAGCGCCGCCTCCACTTCGGACAGACGCTCCTTCGGCACCATGATGTCGATGTCGGAAAACAGCCGTCCCGGCGCCGGCGCCAGGCCCGCCATTGCATAGGCGGCGCCCTTCATCAGGATCAGCGGCAGGTCCAGGCCGGCCAGCGCGCGTTTGATCTCGCGCACCTCGAAGCGCACCGCCTGGCGGTGGCGCTCGCCGTGGACGCGGGCCCAGTCGAGATGGGTGCGCGCGGGCGCCGGCAGGCTGTCCAGCACCCCGGCCTCCTCGGCCAGGTAGTACAGCGCGGCGGACAGGTTGGCCACCGCCGCCTGGCGCAGCATCAGGTCCCACTCGGCCAGGCTGAAGCCGGCCATGGCGGATGGCGCGCGCAGCGCCTGGACTAGCAGCGGCGCCGGCGTCACGGCGCGCCCGGCGCCAGCCGGGAAAACAGCGCCACCGCGTCGTCCAGCGAACTGTAGCTGAAAGCAAAAGCGGGCGCCGCGTCGACCAGCTGGCCCAGCGCCGCGAAGCCCTGGTAGCCGAGCAGGTGGTAATTGAAGGCGTTGTCGGCCAGCCGCATGAAGGCGGCGGCCGGCGCCACCGGCGCCAGCGTGGCCGCGGCGCCGGCCTGGTATTGCGGGAAGATGATCCAGGCCGGGCGCGCCGGCTCGAGCGCGCGCGCGACGCTGTCGGCCGGCGCCTTCATATGGGCCACGCTGCCCTTCAGGGTGTCGTGCACGGCGGGACTGAACACCGCCTGCGGCGCGTACGCGCGCATGATGCCGATCGAGGCGTTCTTCAGGCTGACCGGGCGCGGCAGCGGCGCCAGCTCGCCGCTGTCGAGCCGCAGCAGGGCCAGCTCGTCCGACAGCAGGCGCCAGCCGCGCGAGACCAGCGCCGCGCACAGCGTGCTCTTGCCCGAGCCGGACGGCGCCGGCAGGATCGCCGCGCAACCGTCCTTTTCGACCACTGCTGCGTGCACGATCAGGTAGCCGTTGGCGCGGCTCGACACGCAGGAGTTGAGGCCCCACTCGAACATCGGGAAGGCCTGTGCGATCGGCAGCGGCTTGAACGGAGCGATGCCGTCGTTGTCGAACAGTACCTGGCGGCGCACCCAGCGGCGCAGGCCGCCGGACGGCTGCAGGCTGAAATGGAAGTCGGCGAAGTCGGCGCCGTCCGCCAGCGGGTAGTCGCCGTACAGCAGGCCGATACCGTCGGCGACGGCGGGAATGGCGCTGTGAATGCAGGCGGTGAAGGCGCCGGTGCGCAGGCGCAGGCCGCCGTGCGCCAGGCGCCGCCCCAGTTCCTCGCGCGACAGCGCCGCCAGCGTGGTCATGCGGCCGCTTCGACCAGCGCCAGCGCTTCCAGCTCGCCCAGCAGGGCGGCGACGTCGGCCTCGCCCACTTCGCCGTCCTCGGCGTCGAATTCGGCGCGCATGGCCGCTGTCAGCGCGGCGCCGTCGGCGGGCCGCTCACGCAAGGCGTGCAGCAGCCACAGCGCGCTGTCGTTGAGCACGTGGGTATCGCCGGACAGGTCGTTGTAGAGCACATGCTCGCCTTGCCATTCGCGGCTGCGCAGCATCTGCCCGGGGGTGAGGCACCACATCAATGCAGGATCCGCCGGGCCTTAGGCCATGGTGCTTTTAAGATAGGCCACGATCTGCGCGCCGTTCCACGAGGTGTTGGCGATCGGCGTGTAGTAGCCGGTGGCGGCGTAGGAATTCCAGATCGCCAGGACCTGGTTCTCGGTCAGGAAGCCGATGCGCTTCGAGCGCACGTTGAGCAGGGTCGCCATGATGTGCATCGCCACGTTGTCCTTGTCGGCGCCGTTGGTCACGATGCCCGGATCGACGATGTCGAAGCAGCTGTACGGCGACAGCTGCGAGCAGCGCGAGGTCAGCGGGAAGGTCAGGTTGAACTTGGCCGTGCCGTTGGTCAGCGCGCCGCGCCAGGCGTAGTGGTGGGTCTTCCAGTAGCCTGGCGACACGCCCGCGCAGGCGACTGTCGGCTTCTTGTGGCTCATGTTTCCGGAACACGCGGCCGACGGCGCCAGGCAGACCAGCGTCGCCATCGCGTTCTGGCTGGCCACGGTGGCGATGACGCCGGCCGACGCGCCGGCGCCGTTGCGCGCGAACCGCCGGCGCGCCGCGCCCTTGGCGCTCAACCCTTCCAGGGGAGCTTGCATGGGAGGCATGCCCGCCTCTCCGTCTGGGTGTTCAATATTAGCCACGGTCGTTCCTCAATTAGGTGCCACATCCCTTCCTGGTCGCTTTTTGCGCAGGGCGCCCGCCAGGTTCGTTCGAGATCTACTCTGGTAGCAAGGTAAGCAATATCTGTTCCACAAGTGCGGAACGAACAATAATCGCTTTTACTTCAAGGGCTTACGAAATCATTATAAGCGCCCGCCGGAGCCGTGTCGAATTTGGCCCCGGTTTTGTAAGAAATTTCGACATGCGGCGCGCAGCGCGCCGCCGGTCAGAAGAAGCTTTCCGGGATCACCAGCACGTCGCCCGGGCGCATGTTGACGTTGGCCGAAATGTCGCCGTCCTTGATCAGGTCGTTCAGGCGCACCGGCAGCCTCACCATCTTGCCGTCGACATTGCGCAGGATGCTCGCCTTGTTACCGGAGGCAAATTCGGTGACGCCGCCGACGGCGATCAGCACGTCCATCAGCGACATGTCGCGGCGGTAAGCCAGCGCCTGCGGCTTGGCGGCCTGGCCGATCACGCGGATCTGCTCGCCGTAGGTGCCGACGAAGCCGGTGACGATCACCGTCACCACCGGCTGCTGGATGAACTTGGCCAGCGACTTCTCGATGTCGCGCGCCAGTTCGGTCGAGGTCTTGCCGCTGGCCGGCAGGTCTTCCACCAGCGGGGTGGTGATCTTGCCGTCAGGGCGCACCGGCACCGCCATCGACACTTCCGGATTGCGCCAGACGATGATGTTGACCGTGTCGCCAGGACCGATCAGGTAGTCCGGGGTAGCCTGGGCCGGGCCGGGCGCGGCGCCCGTGCGCGGACCGGCGCAGCCGCCCAGCGCCAACGCCGACAGCGCCACGGCCGCCAGGGCCAGCCATTTGATCGATTTCAGTTGCAGTTTGTTCACGTCGATATCCCCTTGAAGGCGCGCGCGGGGCGCCCGTCCGAATTGTTTGCCTGAGTGCACCTGCTTCGGCGCGAAAGAATTGTAATAAAAATATTTTTTGCCGACATGTATTTTATACCATCGCCACCGGGGAAACGGCGGCCGTGGTCGACAAATATTTGCTTACGGCGATTTTCGTTGCAACAGGTCACGGACGTACTTGACCGGGATGGCGTAGGAAATGCCGCTCGGGCTAGTGATCGCGCTCTCCTTGAGCCCCTTCACGAACGTCATGTTGATCACGCCCAGCACGACGCCGCTGGCGGGGTCGTACACCGGGCTGCCGCTGTTGCCGGGATACACGGTGCCGTCGAGCTGGAAGATCTGGAACGGCGCTTTCTGCAGCTGGGCGATCATGCGCGCGTCGAGCGTGCGCGAGGTCAGCGACGGCAGCACGATCGGGGTGATCGCCGCCAGCGTCGCGCGATGGGTGGCTGGATGCAGGCCCAGCACCATGCCCAGCGGGAAGCCGGTGAGCGCCAGGTCCTGGCCTTCGACCGCGCCGTCGGAGTCGCCCAGCTTGAGCGCCGGCAGCGGCGCACCGCCGATGCGCAGGTGCGCCAGGTCGTGCGCGCGGTCGAGCGCGACCACGGTGGCCGGGCGGAATTCGATCTGGTCGCCGCGCGCGATCACCACGCCCAGCGTCTCCCTGTTTTCGCTGTCCAGAATCTGCGGCACCACGTGGGCGTTGGTGATCACCGACAGGCCGTCGTCGACGATGAAGCCGGTACCGTTGAAGGTCGTGGCCGGGCTGCGCGTCTTCAGGTAGCTGCCGACGCCGACCACCGAACCCTTGACGGTGGCGATGGTGCGCGCCAGTTCGGCGGCCTGGGGCGCCGCAGCGGCGCAGCAGGCGGCCAGCAGCGCCAGCGCGCGCAGCAGGGAAACGGGAACGAGTCGCATTGTCTGTTTACAAGAAAGGTTAGTCGGCGGGCCCGGCATTTCACGCTATCATTGTTGCATCCGGTCACGCCCAGGCAAGATTGCCGTGCCCGCCAACCATAACAGATTTTCTGGGTGACTCGTTCTTGATCGCAACCTGGACTGACCCGGCCCGCCTGCCCCGCACGCGGGCGGCGCTGAGCGCGCTGCCTTGCGCGCTGGTGCTCGCCGCCGTCGTGCCGGCCTATCCGCTGGGGCCGGCGTGGCTGGCCGCGGCATTGCTGGCGTATGGCGCGATCCTGTTGCGCTGGCCCAACGCCTGGCTGCTGCTGGTGCCGGCGGCGCTGCCGGTGCTCGACCTGACGCCCTGGACCGGGCGCTTCTACCTCGACGAATTCGACGCCCTGCTGGCCGTCACCGGCCTGGTGCTGGCCTGGCGCGGACCGGGCGCGCCGGCCGAGGCCGGCATCGGCCGCACCGCGCGCGTTTGGCTGGCGCTGCTGTGCCTGTCCACCGTGGCGGCGCTGGCGATCGGCGCCTGGCCCTGGCACGCCCCCGGCCTGAATTCGTTCAACAACTATTACAGTGCCTGGAACGGCGCGCGCCTGGCCAAAGGACTGGGCTGGGCGCTGCTGCTAAGGCCGGCGCTGGGCGCCGCGCTGGCGCGCGATGTCGTAAAAACGCAACGCCGATTCGCGCTGGGCATGGGGCTCGGCGTGGCGGCGGCCGCGCTGGCGGTGATGTGGGAGCGCGCCGCCTTCCCTGGCCTGCTCAATTTCGACAGCGGCTACCGCGTGGTCGGGCTGTTCTCGGCGATGCACACGGGCGGCGCCTGCATCGAGGCGTATTTCGCGCTGGCCCTGCCGTTCGTCGCCTGGTGGACCCTCGGCAGCCGGCGCTGGCCGCAGCGCCTGGCCGGCCTCGCGATGCTCGGCGCCGGCAGCTACGCGTTGCTGGTGACCTATGCGCGCGCCGGCTACCTGGCCGCGCTGGCGGCGCTGCTGGTGCTGGCACTCGCACCGCTGCTGCAACCGCGGCGCCGGGCGCCGCGCCGCGCGCTGCGCGCCGCCGTGCTGGTGGGATTGCTGTTTACACTGGCGTGGACCGTGGCCAGCGGCGTGGCGATGCAGCGCCGCTTCGCCGGCAACTTGCACGACCTGGAGGTGCGCGCCGGCCACTGGGTCGACGCGCTCGGCATGATCGACCGCACTCCGGCCGCGTGGCTCGCCGGCATGGGGCTGGGACGCTATCCGCGCACCTATTTCCAGCGCAGCGACGAGGGCGTTGCGCCGACCTACATTGCGCTGCACGAAGAAGCCGGCAACCGCTACGTCGCGCTGGCCGCGGGCGCCCCGCTGTATCTCGAGCAGTTGGCCGACGTCGCGCCCGGGCACGGCTACCGGCTGCGCCTGCGCGTGCGCAGTGCCGATGCCGACGCCGAGATCAGCGTGCCGGTGTGCGAGAAATGGATGCTGTACTCGCGCCGCTGCAACTGGCTGCGCTTCCCCGTGGGCGATACTGGCGGCGCCTGGCGCCAGCTCGACGCCTGGTTCATCCGACCGGCGCGCGCGCCGGCCAAGCATGGCATCGCCGCGCCGGCCAAGCTGTCGCTGTTCAGCGAGGCCGAAGGCAGCCGCATCGACATCGACGACGTGTCGCTGCGCGACGCCGGCGGCCGCGAACTGCTGCGCAACGGCGGCTTCGGCGCCGGCATGGACCGCTGGTTCTTTGCCAGCGACAACCACCTGCCGTGGCACCTGGAAAACACCTGGGTGCAGCTGGCGTTCGAGCAGGGCCTGGCCGGGCTGGCCGCCTTCAGCGGCCTTGCCTGCTGCGCGGCGCTGGCGCTGTGGCGCCGCCTGCGCGCCGGCGACCCGTACGCGCCGGCGCTGGGCGCGGCGCTGGCGGCCTTCGTCGCGCTGTCGTTGCTGGACAGCCTGTTCGACTTCCCGCGCATCAGTTTATTGGTGTATTGGCTACTGTTTCAGGCCATGTTGAATGACAAAAAAACCATGCCGAAAGGAATTCAAGGATGATGCACCGAACACGTTTTGTTCCAAATGCATTAAGAGTGGCGTTTTTTTCGAGGCAACAATACAATGTGCAAACCCCGTTCTTGCTCAGAGTCACAGTCTTGCGTGTGGGCAGTTTCGATAGCAATGAGCAATAATGATTGTCCCGGATGTCGCAATACGTGGCTTTTATTGCACGTACGGCGAGCTTTTTCCATTACGCAATTGCAATTGCTCTCAGTACAAGCGATGATATGTTGAATTTCCTGCGCGCACCCGCGCATCCCCAACCGAGATTGACGAGATGGCAGAACTGACAGCCGTAATTTTGAGTTTCCTCAAGGCGATTGGCAAATACCGCTGGTATGCCGTCGTCATTTCGTGGGTCGTCGCGGTGATCGGCTGGGCGGTAGTCTACAAGCTGCCCAACGACTACCAGGCCTCGGCCCGGGTCTACGTCGACACCCAGAGCATCCTCAAGCCGCTGCTGTCGGGCATGACGACCCTGCCGAACCTCGACCAGCAGGTGGTGTTCATGCGCCGCACGCTGATCAGCCGGCCGAACGTCGAGCGCGTCATGCGCATGGTCGACCTGGACGTCAAGGCCAGCAACGCCAAGGACCATGAAAAGATCGTCGACGACCTGATCGACAAGATCAAGATCATCGGCACCGAGCGCGACGACATCTACACGATCACCTACAACAATCCGAATCCGAAGCTGGGCAAGGACGTGGTGCAGTCGCTGCTGACGATCTTCGTCGAAGGCAGCTTCGGCGGCAAGAAGCAGGACTCCGAAAAGGCCGTCCAGTTCATCGACGACCAGATCAAGAGCTATGAAGAGAAGCTGGCGGCGGCCGAAGCGGCAATGAAGGACTTCAAGATCCGCAACATGGGCATGTTGCCGGGCAAGGGCGGCGACTACAGCTCCAAGATGATGGAGACTACCGAGCTGCTGAGTGCCGCACGACTGGAACTGTCGGAAGCCGAGCAAGGGCGAAACGCGATCAAGCGCCAGATCGCCGGCGACGACCCGGCCCCGGTCACCTCGACCGCGGAAGCCGATCCGGACGCCAATCCCGAACTCGACGGTCGCATCCAGGCACTCAACAAGCAGCTCGACACGCTGCGCCTGCAATACACCGAGCAGCATCCCGACATCCTGGCGGGCAAGCGCCTGCTGGCCCAGCTCGAAGAAAAGAAGAAGGCCGAGGCCAAAAAGCGCAAGCCGAGCGGCGACATCGGCGCCAATTACAGCCCGATGCTGCAGCAGATGAATGTCGCGCTGTCAGTGGCCGAAGCGCGCGTCGCCTCGCTGCGCGCCCGCGTCGACGAGTACAGCGCCCGGATGGGCCGCATGCGCAGCGAAAGCACCGCGGCGCCGGAAATCGAAGCCCAGCTGGCGCAGCTCAACCGCGACTACCAGGTCAATCACGACAACTACCAGAAGCTGGTCGAGCGGCGCGAGGCGGCCAAGCTGTCGGGCGACCTGAGCTCGGCGACCGACATGCTGACGTTCCGCGTGATCGACCCGCCGACCGTGCCGCTGACGCCGGCCGGGCCGAACCGCCCGCGCCTGTTCTCGCTGGTGTTCGTCGCCGCCCTGGTGGCCGGCCTGGTGGTGGCGCTCTTGATGAGCCAGGTCCGTCCGACCTTCCTCAGCCAGGCCGCGCTGCGCGAAGTGACGGGCATCCCGATCCTCGGCACCATCGGCATGAATTGGACCACCGAACAGAAAGTCAAACGCAAGCGCCGCCTGTACGCGATGGGCGCCTCGGTATTAGCGCTGTTCGGCGCGTACGGGGCGGTCATGGCGGCCATTCTGATCCGACCTGCGCTGTAAACGACGATCCCGGGAGCAAATGTGAGCATTATCGAAAAAGCCGCCAGTCGGATTGATCAAACCAAGGAAGCGGCCGCGCCCGCTGCAGTCGCCGCCACGCCGGTCGCCGGCGTCGACACCCCGTCTCCGATCATCGTCGCCGCGATGGCCGCTGCGCCTGCCGCCGCGCTGGTCGCCGCCCAGGCTGTGGCGCCGGCCGAGGCGCCCGCCGCGCAGGCCGTGGCCGTTCAGGCCAGCGCGCCCGTCATCGCACCGCCAGTCCAGGTGGTGGTCGCCGAGGCCGAGCCGGCCAAGCCGCGCAAGCAGAGCACCCGCAAGGTCGACCTCGACCTGAACCGGATGCGCGACATGGGCATGGTCACCGCCGCTGGCGGGCGCACCCTGCTGGTCGAGGACTTCCGCATCATCAAGCGCCCGCTGCTCAAGCGCGCGTTCGCCGAGCGTTCGCCCGACACCCCGCCGGCCAACCTGATCATGATCACCAGCTCGCTGCCGGGCGAAGGCAAGACCTATTGCGCGATCAACCTGGCGATGAGCATCGCGATGGAGCTGGACCACACCGTGCTGCTGATCGACGCCGACGTGGCGCGCCCGTCGGTGCTGCGCACGCTCGGCCTGCCGGCCCAGCGCGGCCTGATGGACATCCTGCTCGACGACAAGATCGACGTCGCCGACGTCATGCTGCGCACCAACGTCGACACCCTGTCGATCCTGCCGGCCGGCACCAGCACCGCGCGCGCCACCGAGCTGCTGGCCAGCCAGACCATGAAGTCGCTGGTCTACGAGATCGCCAACCGCTATCCGGACCGGATCGTGATTTTCGATTCGCCGCCGCTGCTGTTGACCAGCGAAGCGCACGTGCTGGCCACCCACATGGGCCAGATCGTGCTGGTGGTCGAAGCCGAAACCACTACCCAGCATGCGGTGAAGGAGTCGCTGCGCCAGCTGGAGGGCTGCAGCAACGTCAACATCATCTACAACAAGACGCGCGAATTCCCGGGTATCGAAGAAACGTATGACTATCACTATGGCTAGACGCGTCACGGCGCCGCGCATGGGCGCGACAGCGCTGCCCGTGGCCGCGCCGCTGGCGATGCTGGCCCTGCTGATGTCGCCGTCCGCGCGCGCCGAGATCAAGTTCGTGCCCACGCTCGACCTGCGCGAAACCTATTCCACCAATCCGGGCCTGCAGCCGGGCGACCTGGCGCGTCCCCAGTGGATCACCGAAGTGGCGCCGTCGCTGCGCATCGCCGCCGACGGCCCGCGCCTGAAAGGGTCCGCCGTCATCACCGAGCGCCTGTACGCGTTCTCGGGCGACCGCATCGACGACACCAACCAGTCGCAGCTCAATTTCCAGGGCAACGGCAAGGCGCGCCTGGTGAGCGACCTGCTGTACGTCGACGCCAACGCCATGATCGGCCAGCAAAGCCTGTCGCCGTTCGCGCCGCCGGCCAACACCAACGGCTACTCCAGCGCCAACCGCGCGAAGATCCGCACCTGGAGCATCAGCCCGTACCTGACCCACCGCTTCGGCCGCAGCGCCGTGAGCGAACTGCGCTACACCCACGATGTGGTCAGCTCGCCGGCCAACGGCTTCGGCGACAGCCATGGCGACTCGCTGGCGCTGTCGGCCGGCACCACCAGCGACGGCCAGCGCCGCCTCGGCTGGAACCTGCGCGCTTACCGCCAGGACGTCGAATTCAGCCAGGGCAACCAGACCAGGACGCGCGAGGAAAACCTCTCCGCCACGGTGTCGCTGCGCAGCAGCGAGCGCTTCAAGTTCAACCTGAGCGGCGGCTACGACAGCTACAGCTTCGACGCCGAAGGCACGCCGAACAAGGGCCGCAGCTATGCGGCCGGCTTCACCTGGACGCCGTCGTCGCGCACCAGCATCGACGCCAGCGGCGGCCGGCGCTACTACGGCAACAGCTATTCGCTCAACGCCACCCACCGCAGCCGCCGCACGGTGTGGGTCGCCACCTACAACGACGCCGTCACCAACACCCGCTCGCAGCTGCTGATCCCGAAATTCATCGAGACCGCCACAGTGCTGGACCGCCTGTTCATCGCCGACATTCCCGATCCGGACGCGCGGCGCCAGGCGGTCGAGGCCTACATGCGCGCCAACGGCCTGTCGCCGACCCAGCCAGACGGCAGCTACAACTACCTGAGCAACCGCTTCGTGCTGCAAAAGCAGCTGCTGCTGTCGACCGCCTTCAACAGCGCGCGCAGCACCGCGCTCATTTCGGTCAACGGCGTGCGCCGCACCGCGCTGACGCCGTCGACGGTCGACCAGGTGCTGCTGGGCGATCGCCTGGCCGGCCTGAACGACAGCACCCGCCAGGTCGGCGCCACCGCCGCGCTGAACTACCGCATCACCTCGCGCAGCGGCGTGACGGTGACGCTGGCGCGCAACCGCACCGAATCGCTGACCGGCGGCTTCACCAACAACGTAACCCAGGCCAGCGTGATCGCCAGCACCCAGCTGCGGCGCAAGATCAAGGCCAGCGTCGAACTGCGGCGCAACCAGGGCAACGCCGGCGGCATCGGCGCCTCGACCTACCACGAGAACGCAGTCAGCGCGTCCCTCTCATTCATGCCATAGCGGAGTCGAACCAGCGATGTATGAAACTTATTACGGCCTGAGCGCCAAACCGTTCCGCCTGCGGCCCGATCCGCACTTCTTCTATGGCAGCAAGGGCCACAAGCGCGCCATGGCCTACCTCGATTACGGGCTGTCGCAGGGCGAGGGCTTCATCGTCATCACCGGCGAAGTCGGCGCCGGCAAGACCACGCTGGTGCGCAACCTGCTCAACAACCTGCCGTCCGAGCAGATCATCGCCGCCCACATCGTCAACACCAATCTCGATTCGGACGACACCCTGCGCATGGTGGTGTCGGCCTTCGGCCTGCCCTACGAGAACGTCAGCAAGCCCGACCTCCTGACCCGGCTCGAGCAGTTCCTGCGCAGCGCCGACCAGCAGGGCAAGCGCGCGCTGCTGGTGGTCGACGAGGCCCAGAACCTGACCGCCCGCACGGTCGAGGAACTGCGCATGCTGTCGAACTTCCAGACCGACGAGAAGTCGCTGCTGCAGACCTTTTTGCTGGGCCAGCCGGAATTTCGCACCACGCTGCACAGCGCCAGCATGCTGCAATTGCGCCAGCGCGTGATCGCCAGCTACCACCTGGGGCCGATGGACGCGGCCGAGACCCAGGCCTACATCGAGCACCGCCTGGCCACCGTCGGCTGGAACGGCGATCCGGCGTTCTCGCTGGGCGCCTACGGCGCGATCTTCGAGTACACCGGCGGCATCCCGCGCAAGGTCAACACCCTGTGCGACCGCCTGCTGCTGATGGGCTACCTGGAAGAGATGCACGCGTTTACCGAAGCGGACGTGCAGACCGTGATTCGCGACATCGACGAGGAATTCCAGCTGCCGCCGGGCGCCGAGCAGGCCGCGGCGAACGAAGCGGCCGAGCCGATGGCGGCCGAAACGCCGGGCAGCGGCGGCCAGATGGACGAGCGCATGGTGCGCCTCGAGAAGTCGATCGTCTCGGTGCTGTCGATCCTGAAGAAAATCGTCGCCACCGCGCCGCCGGCCAACAACGCCCAACAGCACGAGACGCGCGAACAATGATGATGCATGAACTGCCGGCGCGCCCGGCCGGCGCGGCCATCCGCAATGCGATGACCTGCGACGTCGAGGACTACTTCCAGGTGTCGGCGTTCGCGCCGCACATCGACCGCGCCAGCTGGCCGGAGCGCGAGTGCCGCGTAGAAGCGAACATCGACCGCATCCTGGCGCTGATGGCCGACAACGGCGTGCACGGCACCTTCTTCACGCTGGGCTGGATCGCCGAGCGCTATCCGCAGCTGGTGCGCCGCATCGTCGACGGCGGCCACGAGCTGGCCAGCCACGGCTACGGCCACCAGCGCGCGTCCGACCAGGACCGCGCGGAATTCACCGACGACATCGTGCGCGCCAAGGCGCTGCTGGAAGACATCGGCGGCGTGCGCGTGCGCGGCTACCGCGCACCGAGCTTTTCGATTGGCACGGCCAACCTGTGGGCGCTCGACGCGCTCAAGCAAGCCGGTTACGACTACAGCTCGTCGATCTACCCGATCAAGCATGACCACTACGGCATGCCCGACGCGCCGCGCTTCGCGTTCTATCCGAACGGCCCGGACGGCCTGCTGGAAGTGCCGGTGACCACCGTGCGCATCATGGAACGCAACCTGCCGGCCGGCGGCGGCGGCTATTTCCGCCTGCTGCCCTACGCGCTGTCGCGCTGGATGATGAACCGGGTGAACCAGGCCGACGGCCAGCCCGCCATTTTTTACTTCCATCCGTGGGAACTCGATCCCGGCCAGCCGCGCCCGGAAGGCGTCGACGCCAAGAGCCGCTTTCGCCACTACGTCAACCTCGAACGCATGGAAGGACGCATCCGCGCCCTGGCGCGCGATTTCGAATGGGACCGGATGGACCGCATTTTCCTGGGTACCCAATGAATTCGATGGTAGCAGCAACCGACATCGCGCCGGCAGTCGCCGCCGCGCCCCTCGCCGTCAAGCTGATGGCGCCGCACGACCATGCGCGCTGGGACGCCTTCGTCCGCGCCTGCCCGGACGCCACCTTCTTCCACCTGTCCGGTTGGCAGCGCGTGATCGAGCAGTCGTTCAGGCTCAAGACCTGGTTCTACTACGCCGAGCAGGACGGCCAGATCGTCGGCGTGCTGCCGCTGTGCGAAATCAAGAGCGCGCTGTTCGGCCACTCGCTGGGCGCGATGCAGTTCTGCGTGTACGGCGGCGTGGCCGCCTTGTCCGATCAGGCGCGCGTGCTGCTCGACGGCGCCGCCGACAAGCTGGCGCGCGAGCTTGGCGTCGGCCACCTCGAATACCGCAACATGGCCGCGGCCCATCCCGGCGACGCCGCCTGGCACACCAAGGAGCTGTACGTCACGTTCCGCAAGGCCATCTCCGGCGACGACGAGGAAAACCTCAACGCGATCCCGCGCAAGCAGCGCGCGATGGTGCGCAAGGGGATCAAGCTGGGCCTGGTGGGCGAAGTCGACGACAACGTCGACCGCATGTTTACCGCCTACGCCAGCAGCGTGCACCGGCTCGGCACTCCCGTGTTCCCGAAGAAGTATTTCGCCCTGCTCAAGGAAACCTTCGGCGACGAATGCGAAGTGCGCGTCATCACCCAGAACGGCGTGCTGGTCGCCGCGGTGCTCAGTTTCTACTGGCGCGACGAGGTGGTGCCCTACTACGGCGGCGGCATGCCGATCGCGCGCGACGTCGGCGGCAACGACTTCATGTACTGGAACCTGATGCAGGCCGCGGCCGCGCGCGGCGCCCGCCTGTTCGACTTCGGCCGCAGCAAGCTCGGCACCGGCGCCTACGACTTCAAGAAGAACTGGGGCTTCACCGCCCAGCACCTGCCCTACGAATACAAGCTGTACGCGGCCAGCGCGCTGCCGGACAACAATCCGCTGAACCCCAAGTACCAGCTGTTCATCAAGATGTGGAAGAAGCTGCCGCTGCCGCTGGCCAACCTGATCGGTCCGCACATCGTCAGAAGCCTGGGTTGAACGACGTGGAAGATCTCCTACTGCTGATCCATCGGATGCCGTACCCGCCCAACAAGGGCGACAAGATCCGCTCCTACCACCTGCTCAAGCACCTGGCGCAGCACTACCGCGTCCACCTGGGCACCTTCGTCGACGACGCCGACGACTGGCAGCACGTGCCGACCGTGCAGGCGCTGTGCGCGAGCAGCCATTTCGCGCCGCTGAACCCGAAGCTGGCGCGGCTGCGCAGCCTCGGCGCGCTGCTGGCCAACCGTTCGCTCTCGCTCGACTACTACCGCGACGCCGGCATGCGCGCCTGGACCGCGCGCGCCATGCGCGAGCACGACGTCAAGCGCATCGTGGTGTTCTCGTCGCAGATGGCGCAGTACGCCGATGGCTGGCCGCAGGCGCGCCGGGTGGTCGACTTCTGCGACGTCGATTCGGACAAGTGGCGCCAGTACGCCGAGAAGAAATCCTGGCCGATGAGCGCGCTATACCGGCACGAGGCGCGCCAGCTGCTCGCCTACGAGCGCAAGGTGGCGCGCGAATGCGACGCCTCGCTGTTCGTCTCGCAGCCCGAGGCCGACCTGTTCAAGCAACTGGCGCCCGAGTCGTCGGCCAGGATCGGCTTCTTCAACAATGGCGTCGACACCGATTATTTTTCGCCGGCGCGCGACTATGCCAGCCCGTACGCGGCCGGCGAGCGCGCGATCGTGTTTACCGGCGCGATGGACTACTGGCCCAACATCGACGCGGTGCAGTGGTTCGCCGCCGAAGTGTTCCCGCAGCTGCGCGCGCGCTATGACGACGCGCGCTTCTACATCGTCGGCGCGCGTCCCTCTGGCGCGGTGCAGGCGCTGGGCCAGCTGCCGGGCGTGGTGGTGACCGGCACGGTGCCGGACGTGCGTCCCTACATCGCGCACGGCGCGGTGGCGGTGGCGCCGCTGCGCATCGCGCGCGGCATTCAGAACAAGGTGCTCGAAGCGATGGCGATGGCCACCCCGGTGGTGGTGTCGCCGCAGGCGCTCGAAGGCATCGAGGCCGAACCGGGCGCCGACCTGCTGCTGGCGGCCGACGCCGCGGCTTTCGTCGATCAGATATCGGCATTGCTGGACAAGGACGGCAGCGCACTGGGCAAGGCCGCGCGCGCCACGGTAGAACAGCGGTACAGCTGGCCAAGCAACCTGGCCCGCATTGAAGCGAGGCTCGAATGCATCTGACTCCCCCACCTGACTTGGTACGCGCCGCGCCGGCGCGCCTGGACCGCGCCGCTGTTGCGCTGATTGTGCTGACGATGCTGGCGCCGTTGGTCCTGTACTTTGGCACCGCCAAATCGATCGTCGACATCTGGAACAGCTCCGAGACCTTCGCACACGGCTACATCATCCTGCCGATCAGCCTGTGGCTGATCTGGCGCCGCCGCGCCAACTTCGGCGCGTATCCGCCAACGCCGTGGTGGCCGGCGCTGGTTCCGCTGGCGCTGGCCGGCGCCGGCTGGCTGCTGGGCAGCATGGCTGACGTGAACGTGGTCCAGCACTATATGCTGGCCGCAATGCTGCCCCTGACCGCTTGGTCTCTGTTCGGCCGGCGGCTGGCCACTTCGCTTGCCTTCCCGCTGCTGTTTGTGCTCGCCGCCGTACCGTTCGGCGAAATCTTCATCGCCCCCCTTATTTCGTTTACCGCCGATTTCACCGTGCGCGCGCTGCAGCTGACCGGCATACCGGTGCTGCGCAACGGCACCATGTTCGAGATCCCCAGCGGAAGCTGGTCGGTAGTCGAAGCGTGCAGCGGCGTGCGTTACCTGATTTCATCTGTCACCCTGGGCATGCTGTACGCCTACCTGACCTTCCGCTCGTTCAAGCGACGCGCCGCCTTCATGGCAGCCGCAGTGCTGGTGCCGATCATCGCTAATGGCCTGCGTGCCTACATGATCGTGATGATCGGCCACCTGAGCGGCATGAAGCTGGCCGTTGGTGTCGATCATCTGATCTACGGTTGGCTATTCTTCGGCCTCGTGATGTTCCTGATGTTCTGGATCGGCAACATCTGGCGCGACGACGGTCCGATATCGGCGCCAGCGCCCGTGCCGCCAGCGGAGGGCCCGCGGCGCGGCGCGGCCGCGCTGTTGCCGATGACCGCGGCCGTGCTGGCGCTGTTGGCCGTATGGCCCGCGCTCGGCGCCTACATGGTCAGTGCCAGCCATAACCCGAAACCGGTTCAGCTGGCACCTGTCGCAGTCGCCTGGGAACCGGTACCGGCGTTCTCCAGCTGGACCCCGGCCTACATGGCGCCGGATGCGCGCTTCGATGGCGTCTACCGCAGCGCCGGGAAGCCGGTCGCACTGACCTTGCTGTATTACCGCAACCAGCGGCCCGATAAAACACTGATCAGCTCAGTGAACCGCCTCACCGCCGAGCATGATCCTTGGCATCAGACTGCGACGGCCGGCCGCGTGGAGACCATCGGTGGCAAGCCGTTCACCCTGCGCGAATCCCGACTTACCGGCCCGCAAGGGACAATTCTCGTGTGGCATTGGAACTGGATCGACCAGCGCGCGACCGCCAACGATTATGCCGCCAAGCTGTGGCAGGCCAGCGCCAAGCTGCGCCTGCGTCCCGACGA
Source organism: Massilia sp. P1_C10 (assembly GCF_056406475.1). NCBI lineage: Bacteria > Pseudomonadati > Pseudomonadota > Betaproteobacteria > Burkholderiales > Oxalobacteraceae > Massilia > Massilia sp. P1_C10. The sequence goes on from NZ_JBFUAC010000003.1 coordinate 134,965, forward strand.
CGGCGCCACCGTCATGCTGTCAGCGCCGTTCGCCGAGCATCCCGACGAAGCACGCGCCGCGCTGCGCGCCTTTCTGAATGCCAACATAGCACCTGTGGAAGCGGCGCTTGCCTCGACCCGAGCGCGTTAACTATTTTTTAGGCGCCAACCCAATGGAAACTCAACTCGTCGTCTTTACCACCGGGCTCGACTTCAACGTCCGCTGGAATGTCGTGCGGCTGGCGAACAAGTTTCCCGATGCACATATCACAATCATGGTGCATGCCCCTGCCAAACGCATTGCGAAGCTTTGCTCAAATCAGCTGCGTAACATCAAGCGACACGGATGGCGCTGGATTCCCTATCAGCTTGGCGAAATCACCGGGATATTCGCCGACAAGGCGCTCCGCCGCCCCCCCCCCAGCGCTGACCGCCCGGGTCAGATGTACGACCAAGATGCCTTGGAGCATCACCCTAAGATCACGTTGCGGCGATTCGAGTCGATCAACGGCCCTGAGGCATGCGCGTTCGTTCGCGCGCTTGACGCCACGTTGGGGATTGCGCTAGGTGCGCCGATTCTTAAGGGAGCGTTATTTTCTCTACCTCGACTCGGAACCATCAACTTGCACAAGGGGCGTTTGCCTTACTACCGCGGCATGCCTGCGGCGTTCTGGGAACTGCAACGGGGTGAATCGTCGGTGGGCTGCACCGTCCACACAGTCGAAGCCGGGCTGGACACCGGCGCCATCATTGTCGAAGGCGCCGTTCCAGTCGATCGCTTCTCCACTGTGGGCGGGGTGCAACTCAAACTGCACCGACTCGGTGTCGAGCTTGTCTGCGAAGCGGTCGCACAGGTGTTGAACGGTTCCGCCACGTTCACTCCGCAGGTGGCCGGTGGAACAACCAACACACGCCCGACCTTACGCGCCGCCGCCGAGCTGACGCGCAGACTGGAGGCCGCGGAGCCCTCCGAGAGCAGCATGCTGAAAAAAGCTCTCAAACGCACGGTCTTTTTCGGCTATGGCACTTTGCTGAGGCCGGTCGTCAATTACTGGCACGGTTTGACTGGACGGCAAAGGGTGATCATCCTGCTGTATCACCGCGTCAGCGACGAGTTCCGCGACAACGTGACAATCGGCATCGAGCGCTTCGATCAGCACATGGCTTATATTTCTAAACATTACCAAGTTGTCTCGCTCAAGCAGGTGGTGGAGAACGACATCCCGCGCAACGCTTCCAAACCTGTACTGGCGGTTTCTTTCGACGATGGATATCTCGATAACTTCGAAAATGCCGCCCCGATCTTAATGAAACACCAGATACCCTGCACTTTCTTTATTAGCACCGATATGATCCGCGAAAACAAGCCGTTCGACCATGATTTGCGCGCACTTGGTTTTGGGCTGGACAATATGAACTGGGCGCAGGTGCAGACCATGCACCGGTGGGGTTTCCACTTCGGAAGCCATACTAGAAATCACGTCAATCTGGCCGAGATAAGCGACGATCTCGCCTTTCAGGAACTGCAAGGTTCGCTTAACGATATCCGTACTCAACTTGACCAGGAAGATGTATTCATCGCCTTCCCCTACGGCCGCAAGCACAACATAAACGACGCCAAGCTGGACATGATGAAGATGCTGGGATACCGCGCCTGCTTCTCGGCGTATGGTGGCCAGAACGGCCTGGACATGGACCCATTTAACATCAAGCGAATAGGCGTCAACTGGGCATTCGACAGGTTTGCCCTAGCGGCGCGCACGCGCGGATGGGACAAGACCCGATGAGCCAGATTCCATTGATCGTGCACCTGACCTATATTCTGGATTTCGGCGGGCTAGAGAGCCTGATGATCGAACGCATCAATCGCATGCCGGCTGACAAATACCAGCATGCAGTGATCGCGCTCACCAAGTACACCGACTTCTCCAAGAAAATCACCCGGCCAGGAGTAAAAATTTTTGCGCTGAACAAGCAGCCAGGGCCGGCGCTCGGGCTGCACTTGGATCTCTGGAAGCTGTTGCGCGAACTGAAGCCGGCCATCCTCCATACCTACAACCTGTCAGCGATTGAATACGCACCGACTGCGTTGCTAGCGGGGGTGCCGGTACGCATCAACGGCGCCCACGGCCGCGATGCAGATGACCCGGATGGCAGCAGCCGTAAGCACAACTTTCTACGCAGGATGATGCTGCCATTCTACGATTGCTGTTACGCCAATTCGGCGGACTTAGTGGCCTGGAACCGCAACGTCATCGGCGTTCCCGCACACAAGAGTATCCTGCTGTCCAATGGCATCGATGCTGAGAAGTTCCAACCGCGCTCCGAGCGTCAGGCCAATTCCGTCATCCCGTTCGGGCCCGACTGCATTGTCATCGGCACGGTCGGGCGCGTTCAACTTGTGAAGGACCACGCCGGCCTGATCGACGCCTTCATCCTTTTGCGAGCAAGCCTGCCCCAATTAGCCGACAAGTTGCGCCTGGTCATCATTGGCACTGGCCCGCTGCTGCCTGCCCTGCGCGAGAAGGCTGCCGCCGCTGGGCTTGCGGACGCCCTATGGCTGCCGGGTTCGCGCATGGACGTCGCCGACATCTTGCGCGGTCTCGATATTTTTGCCATGTCATCGATTGCGGAAGGCACCCCCGGCTCAGTGCTGGAGGCGATGGCCACCGGCTTGCCTGTGGTCGGTACCCGAGTCGGCGGCATCCCGGAAGTGATCGACGACGGCGTCACGGGCCTGCTGGTGCCGCCGTCGGACCCGGCCGCCATGGCCGCGGCGCTGGCACGCTACGTGACTGAACCGGCAATGGGTCGCGCACACGGCAATGCGGGCCGCGACCGCGTGCACCTTAAATACAACATGGCGGCAATGGTCGCCGCGTATGAATCCCTGTACGACACCCTGTGTGAGCGTAAAACTAAATTCAGAAAGCAAGCTAAATCATGTGTGGAATCGTAGGAATCTTCGACATGCGCGGCGTCCGCGCTATCGATCCGGAACTGCTCAAGCAGATGAATGAAACCCAGCACCACCGCGGTCCTGACGAAGGCGACATCTACACCGAGCCGGGCGTGGGCTTCGGCCACCGCCGCCTGTCGGTGATCGACATCGCCAGCGGCCAGCAGCCGATGTTCAACGCCGCCGGCGACGTCGGCGTGGTGTTCAACGGCGAGATCTACAATTACCCGGAGCTGACCGAAGAACTGCAGCAGCTCGGCTACGTGTTCCGTACTAAGAGCGACACCGAAACCATCGTGCATGCGTGGGAAGCCTGGGGCGAGGACTGCGTGCACAAGCTGCGCGGCATGTTCGCGATCTGCGTGTGGGACCGCCAGAAGCAGACCATGTTCATGGCGCGCGACCGCCTCGGCGTCAAGCCGTTCTACTACGCGCTGCTGCCGGACGGGATGTTCATCTTCGGCTCCGAGCTGAAGTCGCTGCGCGCCCACCCGGACCTTCCGCGCGCGATCGACCCGACCGCCATCGAGGACTACTTCGCCTTCGGTTACGTTCCGGAACCGAAGACAATTTACGCCGGAGCGAAAAAGCTCTCGCCCGGATTCGCGCTGACGGTACGGATCGGCCAGCCGCTACCCGAGCCGAAGCAGTTTTGGGACGCGCCGTTCAAGCCGCACGAAAAGATGACCGAGAAGGATGCCGAGGGCGAGCTGATCGTGCGCCTGCGCGAAGCGGTGAAAATCCGCCTGAAGGCCGAAGTGCCGCTGGGCGCCTTCCTGTCGGGCGGCGTCGATTCGAGCGCGATCGTGGCGATGATGGCCGGTCTCATGAAGGATCCGGTCAACACCTGCTCGATCGCCTTCAACGAAAAATCGTTCGACGAATCCGAATACGCCGCCCAGGTCGCGCGCCAGTACAAGACCGAGCACCACACCGAGACGGTTGACACCGACGACTACGCGCTGCTCGACACCCTGGCCGACCTGTATGACGAACCGTACGCCGACAGTTCGGCGATTCCGACCTACCGCGTGTGCCAGCTGGCCAGGAAGCGCGTGACGGTAGCGCTGTCGGGCGACGGCGGCGACGAGAACCTGGCCGGCTACCGGCGCTACCGCTACGCGATGGCCGAGGACAGCGTGCGCTCGAAAGTGCCGCCGTCGCTGCGCAAGCTGGTATTCGGGCCGCTCGGCAAATACTATCCGAAGGCCGACTGGGCGCCGCGTATCTTCCGCGCGAAGACAACCTTCGAGGCACTTTCGCGCGACTTGGTCGAGGGCTACTTCCATGGCGTCTCTCTGATGTCCGACGCGATGCGCGCGCGCCTGTTCTCGGACAAGTTCCGGCGCGAGCTGCAAGGCTATGGCGCGATTGAGGTAATGCGGGGCCATGCAGCAAACTCGCCGACCGACGATCCTTTGTCGATGATCCAGTACCTGGACATGAAGACTTACCTGCCGGGCGACATCCTGACCAAGGTCGACCGCGCCAGCATGGCTCACGCGCTCGAAGTGCGGGTGCCGTTGCTGGACCACAAGCTGGTCGAGTGGATCTCCGGCCTGCCGCCCGACATGAAGCTGCGCGGCAGCGAAGGGAAGTATGTCTTCAAGAAGGCGCTCGAGCCCTATCTGACCGAGGACATCCTGTACCGCAAGAAAATGGGCTTCGCCGTGCCGCTGGCCAGCTGGTTCCGCGGCCCGCTGCGCCAGCGCGTGCGCGAGTCGCTACTCGGCCCCCTACTCGCTGAAACGGGCATATTCAACCAGCAGTTCTTAGCGGAACTGGTCGAGCAGCACCAATCGGGGCGGCGCGACTACAGCGGGCCGATCTGGTCGGTGCTGATGTTCGAGGCGTTCCTGCGCAAGGAAATGCTAGGCACGTAACTTTTCGGGCTTAAGTGACTGCGCAACCCAGCAGGCAGCGGCCACCGCGCGAAATCGGCAACTTGTGTGCGAGGTATTCGAAAGGAAGCACCTCGGGTACCCATTTTCGTGACGGATCGACCGCTGCAATATTACTCAATTAATACATCGCGCCCCGACCAGCGCGATTACTCTAGCAGGAAAAAATTGAAAACCGATCTCCAGGCAATTTCCGAAAAATTTTTCAATGTAGAATTCTTCGTTGCCTGCCTATTTCCCGACGAACCGTTTGGCGTAATCGGGCCAATTCCGGATGACCTAGAAGTAATATCAGATGCACGGTTTTGGAGCGTTACTTCAAGGTCTAAGGAAGGCGGTCGGGGCCTGATGAACAAATGTGGGAGCGAACACATTCTGTTTCGAGGTTACGATAGCGATGTATGCGTGCATTCCTACACCGAAGGGCAAGACCAATTCAAACTACTCGATTCTGCTGGGTTATGTAACGGCGTATTTTCCTATATTCGCATCGATCCGATGACAGATTGTGCCGTCGTGCGGACTGATGCGCTGGGTGTAGCACCTTTTTTCTATCGAAAAATCGGCGAGAGTTACTTGTTTTCGTCCCATGCGACATTGCTACATCTTGCGGGGGATTCACCTAATCTATACACGTGGATCACTTTGTTACAAACGGGCTGTCCGGTTGGGGATGACGGTTTCTATCAAGAAATAAAGCGATTTCCCCCAGGCACTGAGGCGGTGATTGGCAGGAATGATGCCCATTTCAAGTGCTGGTTCGACATCCGATCGCTGCCTGATGCGTCCGCCCGCGTCGACGACTCCACGTATGTTGCTATCGAATCCGCAACGTCCGAGGCGATTCAAAAATGTCTCAAACTACGACCAGGGCCAATAACATTACCATTTTCGAGCGGATATGATTCCCGCCGTTTTTTTGCATGTTTGCACGCCAACTCGATAGAATTCAACGCTATCACGTGCCAGACTTTTCATTGGAAAATGGGGGGATGGTACGATCTTGATCTACCGTGCGCTCCAAAAATCGCCAGCGCGTTCGGCGTGCCGTGCACGACACTTGAAGCCGCCGTCGGTCAAAAAGCCATTGATTACAGTCAAAAACGACTAGGCCTCGTCGGCACCGAGACGTTCATGCATACTTGGGCGATGCCGCTAATGGATTGGTTTGCCGATCAACCACCCTCCCTAATTTTCGACGGACTCGCTGGCGACGCCCTCGGCAACCATGGTTATGAATTCTCAGGATTGCATGAAACGCCTGAAAAGGATCTGCGAATCCTCGTCGATGAACGCTCAAATCCAAAGTTTTTTAGAAATTTATCGTCGCTATTTCCTAATGTGAGTGAATATCGTGCGTTTTACGAGAGCAAGATCACGTCCCTAGCACCAACGCTGGCTCGCTCAGAAATTCTATATTTGCAGGCGCGCACGCGTCGCGGTATCAGTACCTGCATCACAATGATGCATCCTCCTGGTCAGCTTCCGGTGTTTCCTTACTACGATATGGGTTTCGTTCGCGCAGCACTCACTTATCACCCGGGAGATAAGTATCAGCTGTTTTTTCAGGAGGAATGTTTGCGCCGTTTTTATCCCCAATATTTAGATTTCGAGGGGACGAGAAATATTCCTATCGGATTTCCAAAAGTGCCTCGGCAAGTCCATAGGCGCCTTGACCGAGAAGGTGACGTGTTCACATTTGGAGACCTGCGTACGGTTCTGGCGGCTCTCAAGTACCTGAGTGTATCGAACCGATTGCTTTTGTTGTTGGCATTGGTGTCGAAGACAATACGCAATAAACGCAAGTGGCTTTATCAACCACTCTTGTTGCTAGTAAAAGCAGCAAGGGAAAATCGTCCTTTTATCCACATCGATTGACTCAGCGAATCGGCTTCGCCGATTCGAATTTCTGAGCCGCTTGGCTTACCTTGAGGCCCAAAATTCGGGTTTACTCGCGCTGCTTGAACCACTGTTCCAGCATCATCAGCACCCACACCATGGTGCCGTGATAGCCGGCGTGCTCCTGCAGGTGCTGGCTGAACAAGGAGTCAATGAACTCGGGGCGCACGATGTTGCGCTTCTTCAGGTCGGAGAGGCTGTCGAGCGACAGCTGCTTCAGGCCAGGTTCCTGGGTCAGCCACACGCCGAACGGCAATCCGAATCCGTGCTTCTGCTTGGTGATAATTTCATCTGGCAGGAAGCCGCGCAACGCTTCCTTGAAGAAGTAGCGCAGCTTGGTGCCGTTGAGCTTTTGCTTGGCCGTCAGCTGCGACGAAAAGGCGACCATCTGGTCTGACAGGAACGGGAACGCCGTCTCCACGCCCGCCAGTTCGCACGCCTTCACCACTTTCGGCAGGTCGTTGTCGGCCAGCGTGATCTTCATGTCCAGCGCCAGCATCCGGTTGATCAGGCTGACCGCCTCCTGCTGGCCATACGTCGCGCGCAGGCTGGCCAGCGGATCATTGACGTCGGCGCCGGCCAGGAAGTCGGCGGTAAACACTTGCGAGGGCCCGTAACGGCCCAGCAGGTTGTACGTCTCGAGCCGCGCCGGCATCGGCACCGACGCCTGCTCGATATAGCTGCGTGCCTTGCGCATCAGGCCGATGCGGTCGCCGCCGGGGAAATTGAAGATGGCCGGCTCGAGCAGCGCCTTGCGCAGCAGGCCCGGCACCTTGTCGTAGCGGGCGAACACGTGCTGCTTGGCGTAGCGCTCGTTGCCGCCGAACAGTTCGTCGCCGCCGTCGCCGCCCAGCATGCGGGTGATGCCGTCGGCGCGCGCCAGGCGCGAGCAGTAGAACGCCGGCACCGCCGAGGCGTTGCCGAAAGGCTGGTCGAACACCGCGGCGATCTGCGGGATCGCGGCGACCACGTCGTCCGGCGTGACGTAGTACTCGTGGTGGTTGGTGCCGAAATGGCGCTGGGCGATGCGGGCGTAGCCGGTCTCGTCGTAGCCTTCGGCGGCAAAGCCGATCGAATAGGTGTCGGCCGGGCGACCGGCCACTTCGGTCAGGATGCCGGCGATGGTCGAGCTGTCGGTGCCGCCGGACAGGAAGGCGCCGACCCGGCTGGCGCCGGCCGCTTCGCGCACGCTGCTTCGGAGCACGTCACGGAATTCATCGCGCAGTTCCTCGAACGGACGGTCGGCCCGTTCATCGAAGGTCATTTTCCAGTACTGGCGCTTGCTGATCCGGCCCTTGCTGTAGCGCAGGCATTCGCCCGGCAGCAGGCGCTCCTGGCCGCGATAAATCGCCCGCGGCGCCGGAATCATGTGGAAGTAGACGTAGTTGTAGACCGCCTGCGGATCGATCTCCCCGCGCGCCAGCGGATGGCGCAGCAGCGCATCGGCGGAACTGGCGAACAGCAGCGCCTCGCCGTCCAGGCGGTAGCTCACCGGGTGAGTGCCCATGCGGTCGATCGCCAGCATGGCTTCGCCGGCGTTGTCGTCGACGATGCAAAGCGCAAACGCGCCGCTCAGCTGCGCGCACACCGCGTCGGGATCGCGCCGCCAGGCGTCGGCCACGGTCTTGCCCAAGCCTTCAGCGCCGGCCTGCTGCGCCAGTACCGCGTCGGTCAGGCGGACGTCGCCCCACAGCGCCACCATCAGGCCATCGCGCTGGTACACATGGACGCTGCCGGCGCCGGCCGCCACTGCGGCCGCACTCTTGCGGCCGTGCAGCGCCTGTACCGGTGCGCCATCGAAACGCACCAGCGGCGCGGCCATCGCTTCAATCAGCGCGCCATTGTCGGCGGCGCTGGCGCCATAACCGATCCATCCGCATACGCCGCTCACAGCGCGCTCTCCATTGCTTCAATCATTGTCGTACCTTGCATTGTTCGTTGAAATGGTTCAGACCAGCACTTCCGGCGCCATCGGGTGGCTGAGAAAAGCGACCGGACTGGCGGTCAGGCCGTAGGCACCCGACTGGAACACCACCACCAGGTCGCCCGGCTCGGCGTGCGCCAGTTCCATCTTGTCGGCCAGCAGGTCGAGCGGCGTGCACAGCGGTCCCACCACCGACACGTTCTCGCGCGCCGCGCCGGTCATCTTGTTGCCGATCGCCACAGGGTAGTTCTTGCGGATCACCTGGCCGAAGTTGCCCGAGGCCGACAGGTGATGGTGCAGGCCGCCGTCGGTGACCAGGTAGACCTGGCCGCGCGACTCCTTGCGCTCGATGACGCGGCTGACGTAAATGCCGGCCTCGGCCACCAGGTAGCGGCCAAGCTCGATCACGATCTGCGCCTGCGGCAGCGCCTTCTTGACGTCCGGCAGCAGCAGCTTCAGGTTGGCGCCGACCGCTTCCAGGTCGAGCCGCTCCTCGCCGGGGAAGTACGGAATGCCGAAGCCGCCGCCGATGTTCAGCGTCAGCACCGGGCTCGGCGCGTGCTCGGCGAGGCGGATCGCCAGCGCGAAGGTCTTCTCATGCGCTTCCTGCAGCGCCGCCACTTTCAGGTTCTGCGAGCCGCTGTAGATGTGGAAGCCCTGGAACGCCAATTCCAGCTCGCCGACCCGGGCCAGTAGCGCCGGCACCTTCTCGGCGTCGACGCCGAACTGCTTCGGCCCGCCGCCCATCTTCATGCCGGACGATTTCAGTTCGAAGTCGGGATTGACCCGCACCGCGACCTTCGGCTGCAGCTGCAGGCGGCGGCCGATCACGGCGATGCGCTCCATCTCCGCTTCCGACTCGACGTTGAGCACCACGCCGGCGGCGATCGCGCAGGACAGGTCGGTGTCGCTCTTGCCGGGGCCGGCGAAACTGACCAGGCCCGGGTCCATCGGTGTGTCGAGCGCGACCCGCATCTCGCCGCCGGAGGCGATGTCGATGCCGTCGACCAGGCCGGCCATGTGCTGCACGACGGCCGGCATCGGGTTGGCCTTCATGGCGTAGTGCAGGTGCACCTCGGGCGGCAGGTTGCGGCGCAACAGCGCCACGCGCTCGGAGAGGCGGGCGCGGTCGTAAGCGTAGAACGGGGTGCTGCCGACGCGCTCGGCGAGGCGGGTCAGCGGCATGCCGCCGATCTGCAGGCAGTCGCCTTCGACGTCGAATTGCACCAGCGGCGCATGCTGGGGGCGCGGTGCGCTCATTGGGTATTTTCCATAAAAGTGTTTTCGTATTGCATGCTCAGCAGCTTGCGGTCGATCTTGCCGTTCGGGTTGCGTGGCAGGCTGGTTTCGGCCATCACCACCTTGGCCGGCAGCATGTAGGCCGGCAGGTGCGGCTTGCAGGCGGCCAGCAGCTCGGCGGCGGTGAGCGCGGCGCCTTCCTTCGGATAGGCGATCACCACGATCGCCTGGCCCAGCGCGGGATGCGCTACGCCGATCGCCGCCGCTTCGGCCACGTGCTCGCGCGCATAGACCACTTCTTCGACTTCGCTCGGGCTGACCCGGTAGCCGGAAGTCTTGATCATCTCGTCGTTGCGGCTGATGAAGTACAGGAAACCGTCCTCGTCCTTGCGCACGGTGTCGCCCGACCACACCGCCATCTCGGTCAGCACCAGGCCCTTGTGCACCGACACGAAGGGCTTGAAGCGCTCGGCCGTCTTGGCGGGGTCGTTCCAGTAGCCCAGCGAGACCAGCGCGCCGCGGTGCACCAGTTCGCCCGGCTCGTGCGGATCGCACTCGGTGCCGTCGGCGCGCAGCACCATCACTTCGGCGTTGGGAATGGCCTTGCCCATCGAATCGGGGCGGCGGTCGACTTCATCCGGCGGCAGGTAAGTCGAGCGGAACGCCTCGGTCAGGCCGTACATCAGGAACGGCTTGGCCCGCGGCAGCGCGGCGCGCAGCGCGTCAAGGGTCGGACGCTGCATGGCGCCGCCGGAATTGGTCAGGTAGCGCAGAGTGCAATCCGCAGGCCACGGCAGTTGCGCGACCTGAATCCACAGCGGCGGCACTGCCGCAAGGCCGGTGATGCGCTCGGCTTCGACTGCCTTCAGAATGTCGCGCGCCAGCAGGTGGTTGATCAGCACGGCGGTGGCGCCGACGGAAAAGGCGGTGGTCAGCTGGCTCAGGCCATAGTCGAAACTGAGCGGCAGCACTGCCAGGATGCGATCAGCTGGGGTGTTCTGCAAATAGCTGGCGACGCTGTTGGCCCCGGCCACCATGTTGCGGTGCGACAGCACCACACCCTTCGGCTTTCCGGTGCTGCCGGAGGTGTACAGAATGGCGGCCATGTCGGTGTCGATGGCGCGGTGCGGCTGGCGTGCCGCGACGGCGGCGCCCATGGCGTCGTCCCAGCCGATGACCTCGATGCCATCGAGCGCCGCCGGCGCACCGGAGCCGACCACGATGACCGTCTTCAGGTCGGGGCAGCCAGGCAGGGCGGGAGCCAGCTGGCGCAGGCGATCGACCGAGGTGACCAGCACGCGCACATTGCAGTCGGCCAGGATGTAGCCGACCTGCTCCGGCTTGAGCAAAGGATTAACTGGCACGAACACGCCGCCGGCGGCGCCGGCGCCGAACATCGCCACCACGTTCTCGATGCGTTTTTCCAGGTAGACGGCGACACGCTCACCGCGCCCGAGGCGGGTGGCCAGCAAGGCCTGGGCGGCTTGGCCGACCGCCGCCGAAAGTGTTGCGTAATCCAGACGGTTATTACCGTACACCAAGGCTTCGGCCTGCGGCGTTCGGCTGGCCGAACGGAAAATAAATTCGTGAATCAGATCGCTCATTACAACCTTGTCTGTCGTGCGGTCGGCGCCGTCGGGCGGCGTGACGGGAAAACTAACGGAAACCCCATGATATCATTATCATTTTATTATTCGTTATATCCAGCGAAAAATATTTCCTTGCAGCGTCAAACGTTTCGCGCAAAGATCAAAAATGCGTTATCGTTTGCACCTTTGCACAACATTTTAGCGGGAAAACGCCGCCGGAAGCGGGCGCACAACCGGATCGGACCCCGCCACCATCCTATTCGTGCTAAAAAGCAACTAAGTGGCGCGCATTACTTACCCGGACTACCCATGAGAGACGTCATCATCACCTTAATCGTGTTCGGCTCGCTGCCCTTCGCGCTCAAGCGTCCCTACATTGGGGTGCTGATGTGGGTATGGATCAGCGTGATGAACCCGCACCGCCTGAGCTGGGGCTTTGCCTATTCTTTCCCGTTCGCGGCGATCATCGCCGGCGTCACCCTGGTCGGATTGTTCTTCACCAAGGATCCGAAGCAGTTGCCTAACAGCCCGATGGTTTGGACCCTGGTCGCGTTCGCCGCCTGGATGGCGATTGGCGAGCCCTTCGCGATCTTTCCCGGCACCGACATGCTGACGCGGGTACTGAAGATCATGCTGATGACCTGCGTGACGATGATGCTGATCAAGACGAAGCGCCAGATCCACCTTCTGCTTTGGGTGCTGGCCGGCTCGCTCGGGTACTATGGCATCAAGGGCGGCATTTTCACTGTCGTCAGCGGTGGCAGCTTCCGTGTATGGGGCCCGGAGGGCTCCTTTATAGAAGGCAACAACGAAGTCGCGCTGGCCCTCATCACCATCATCCCGATCTTCTATTACATGTTTCTCACGACAACCACGAAATGGCTGCGTTATGCCTGCGCCGCGGCCATGGTGCTCTGCGGTCTGGCGGCGCTTGGTTCGTATTCGCGCGGCGCCCTGCTCGGAATCGGCGCGATGGCCGCCTTCTTGTGGCTGAAAAGCCCAAAGAAAATGTTGCTCGGCATCATCATGGCGATCGTGATCCCAGCGGCGGTTGCCTTCATGCCTTCCCAGTGGACGTCACGCATGGACACCATTAAGGAATACAAGGCGGACGACTCAGCGATGGGCCGCATCAATGCGTGGAGCATGGCGTTTAACCTCGCCTGCGACCGGCCGCTTGCTGGCGGCGGTTTCGACATTTATAACCCCCCAACGTTCGCGCGCTACGCGCCGGTACCTGCCGACATCCATGCCGCTCACAGCCTGTATTTCCAGGCACTGGGCGAGCATGGTTTCGTCGGCCTCGGGCTCTACTTGCTCCTCGGAATTCTCACCTGGCGTAAGGGCAGCAAGATCATCAAGGCAGCGAAAACCCGGCCGCACCTCGCTTGGGCCGGCATTCTTGCCAACATGCTGCAGGTTGGCATGATCGGTTTCGCCACCGGCGGTGCCTTCCTGAGTTTGCTGTATTTCGACGTGCCCTATTACCTGATGGCAGTGATGGTCGCCACCGGCAGCATTGTCGATGCCGCGCTCACCGCTGAGACCGATGAGGAAAAGCGGCGCGATGCGGAACAACGCGCCGCACCTCCTGTGCTCACCGCTTCAATGAATTGATTGCCATGCCCCTTGCCCTCTTGAATCCTGGCGCCAAGCGGCGCTCGCTCACCATTTTGTCCGCTGCGTGCCGCGCGCTGGCCGGCATGGTGTCGCTCACCCCGCTGCGCAATCGGCTGTCGATCCTGATTTACCATCGTGTACTGCCGCAGCCAGACCCGCTGTTCCCAGGCGAAATCGACGCCGCGCGCTTCGATGAGCACCTGCGTTTCCTGAAGCAGAGCTTCAACCTGATCCCGCTGAGCGAAGCTGTGCACCTGCTAAAGCGTGGAGGCCTGCCGCCGCGCGCGGCCTGCATCACCTTCGACGACGGCTACGCCGATAACGCAGAAATCGCTTTGCCAATCCTGCAGCGCCACGGTGTGGGCGCCACTTTTTTTGTGGCCACCGGCTTTCTTAATGGCGGGCGGATGTGGAACGACAGCGTCATCGAACTGGTGCGCAACGCGCCGGCGCACATTGACCTCGGCCCGCTAGGGCTGGGCCAGTTTACGCTCGACAGCGTGGCCAGCCGCCGTAGCGCGATTGACACGCTTCTGAACGCGCTCAAGTACCTGCCGCTTCAAGAGCGCCAGGAGCGCGTCGATGCGATGTGCGACTTGCTTGGCGCCAGCCTGCGTAAGGATTTGATGATGACAAGCGAACAGGTGCGCGAAATGCACCGGGCCGGCATGGAAATCGGCGGGCACACCGTCAACCACCCGATCGTCGCCCGCCTCGACCGCGCGGCAGCACGCGCCGAAATCGCCGACGGCAAGGCCGAACTGGAACAGATGATTGGGGACAAGGTGCGCCTGTTCGCTTATCCAAACGGCAAACCCGGGCAGGATTATCTCGCCGACGATGTGGCGATCGTCAAGGAGGTCGGTTTCGAGGCTGCGGTCAGCACCTCGTGGGGTGCAGCATCGAGCAGTAGCGACCTGTTCCAGTTGCCACGCTTTACCCCGTGGGACCGTGACGAACTGCGATTCACCGTTCGCATGTTGCGCAACTTGCCCCATCACGGGCATACAGTTGCGCTCGACCGTACTTAAAGTGGCCGTTATACTTGCAATGTTAAAATTGAAATTTTTTGCGAAATCAAAGCATCAATAGGAACCCATGGCCAGTCCCCCCATCAGCTGCGCAATCGCGGGCCCCGATCCGTCAGCTACGAACCAATATTCTCCCGCCGATTTCCCTCCAGCCCGAATACCGACTCACCCGGTACTCTCGCTCGCCGCATTCCTGCCGCGCTTGGGACGGCGTGTGCCGTCGGTGCTCGATGCGGGCGACCGCCGCCTTCTCACCAGTGGCCGCGTCGCGATCGCCGAGGCGCTGCGCCAGATGAATATCGGCCCGGGCGACTCGGTGCTGGTCCCTGCCTACCATTGCGCGTCAATGATCGAGCCCGTGGTGTGGTCGGGCGCGACGCCCATTTTCTACCGTGTGAAACCGGACACCTCGGTCGATCTCGGCGATGCTGCCACCAAAATCACCGGTTCGACCAAGCTGATCCTTGCCGCGAATTATTTTGGGTTTCCGCAAGACCTATCGGCCATCCGCGCATTCTGCGACGAGCATCGCCTGCTGATGCTCGAAGACTGCGCCCATTGTTTCCTCGGTGAGCACGACGGGCGTCCGGTGGGCTCATTCGGCGATTATGCGATCGCCAGCAGCATGAAGTTTTTCCCGATGTTCGAAGGAGGAGCGTTGATTTCGGCGCGCCATTCGCTCAGCGCGCTCAAACTCGATTCCGCCGGCCTGGGGTTCGAAGTGAAGTCGGCGATCAATACGCTTGAGGAAGCGTTCGAGTACAAGCGACTCGGCCTGCTCAAACTATTACTCTTGTTGCCAATGGCATTAAAAGACCTGTTGTGGGGAAAAATGAAGGCGCGCAAGGGCATTGCCGACCCCGGGCTCGCCCCAGGCTCGTCCGATGGCAGCTTCAGCTTCGACCCCAAGTGGATTGGCAAACGCTCCTCGGCGATGTCACGCTTGCTGCTGCGGGTCGTGTCGCGACGCAGAATGGGCGCCCGGCGCCGCCAGAATTACCTCAAAATGGAAGCTGCGCTGGGGGGCACCCTTGGCTGCCGTCCGCTGTTCCCGGCGCTGCCTGATCGGGTGTATCCGTGGGTGTTCCCGCTTCAGGTAGACAACGCGCACGCGGTGTTCATCGCGCTCAAGATGCAGGGCGTGCCCATCATCCGATTCGGAGAATTTTTGTGGCCGGGGGTGGATGCCAGCGTGTGCGCGAACAGCGTCGACTTGTCGCGCCGCATCATATCGTTTTCGTGTCACCAAGAGCTAACAGATGAGGAAGTTGATTGGATGGTCGGTCAGATAAGACAAGCGATGCTTTCGCACGGAGCGCCCTCAACATGAGCTGGACTCTGCTGCCAATTGCCCAGTTCGATTCCCTTGCGGGTGTCTGGGCGCAATTCAATGCCGAAACCTGCGCGTCCCCTTTGCTGCAACCCGAATTCGTGCAGCCACTGATCGCCGAATTCAGTACCGGTCAGGAGTTGCTGGGGGTGTACCGGAGCGGCGGCGCCATCGCCGCGATGGCGATCATGGCGCCGCGCCGTCCCGCCAAGTGGGACACCTTCCAGCCGTCCCAGGCGCCGATCGGCATGTGGATGCACCGTCCCGGCACCGACCTCGGCGCCGCGCTGGCCGAGTTGGCGCGCGCCCTGCCGGGTTTCCCGCTAGTGATCGGACTGACCCAGCGCGATCCGGCGCTCGAACCGCGTCCTGCGGACGGCGAAGCAATCAAGACTGTCGATTACATCCAGACGGCGCGCATCAAGATCGAAGGCACCTTCGACGAATACTGGAACGCGCGCGGCAAGAATCTGCGCGCCAACCTGAAGAAACAGCGCACCAAATTGCTCAAGGACGGCGTGACGACGCATTTGGAGACCTTGCGTGCGCCGGAGGGTGTCGCCGCGGCGATCGCCGAGTACGGACGGCTCGAAAGTACCGGCTGGAAGGCTGGAATCGGCACGGCAGTAAATGCCGACAATGCGCAGGGACGCTTCTATCAAAAAATGATGGAAAACTTTTGCGCGCGCGGCGCCGGCAGCATCCTTCTCTACCGCTTCGATGGCGACGTGGTAGCAATGAACCTGTGCATCGAAGGATTTGGCTGCATGGTCGTACTCAAGACAGCCTACGACGAATCGCGCGGCAATCAGTTCTCGCCCGCCTTCCTGATGCGCGAGGAAACTTGCCAGCAGCTTTTCGATGAACGCCGATTCAAGTCGCTCGAATTCTACGGCAGGGTGATGGAGTGGCACTTGCGCTGGACCGACGACGTCCGCACCATGTACCACCTGACCGGCTATCGCTGGCCGGCCTTGCGCCAGCTTCACACCTTGATCAACAACCGGGCCGCCTCGCTTTCGCGGCGCCGTTCCACATTGCCCCAAACGCTCCCTGTCGAGCAGGGCAAACTATCGGAGTAATTATGTATTTTGACGAAGTAAAAAATATCCTGGGCGACGTCCTGAGCCTGAGCAATGAAGCAAAAGCCGAACTGAATCCGGATTCGGCGCTGCTCGGCAGCATTCCAGAACTCGACTCGATGGCGGTGGTGAACTTGATCACGGCCCTCGAAGAGCAATTCGGTATCGTGGTGGAAGACGACGAGATCAGCGCGAGTACTTTTGAGACAGTCGGCACACTGAGCGCGTTCGTCGCGCAAAAACTGGCGGCATGAGCGAAGCGGGTGCGGCCGGGGGCGCCGAAGCGTTTTTCCTCGATGTAGAAGGGGAGCAGCGCTTCTGCCTGTTCCACCCGCCGGGCGGCGCCTGCCGCGGCGCGGTGCTTTACGTCCATCCCTTCGCCGAAGAAATGAACAAGACACGGCGCATGGCGGCCATGCAAGCGCGCGAACTGGCCGCCATGGGTTTCGGAGTGCTGCAGATTGACCTGCACGGCTGCGGCGACAGCAGCGGTGATTTCGGCGACGCGCGCTGGTCCATCTGGAAGAGCGATCTGGCCCTCGCGCACAATTGGCTGCTCAAGCGGCTGGAGCGCCCCATAACGCTGTGGGGATTAAGGCTGGGCGCTCTGCTCGCCACGGACTACGCCGCCTCCGCAGCCGAGCCGGTGGCGGCGCTGGTGCTGTGGCAGCCTGTACTGAACGGCAAGACTTTCATGACGCAGTTCCTGCGCCTGCGCGTGGCCAGCGACATGATCGGCGAAGGCAAGGAAGGCGGCGGCACCCAGGCCTTGCGCGCGAGCCTGCAGGCAGGCGCGACGCTGGAAATTGCCGGCTACTGCCTGGCGCCAGAGCTGGTCGCCGCCATCGACGCGCTCGACTTGGCCGCGCTGACGCCTCCGACCGTCCCGGCCCACTGGTTCGAGGCCGTTTCCGCGACCGACTGCCCATTGCCGCCAGCCGCGGCGCGGGTCACTGACGCCTGGCAGAAAGCAAATGGCGCCGTGCGCGTTCACGCAGTGCCCTGCCCGCCATTCTGGGCGGCCCAGGAAATCACCGAGTCGCCGGCGCTTCTGGCGGCCACAAGAACGGTCTTTTCCGGTGGCGCGCTATGACTTACCGTGATCTTGCGCTGAATTTTTCCTGCCGGGGTGAGCATCTGTACGGCGTGGCTAGCGTGCCATCACAGCCGGGAAAGCGTGGCGTGCTAATCGTCGTCGGGGGCCCTCAATACCGAGCCGGCAGCCATCGTCAGTTCACCTTGCTGGCGCGTAGTCTGGCGCAGCAAGGCATCGCCGCGATGCGCTTCGATTATCGCGGCATGGGCGACAGCGAAGGCGATGCGCGCACCTTCGAATCGGTCGACGAGGACTTGGGCGCGGCGATCGACCACTTCCAGCGCGCCGTCCCGGAAGTATCCGAAGTGGTGATCTGGGGCCTGTGCGATGCCGCCTCGGCCGCATTGTTTTACGCCGCGATCGATGCCCGAGTCACCGGCATTGTGCTGTTGAACCCTTGGGTCCGCACCGACGCCGGCCTGGCCAAGGCCACTATCAAGCATTACTACCGGGACCGCCTGTTCAACCCGGCACTGTGGAAAAAGATCGCCAGCGGCCGTTTCGACTTCGGCGCTGCCGCTGCCGCATTCCTGCGGGTCGCGAGCAGTGCGGCCAGCGCTCCTGCCGCCGCCGGCATAACTCAGGCGGCCTGCGCGCTCGCCCTGCCGGCGCGCATGCTCGCCGGCATCACCGATTTTAAAGGAAAAGTATTGTTGATCATCAGCCCCAAGGACCTGACGGCCCGCGAATTCCTCGATACGGTGGATGCTTCTGAACCATGGAGGCGCGTATTAGCCGAACCGCGTGTCCGGCGCGAGATGCTGGCCGACGCCGACCACACCTTTTCGCGCCGGGACTGGCGCGACCAGGTTGCGGCATGGACGTTGGACTGGGTCACATCATGGTAAGACGCGTCCTGATGATCGCCTTCCACTTTCCACCGCTGCGCGGCAGCAGCGGGATCCAGCGCACGCTTAAATTCGCCCAATACTTGCCGCAATTCGGCTGGCTGCCCGCGGTCCTGTCGGCTTCCCCGCGCGCCTTCGCCAACCAAGGGCCGGACCAGCTGGGAGAGATTCCTTCCGACGTGCCGGTGCACCGTGCGTTTGCGCTCGACACCTCGCGCCACCTGTCGTTCAAGGGCCGCTATCCCGGCTTGCTGGCGCTGCCCGACCGCTGGGCATCGTGGCTACTGGGAGCGGTGCCGGCCGGCCTGCGCATGGTCCGCCGTTACCGTCCCGAAGTGATCTGGTCGACCTACCCGATCGCCACCGCGCACCTGATCGGATATTGCCTGCACCGGCTCACCGGCATCCCCTGGGTGGCCGACATGCGCGATCCGATGACCGACGAAGCCTATCCGTCCAATCCCGCAATGCGCCGCGTTTATCGATGGATCGAAACCAGGACGGTGATGCACGCCACCGTGGTGGTGTGCACCACGCCCGGCGCAATCCAGACCTACAAGAGGCGCTTCCCGGACGTCCCGCTGTCGCGTTTCGCGCTGATCGAAAACGCCTTCGACGAGGAGAACTTTGCCGATGCCGAGCGGCGCCCCCGGCCCGCGTCGCTAGTCGGCCGCCCATTTACGATGGTCCACAGCGGCGTGATCTATCCGTCCGAACGCGACCCGGTGCCCCTGTTCGAGGCGCTGACGGCACTCAAGGCGGATGGCACAATCTCCGATGCGAAGTTCCGCCTGCTACTACGCGCCACAGGGCATGACGGCTATCTGGCAACCTTGATCGAAAAGTATGACATTGGCGGAATCGTGTCGCTGGCGCCGCATGTCGCCTACCGCGCGGCACTCGAGGAAATGCTCAGCGCCGATGCCCTGCTAATACTTCAAGCGAGCAATTGCAATCATCAGGTTCCGGCCAAACTGTATGAGTATTTACGGGCCCGACGTCCGATCCTGGCGCTCACCGATCCCATCGGCGACACCGCCGCTACGCTGCACGCCGCCGGTATCGACACAATTGCCCCACTGGATGAGAAAGATGCCATCATTGCCACAATTACCCGTTTCCTGAAACTGGCTGAATCGAACTTGGCACCGGTGGCGAATGCTGAGACTATCGGCGCTAACTCGCGCCTTACGCGCACTCGGGTGTTGGCGCAATTACTCGACAAGATAGCGCTGGGCGCCGACGTGAAAGCTAGTTTGTCAACGAGCGATCCCGCGCTAAGATGTGATCGAAAGGACTAACGATGAAAAACCGCATTTCGCTTGCTCTCGCTGTGCTCGCCTTGTTGGCAACCGGAACCGCCCACGCCCAGTTGAAACTGTGCGGCAGCTTAAAGACAGCGTTCGGGCCGTTCGATTATAGGAAGGCTGCTAGCATGCCCTTCGAAATCGATATCGTCGAACGTGCCCATTTTACGCCCGAGGTGGAGAACAACATTAAAGGCAACTCTTCGTGGATCGCGGGCGACCTTAGCTACACTTTGGTCGTCTGGCCGAACCACCACAGGGCGCTGGCGAGCATGTCGCGCCAAGGACTGATCGAGAAAAAGATGCAGCCGTCAGGCGCCAAATATCCGGTGGATTGCTATTTTCTGCGCGCGTTTGAATTTGCGCCGAGCGACGGGATGGTACACGCGATCTATGGCAACCACATGTTCGCCCATGGCAAGGTCGAAGAAGCAGTGCGCGAATTCAAGCGCGCCGTGGAACTGGAGCCGGACAATCCGACGATCAATTACAACGCCGGGCTCGCCTACCTCCGAACCAAGGATTACGAGAAGGCGCTGATGCATGCGAAAAAAGCGTACGCACTGAAATTTCCCCTGCCGGGATTGAAAAACAAGCTCATCGCCCTGGGAAAGTGGGATGACAAGCCGACCGAGTGATGCGGCCGTTCCTGCCCAAACTCTGCGCCGTCCTTCTGCTCGCCGCGCTGGGCTGGGCTGCGAACTATTTTCCGTTCAATAAATTCGCGCTCGCCGCCGCGCTGATCGCGTATGGCGCACTGCTGTGGCGCCGGCCGGATTCGTGGCTGCTGGTGGTGCCGGCGCTGCTACCGGTGCTCGACCTGGCGCCCATCACCGGCTGGTTCTACCTGGACGAGCTTGACCTGCTGCTGATGGCCACGGCGGCCTTCGGCTTCGCACGCTTCCGGCGCGACGACCGCCCGGCCGCGCTGCCGGCATTTTTTCGCTGGTCGCTTGCGCTGTTTGCGCTGTCGTTCGCCATCGCCGCCGTCATCGGACTGCTGCCGCTGGCGCCGCTGGACGCCAATGCGTTCGCCAATTACTCAAGCCACTTCAACAGCCTGCGCGTGGCCAAGGGCCTGGCTTGGGCGCTGCTGCTGCTGCCGCTGCTGCGCCGCGCCGCGGGCCACGACCTGTCAGGGCTGGCGCGCTATTTTATTCCGGGCATGCTGCTCGGGCTGGCCGGCGCCTGCCTGGCGGTGATATGGGAACGCCTGCTGTTTCCCGGCCTGTTCAATTTCGCCAGCGATTACCGTCCCACCGCGACGTTCTCAGCCATGCATACCGGCGGCGCGGCGCTCGATGCTTATCTGGCCATCAGCTTCCCCTTCGTCGCCGCATGGTTTGTGGAGGTCCGGTCGCGCGTGAAAGCGGCGTTGGCGATGCTGCTGTTACTGCTGGGCTGCTACGCGGGACTGACGATTTTTTCACGCGACATTTACCTCGCTTACGGCGTTTCGGGCGCCATCGTGTTGATCCTGCTGCTGGCGCGCCGCGCGCGCCAGGGCGAGCTGGGCGCCGCGACGGCGTTCGGGGCCGCCGCGCTGCTCGCCATCGCGGCGATCGCGCTGGTCCAGGTGTTCGCCAGCGGCGGCTACCGCAGCCTCGCCTGTGCGCTCGTGCTGTTGGCGGCGACAGTCGTGGTGTCCGGCGCCGCGGCGCGGTTCGACAAGCCGGCCCTGAGCGCCGCCTGCGCGCTCGGCCTGGTCGCCATCACGGTGCTGCTGGCATGGATGCTTGGTCAGGGCGTGTACATCGGCTTTGCGCTGAGCGCCGCGGTCTTTGCCGGCGCCAGCGTATTGCTGCTGTGGTCCGATCCGACGCGTGCCGCACTGGGACTGGCGCTGGCCGGCGGCGCCCTGCCCGCGCTGGCACTTGGCGGCTGCCTGGTCGCCGCGC
The DNA here is from genome assembly GCF_056406475.1 of Massilia sp. P1_C10. Taxonomy (NCBI): domain Bacteria; kingdom Pseudomonadati; phylum Pseudomonadota; class Betaproteobacteria; order Burkholderiales; family Oxalobacteraceae; genus Massilia; species Massilia sp. P1_C10. The sequence goes on from NZ_JBFUAC010000003.1 coordinate 156,667, forward strand.
ACTGGGGCGGCACGCCGGCGCTGGTCGACGCGGCCGTCGTCGTTGCACTGGCCGGCGCCGCGGTGGTGGCCAACCGGCGCATGGCGCGCCCCTTCGTGCGGCTGAACCGGGGCAGCCTGACGCTCATGTTCTTTTGCGCGATCGTGCTCGCCACCGTGATTCCGGTAACGTCCAGCTACTACGCCGGCGCCCGCTTCGCCACCGTCGGCGACGACCTCGCCGTGCGCATGCGCCACTGGCGCGAAGCGATAGGGATGATGGATCCGGATGCCGCCACCGGCCTGTTCGGCATGGGACTGGGGCGCTATCCCGAGACCTACGCCTGGAGGAATACCCACAACGAGCTGCCGGGCGCCTTTAGCTATGAGCGGGAAGGCGGCAACCGGTTCCTGCGGCTGGGCGCGCCGCAATACGCGGCGGGCTTCGGCGAGGTGCTGCGCCTGCTGCAGCGAACGCCGGTCAAGGCGGGCGCACGCTACCGTCTGGGTGTCGACGTGCGCCACACCGGAAGCACGGCGGCTATCTCAATTGCGCTGTGCGAACGCTGGATGCTGTACGCGGAGAACTGCGTCGCGGCGCCCGTGAAGTTGTCGGAGGTCGCCGGCGCGTGGCATCGCTACGAGGCGGACCTGCAAGCCACCGCTGGCGGGGGCCTGCTGGCGCGCCCAGTGCAGATGGAAGTGTCGATCGCCGGCGCCGGCACGGTGGACATCGGCAAGTTGAGCCTGCGCGACACGGGCGGCGCAGAGCTGCTGCGCAACGGCGACTTTTCCGCCGCCAACGACCATTGGTTCTTCAGCAGCGACCGCAACCACTTCCCCTGGCACGTCAAGAATTTCGCCGTCAATACCATCTTCGAACAGGGCTGGCTTGGACTGGTGACGATGGCGCTGTTGCTCCTGTATTTATGCGGCGAGCTCGCCACCCGCGCGCTGCAGGGCGAGTCCGCGGCGGCGATCTACCTCGCTTCGCTGGCCGGCTTCCTGACGGTCGGCGCCTTCGACAGCCTGTTCGACGTGCCGCGCCTGACCCTGGTGTTCTTCCTGGTGGCCTCGGCCGCGATGCTGCGTCCGGCCAGGGAGCCGTCCGCGCGAGGCGCCAGCCGGCGCCGGGTGCGGCGCGAAGGCGTCGCGGATCACCTGGTAGAGGCAGCCGCGCGGCAAGCGGAAAAGTCTTCGAACGCGCCATAGGTCGGCGCCGCGGGCCGCGTGGCGCCGCACAGGTCCGAGGGAGGCGCCGCGGCCGGCGCACGCCGCGGCGCGGCGCCGATCCACGCGAGGCCGTCAGCACCCAGCCATCCCCGCTCCAGCCCGAAATAGCGCCAGGCGACCGGGCGCGTCAGGTTGTCGGACGCGTGGGCGATCGCGCCGCCGCGGCTGCGCAGCGGCCCGTCCACCAGGTTGCCTTCCAGGTTCGCGGCGGTGGTGGGCGCGCTCAGCGTCATGCCGGCGGTGCCGGCCAGCGTGTTGTGCACCACCGTTGCGCGCGCCGCGCTGTTGAGGTACACCCCGTCATCCGAGCACGACGCGACCAGGTTCGAGGCGATCACGCTGTCGTCCTGCTCGGTGACGCACCTGGCGTCGCGGCAGTACTGAGGCGCGGTCCCGCCGCCGCCCAGCGACAGCCCGACGCGCTGGCCCGGCAGGCCGCGCAGCCGCCGTTCGCACCAGACGATGTTCTGCTCGAACAGGTTGTGCGCGCCTCCGCCCTTGGCGAAGGCGCCGTAGCTGATGCCGTCGCCGCCCAGCTTGATGAAGTCGGCAATCAGGTTGCGCCGGATGCGCCAGTGGCTGGCCGCAACCAGGTCGATCGGCGTGACCGGGTTCGCAGTGTCGCGCGGCGCGTTGTTGTCGAGCGTATTGGTGTCGATCGTGCCGTAATCAGGATACTGTCCGTCGCTGCCGTTGATCTTGAAATGGGCGTTGAAGTCGGCGATCGCATTGCCGAAAGCGGTGAAATGATGGGCGCCGCCAACCACATGGAAGGCGTGCTCGCAATTGCCGTGGCGGCCGCACACGCCGCGCAGCGACAGGTGCTCGAAGCGCCAGTACGGCGCCGATACGACGAAGCCTTCTACCGTGTCGATTTCGATGACGGCGCCGCCCGCAACGGGGCCACGCACGGTGATCGGCGCGGCCGCGGCGCCCGGCCGGTGGACCGCGATCGCGGTGCCTGCGATCCGGTAGCTGCCCGCCGCCAGTGTGATCACGTCGCCCGGCAAGGCCGCCGCGATCGCCAGTCGCAGTGCGGTGGCGCTGGACACCGCGACCGCGCGGCTCTGCGCGGCGGGCGCGCGCCCCGCCGGGCCTGCGCCGATCGTCAGGGGATCCATGGCGATGACGCCGCCGGCGCGCCGTTCCACAGCCAGCAACGCCGGGGCGGCCCATGGCTGGTCGCGCGCCAGCATGCGCGGGGTCACGCCCTTCCAGTCGAGAAACCAGAGCGCGCAGGCAGCGGTGAATGCCAGCAGGACCAGCGCGCCGCCCGCGCACTTTCCGATTGTGGTCAATAAGCGCATCGTGGTGTCCGACTTCAGTGAAAATGGTAGCGCAGCAGCCCAAGCCACTCGTACAAGGCGTAACAGGAGCGGCGCAGGTGTTCCGCGGTCGGCAGCAGGTCGAACGGGTCGAACTGGCGCGAAGCGAGATAAAAAGTCGGAGCGGGCGTCACGGTCATGCCTTCGCGTTCGAATGCGCGGCGGGCGCGCCGCATGTGCATCGCGTCGGTGACGAGGATCATGCGCAAGACCCCGTCGCGCTTCAGGATGGCCGCAGACAGGCTGGCGTTTTCCGCCGTGTTGGTCGAGGCATTTTCGGTCCAGCGCACCGGCAGCCGGTAGGCGTCCTGGAATACCCGTTGCATGCCCAGCGCCAGCGGCTCCTCGTCGGGATGGTCGGTGAGCAGCCCACCGGTCATCAGCACAGGCAACCCGGTACGCCGCGCCAGCGTTGCCGCGTAGGCCATGCGTTCATGCGCTACGAAGTCGGGAACCGGGCGGTTGCCGAACTCAGGGCTGTGCCTGATCCTGCCCGCGCTCAGCACGACGATCGCCTGCGCTTGCGGCGCTGGCCCGGCCAGGGCCGGTTCGAGCACTTCGAGCGGATGGCCCAGCAGCCAGGCGCCGGCGCCGGTGCTGAGCAGGTAGAGCAGCGCCACCGCGCCGTGGCACAGGCGCCTGCCGAGGCGGGGCCGGCGCCGGGCGGCCAGCGCGCCGGCCGCGTACAGCAGCAGCAGGCTGGCCGGCGGCAGCAAGAGCGCCTTGACCAGCGCGGCGGGTGCGCCGCTCACGTCCATCGCATCGGGCTCAGTTGCCTGCCTTGATCGCGTGCCGGTTCAGCAGATCGTACATGGTCGGCCGGCTGATGCCGAGCAGCTCGGAGGCCTTGACGATGTTGCCGTCGACCCGCGCCAGCGCCTTGATGATCGCCTTGTACTCGGCTTCGTCGCGCACCTGGCGCAGGTTCAGCGGCTCGTCCTCTTCCGCCACCGACAGCCCGAGGTCGTCGGCGCCGATGGTCTGACCGTCGGTCATGATGACGGCGCGCTTGATGCAGTTTTCCATCTCGCGCACATTACCCGGCCAGCGGTGCGCCTCGATCGCCACCAGCGCCTCGTTGGAAAAGTGCAGCGCCGCGCGCGATTCGGCCGCGCTGAACTTGTTCTTGAAGTGGTGCGCCAGCAGCGCGGCGTCGCCAATGCGGTCGCGCAGCGGCGGAATCGTGACGACGATCTCGGACAGGCGGTAGTACAAGTCCTCGCGGAAGCGCCCGGTGGCGGTCAGGTCCTTCAGTTTCTGGTGGGTCGCGCAGACGATCCGCACGTCGACCGGAATTTCCTCGTGGCCGCCGACGCGCTCGATCACGCGCTCCTGCAGGAAGCGCAGCAGCTTCGACTGCAGCGCCATCGGCAGATCGCCCACCTCGTCGAGGAAGAAGGTGCCGCCGTGCGCCAGTTCGACCTTGCCCTTGGTCTGCTTGGCCGCGCCGGTGAAGGCGCCCTTTTCGTAGCCGAACAGTTCGCTCTCGAGCAGGTTCTCCGGAATCGCCGCGCAGTTGATCGCCATGAAGCGCTGCGAAGCGCGCGGGGACAGCGCATGCAGCGCGCGCGCCAGCACTTCCTTGCCGGTGCCGCTCTCGCCCAGGATCATCACCGACGCCGAGGTCGGCGCCACTTTCTCGATGTTGCGGCACACCTTGAGCATGCCGCCGTCGCGCGAGATCACGCCCGACATCGGCGAATCGGCCTGCGACTGCTGCATGCGGCGGTTTTCCTGCTGCAGAGCGTTCAGGAAGAAGGCGCGCTCGATGACCAGGCCCAGCACCTCGGGGTCGCATGGCTTCTGGTGGAAGTCGTAGGCGCCCAGCGCGATGGCCTTGACCGCGTTGCCGCGCTCCTGGTTGCCTGTCAACATGATCACCCGGGTGTCCGGGGCCAGCGCGAGAATTTGCTGCAAGGTCGCAAGGCCTTCGGTCGAGCCCTCGGCGTCGGGCGGCAGTCCCAGGTCGAGCGTGACCACCGCCGGCTCGTGGCGACGGATCTGCGCCAGCGCGCTTTCGCGGTCGCCCGCCACCACCACGTCGTAAGCGTCGAGACTCCAGCGCAGCTGCTTTTGCAGACCGGGATCATCCTCGATGATCAGCAGTTTTTGTTTGGTCAGGGTCACGGATCTATCCTCGGTGCTTCATGCGGCTTGATTGATGAAGGGCGCTTCCTGCCGCAACAGCGGCAGGGTGATGGTAAAGGTCGAGCCCAGCGTCGGCACGCTCGTCACGTTCAGCTCGCCGCCCAGTTCGCGGATGTATTCCTGGCTCTCGAACACGCCGATGCCCATGCCGGCCGACTTGGTCGTCTCGAACGGCTTGAACAGGCGCTCGCGGATGAATTCCTCGCTCATGCCCTCGCCGGTGTCGCTGATGCGGATCAGCACCGTCTGGCAGTCGCGCGCCAGTTCGATCCCGACCCGTCCGTTCTTGGCGGTCGCCTCGATCGCGTTCTGGATCAGGTGGCCGACCACGCGTTCCAGCCGCTCCCAGTCGGCGTTGACGACCAGGCCTGGGTCGACCACGGTAAGCACCGGCTTCGGCTCGAACGCCGCCTTTAGCGCCACCGCCTGGCGCAACAGGCTCTCCATCGGCAGCGCGCCGGCGCGCTCAGGCGCGACGGTGCGGCTCAATTTCTGCAGCAGCAGCTTCATCTTCTGCACCGAAAAATTGACCGTCTCGATCATGTCCTGCTGAAATTCCGGGTTGTGCTTGTGGCGCTCGGCGTTTGACATCAGCAGCGACAGCTGCGACACCAGGTTCTTCAGGTCGTGCACCACGAAGGTCGACATCCGGTTGAACGACTCGAACTGGCGCGCCACCATCAGCGCGTTGGCCGCGTCGTACTGCGCCATGTAACTGGCGGCCTGGCTGCCGGCGATCTTCAGCAGGTCGATCACTTCCCAGTTCAGCTTGATGGCGCTGCGCGGTTGCTGCAGGACGATGAAGCCGAACAGGCGCCCCTGCATCATCAGCGGCACGATCAGCCAGGCGCGCGGCAGGGTAGCCAGCCAGTCCGGCATCGGCACGTCGTCGTACTTCTCGGGCACCAGGGCATATTCCTGCAAATCGACCACCCACTGGCTCGACTCGAGGTAGCGGCAGAACGCCGAATCGGCAGGTTCGACCACGTGGGACGGCGCCACCTGCCAGTTCGCGGACGGTTCGAAGTTGCCCGACTCGCGCCCCACCCACAGCAACCCACCCGGGCTTTCGACCAGCGCGCCGACCGCCTGCACCGCGCGGTCGCCCAGCCCCGGCCCCGGCTGGGACAGGGTGGCCGTGAAGCGCAGCCACTCTTCGCGGTAGTCGTAATTGTAGCTGTAAAAATGCTTGCTGATGAACACCTTCAGCCAGGCCCGGAAGGTGCCCGAGAACAGGATCCCGACCAGCAGCGCCAGCGCGCCGAACGAGAACGTCACCTGCATCACCGATCCCCAGCTGCCGCCAAAGTAGCGCAGGTAGTAGCCGGCCGAGCCCATGGTCAGCAGGTAGATCGCCGAGCCGAACAGCGCGGCCGAATGGAACATCACGCGGCGCGACAGCGCCAGCTCGGTGGCCCAGGTGGCGCTGCGCCCGACCGATACGGCAATCAGCGGCACCGTCAGCGCATTGACCGCGCCGCGCGCGGCCCATATTTCCGGATTGACCCTGTGGAACAGCATGGCGTCGCTGAACATGTAGAAATCGTAAGCGAACATGCCGCCGATGCCCAGGCAGGCGAACTTGATGGCCCAGCGCTCCTGCTCAGACTTGTTGCGGTACAGCTGCTCGACCAGCAGCATGCCCAGCACGGACAGGCCGACGCGCGCCGCCACGCTGGGCATGAACCCCAGCTCGGTGACTGTCTCGAGGTTGATCTGGCCGGACACGGTGGCGCCGAGGAACAGCAGATAGGCGGCGCCGATCAGCAGCAGGCTCGGACGCAGCGGGTACGGCAGCGCGCTGTCGGCATCGCGGAAGTGGCCGATCAGGATGACCAGGAAAGCGGTCCAGGCGCCGTTGCGCAAGATGTCGGCGCTGTCGGTCAGTACCGACCACGGGTTGCCCGCCTGCGCGTCCCATGCCAGCAGCGCGCTCGACACCGCCGTGGCGACCGAGGACAGCAACAGTGCAATGCCGTGGGTGCGGGCGCGCCAGCTGGTCATCAGCAGCACGCTGAGCAACGCGAACGCCAGCGCGGCGATCGCGTAGCTGACACTGGTGACATTAATCACTATCGGCTATCCCGGTGGTCGGTGAGGCAGGTCAGCGGCCGCTGCGGAACAGTACCACCTTGAGGGTATCGATCAGCACCAGGACGTCGAGAAACAGGCTGTTGTTCTTCACGTAATACAGGTCGTACTGCAGCTTTTGCAGCGCGTCCTCGGCCGACGAGCCGTAGCCATAGCGCACCTGGGCCCAGCCGGTGATGCCCGGCTTGATGCTGTGACGCACGTTATAGTAAGGCACCACCTCGATCAATTGCTCGACGAAGAACGGCCGCTCCGGGCGCGGGCCGACGAACGACATCTCGCCCTTGAACACGTTGAACACCTGGGGCAATTCGTCGATGCGCACGCGCCGGATGAAGTTGCCGATGCGCGTCACGCGCGGGTCGTTCTGCGCCGCCCACTGCGGCTTGCCGCCCTTTTCGGCGTCGTTGCGCATGCTACGGAACTTGAGCACGTTGAACGGCTTGCCGTCTTTGCCGACCCGTTCCTGCGAATAAAACACCGGCGATCCGTCTTCCAGGTAGATCAGCAGCGCAGTGACCAGCATCACCGGCAGCGACACCACCAGGATGATCACGCTGCACACCAGGTCGAAGCCGCGCTTCATGAAGGTGCGCATGAAGCTCTGGTCGAAGCCGCCGCCGAACACCAGCCACGACGGCTGCAGCGAGTCGACCCGGATCTGGTTGGTTTCGCGCTCGAAGAAGGTGGCCGCGTCGGTCACTTTCAGGCCCTGCAATTTGCAGTCGAGCAGTTCCTTGATGGGGAAGCCGCCGCGCCGGTTCTGCACCGACACGACGATCTCTTCGACGTGGTACTGGTTGGCCAGCGACAGCAGCGAGTCGCCGTCGCGCACCTGCAGCAGGTTGTCGGCGGGCACGCACAGTTCTTCGGTGGGAATCGCGATGAAGCCGGCGATGTCGTATTTGTGGTACTTGTTGCTCTGGGCCGCCAGGTCGCTGCATTCCTTGGCCAGCGGGCCGCCGCCGAGGAAGATGATGCGCGACTCGAGGAAGCGCAGCTCGGACGTCTTGAAGAAGATGATGCGCGCGAGGAAAATCCCGCAGGCGGCGATGACGAACACCAGCAGCAGGATGCCGCGCCCGAAGTACAGTTCCGGCGCGATGTAGAACACCAGCGTCAGGATCACGAAGCCCATCAGGAAGGACGGCATCAGCTTGAGGAAAAAGGGATTGCGCAGCCCTTCGCTGAAATTGAGCTGGTACATACCCATCGCGCTCATCGAGAACACGATGGCGACGGCGAACGCGGCGGCCGAGGTGAAGAAGTGATCGAGGTGGGCCAGTTTCGGCGCGCTCGGGTCGAGCAGGCGCACAGCGGCGCCGGCGTAGGCGGCGCCGAACAGCACCAGCACTTCGACGAACAGCAGCACGAAGACGATCTTCGACACATAGTGATTGGATATTTTTAACACATCAATCTCCCGCTTCTTCTTGTCAGTCCAGTGCCGCTTGCCAACCCGGCCTGGCTGCCTTGCTGATCGATCACTTGGTGTTACTTGTCAGATTGTCGACGTACCAGTCCATCGCCTGCTTAAGCCCCGCGCCGATCCGGTGGCTGGGAGCGTAGCCGAGCAGGCTCGCCGCTTTCGAAATGTCGGCCTGCGAATGGCGCACGTCGCCGGCGCGAAAGCCCGCATGCTCCGGCCGGTGCGCGCGCACATGCGGGAAGCGTTCGGCCAGCAACTCGCACATCATCGCGTGCAGCTGGTTCAGGCTGGTGCGTTCGTTGAGCGCTACGTTGTACACCTCGTTCGCCGCTTCCGGACCGGCCAGCGCGGCCAGCAGGTTGGCCTGCACAACGTTGTCGATAAAACAGAAATCACGGCTAGTCTCGCCATCGCCGTTGATGCGCAAGGGCTGGTTGGCGATCAGCTGGGCGACCCACAAAGGGATCACCGCGGCGTAGGCGCCGTGCGGGTCCTGGCGAGGACCGAAAACGTTGAAATATCGTAAGCCTATCGACTCACAGCCGTAAGTGCGCGCAAACACATTGGCGTACATTTCGTTGACGTATTTCGTGACGGCGTACGGCGACAGCGGATTGCCGATCACGGCTTCGCGCTTGGGCAGGTCGGGATGGTCGCCGTAGGTGGAGCTTGACGCGGCGTAGACGAAGCGCTTGACCTTGGCGTCGCGGCTGGCGGTCAGCATGTGGAGGAAACCGCTGATGTTGACCTCGTTGGTGGTGATCGGGTCGGCGACCGAGCGCGGCACCGATCCCAGTGCGGCCTGATGCAGCACGAAATCTGCGCCTTCGCAGGCGCGCGCGCAATCGGCCAGCTGGCGGATGTCGCCTTCGATGAAGGTGAAGCGGCGCCAGGCGTCGGCGCCGACCAGCGCTGCAACCTGGTCGAGGTTGTGGCGGTGACCGGTGGCGAAATTGTCCAGCCCGGTCACGCGCTGGCCCAGCTTGAGCAGGGCCTCGACCAGGTTCGAGCCGATGAAGCCGGCCGCGCCGGTTACCAGCCAGTGGTATTCATGGGCCCGCAGTTGCCGCTGGATGTCGTCATATTTCGTCACTGTACTTTTCCTAAACTTGGTGCATCCAGCGCCGCGCTGCCGCCGCGCTTCAAAACGTGAGCGCTTACAGGCGCCAGACGCTGAAACCGGCTTCCGCGAGCGCCGGCTGGTCGAACTGGGACTTGACGTCGATGAAGCAGCCGCCGTCGTTGAGCTTGGACTGAATGTCGGCCAGGTTCAGTGCCACCACTTCCTTGTGCGGCACCGCGGCGATAAAGGCGTCGGCGCGCGGCAGGTCGGCCCACTCGGTCAGCGCGATGCCGTACTCGTGCTGCGCCTCGGCGCTCGATGCGACCGGGTCGAACACGGTCACTTCAAGGCCATACGACTGCAGTTCAAAGACGATGTCGGCCACTTTCGAATTGCGCAGGTCCGGGCAGTTTTCCTTGAAGGTCAGGCCGATGACGTTGACCTTGGCGCCCTTGACGTGGAAACCGGCGGCGATCATCGACTTGACGGTCTTTTCGGCTACGAATTTGGCCATGCCGTCGTTGATGCGGCGCCCGGCCAGGATCACCTGCGGGTGGTAACCGATCATTTCGGCCTTGTGGGTCAGGTAATACGGATCGACGCCGATGCAGTGGCCGCCGACCAGGCCCGGGCGGAAGGGCAGGAAGTTCCACTTGGTGCCGGCCGCCTTCAGCACTTCCAGCGTGTCGATGCCGATCTTGTCGAAAATGATCGCCAGTTCGTTCATCAGCGCGATGTTCAGGTCGCGCTGGGTGTTTTCGATCACCTTGGCCGCTTCGGCTACCTTGATGCTGGAGGCGCGGTGCACGCCGGCGGTAATGATCGACTCATACAGCGTGGCGACCAGCTCGAGCGTGTCGGCGTCGTCGCCGGACACCACCTTGGTGATCGTCGTCAGGGTGCGTTCCTTGTCGCCCGGATTGATGCGCTCCGGCGAAAAGCCGACGTTGAAATCCTGCTTCCATTTCAGGCCGGAATGCTGTTCCAGGATCGGAATGCAGACTTCCTCGGTGGCGCCCGGGTACACGGTCGATTCGAAAATGACGATCGCGCCCTTCTTCATGTGCAGACCGACGGTCTTGCTGGCGCCGGCCAGCGGCGTGAAGTCGGGATTGTGGGCAGCGTCGACTGGGGTCGGCACGGCGACCACAATATAGTCGGCCTGGGCCAGGGTCGCGGCGTCGGTGCTGACCGACAGGTGGCGCGCCGCCTTCAGTTCCTCGGTCGACAATTCGCCGGTCGGGTCGACGAATTTCTTGTAACTGTCGATCTTCGGCTGCGACAGGTCGAAACCGATGGTGTTGCGCTTCTTGCCGAATTCCACTGCCAGCGGCATGCCGACATAACCAAGTCCCACTACCGCTACGATGTCATCTGATTTCATTATGGCGTTCCGTTCAAGAATCAATTTTTGCTATTATATTAACTTTCAATATAGCACATAAGAGCGCACGACTCAACTGTAAGCAATTAGTTTTATCAAAAGGTAACGCGATCCGCAGGATAATGTTGCCTCTCAGACAACCTGTCGGACACATCCCGCGTTACCGTAGTCCTCCTCCAAGGCAAACCGGCCAGACACGGATCGAGCAGCATCGATACCGACAGTATATGCGCTGCAGCGGCCCCAACAATATTACTTTGTCCAGCTTAGCCTAAGGCGAGAAGGCTGCAATCTTAGCATCCCGGTTCGTCAAGTAAGGCTTGCCCACGTGCACTGTGGCGCAGAGGATACGGTTCTATACAATAACATTTCCCCGTCTTTCATTCTATAGGGCAACATTTTCCGCATTTTGTTACTAATGACTTGCGGCAACATGCACTGATTTGTGCGAAGCTTGAGATAATTCCAGACGGAAACTTTATGCTTTGAGAGCATCGCTTATCTCTTACACAAATTGCAAATGAAACATTTTACCGAATCGTCATCACCTTCCACCGTCCAGCACGGCGTCCCCACCACCGTCTCGAGCGGCCTGTCGCGGCGCGGCTTCATCGGCCTGCTCGGCGCCAGCGCCGCCTCGCTTGCGCTCCAGGGGTGCGGCGGCGGGGCCAGTACGACAGCAACTGCGACACCTGCGCCGGCGGCCCCCGCGCCGGTGCAGCCGGCCACGCCAGTAGCGGCGCCTGCCGCGCCAGTCGCCGTAGTTTCCGTCGTCGAAATGACGCCGGCGCCGACGTGGCTGCCGATTCCTCCGCTGTTGTTCACGCAGGGGGCGGCCTCGAGCATTTCGATTGCCGGTTATGTCAGTGCGGCGAACGTTAAAGCGTTCTCCCTGTCCCTCGCCGGAACACCTTTGCCGGCCGGCGTGACGTTCAACAGCGCGACCTCCGCCTTCGATTACGATGGCCGAGGTACGATGGCGACAAGTGACGGTCATGTGCTGGTGGCCGCGGTCGAGTAACGTTTCCAGCCCCTGGCTGGCGCCGCTTTGCGGCGGGCTGGGGCATAGTTCCTTAACAGCTCTTCCTCGTAAGGCGATCCGCTATGACACAAGTAGCTTCTTCCAATCCGTTTTCCATCGTCATCCAGCCACCGAGGGCAGGCTCGCCTGTGCCTGCCTGGGTGCCGCCGGCTGGCTATTTCGCCGATGTCCCGATGCTCAACATGCCCCAGGATGTCGCTCCCGCCGTCTTGACCGGCGGCGAGAGCGGAATGAACGCGCCTTTTATTTTGTGGGGCGGCAGCGCCTTTTTGCGCGATTTCAGCCCACTCGGAGCGCAGGTTTATTACTCAGGCGGCCATGAATCAAGCTCGACAGCGCCGAATATGCAACAGACCTTGATCTGCGACTTCACGACTTTGCGGTGGAGCACCGCGAACCTGCCGCTCGCGCCAAATCCCTCGAAGTCATTCGGGACGGACGGCCTGGCTTCAGACGGTACTCCCTACTGCCCGCATAGCTATCTTGGCTTGCAGGAAATTCCCGCAGGATGGGGGGGCGGAAAAAGGGGATCGTTGGCGTCTTTCTTTTGGGGAGGCAGCAATTTTGCGAACAAAATTAACGTTATGGATGTATCGCACGCGACGATGGGTTATTCCCAGCTGGCGTCCGTGCAGCCTGAAAATGACGATCCTACCAAAATCCGGTTTTACCAGAATGCGCAGGGTGGCAACTATCCAGTTACGGTAATGGATGAGAAAAGGCAAGGCTGGTGGGCCACTGTCAATGCCGGGAGCCAGTACACTCTCTTTATCAGCAAGACAGGTAGGATCAGCCAGTTCCCCGCGCTAGGTGGTAACCTGCAGAGCGGTTCGATGGTGCTGTGCGCTGCTTTGGATCTTTTGATTGTCATCGACGGGGGATATCCAGGGGGCCCGTACGGCAGCAACGCATATCGGACCTTATTTATCCGCAACCTGCAGACTGGCGCGATGAGCCGCTCACTCACCGAAGGAATCGTCCCGTCACTGCATGACGGCTACAGCGGTGAAACAAAGGACTTTTACCGGCCGAACATGATGGGCCTGCAGTGGGTCGACGAACTCGGATGCATCGTCGGTCTGGACGAGTCGGTAAATCCACCTGTACTGGTAAAACTGAGTCCGCCAGCGACCAATCCGGATACCTTGCCATGGACCTGGAGTACAGTGGCGCCCCTGAGCCATTGGCCGCACGACGTTGGCGGGCAGCCAGTATTGCAATCGTCACTCAACGGGGTTTGGTCGAAACTGCGCTGGATTCCGTCACTACAGGCGCTGGTGTATGGCACCGCCAAGGATCGCCGCCCCCAAGTTGTCCGGCTGTCCTGAACGGGCCGACACCGCGGCGGCAGCTAGGCGCCGCCGGGGCGCAGCATCAGTTTGATATCGGCCAGGATCGTGCGGTTAAGCATCAAGGTCATCAGGATATAGGCCGCCGCCCCGGCGGCTATTTCGATTGCCAGCAGCACCGGCGGCTTGCTCACGGTGTGGAGCAGGCTGCGCACCAGCCAGACCGACGCATACATGACGGTGGCGCAGACCAGCGGCAGCGCCAGCTTGGCGGCGAGTGCCTCGACCGATAGTCCGACCACCGCAAGCATGCGTTTCAGGTTGATGAACAGAACGAAGGGGTAAGCGCAGACCCACGCAAGCGAGACGCCGACCATGCCCCAATGGGATCCGGCAAAAAATGCAATCGGCATGACCAGGCAACCAAGAATCACGTTGTGCAGGCCGACGTCGGGCCGGCCGACCGCATCGGTCACGGTGGGCAGGAAACCGGCTATCGCGCGGAAAGGCATGACCAGGGTGAGCACCTGCAGCGGCAGGCTGGCCTCACTCCAGCCCGGTCCTAGCAACACCGCGACCAGTTCGGGCGCCACGCTCGACATGCCCCACAACACCGGGAACGCGACAAAGCCGATCAGCCGGAACGCTTGCAGCAGTTGCGAGGCAATCACTTCCCGTTCGTGCTGAAACCGCGCGACCGCGGGAAACACCACCTGGTTCAGAATTGCCGACACCCGTTGCACCGGCAAGGTGGCCAGGTGCATCGCGACCGAATACATGCCCAGCACATGCTCGCCGAGCACGCGGCCGACGATGACGGTGTCCGCCTGGCTATAGAAAAACCATAAGAAACGCGAGGCGGTCACCTGGCCGCCGAACGACAGCACCTGGCGCATCCCGCTGGCCGAGAAGCTGGGAAACACTCGGAACGGAGCAGCCAGGTTGACGGCGATCATGCGAGCCAACATCCCGGCAAGGTTACCGCAGACCAGCGCCCAGATGCCGAAGCCTCCCAGCGCCAGCGCTAGCGTGGCGAAACTTGCCAACACAGCGGTCCCCAGCTCGATCAGGGAGCGCCGCTTGAATTCCAGTTGCCGTTGCAACAGCACGTCGGGGATCACACTGAACGGGCTGATCAGGAACTGCAGCGACAGCACGCGCACCACATCGACCAGCCGGTCTTCCGCGTAAAACCTGGCCAGTAGCGGGGCAAGCAGGTTGAGCGCGCCGAACAAGGTCAGGTTCACCAGCAACACGATGGCGAATGCCTGGCTCAATTTCTTTTTGCTCACTTCGGCCTGCTGGATCAGCGCCGGTCCTAGTCCCGCTTCGGCAAACATCCCCAGCAGCGCCAGCATTACCGTGGCCATCGCCAGCAGTCCGTAATCGGACGGCGCGAGCAGTCGCATCACAAATATCGTGATGCCCCAGGTGATTACCTGGCCCGCGAATTTCGCGCCGGCGGTCCATTTCAAGCCGCGATGTACCTCAGTCTTGAATTTCATAGGGCGCAGCGGTGGCGTTGTAAGGAACGACAAATTGAGAACAAGACTGGCTCACTTCGAGTAAAGAGGAACGGCGACTTGGGAATGCCAAGCAGAAAAAATTTGAAGGGAGCTTACCATGTAATTTTGCTCAGTGGATTCACGCGGACCGTGATGAGTGTGGTCAATATGGCACCGATTCGCATATCATCCATCGCGCGCGGCGTCGGCAAATTTTTTTTGCGGCCATAGTTTACGCTTAGCTACAGTACTTAGGGCAATGACAACTTTCCGTTGACCGTGCGCTGCACCGCGGCCATACTGGTCGGAAATGCATTGTCGAATACCGGTCCGGCATATTGTCTGCCTCGGTCCGCCGAATTTCAAATTTATAAATGAGGGACGCACGTGAGAATTTCAGTTTTCGGCTTGGGCTATGTGGGCGCGGTGTCGTGTGGATGCCTGCCCGAACTGGGCCATGAGGTGATTGGTGTCGACACCAATCCGCTCAAAGTCAAGATGATCAACGATGGCCAGTCGCCGGTCGTGGAAGAAGGCATCAATGAGCTGATCACCAAGGCCGTCAACGCCGGCAAACTGCGGGCGACCCACGATGTCGAAGACGCGGTACTGAATTCCGACATCTCGTTGATTTCGGTGGCAACGCCGTCCAACCCCAATTATTCGCCTAACCTGACCGCGGTCGATGCGGTGGTGCGTTCGATCGGCGCGGTGCTGCGCAAGAAGAACGGCCCCCACGTCGTCGTGCTGCGCAGCACTGTGCAGCCCGGGATGACGCAAGAGCGCATCCTGCCGATCCTGCTGGAGAGCTCGGGACGAGAGATCGGCGACAACCTGGCGCTGGTGTTCAACCCGGAATTCCTGCGCGAAGGCAGTTCGGTCAAGGATTTCCACAATCCGCCGCAAACCGTCGTCGGCAGCCTGGGCGAATCCGGCTACGTGGCGATGGAACAGATGTATGCCGGCCTGCCCGGCGCGTTCGTGCGCACCACCACCGAGATTGCCGAGTCGGTCAAATACCTGTGTAACGTGTTCCACGCCCTCAAGATCGTGTTCGCCAACGAGGCCGGCTCGGTGCTCAAGGCCTGCAACCTGGACGGCCGCGAGGTGATGAAGATCTTCTGCCAAGACACGCAACTGAACATTTCGGCGGCCTACCTGCGTCCCGGCTTTGCCTTTGGCGGCTCTTGCCTGCCTAAGGAAGTCAAAGGCTTCCTTACCATGGCGCGCGACCTCGACGTGCCGATTCCGGCGCTGTCCGCATTGCTCGACAGTAACGAAGCGCACATCAAGCGCGCCTACGACATGATTGCTCGCGACGGCCGCCGCAAAGTCGCCCTGTTCGGCCTGGCGTTCAAGCCGGGGACCGACGACATGCGCGATTCGCCGCTGGTCGCGCTGGCCGAACGCCTACTCGGCAAGGGGTTCGAGCTGTCGATCTTCGACCGCTTCGTCAAGATCAGCCGCCTGCTCGGCAAGAACAAGGAATTCATCGAACATGAAATTCCCCACCTCGACCGCCTGCTGGCCGAAACGCCGGAAGCTGTACTCAAGGATGCCCAGGTGATCGTGATCGGCCATGCCGACCCGGAAGCGCGCCAAGCCATCATTGCCCACGCGGAAGGGAAACGCATCATCGACCTGTCCGGTTATGCCGACTTGCGCGACGCCCCAGCCGCGCAGTACGAAGGCATTTGCTGGTAATGGGTACCCGGCCGCGCCTCGTCTTCATCTCGCCCGTCTTCCTGTTTCCCAACGACGCGGGCGGGAAGATCCGCACCACCAACATCCTGCGCGGTCTCAAGGGCGGCGCTTTCGACGTTACTCTGCTCAGCCCGGCGACGCCCGAACAGATGCGTCGCTGGGCGAAAGAGCTCGACGGCGTGTGCGCCGAATTCATCGCATGGGAGCCGGCTCCCGTGCGCGCGAAATGGCTGCGCGCCATGGACCTGGCGGACGAACTGCCGATCAACGTGGTGGCCGACCGCACAGCGCAAGGCATGGCAGCGGTGCTCGCGGTTGCCGCACGGCCGGACGTTGACCTGATGGTGTTCGACTTCGTGCACTCGGCGGTCCTGCGCCCGCCAGCGCTGCGCTGCCGCAGCGTTTGCTTCACGCACAACGTCGAAGCGGAAATTTTTGCCCGCCACGCCAGCCAGGCGCGCGACCCGCTGCGGCGCTGGATGTGGGCGTCGCAGCACAAGAAAATGGAACGCTTCGAGCGCTCGGTGCTGCGCGAATTCGACGCGGTGGTCGCCGTATCGGAACGGGATGGCCGGTTTTTCAAGGACGCTTACGGCGTGGCGGAATCGCACGCGATTCCCACCGGCGTCGACCTCGAGTTCTTTCATTTCAGCCCACCGCCGCCGGTCGGCCCCGACACCCCGCCCACGGTGGTGTTCACTGGCTCGATGGACTGGGCCGCCAACATCGACGGCATCGAATTTTTCCTGAGCAAGGTATGGCCCCTGGTCGTGGCAAGCCGACCCGAGGCGCGCTTTCAGATCGTCGGCCGCAATCCGCCGCCCGCGCTGCTCGCCCGCGCGCAAGGGTTGAAGAACGTCGAGTTCACCGGTTTTGTCGACGACGTGCGCACATATGTGCACGCCGCGCACGCATTCATTATTCCGCTGCTGGTCGGCGGCGGCACCCGCATCAAGGCATTCGAAGCGATGGCCATGGGCTGTCCGGTGGTGTCGACCGCGATCGGCATTGAGGGCCTGGGCGCGGACAAGGATCAGCATTACCTCGAACGCGACGATCCGGCCGAGATGGCCGGCGCACTGCTGGAGCTGATGCGCGACGAGCCGCTCAGGAACACGTTGGCGCGCCAGGCCCGCAGCCTGGTTGAGGCGCGTTTCGGTCATGAAAAGGCCGCGCGAGCGTTCGAACAAATTTGCCTCGACGCACTTGATGCGGCCGTTGTGAATGAGGCACTACCGGTTCTTTGATCGCGTTGCAGAGTTTGTCGATATTTTTTACACAAGCTCGGCTATATGCGCGCACCGATTATCCAAGCTCATGATTTAAAAGCAAATTTTTTATTGGCTCGATCCTTGCTTTCCAGTTCATGACCAACATTGCAAGCATGTTAAGGAGCGCTACATGAAAGCTGGCCAATCAAGAACCGGTTTTGCCCTGTTTGCTGTCGCCTTCACCGCGTTGATGTTCATCGTCAAGCCAGCAGCAGCAGACCAGTTGTTCTATTTCACCTTTTCGGGCGCAACGGTCTCCGGCGCCGGCACCTTGACCGCCAGCGACAACGGCGACGGGTCATTTACCGCCATTTCAGGCACCGGCACCCAAACCGTGAATGGCGACAGCAACACCCTGACGCTCATCGCGAACCCGGATGCCCCCGCAGTTCACACCGGTGACAACTTTACTTACGACAATCAGTTATTTCCAAGCAACTTTCCTCTCATCAGTGACGCGGGCCTTCTGTTCGCCAGTTCCACGGGCGAAGTCAACCTTTTCAGCGTGGTAGGAGATGGCTACGTATTCCTGAATCAGAACCAATTCAGCGAGTCGATCACATTCACCTTGTCCGATACCCCGCCGGTGCAAGGTGTTCCTGAGCCCGCTTCGCTCATTCTGGTTGGCATCGGCCTGAGTGTATTGGCCGCACGCCGCCGCCGATTGTTGTAAAACGTAGGTACCCCACTTCGACACTGCCCGCACGATGCGGGCATTTTTTTGCGTTCGCCCCTTCTTCCCCCGCAACGGGAAACCCCTCTGACTGAGCGTGGTTTCTCGACAACTCCAGCCCGCTTTTTTCTTGAATTTTAGATACTACACAAAAATATTTGCGTTACATCAGAGCAACTTAAGATTATTTCGCGAAAGTTTGATGGTATCGTGCCTCAAAGCATT
This sequence comes from Massilia sp. P1_C10, assembly GCF_056406475.1. Classification (NCBI taxonomy): domain Bacteria; kingdom Pseudomonadati; phylum Pseudomonadota; class Betaproteobacteria; order Burkholderiales; family Oxalobacteraceae; genus Massilia; species Massilia sp. P1_C10. The sequence goes on from NZ_JBFUAC010000003.1 coordinate 175,027, forward strand.
AACGTACTTGCCGGAAACGATTCGGCCGATATAGTCAAAAGGCTCGGCCAGGTCGCTTCCCCTTCCCTCTTGGAAACAAGACGGCGCTTGACCAGGTATGCCTGGCCTGTACGACCCCTCATTCAATTGACCAGTCGAAGTTTCGACTCTTTGCGGATTCTATTCTCAGCCATGAAAAAACTTGCCCTTGCCAAAGCCGGTGTGACCAGCCTGTTCAAAATCGAGCGTCTCCCTTCTGAATGCGTGTTGCCGCGTCGCAGCTTTCTCAAATACCTGGGCGCCAGTGCCGGTGGCCTCGGTCTGCAGGCATGCGGCGGCAGCGCCGTTCCGGAAACGCCGAACGCAGGCGCGGCCGATCAGCCAACAATGCTGCTCGGCTCGATTACTCAGTCCGGCACATTGCCGATCTGGAGCCCGGTGCCGACCTTGACCTTCACCGTCGGCGCCCCCGCCAGCATCTCGATTGCCCCGTACGTCACGTCGAAAACCGCGAGCGAGATGCGCATCAGCCTAAACTCCGGCACGCCACCGGCCGGCGTCACCTACGACGCGATCAAGCAGACGTTTAACTATGACGGCGTCGGCACGCTCGGCAATTCCACCGGGCTGGTGATGTACGCCAGCGCGCTCAACAGTCTCTCGCAGGTGGCGTCGAATCCCTTTGGCATTAGTATTTCCAACACCTTTGGGGCGTTCCAGCTGTTGTCTGCGGCCGGCGGTACCAACCTGCCGTTTTCGATCGGGTATGCCTGCAAAAAAGGCGATGTACCGACCGGCACTTTCGTCGCGACCAGCATCCCGGGTGCACAGGTGGTTGCGAAGAACTATTGGCCGGACGGCTCGCTGAAGTTCGCGACGATTTCGGGTCGCGCCACGCTGAGCCCGGGCGTCGCGCGCGCGGTGACGCTAAGCATCGGAAGTCAGGCCGGCGGCGCAGCATTAACCACCAATGATCTAAAAGCGACCGGCATGACCGCTGCAGTCGACGCTGCGGGTATTGGCGCTGCAGCCTGGGCAGCGACCGATTGGACTTCACCGTTCATGAATTGGATCGCCGGCCCCCAGATGAGTTCGTGGATTTACCGCAAGCCGATTGGCAACGACCCGCATCTGGTCGCCTGGCTCGAAGTCCGCTTGTATACCGGCGGCGCGGTTGAAGTCTTGCCGTGGATCGAAAATGGCTACCTGAACGTTGCAGGGCCGGTGAACAAGAACGCGGTTTATGCCTTTTCGCTCGGTGGCACCAAGCGCTTTAGCGGCGCGATCGATCTCCCTAGCCACTGCCGTACGGTGCTCACGTCCGGGACAGTGTTGAGCCATTGGCTCGGCGCCCCTGTCGACGTGGTCGCGACCCACGACAAAGCCTATCTGCAGGCGACCCAACTGGTACCGGCCTATCGCGCCAAAGTATCCGCCACTGCACCGGCGTGGGCCTCTTTGGCAAAAACCTACACTCCTCTACAGCAGGGCGATTACTCCCCTGAAATGGGGATGACCGGTTATCACGGCGCTATCGGTCTCCTGCCGGAATGGGATGTGCTGTACTTGGCGAGCAACGATGCGCGCGCGTACGCTGGTGTCATTATCAATGGCTATAGCGCTGGTCGCTTCGGTACCCATTACCGCGACGAAACCACCTTACGACCACTGAAGTTTTCCAGCTACCCCAACCTGGTGGCAAATGGCGGCAGTGGCACTGGCATTTCCGACACTGGTGGTTCGACCAAGAACACCTTCACTCCAGCAGTCGCCGGAACGCGCCCGGCTACCTGGGATACGCCGCACCACCCATCGGTGGGCTTCACTGCGTATTTGCTGACCGGTCGATTCTATTTTATGGAAGAAGTGCAGTTTAGCGCTACGACCAACTATCTAAAAACCACTGATTCGGCCCGGCTCTTTGGTACGGCCGTGATTAAGTCGAGTTCCGCCAACACCACACGAGGAGCTGCGTGGGCAATCCGCACCCTCGCCCAAGCAGCTTGCGTCACGCCGGACGACGACAGTGCTTTGCGGGCAGAGTTCATCGGTTCCCTTGTCGCCAACGTTGATTTTTACCACGCAAACTATGTAGCGAAGCCGAACAACCCCCAAGGGATCGTCGAACCTTTCTCAAATTATGCTGCGGGCAGTGGTACGTATACGACGGCTACTTGGCAGGAAGATTTCTTCACCGCAGCAACCGGTTACGCGCTCGCCCTGGATATCTCCATGCCTGCTGCGAGCAAGAACAAATTGGCCGCATTTTTTGCTTGGAAGGCTCAAAGCATCATCGGTCGACTCGGCGGAGGCGGAGCCAATGAGTACCTCTATTGCGACGCAGCCACCTACACGATGGCGATCGCACCGTCCGAGAAACCTGACTTTGCAACCGGCGCAGGTCCGTGGTATGCGACTTGGGGCGACGTCTATAAAGCGACAAAAGGCGTGGCTAACCCGGGCGTGGGAGGTGCGCTGCGAGGTGCATACTTTCCTGACCCAACCAGCTATTGGGGTAATCTGCAGCCAGCAATTGCCTATGCAGTTCAGCACAACGTGCCGGGAGCGCAGGCTGCTTACCTGCGCATGGTAACGGCGCCAAACTGGGGTGATATTGTCAGCGGTTGGAATCAGGCGCCCGTGTGGAGCGTGATGCCAGATCCGCTCGCCGTTCGCGCCGCGCCAGTCACGGCGCTGCCGACATGGGTGCCGCCTGTAGGCTACTTCGCGGATGTTCCGATGCTGAACAATCCTCAAGATGTCACACCAGTGCTGTACAAGATCGGTGGGGGGAACGACAGCTTTTACATGAACAATCCTTTCGCCATCTGGGGCGGCAGCGCCATTCTAAATGACTACAGCCCGTTGGGCGCGCAGGTTTATTACGCTGGCGGACATGAATCCTCGGCTTCCCTGCCAAATGTCCAGTTCTCGCTTATTTGCGACTTTTCCACATTGCTTTGGAGCACAGCCAATGTGCCCGCCGCAATCAACCCCGCAGGCTCATTCGTCAACGGTTATGCGCCCGACGGAACGCCGTATTGCCCACATACCTATCTGGGTCTACAAGAGGTACCCAAGGCATGGGGCGGCGGGCCGAAAGGGTCGCTCGCGTCGTTCTTCTTTGCGGGCGGCAATATGGAAAACAAAATTAATCTGCTCGACGTTTCGCGCGGAACCAACGGATATTCCGTGATGTCAACCCGCCAACCACAGAACGTCGACCCCTCGAAGATCCGGTTTTCCGCTACCACCCAAGGCGGCAACTATCCGATTACGGTGATGGATCAGGCTCGACAGGGCTGGTGGGCATGCGTCGGTGGAACTATTGACTACCTCTTGTTTATCTCAAGGGGCGGCACCATTACTCAATATCCAGCTTTGGGCGGCAATCTTCAAAGTGGCTCTTTGGCGCTCTGCAGTTCATTAAACTTGCTTGTCGCAATTGACGGCGGCTATACGGAGGGTCCTTATGCAAGTAATGCATTTCGTACCTTGTACATCCGCGACCTTATAACCGGTGCGGTAACGAAAAACGTCACCACGGGAACTGTACCTTCGCTTACCCAAGGGTACGACGCCAGCGGCGCTCTGGTTTATCATCATCCCGACGTAATGGGTTTGCAATGGGTAGATGAGCTAGGTTGCATTGTGGGTTTCGATCAGACGACTGTTCCACCATCCATTGTCAAACTTACGCCCCCATCTGTGAACGCTGCGATTGCGGCATGGACATGGAGCAGAGTGCCGCTCCTGCATTGGCCGCAGGATGCCAATGGTCAAACAACGTTGCAGACTGTTGAGAACTATTGCTGGTCCAAGTTCCGGTGGGTACCTTCGTTGCAAGCATTCGTCTACGGCTCCGCGAAGAACCGCAAACCGCAAGTCATCAGATTGGCGTAGCGGCCCGCTCGAGCCGGGACTTCCCCCCGGCTCGAGCTTAGTCCGCCTACGCGTTTTAATTGGCTATGTCTCCGCTAAATGTGGGAAAAAGCCAATGGCTGCTCGCTGCATTGTCTCGGGTGAATCAACAGTGCGTCGAGCGCCCAAAGCCATCCCAAATAGTTGGGCAGATGATGCGTTGTGACTCCGTGAAACTGATCCCCCCCGAAACCGACTGTGGTAGGCATTCACGTTTTGCACATGAACAGCTCCCTTCAATCGAATTTTTTTCTTAGATTGATGGCTTGATGGGAAATGCCCGCGTCGCGTGCAAAGTATCGGTACGAAGCATTCCCACCCGAGACTAGCAGTACATCTTCGGCTAACATCAGCGATAAAGCAGCGGCGCAATGGGGCCTTCGACACCGGGTCTCGCCCAGTGAAACCAAGCGTTCGTCCAATTCGGTCGCGGCCAACCAGGACACATATCTGCTCTTTCGAAGTGCCACGCTGACTGGCCGCGCCGCCTTACGCGGGTCCCGCTGAAAGTTGCGTGCCGCCTTCTCTGACTCGAGAAAGTAGATCTCGTCGGCTTCTACGATTCCGCTTAATCGTAAAAGCCTGTCGGTTTTAGGAAGGGTCAAAAATCGATGCCGCGAACGAAAGCTGGTATTCCTATGGTTTCCCACTGCCGCAGCGGCGCGGCCCACTGTGGTCGCCATAAGCAGGCAGCCCATGTAGTCTAGCCACTCGCTCTTGTGCCTTAAGCGGGCCGGCGGCTCCCAGTGAGGCGTTGAATGTATTCGAGCAGACGATGCAACGAAATCTCTGAAGTCAATGGGCTTGTCCATGTCGATGAAACCTCTTCTATCGGCAACGAGAACATTCCAAGCTCTCCGCACCAGCCCTTTCAACGACGTCCGCGACTCTGATTTCCGCTCAACCATGGCTTAAAAGTGTAGTAACTTTATGCATCTGCTGCCTAGTCAACGTGCTCAACAGCTCGACAAACTTTTCAAAGGAATGCGCATCCATGGCGGTTCTCCGGAGGTTCGGTCTCTCTTCATTCAGACCTGCTTCATCCGGAGTAATTCAGCACTTAGCGGCAACAGAGCCTTGTAATTGCTCATGCAATAACGCCACCGGCGCGAGTTGGTGCGACGGTGTCGCCTTGCCGCGCACGTAATAAAATCAATGAGGGATTGGTGCGGCTGGCGGGGATCGAACCCACGACCCTTGGCTTCGGAGGCCATGCAACAAGCAGTAAATTTCTGTTGATTAATATTTCACTTACTTGACATCATATATAAAACAAAGACTTATGAAAAATCCTATGTTGATCGTTGTCACTGCCGATTGACTGGGTTACAATTAATTCCCTACACAGCCCCTACACGACAATGAAGTGGGAAAATTTTACTGCCGGCCGCGTTAACGAGTTCAAGTGCGCCGAAGGCAAGACGCAGAGCATTTTTTGGGATGGAAAGACGCCTGGGCTTGGCGTCAGGGTAACTGCCGGAGGCGCCAAGTCATACGTATTCGAGAGCAGCCTGAACGGTAAAACGATTCGTATCACCATCGGCAACACGAAGACCTATTCGGTCGCCGAAGCGCAGCAGGTGGCGGTTGCATACAAAATGCAGACTAACATGGGTATTGACCCGCGGGCGGTAGCGGCAGATCGCGCTGCGGGCGAAGCCGCCAAGGCGGTCGCCATTGAGACCGAACAGCTCGCGCGGGCCGAAAGCGCCGCCCTTGAGCGTAACAAGCGTGAGCTGATCGCCCGCGAAGCCTGGGACGTATATCTAGCCGCGCCCCACCCCAAGTGGGGCGATCAGCATCGTGCCGATCACGCTATCGCAGCCAGTCCTGGTGGAGCAACGCCAAAGATCGGGAAAAAGATGACGAAACCAGCTCCCCTTGCCGCCTTGCTCAAACAACCGCTGCATGCGATTACGGCACGCACGGTCCAGGAGTGGCTTCAGGTCGAGTGCGCAACTCGCCCGACATTCGCACATAACTCCTATCGAAAGTTCCGCACATTCATCCGGTGGTGCACAAAACAACCGCAGTACAGTGAGGTGGTTCAGGCGGATTGCTGCCTTGCCGACGAGGTCAAAGAAATCATTCCTGAAAATAAGACAAAAGATGGCGACAGCCTTCAGCGCGAGCAGTTGGCAGCGTGGTTTGCTGGAGTATTGCAAATTAGCAACCCGGTAATCGCCGCCTATCTGCAAGGACTGCTCATTACCGGAGCGCGCCGGAACGAACTGGCGATGCTGCGATGGAGCGACGTGGAGTGGAACCCGAGCTGGAGCAGCATTACGATTCGCGACAAAGTGGATGGCAAGCGCACCATCCCTCTGCCGCCCTACCTGATGCAGCTTCTGACGCGGCTACCGCGCCGGAACGAATGGGTGTTTAGCAGCCCGGCCGCAGAGAGCGAGCATATCACCGAGCCGCGCATAGCCCACACGCGCGCGCTCAAAGTGGCGGGATTGCCGCACGTGTCGCTTCATGGGTTGCGGCGTTCGTTCGGTACCCTGGCAGAATGGGTGGAAGTGCCCAGCGGGGTCGTAGCGCAGATTCAAGGACACAAACCTAGCGCGCTCGCGGAGAAGCATTACCGGCGCCGGCCGCTCGACTTGCTGCGGATGTGGCACGTCAAGATCGAAGAATGGATGCTGGGTCAGGCGGGGATCGTCTTCATGTCGGAACCAGCCGGGTTGAAGGCGGTGGCATAGCGCGGTGGGGAGGAACAAGGTCGCCCGACTCGGCAATCTCGGGCGTTGCTACTGCTACAGTGGCTACTTCCGCTACAGGTGGCCATATGTTTGGCTTTGACGTAGCGGGGTAGCTGAAATAGCAGTAGCGCGACCGGCACCGGCCGGTCGCTTTGAAGTTAGTTCAGCAGCGTGGGGTTGAGGTAGACCGTGCGCGCAGGTGCGCCGCTGACCTTCACACGGCCGAGGCGTTCGAGTTCTTCGAGCACCGGAGTGTGCGCGGGCTTCTTGCGCAAGGCCGCCGGGCCGCGCTGGCTGATGGTCTTCCCCGACACTTCTGCCACGCCGTAGTCCTGGCAGTACGCCAACAGCCAATCTTCGAGCTTCTGTGCGTCGCTTTTGCCTGCCGACGCGATACCGCCGGCGAAGACGCGCTGGGACTCATTCAAATGCCACTTGGCCACACGCGCTCCGCTGCGCATGCAAGTCTCATTGATCGAGCCGGCCTCACCTGCCAAGACATGGAACAGTGCAGCAATGCGCGCCGCGTTGTCCGCCGTCTTGCTCGCGACGTCACGTACGTCCCGCAGGTTGCCGCCCTTTCCGAGCTGGACCTCGATCTCATTATAGAAATCGATCCACACCGACATCGCGTCATCACCCAAATAAAGCATGGTAGGCTTGAGCGCGCCGTCCTCGATCACGGGCGTGGTCGCGAAAAGGTCAGCGATACGTTGACGGAAAGGGTCCAAATTCGGCCAATTGGACGGTGACTTCTTGTACGCGCGCGTCCCTTGGGTGGACTCAGGAAAGCACGTCAAAAAACGTGCGATGAAACCCGAACCGCGTGCCAGAGGGCCGGACCCCTCCATGAACGCGCCGAACGTCGCCGGTTGCACCTGCACAGCGACCGTCAGACGTGCGCCGTTCACGGTATAGGACGCGGAGGTACGGCGGTCGATGCGAATCGGCTTGCCGTCCCACAGCTCGTTGAGTACCGCCAGGTTACGCATTTGGCTCTCCTTATTCATGCCGTGCCCGCCGAACACTGCGCCTCCTTCGGAAGAGATCACGCCGCCCGACGGCCATTCGGATGCCAAGCCGCGCGTCAGTGCTTCTGGAGTGGCATCACTGTAGATGACACGCGGGATGACAGGCGCCAAGGGCTGGGCTGCCGTGTGCGAAGCCAAGCTTTTTTCGGCGACCGACGTGTCCTTGTCGTTTGATGCCAGTTTAGTGATCTGATCCAGAATGCCCTTCTTTTTCGCCTCCCATGCCATCGAATCGGTATTAAACTTCAACAACTCCGGCGCTGCCGCGACTGCGCATGCTACCTCGTATTCGCGCGCTGATTTAATGAAGAACGTGTCCAGCGTGCTCTTGCGCTCGCCAGATTCCGCAATAGCGAGCATGTAGAGCGAGATCGGGCCGGTGAGGCCCACGTCGCGCTGAACGTCGTACAACCCTTGAGCCGCCAACGAGAGGCTGGAAAGGGCTGAACACGCTACCAAGGCCATCGGGGCCATGGAGTAGTCGTGCACCTCCCTGACAGCCTCCTGCATGATCATGGGCAGCGCATCCAGCGGATACGCGCGGGCAGGATCGCTCGACGCGATCGGTTGTGGTTCAGGCCACTTGCCGCCCTCAACTACCGGCTTACAGACAGGTTCGTTCATGAGGTTGCTGATGTCAACGTCGGAGTTAGGCGTCGCTGCAGCCGCGAGCCGCTTGAGGCTCTTAATCGTGATTCCGCCCTCAGCTTTGATGCTTTTCCATGTGCGGCGAACCGCCTCGACTCCTTCATACCCCGCCTTCTTGCTCCATTCGTCTGCCAGGTTAAACATTTGATCCGACTCGCTACGGCTTTTCAGCGCCATCAAGACTTTGAGCCAGATGTCACGATCAATCGGGGAGATCATTTCCAAGTACGTTTTGTAGGCGGCAATCTCATCATCAGGGATCTCATCGTTGCCCGACGCCACTGGCGCATCCAACAAGGTAGCGGACGACTTCGTGACATCTCGCCGGCCGAATTTTTCGTGCATCCACTCCGGCATGTCGGCGATCTCCTGACCGTTGAAGAGGTCGCTGGACGCCTCAAAGTCGTAGCGCAGACCGGACTTGTGCATGCTGCCCGGCCCGATCACATAGCCGCCCACACCTTTGATGTCGATGCCCGGACCGGCAGTCTGCGCGAATTTCGTATTTGCCTGAGCCAAGTAATACAGGTGGCGGCCACCTCCACCGGTCAGAACTTCCGCGGTATCGGGGAAAAAGTAGCCGGCCTGCTCAAGGTCTTCCACCGTCTGCCGCGCTTGCGGCTTGTACCAGTCGATATCGACCACCACGAGAATCTTGCCAGTGGCGCCAAATTGACGGCCGGTCGAGACACCGTAATTCATCTTGGGGTTGTACTTGGCCCACATGCTGATGGCAACCTCCTTAGTGGTGGCACCATTGAACGAATCGGTATGACGGGGGTGCTTGCCGGCGGAGCACTTCCCCGATTCGATGCTATTACCGCAGGTGCAGTGGTCGCCATCGATGCCGAACAGCGGGAACACGGGGATGCCGCGCTCGACGAATTTCAAGGCCATGGCGAGTGCCGGGTTCGCTGCCGGCGACGACGCAACGACTGTCGCGAGCGTATCGGCCGGCACGGGTTTCGGGTCAAGGGGCAGCGACACCTGTGCTGCTGGCTCGGCGCTATCTTGAAGCGGCGCCGGGGACACCGGCGTCGCAGCGCTTTCGGCATAGGTCGGAACTGGCGCTTCGCCTTCCGGTTCGGTCAGCTTCTCGACTGCGATGCCCGCCGGCGCCCCGCCCGCACCATAAGAGTTGTTCGAGGTCATGTTCACCGCATTGGCCACTTGCGTGGCCAATGCGGTGACCTCGTCCGATTCCGATGCGGAAAACGTTGCGGGCGCAATTTCCGGCACGTTGGCCGAAGCTGGCGCTCCGAGTTGGGGTGGGGGCGGGCATACGCACGCTGGCACAGGTTCGGACACGGTCATCGTCATAGCGACCGTCTCGCCCATGCCAATCGTGTCCACTACTGCCGGTTCCGAGGACCCGGGCGTAGCCGGTGCGGGGTTTGGCTCGTCGGGCAGGGCTGCCGGAATTTGTTCCTGCGGCACCTCGGCATATTCAGCCATGCTAGTCACTGTGATGCTCGCCGCGCTTCCGCATTTGGTCACGGCAGGCGCGTCGCATTCCATCGTGATCTTCGCTTCTACTGCGGTCGGGGCCGCGGTGGCGACCTCAACGTAGGTTGCCGACGTGATCAGTTCAATGATTTCTTTGGTGCCCGTGATATCCGCGTCGGCCGCATGCGTCACGATGACGTCCGCCGTTATGGAATTCGGCTCGTCGGCCAGACTGGGGGGTTCGCCTTCCGTTGCGCTCGTCGCTTCGATTTCGATAGGCGTCGAGACGGCGTACGTGGGCACAGGGGCAGGAATATGAACCAGCACTTCGGCGACCTCGTCCATGTCCAACGTGTCAACCGTCTGGTCCGTTGCGTCCGTGGCAGATGGAGCGACTGCCGACTCATCGGACGGCGACTGCTGCGGCATTACGCCGGCCGAATCCATCGCGTGTTCGATGACCTCCGTAGCCTCAATGCGGGCCAACACCGCGCCCAAGTCGCTAAGCGCTGCCAGCGATTCAGGGTGGGCTTCGAAGTGCGCCACGGAATCATCCGCAATTTCCATGGCGTCGGTCATGTCCAGGTCGTGGGAGGCGATCATTTTGCGCTCCCTTCGTTCAGCACACGCTGGAGGTCGGTGACGCGCCACGCCAAGCGGCCATTGATACGGACGGGCCGGAGCGGCCCGTCTTCGTAGCACGCCCATTTACGGAGGGTTTGCGGCTTCCGACCGAGGTGGAACGCCGCCTCGTCGGTGCTAACCGTGCTGCGGACTTGCGCTGCGAGTGAGACAAAGTCAGGGTTGTGTTGCGGAGCGCAGTGGGTGGTGGTCTCGTGCAGGCTGAGGGTGGCTTTCGGGCACTGATTCATTTGAAACTCCTGATTGGTTTTTGGAGTTTGCAGAATTAGTTACCGCTAGTTTTGTACTGTGCTTAACGGTATGCCGAACACGTGTTCACGCGCGTTTCGCGGGACCTGAGCGGTATGTCAGCGGTATGAGGCTGCGGTATGTGCGCCCCCTGGAGCGAGAAAATTTAGGGCAGGTGTTCAGATTTCTCATCCCATTTATCCAGCCACAGCCGCAAAAACGCATGGTCGGTGAAGACCCTGTCGAGCTTCTTCTTCGGAATGCGGTACATTTCATAGTAAGAAACGGCAAGATAAATCGGATCCCAACGAGCCAAGTGCCGGCGATCCTTGGTGCCCCGAGTCAAGCGGGCCTTCCCCTCGCCGTAAATCCCTTTTCCATCCGCCAAGGCGCCTGCCAAATCCTTGATCGGAATCAGCGGCGCGAATGCAGTGACTACTTCAGTCTTCGTGATGCCAAGGATTTCATCTGGCGGACGAGCAGCGGCTGGTTTCGGCACCACCGGCGATTCGTGCATGTCCATCTCGACCGTTGCGGAATCATCGCGCGTGGCGGTGCCGTCTGGTACCGCCCCCGGGGCGCCAGTAGAAGCGGCCGTCGAGCCATCCAGCGCTGGGCCAGAACGTTTAGGCTCAGTCGCACCAGCATCGTGCGGCCACGATTCGGCCGGGGCGAGAGGCGCCGAAGGTATGGGAGCGTTTGCTGGCTTGGCCTTGGCCAATTCCGCGATCGTGTGCCTTGGCACGACCAGCGTTGTGTCCGGTGTAACGCCAATGGGCCTGTCGAAGAAATAGATGCTGGATTGCCCCATCCATTCGCCCTCTTCGGTGTCCCAGTGGTTGACGACGCGGTGATTCGCTGCGCGGTACGCCTGAATTTCGCCCCAGGAACGGTACGGGACGTCCTCGAACAACCAAGCGGGACGGTTTGTAATTGTCTGTCCGCCCAAGCTGAGTTGCTCGATCTCGTCCTGCAACAAGGTCACGTAGTCCGCTTTCAAGTCGGGACGGGGCGTAATTACGAGCTTGCCATCAACCCGCTCCGTAGAGACGATCGAGTGGCCGTCCGGCGCGACTGCGTACAAGGGGAGGCGAAGGCGAATCACCTCCCGCGCAAACTCTGCTTCGGTCCAGCGGCGCTGGGTGAGCCTGCTCAGGTAGAAAATTGCATCGCCGATGGAAGAGACTTCGTTGATGTGCATCCATTTCTTTCCATCGACAAGTAGGACGGCGACAGTAGCAGTGCCGCAAAATGTCGTCAATGTCAGATATGACAATCTGGCCGCCCCGGACGCGCAGTGAAGGGCGCGCGAGGCTGGTGGCCGGTAGCAAAGTAGCCGAAATAGCGGTAGCACGTGGGATGCAGAACAGATCGCGCGCACGTCGACGCCACGAACGACTGGGTAGCGTTGTAGCATAAGTAGCAGTCGCAACTTAGCCTGTCAGCGTTGACTAAATGATACTCGTATGTGAGACTTAACCCATGATATCGATGAGTTGATCAAGCGCAGGTAGAAAATACAAGGGGGCTTGGCCGCATCTAATAATCAAGGTGTGTTGGACGCACAAAATATTGCCGGAAAGTCAATGATGATCAATCTTTCGGAAGTGGAGCCTGATGAAATCAGAGCGGCCTATGTAGATATTCTTCCGCATCCTGCGGACAGGAACCTAATGTGCGCGCAACTGTTGCGGTCCATTGGTTACTGCGAAAGCACAGGAAGCGAGGCTTGGTCCGTCTCGTTGCTCGATAGCGGATTTAGGCTGAACGTAGGACAAGTGGAAGTCTTAACTTGCTTTTATACGCCTTGGGATCACGGGGAATCCGGTCCACCCACCGGTATGGGAATTCTAGATTTCAGGTTTCTAATTTCGGGGCAAGACGCGCCGTTGCTGATACAACAGATTGATCCAGCTTCAGTGAGCGAAATGCACTATCGTTCTGTCGGCAAGCCGCACTGGGCCGTTACTGCGACACTCATCGTTAACGGAGAGGCCGCGGAAAACGAACGGATTCAAACACTAGCATTTATGGAGGCCCTCCAGGCTTTTCATAAAAATTTCGTAATCGCTGCCGCGCATTCGCCAACGGGATCGCTCCGCAAGCGGTCGAACTTCGCGCGATTCCATTGCGAAGCGCTGATATCTTACGCGCGTCACGAGCTTGCGTCGGATTCGCTGCCAATAGGGCTTGGAGTGCTTCCGTGACGCCGCCTGATTGGCGGAGTTCGTATCAGAGCGCTTTGTTTAATGATAGAAAAGCTGTAGCAAAGTAGCAAAAATAGCGGTAGCAGGCGGCAGCTCAAGAAACCGGAGTGACCACCGATCGCGTCACGGCGATCCCAGTAACGACTCATTGCCTTGCGCCTAAACTGGGTTTCAGCTCAGGGAAAGGGGAGGGGGAGAATTTAGAGAATTTATATATTATTTGTATAGATCACTACTACTTTCTCCTATGAGAGAGGCCTCTGAGGACGCCGCTTTTGCGTTCTCTTAATGCAGGTGGAAGGCAGTCAAATTCCACTAAATTTTATCCAAGGATGCGGGGTGGTTTTGGGGGCTGGACCGCCGATGCGTCTTGCACGACGTTCGCGCGCGCGCGGACGAATTTCCGATCGACATTGATCTAGGTGATAGGTCTCAAACCGCATGGTGTTGTCCGGCCCAGCTGGCAGTCCGGCATTTTTGTTGCCTTGCAAGTGGCCAAGTAGAGGGTTTCACGGACCCAGTCACGGTGCCGTTCGGGACAACCATAGTTTAAGGTCGCACCGGGATTTCGGTATCCGCCTCGCGTTGATATGATGTCAATCACACGCAGCGAAGCCGCGCTTGGTGCAAGTTTGCAGTGAATTTTCCGAATTGAGAGGCTTGTCGAGCAAAATGAGCGAATCTACTGTCCAGATTTCCCCCGCCGTTCCGGCCGCACCATCGGTCTGCCCCTCGACGCTGACCTTTTTGTATGCGTCCATCAACGACATGCAGGCAGTGATACGGGCACTCGACGCGAAACTATCAGTGGCGTTAGTGATCTTTTCGATTGCGCTTACCAAGTTCGACGTTTTATACGAAGGCGGCGGAAAATTCGTTTCATCTCATCCTCGCGCCGGTCTCGTCCTGGTATCAATTTTTTTCTTGGCATGGGCGATCGGTGTGCTATCTGCGTTCCTCGGCCTTATTGCAATCAATAACCCAGAAGCGCACATTGAATTCTCGGGGATTTCGGGAGCATTCTATGGAGGCGGGCTGTTTCCACTGAAATTTCTGGATTCATTTTTTAATCGATATGCCGCTGCTCGCCCCAAGTTGATTTCGCATCAGATGAATATCCCCAAGGACGATGCATCGGTCGTGGCGGAGTTGTCATTTGAGCAAATGAAGCTCGCGTATATTAGGGCTATTAAATTGCGTAGAGTAAGGACCGCATTCTTTGCTTTAGTGACTTGGATTTCGATCGGCATTACATGTTGGCTCGTTACCTTATCGGATCTCAAACTCTGAAAAATCGATGTTAATAATCAGGCTAGTTCCAGTAACGGTAACAATGTCTGCCACTTTAAGTCATAACCAATCACTTCCGCGTATACCGGGACCGTGGTGATGATCGGTAAATTAGCGACCCCAGCCTGCTGTGCGCTCGGTTGCCGCATTCCTCGTCCATACAACGCATCAGCGAGCGGATTCTGCGGGGGAAGCCGCGCAGGCATGCCGAGCTGTCTCAGCAGGGAGGAAGCGCTTGGCTGGGACAGTTCATTACAAGTATGCGCGGGTGCCACTTCCGCGGGAGCGGGGAGGTACACCGCGCTCAGATACCTTTTCTCGGCGGGCGCCAACTGCCTAAAAAATTCACGTGTCGCGCGCCCCGTACCAGACATGATTTCTTTTTCGAGTTTAGCAACACGGTGAATGGGAAATCCGATTGCCGTAATAAAACTGCTAGCCCGTGGCCCAATTCTCGCCATGGTCAGCGCATCGTAATGTAGGACTATCTTGCATGCGAGCGGAAGTGACCCTAGGGTGCGGTCCATTGATCGCATCTGCTCCACCGCGACCTTCGCAAAGCAAGCCGCTTTGACGACGTCAAAAGCATTAACCGAATCAGGGAAATATGCCAATACGCTGTCTCCTGCGTACTCAACTTGCTCGGCATCCGCTCCAAAACTTTGAGTTATGCGGTCCACGGTGGACAAGAAAGTGTGCGCGTATTTGAGGTACGTTTCTGGTCGCCGCCCACGGAGCATCACAGTAGAATTCACGAGATCAATCTTTAAAATATAGTAGTTCTTTCTGGTCCCTTCGCCGCGTGCCAAGCGAGATGGCGACTTCTCGACAAGACCATCCGCGGCCTCGTCGTAGTGAGTTTGTAATACGTCACGGATTAGGTCCAAGTTCTTTGCCATATCGAATCCCATCTACTGTTCCAAGGTTTGTAATCATTGTAGACCTATCATTACTTGTCAGGACGGCAAATTTGTATTGTTGAAAAACGACCGGTTTTTACCGTTTTTCAGGGGGCACCACGGATGCCACGTCCGCCCATTTCGTTCGCCCACGTCGAACTTTCGGGCGCGCGCATCCCCAGCGGTTATACATTCATAACCACTAGCTATCGAGGCTTCGCCAAGATTAATAATGCCAAATTGCTGCCGCGCATCATTACGTTATACTGATCTCCCGTGTGGGTGTTCGGGAGGCTAAGCATGTCAGATTTTTCAGGTGCAGAGAGGAGACGCGATCGCGAACTTTCACGCCTTGTCAACCAGGCGCTTGATTGCTTCGACGCGTTCGACCCGCAAGTCGCACGTTCCTTTTTCGTGGACCACCACATCCCATCGACCGTGGCTGCGCGGGTGCTTTTTCATCGGAACCAGCGGCGCGCCCAAGTCCTATAAATGCCGATCCCGAGTTCGTGGACCCGAAAGGATAGCTATGGATACTGCGAAATATGTTGCTGGTGTTGAGCGCGACGGGCGCGTCGTAGCGGCTCTTCAACAAGCACTCGAAGCGATGCGCCTTACGCATGGTGCGCGGATCACAATGTGCGGAGTTTCTGGAACATTAAATTACGAGCAACAAATGCTGGCGGTGCGCGATGCGCTTTTCCTTCTCTGCGTGGATCCTGACGAGTCGTTCTCCCCGGAGACTACCGGCGTAGAACCGAAATAGCCCACCTTGGTCGCAAAACGTCTCAGCGGAGGGCGGTGTTATTAGTCGCAAGCGCTGTTCTTAGATCAGACCGAACAAATGGCGGAGAGATGCATGCGTAAATCGTTCGTATGTTGGCAAGGTTCGCGTTGAGGGCCAAACGAATCGATGGTCGGGAAATGACGCCAACGGTATCAAGTATATTTGCGCGGGCAGCTCGTTTAGTTCATCCATCCGAACCCAGAGGACGAAGTCCACTTCGGTCAGATAGCGCAGGGTCACCTTCCAGCACGGATGACTACGCTCATATCGGCATCGAGTGCAGATAATGCGGACTAAGACGTTTTTGACGCGATAGGTCCGAGGGGTGACGCGCTCCGCCAAAGCGTCCGCCAGCGCGGCACACCGTTCAAATTCCTGACACAGATCCTTGGTGATGCAACGTAGACGATACCGCGTAATCGTCGCGCGCGACAGCGATAGGTTTGAAACACCCGCCGCCTCAAATGCCGCCACAAGGCCATTAAAGCGGTGGGCGTACGACGAAGCGGACGGTAGATCGCGGGCATTGATCAGGTCCGCGGTAACGTGGCCACTCTCAACAAAAATTTCACGGAGTCCGTGAAGCATCTCATCGTCTGACCAATGGCGCCGACGTCGCGCTCTTTCTGTTTGGGCCTCCTCGAATCGCTTCGGCTGGACGATCGCGTCAAACACGTTTAGGGTCTTCAGCCAGGATTCTGGCTTATTCGGGCGCCGTGAGGTTCGCAGCCGCTGGGTGCTACGGTTGAAAACGAGGGTGCCACAATATTTCTCGTTTGTGAGAATATTTTTGATGTTGTAGTTGGACCATGGGGCGCCCTGTTCGCTTCGCACCCCTTCTACATTCAACCGCGTAGCGATGGCGGTATCCGAGAGCAGTTCGTCGATGTACATCGAGTAAATTCGCCGGACGATAAGAGCTTCGGCATTGGGTCCCGTTATAAAGACCACGCGGTCCGTCGGGACGCTTTTCCGTTCACCCTGCACGAGCACTCGACCGGGCACCCCGAGGGCCGAGACCGTCATGCGCCGTAGTCCGAAACCGGCGGAGCCTCCTTGTTTGAACCCTAGCGACGTAAAACGGCACTGCGCCGAAAACACTTTGTCTGATAGTTCACGGCTGTACTCCGCAGCCATGGTGCGTTTAATGCCCTTGAGTAAGGCCCCCAACGGCGAGGTATCGTGCGCGAAGGGTTCCTCACAGTAGATGATACGAACGCCAGCTTGCCGGCAGACATATTCGTAGTAGGCACTTTCGTCCACATCCTGAAAGCGTCCCCAGCGGCTGACGTCGTATACCAAGATTGTCGCGAAGCCTGCGTCGCCACGGAGAGCATCAGAGAGCAGTTTTGATAGCGCCGGCCGTGACTTGATGCTGAGGCCGCTCCTGCCGCCGTCGAGGTACTCCGCGACTATCGTCAGCCCCAGATCGCGCGCGTGCTCTTGCAGCTTTGCTCGTTGATGGTCGGGCGAATATATTTGACGCTCTGTGGACATACGAATGTAGGTCACTGCGCGGCAGTCTGGGGGAATTCGAGTCACGAGCCAACCTTTCAGAGCGATGATCCAAAGCAATGACCTGAGAGAAAGGCAGCATCGCTCAAGTCTCACGAACTGGGCATCCGAACGCCTCGTCGAGAGAACGAAATTGGAGGATGCCCGACGGGAGCGGCCATGTGGGACGCAAATAGATGTGGCCCGATGGAAGGGAATGAGTAGGGATCACGAGGTAATCGAGGGCGGTTCGGTTGTTGCAGTCCAGTCTGGCAATCAAAAGGAAGTCGGCCTCCGCGTACGCAGTGATCATCCAGAATGGCGCCTCGCTTTTCCGGCACGCTGCCGTCTGCACTCGAATCCGAACGTCGCTGCTCGTGGTGAACACAAAATTAAGCGGATCAATGTGAAGCAGCAGGCAAAGGGAATCAGCCAGGCGGCAGCTTTCGGCGAAAAGCTCTGCTCTAATTGACTGGACCACGTGCCTAGTGATTGCGAATTTACAGTCAGCGCTCTTGGAGATCCCAGCAAGTCGATATGCGTTTGAAAGTGATCCGAAGCGTCGCACGAAAGTGGAAGAGTGTGGCATTGTGCGATCCTCATCAATCAGTCGTTCGTTTATTTTCCCGTGCGCTCTGAAGTACGACCTGAGCATCTCTAACATTTGCGGAACGGCCGCGCGGCGCCGGCGCCGTTCATCCTGCGCTGCCTTGAATAGCTGAGGTGAAACCAACGGCTCGTACGCCGCCTCTTGTACGATCCACTTGAAGGAAGGATTGTGTTCGCACCGCGCCGATAGCTTGCATGTCTTCCGGTTGAAAACAAGCGTCCCGACATACTTCAAGTTGGTCAGCAGGGTGACGACGTGGTGCTTCGACCAAGCGCAGCCGGGTTGGCTCTCGATCCCCTCGGAATTCAACAACCCGGCAATACCGGCATCCGTCAAATGCGCATCGATATAAAGCGAATAAATTCGGCGAACTATGGCGACCTCGTCGGCCGGACCGAGAATCAACACCACCCGGTCAGTTGCTGCTGGTTTCAGCTCGCCGCGGTTTAAGATTCGTCGCGGAATGCCATCCGCTGAAACAGAAAGGCGTCTGAGTCCGTAACCCGCCGGCCCGCCCTGTTTGTAGCCCATTTGCGCCAAGCGGCACTGTGCTGCAAACACCTTGGAGGAAAGCTCCCTGCTGTATTCCGCTGCCATAATCCGTTTGACGCCCTTGAACAAAGAAGACATCGGGGAGCCATCATTCGAGAAATGCTCCGCACAATATGCGATGTCGATTCCAGCACGTCGGCAGGTGTATTCATAAAACGCCGCTTCGTCCGCATCTTGGAATCTGCCCCAACGACTCACGTCATAGACAATAACGACCGAGAAGTCTGCTGCACCGGAAAGCACATCAGCCATCAGCCGCGATAGCCCAGGGCGTCCCTTGACGCCGAGAAGTCCGCTCTTCCCATCGTCCGCGTATTCTCTTACTACAAGCCAGGCTCGACTGCTGACGTACTCCTCGATCTTCGCTCTTTGAAGGTCCACTGAGCAATCCTGCTTGTCGCTCGACATGCGAACGTAACTGGCTACCCGCTGTTTGGGAGCGCCAACATCAGCAGCTATAGTGCCGGCCGCGTTTGACATGTCCAGACTCCTTCACCTTGTTTTCAGTCGTTTGGGTCCGTTGGCTCGCCCCCGCCATTTTACAAACAGGTTTTCGCGCTTCCGTCCGGCAGTGCTTTTTTGCCACGCGCACCAGCTGAACTTGGTTAACACGCGCTCCGCCCTCGGCGCCTACGCTGGTTGCGCTCCGAAAGCGGCGTCGAGCGAAGCAAATTGCATGCAATCGGCAGGGAGCGGTGTCTTCAATCTTAGGTAGATCGCCCCCCGGGACAGGACACGAGCGGGGATGAGCAAGTAATCAAGCACTGTCTGGTTCTTGAAATCAAACCTGGCGATCAAAGTGAAGTCCACGTCTGGGAAAGGGAAAATCTGCCAGTAAGGTATCCCACGATCAGCGCGCCGGCAGGTCGCCGTTTCGACCCGCACGCGCACGCTGCCATCGATTGTCAGGATCTTTAAGTGCGGCGCCTCTTGGATGATTTTTCCGGACGTCCTGATGAGCACGCCCGCGTCCGCAAACATCGACTCACGAAACGCCTTTATCCTCCGCTTCGTTTCCACAAAGGGATGCGGACTCACGTTCGTAATCCCGGCAATTTCGTAAGCCTTAGCCAATGATCCGAAGTATCGGGCGAACGTTTGGGGAGTCGGGACGGAAGGATCCGAGACGATGATTTTAGCGGTGATCCTCCCGTGCCTCTGGTAACACGACCGTAGGGTCCGAAGCAGGTCGATCGGATCAAACGATTGTGCGCGGTGGGCACGTTCGATCTGGGCACGTCCGTAAATTTCTGGCGGCAGGATTTTTTCAATTGCACCCTCGTTGATGATCCACGCATCGGTAGAGTTCGACGTACGGGCACTAGACAACTTGCACGATTTTCGATTGAAGACGAGCGCTCCGTCGTATTTTCGATTTGTCAAAATGGTATTCACGAGTGCTCGCGTCCACCGGGTGCCAAATTCATTTTGGATCTGCTCGACGTTCAGCAGCCTCGCAATCGAAGCGTCGCTCATGCCATTGTCGAGATAGAGGGCGTAGATTCTGCGCACGAGCGCAATTTCTTCTTTGGGGCCGGCGACAAGCACGACGCGATCTGTGACCTTTGTCTTTCGATCTAGATGTGCGAGGATCCCGCGTACGACGCCTGCGTCCGTAATCGCGACTCGACGAAAGCCGTACCCGGCGCTGCCACCCTGCTTGAAGCCGAGTGAAATAAATCGGCATTGCGCATTGAAGACCTTGGCGGAGAGGTCTCGACTGTACTCTGCGGCCATGGTGCGCTTGATGCTTTTTAGGAGTGCCCCGAATGGCGACCCATCGTTTAGAAATTGCTCTGCGCAATAGTCAACACGTATTCCGGCACGACGGCAGGTATGTTCATGGTAGGCAGCTTCGTCAATGTCTTGAAACCGGCCCCACCGGCTGACGTCGTATACAACAATCACGGAGTAGTCAGCCTGACCCGAGTGAACATCGTGAATCAACTGCGACAGTCCCGCCCGGCCCTTCATTCCAAGCCCACTTTTCCCCTCGTCCGCATATTCGCGGACCAGCCGCATGCCCATTCTGGTGGCATATTCCTGAATCGTCGCTCGCTGGTGGTCCGTGGAATAGTTCTGATTCTCGGTCGACATGCGAACGTACAATGCCGCCCGCGTCTGCGGCAAGTCTAAGTCATCATCAGCGAGCACATCGACGCGCATCAAAACCACCTCAAAATCCCACAACCCACGACGGCGGGCCGGGTGTCGCCAGGTCCGCAGTACGTCATGCGTAGTGCAAGCGGCTGCGACGTCAAAAAATCGATCAACGTGCAATCCCGAACTTCGCTAACTCCGGGATCCAATGCTGCTCAACGATCTCAGCAAACCCGCTGTTTGTCGGGTGCATCTCGTTCGTCCAATCCTTCTTGTAGGTCGCCCCAGAGGCGGACAAGGTGCCGCGGCTGTCGATATGTACAACTTGGTTCTGCGGCGAATGGAATTGCATGAAAACTTCTTCGTTAAGGCGATCTATCAGCGCCCGCGCCACAGCAACTCGAAACTTCAGGTCCGGGTCAACGCGGGATGCATCCATTGCAGGTTTAAGCCACGCCGTTCGTCCTGCGAATCCGCGCCCGTCGGGGACAGGGTAATCGTACCCATGAAAAAAAATCGGCTGCTTTGCTGCTGCATCATTTCGGTACGCCCAGCGAATGTCATGAATCAGCCCACCCAGAGCAGTGGAGATTTTGCGCAGCAATGTATCCAAGCGCGCTTCATCAAGGCACGCCTTTGGATCAGAGATTCCGCTGCAATCCTCCGATAACGCCAAACCGTAATCGACTGCGTCGTTCCCCGCGCCGCTGATATAGAACTCTCCAAACCCATGGCGAAAATTCGGGCTGAGGTAATGCTGCACTGCTTTGGCGTGTCTCCCAGCACCGACATAGTCCTGAAGTTCTGCGCCGTTGAAACCGAGATTTTGAATGAACGAGTGTTCGGGCCGGATATCTGGATGATGTACGAGCGTACCCAAAATGTTGTTGTTCGGGTACCAAAACCACGAATCGCCTATCGCGAGGGCGGCGGCGAATTCACCAGGCTCGTACAGGTCTCCGGGAGCATATACACGGGGCATATTAATTCCTTCGCGCTATACGCCGCCACGACAAACTCGACGGCCGGCCGCCTGTTGGTAGACAACAGAAGGGTTATCACCACGCTAACATAAACCGTCAGCTAAAATTCTTTAACAACTGTTCAGTTGCGAAAAAAAGCATGAAGATGAGACACGCTGACATGGCGCGGCATCTGTGAACCGGCAGGTCTTGTTGCTGGTCGCGCAGCCACACTTGCACGTTGTGACCGATCCCGGATAAAGGCAAAAAACGACCGGTTTTCAACACCTATCTACACACCAATATTTGACAGTCAGAAAATTAGCCTTTACATATATCAACATGTTGATTTATATTGATACCGTTTTCCAACAACGAACTGGAGCGGATCATGGCAATTTTCGGGTACGGGCGCGTCTCCACGGCTGAACAGACCGCTGACAACCAGCGATTCGAAATCGAGCGGGCCGGATACGCTGTGGAGTACTGGTTTGCCGATACGGTCAGTGGCAAGGCCCACGCCGCGCAGCGCAAGCACTTCGGCGACTTGTTGGCCAAGTTGCGAAAGAAGGACATCTTGGTGGTGTCCAAGCTCGACCGCCTCGGCCGTGATGCGCCGGATGTGTTGGCGACAATTAAGGCACTGGCGGCGCTAGGCGTCGAGGTAGTCGTCCTCCAGCTCGGCAAGCTCGATTTGACCTCGACACCTGGCAAGCTCATGCTGGCCATGTTGGCGGCCGTGGCAGAGATGGAGCGCGACCTGATTGTGGAGCGAACACAGGCGGGGTTAGCTCGCGCCAAGGCCGAAGGCAAGACGCTCGGGAGACCAGCTAAAACGACGCCAGAGCAGCGCAAGGCGATGATGGAAGGGTATGCGCGCAAGCAGAGCGTTAGCGCCCTTGCGAAGCTCTACGGCGTTTCCAGGGCTACAGTGCTCACCATAGTCAGGGTGTAGATGAATCGGAAGGATAGCTGCCCCATTCAACCAATAACGCGAGGGTAAGACGGATGTTCAACGTGTTAATCGACACCAGTGTGTGGCTGGACTTCGCCGAGGACCCAAAGCAGACTCCGTTGCTCGATCTGTTGCTTGAGCTGATCGCTGAAGGACGGGTGAACTTGATCGTGCCGCGCATCGTGATTACGGAATTCCGCAAGAACCGCAGCCGGGTCGCAAAATCTAGCGCCAAGAGCCTGTCAACGCATTTCAACCTCGTCAAGGATGCCGTCCGCAGAGCTGACGGCAACGCCAAGCAAAAACAAGCTGTGCTCGGGTACCTGTCCGATGTCGATCACCGCATTCCGATTATCGGCGGAGCGGCGGAAGGCACGCTGGCAAGAATTGATACGGCTCTAGCAGCGGCAACCTGCATCGAGGTGAGCGATAGGGCCAAGATACTAGCTGCTGACCGCGCGCTGCATCGCAAGGCCCCGTGCCATCACGAGAACAAGAATTCGATGGCTGACGCGATGTTGATCGAGACGTACTTCGAGTGCGTTAGAACTAGCGGGGCGCCAGGTCAGCGGTTCGCCTTCGTCACGCACAATAAGCATGATTTTAGTCTACCGAACGGCAATCAGAAGCTGCCGCACGCCGATTTGGCGGGGTCGTTCTCGAAAATCAAGTCGATGTATTTCATCAATCTGGTCGAGTGCTTGCGGCGCATTGATCCCACGCGGGTCACCTATGCGATGTGGGAGCAAGAGTGGGAACAGGAACCCCGTAGCCTCAGTGATATTCTCGGCGCGATGGACCTGCTGACTACTCAGGTTTGGTACAACCGCCACAAGTATCGCGCCTGGCAGATCGAGAAAGGTAAGCTCAGGCTTGTTAGCCGCGAACAGTGGGATAAGAAGCGGTTATCCACCCAAACGCACATCATTGACGAGATTTGGAAAGGGGCGCTCAAGGCGGCCAGGAGGGCGGAACGCGAGCTTGGCCAAGGCAACTACGGCCCATGGACTGACTTCGAGTGGGGAATGATAAATGGGAAGCTCTCCGCTCTTCGCTGGATGCTCGGCGAAGACTGGGACGAGCTGTACACCTAGCGCGAAGCGCGCCGATCCAACATTCGGGTCGTGATACTACTTCTCAGGTCATTTATAAACTGCTGGTTCGACCGCGTGTAGCCAAATTGATACACCGATGCCTTGTGGAGGTCTTGTCGCCGTTCTGTCGATGTGATGTGAGCGAACCGCCGCATGGCTGGTCCCTCTCTTCCGATTCTCCTGCGAATTCTACCGTCCCGACCTCTTGAAACCCGCATGGGTACTCACTTTGCTCCAAATTCTACGATTCTCCCTGGTCCTGTGGGGCACCCCCGTCCGGTAAGGGAAGAAAAAGAAGGAAAAAGGAAGGGGTAGAGAATAAGAGAATTAATATATATTTTTACCTATTATTTGTACTATTTCCCCTATGACGGCCACCTCCCTGGGCCGTTCTCTTAATGCATGCGAAATCCAGGTATGTTCTCCTGAATTCTACGGATTTGAAGTGGTTCGCCCGGCTCGTTCGACAGCGATGACTTTAAAGCCAACGTAGAGCGAAGGCGAAAATTAACTTGCTCGAATCAAAAAGAGCTGGCTTAGAATAAATCCTGACTCGACGAACCGCGCTACCCACCTACCTATCCGGCCTCCGACCTCAAGCGCGTCCGCCCTGCCGATCTCATCGCGATCCACATAGCCTATCCGTCACCAGCGCAGCACCAACCTACCCACCCACCTCCCAGACCTACCACCGACCGCCTCTAGTCATGCACCGACACACCTCGCGCACCAACCCACCGACCGACCCAATCTCAACCGTTTCACACGGTTTTCTACACAGATTACGCGGATAGCCCTCAACCACAGGCCTTGCGGCTTCCTAAATCAGGAATAGGGCAAATGGATCACTGCCAAGATCGACAGCGGGTGCTGGTGCACAAAAGCGTAGCGGACACCGCGATCTCCGCGCAAGGCAAATGGCCCGCGAATGGCTGGAAAAGCTTGACTGCACGCGCAAGTTGGTCCGGCAGCGGAGCGCCCAAAGGCATGGCGCGCTGTAGGGATATGGAGCGGCCGGCGTGATTCGCCAAGCGATCACCAAGGCCTGGAGGGAGCCGGCAAGCCGGTATCCGGCCGCAGATGCGCCGAACTGGCCAGCCTGCCCTACAAGGTGGCCATTGATGCACTAGGCCGCATGCACGACACCGGCCAAGTGGTCCGATTCGGCCGCAAGTGCAGCGCAATGTGGGCGCTTGCGGGCACGGTTGCAGCGCTGCCGTACGACGCTCTCGGCGCTGTTGAGGCGCTTTGGCACGCGCGCCCACCCCACCCCCGCGGGGGGAGGCCGAAGGCCACCCCGGCCTCTCGTGCAGTTCTATAGGTCCGCGCCTCAAAAATTTTTCGGCATAAAAAACGAAAAAATTTTCGGCGGCTCTTGTTGCCCACTACTGCGCCCCAGCGATCTCAGCGTTTGCATCGACCTTGCGCGTGCTGCATTCCAGCGCAAGGCTAGGCGCTCAGCCGGTTAGCAGTCATCACGCCGGCGGCGACGCACCTCTCGCAGGGTGAGCTTCGGGCCATCATCAACGACATCGCCGCTGACTGGCATTCGGCAAGTCAGGCAGCGGTAGTCGCTGTGGCCATTGCCGAACAGCTTCCAGCGAAGATTAAAGAGTACGCGGCCGAGACGGACACGCCACTGAGTTCGATTCGGGGTGTTATCCATAAGGGCAAGGTAGCAGGATGTCGTCCTATTCACGTCAATTCGCTTCCCTATACGTCATGCCGCTACTTTCGACACTTCTAACGCTACTTGCGCGTTGCCGTCAGCCAGCACGAGGGCGGGCAACCCGCGAACTATTTTCATCGTTTCCAGGCTGACCGTGACCACCCGCAGGAAAAGATCGAGCGGATACTTCGGGTCGTCCATGGTGTCATCGGCCCAGTCGTTGGCGTCGTTGACAATGCCGCTGTCGCCGTCGGTTTTAACGCATTGGCGCTCCACCACCCAGTCGAGTGCCGGCTTCCCGTTGACCACATATTCGTATGCCTCGAGTGGGATCCCGGTGACGGTTATCTTGCTGTTGTAATGCAAGGTGGTCAGGTCCTTTTCCTTGCCCTCCCTGCCGTACTTCATCTTCGTGACCCGGTAGTCCTCTGGCTGGTTAGGCCCGATGACCTTCGCCGGATAGGGTTTCAACGATTCGTAGTTCAAGTGAAGCTCGGCGAGGTCCCGGCCTGCCTTGCTGAACCCCCAGAAATCGATCGGCCGCTTCACAAGCGGAATGCGCGGCAGTTCTTTGGCAAGATTGTCGGCGTAGCGCGAACGGTACTCCAGCGAGTGCAGCATGCCGTAGGTGTAGTAGAACACGTCCTCCTTGCCGATCGTCTCTCCCGGGTAGACCTGCTGGAAATGGGCCAGTCCCTCGTCGGTCAGCGCATCGCGCCGCTGGCGACTGGCGGCTGGCGGCTCCTCAAACAGCGCGCCTTGGAAGGTGGCAGGCTCGCTCTCGGCCGCATCCTCGTAAACGTAGAGTGGGAAGCATTGCGAACCGTCGATGTCGACCATATGAAGGCTCGGCACGGTGTCGGCTATCAAAGCACTGAAGGCGACCTTGTCTCCCTTGCCGGAGACGCAGATGACGCGGTTCAGCGCGTCGGCGTCCGGGAAAAGAGTCGGCATCAAGTACACCCTCTCGTTGAAGCGACGGTTGTAGTAAAGCCACTGCTTGGTGAAGGGACGATAGAGGCTCGGCGTCAGGCAAGTGGGGTCGAACGAGAATTCCCGCCCCTTCCTCAACTCCTGTTTCAAGGCGTGAGTCCAACTGATCCTTGTCGGGTCGGTGTTCACAAAAGTGTCGACGTGCACATCGCGGGCCTTCTTGTCGAGTCCGGCGCAGGCGGCCTCGACACTCGCGACCTCGGAGTTGTAGAAGCCGATCATGCGCGTCATGTTGGCCGCGACTGCCTCCTTGGAGGCGTTGTAACACCAAGCATCACGCTGGGTCTTCACTCCACTGGAATAATTGACGAACAGCTTGAGAGACGCGGAGCCGCCCTTGTCCCCCATCGCAACAAAATCGGTAAAACTGTTATCTCGCTGCCTCAGCCAGTCACCGTGCTCATCCGGGACGATGATCTGCCAGCCGCCGGCGGTCGAGATGCCGTCAATGCTGGCGAAGCCGTTGATCTTCTCCAACTTCTCCTCCCGGCTCAGGTAGTCACCAATGTCGTGGAAGAAAATACGACCTTGTTCAGCTGCATTCGGGTTCTTCACCAGCAGCGAGATCGCAATTGGCGCCCGGCTTCCACTACCAAAGATCTTGCCCGCTTCCCTGCGGGACTGTTCTCCAGAAGTACGCTGATCGCCACGCAGATGGAACACGTACACGCTGGAAAACTCTTCCGCCAGGCATTGCCGCAGGCCGTCCGTAGTGTTGGCATCGACGAAACCCGCATTGGTCACGAAACCGATCACGCCGCTGTCGCCGATGCGGTCCGACGCCCATCGGATGGCCCGGATGTAACTGTCGTAGAGCGAGTTCTTGTTGGTGGCATTGGACCGTTCGGCGTAGGTGCCGCGAATCCGATCGTCCAAATGCGGGTACGCGACATTCTGGTTGTTGGCGTTGGCGTCGCCTTGCCCTACGGAGTACGGCGGATTGCCGATGATCACCCGGATGTCCAGCTTCCTCTGGCGGTTGCGGCGCTCGCTGTTCTGCTCCAGCTGCGCGTTGACTAGGTCCTCCTTCTCGTACATCTGGAACGTGTCGGTCAAGCAGATGCCGCCGAAGGGCACGTATTCGCCACCAACCAGGCCATGGTAGACGGACTCGATGTTAATTGCCGCGATGTAGTACGCCAAAAGCACCAGCTCGTTCGCGTGGATCTGGTCTTGATACTTCTTTCTAATCTGCTCGCGTGTCATGAGGCCCGACTGCAGTAGCCGGGTAATGAAGGTGCCCGTCCCGGTGAACGGATCGAGGATATGGACATCATCGCTGCCCAAGGTCTGCTTGAATTCGGCCTTCAACACGTCATTGACGCTATGGATGATGAAGTCTACGACCTCGACCGGAGTGTAGACGATACCCAGCTTGTCGCGCAGACGGGGGAACGCCTTGGAGAAGAACTTGTCGTACAGCTCCACCACGATCTTCTGCTTGCCCTCCGCGTTGTCGATGCCCTCGGCTCGCAGCTTCACGCTGTCGTAGAATTTCTGGAGAGTGTCGGCCTCCTTGTGCAGGTGGTGTTCCTGCAAGAGGTCGAGCACATCCTGCATCGCTATGGACATCGGGTTATGGCTGGCGAAGCTGTGTTCGCTGAAGAGCGAGTCGAACACCGGCTTGGTGATCAGGTGCTGGGCCAACATCTCGATGATGTCGGGATCGCTGATGCTGTCGTTCAGATCGTCACGCAGCTTGCTTGCGAAACCGTCGAACGCGGCGCGCTCGCGTGCGTTCGACGGATTTTCTAAGATCGTTTCGATGCGCGCGATATGCGTCTTGGCGATCTTGGCGATATCGACAGCCCAGTCCTCCCAGTGCGAGCGGTTGCCGCACCTCTGGACCACCTTGGCATAGATGGCGCGCTCGATCTCGCCGATCTCGAATTCCAGACCCATCTGCTTTTCCGCGTCGCCCTTACCTTTCGACTTACCCAGCGTGCCAATGTGCTTCGTGCCACGCCCCGGTACCTTTTTTTCCTTCCCATCTTTATTAGTTCTACGGGCG
This sequence comes from Massilia sp. P1_C10, assembly GCF_056406475.1. Taxonomy (NCBI): domain Bacteria; kingdom Pseudomonadati; phylum Pseudomonadota; class Betaproteobacteria; order Burkholderiales; family Oxalobacteraceae; genus Massilia; species Massilia sp. P1_C10. The sequence continues at coordinate 203,250 of NZ_JBFUAC010000003.1, forward strand.
ATCTTGTCGCTCACCGCAATGACTTCCATGCGCTGGATGTCTACGCCGTTCAAATCGAGCTTGTTGATCATCGCATCGAAGCGGTCGTCATGCGAGCGCAGCGCCTGGAGAACCTGCCAGACCACTTTGTATGTCTTGTTGTCGCTCAACGCAGCGTCCGGCTCCATCCCGGATGGAATGACGACCGGCAGCACGATGTAGCCGCGCCGTTTTCCCGGCGCCAGTCGCATGACGCGCCCGACGGCCTGCACCACGTCGACCTGGGAGTTGCGCGGCGTCAGGAACAACACGGCGTCCAGCGACGGAACGTCCACCCCTTCAGATAGACAGCGCACGTTGCTCAAGATGCGGCACGTATTGTCGGGGATGTCGGCCTTGAGCCAGTTGAGGCGGTCTTCTTTCTCCGACGCTGACATGCTGCCGTCGACATGCATCGCATCGCACCCGAGGGTCGCAGCTGCACCGTCGTCCTCGTCGCTGTTCGCCTTGTACTCCTCGACGACTGCCTCGAACATGTCGGCAATCTTCTTGGAGCTGATTTTATGGGTCTTGCCACCCGCGCCCTGATATTCGATGACCTGACAAAACGCAACCGCCCGCTTCATTGGTGTCTCGTCATCCGCCAGGTCGTCATGAGTATCCTGTTTGCTCAAGGCTTTCCAGCATCCGATGATCTTGGCCGCATCCTCTACCTTGACCTGATTGTCGCCGTCCGAGAGCAGCTTCTGGATCCGGCTGCTGACGTGCTTTTCGTCCATGGCCAGCACGACGACCTTGTAGTCGACCAGCAGGCCCGCCTTGACGGCCTCATTGAACGTGATGACGAACAGCTCCTTCCCGTACAGGGCCGGATCATCCATCGAGCACAAGACGACGTTGTTCTGGTCCGCTGTGGCACGCGCGGTCTCGCCATAAATGCGCGGCGTGGCCGTCATGTAGAGGCGTTTGGCACCTCGAACATAGGCCGCATCGTGGACGCGGACGAACGCGCTTTCGTCCTCGTCGTCGAAGGTCTGGCCTGTGGTGCGATGGGCCTCGTCGCAGACGATCAGGTCGAATGGGGGCAGACCATGCGCATGCTGGGCTTGATGCACCACGTCGATCGAGTGGTAGGTGCTGAACACCACGCTCATATGGTCGGCATCGTGGCGGGCGGACATTGCGCGCGCCAGTCGGTCCGGTTCCGTCGTGGCAGGGTAGCGCAGCTCATGCGCAAAGGTCTGAACGACGTCGTCGTCTTTCTTGCGCTTCTTGCCAACGTCGGTGTCGGAACAAACGGCGAAACTGTGCAAGGGGATATCCGACTCTTGCGTCCATTCGGTCAAGGTCTGGGACAATAGGGACAGGCTTGGCACCAAAAAAAGCACCCGTTTCCCTTGCCCTGCCAGCCGCTGCGCAATCTTGAGGCTGGTTAGAGTCTTGCCGGTGCCACACGCCATGATCATCTTGCCGCGTTCGGCCGTCGCCAGCCCCTGGTCGACGGCGTTTAGCGCACGCACTTGGTGATCGCGCAGGACCTTCTTGGACTTGAGCTGCACCGCCGCTCGTGGCTGGTAGACCGACCAGTCGATCTGGCTAGACTCAAGCGCCGACAGGTCAATCTTGATGCATGGTGGCTGCTGGCCCTGCATCGCATCGTTCGCGTGTTCGTTCCAGTTGCTGGTCGTCGTGACGATCACGCGGAGACTAAAGGGCTTCTTGCCCGATGCGGTGAAAAAGCTGTCAAGGTCGCCCTTGCTGACGCGGTAGTCCTCCGCGTAAAACTTACACTGGATCGCGTGGAATTCGTCGGTGGCCGCCGTCTTTGCTACCAGGTCAATTCCGACGTCGCGGCCATCCAACCCCTGTAGCTTGGCCCACTGCGCGTAAGTCCACACATGACTATAAAGGTCACGGTAGGTCGCCTCATTCCGCAGGTAGGCAACGATCAGCTCTTCAAAGTAGGTGCCTTTCTCGCGCTCGCTGACCGCTGCGTTCCGAAAGGTAGCGAGAAGATTTGACAGATTGGACATGCTTGATAGTTTCCTTTTATGCACGAGCGAATCCACCGCCCGAGGTCATCGACAACGGTTGGGCGATACTTTACCTTACCAAGAGGAAACCTTCCCGGAAATTGTGGAGAAGCCACGGTCGGCCGGCCACCCTGAAAGGCGGAGCACGCCTGGGCACATGAAGGAAATTGCCGATCGCTTGGACCAGAAGCGACTGGAAGCCAGCCAGCGGCTCGCTGGCGCCGATGTCTGGACTACGACGAGATTAGTGCCGAGTCTGCCGCTGAGCACGATTGGAGTCGCCGGTCATAAGGGCAACTCCAGCGAACCGTGATCACCGATGCCGTCGATGTCCGCCGTCCACATTTCGCGGGTCGAGATGTCTGAATATCCGCGTTCGGCAGCCTGCCGCGTGTAGTGGTCATTTGCGCCGCGCGGGGACATGCGAAGGCGCAGGAGACCATTAGCACCGTTTAGATAGACGCAGCGCCCAGATGACGATGGCCTGGGCTTGGTCAGATCCGGGTCGTCACGGTCATTCAGCGCACCGCAGCAATACTCGCGTGGGCACAAGTAACAGCCGGTCGCGTGGTGCTCGCATGCCTTGCGCGGCTGCTGGTGGACCGGCTGCTTCAACACGCTCAACGCGAACCAAGCCTTTAGGGCTTCCCACTGAATATTTGCCATGCACTCCCCACCAAATTGGACATTAATGCGGCACGAGCTGGCATTTATTTGAACAAGGCGCCAAGGCAGAAACGCGACGGTGAATCCGCCCGCACAGTCTGAACGGCGACAGACAAAAAATCCGCCAGCTCGCTCTCATGACTACGCTCGCATCGCCCGTGGCACCAACTGCGACCCCGGCACGTCCGATCTATCCAGCGGGATGGTGCAGTCATGGGCGACAACCCCTTTGTCGACGAGAAAGGTATGGGAAGCACTGTCAACCTCGATTGCAGTGCAGTCGGCGGTGCCGGCTTCCTCCATCGACCACAACACCCGCTCGTCGCAAGTTGACACTGGCCGAACCAGCCGTTCGACCTTTCTGCCCAATCGAAATGGGACAACCTGCGGCAGCCTTATTCTAATTCGGAAAGACTCGGCGCCATCCTTTTTCTGGCCGTACTTATCTGTGAAGCGCGTAATGCGCCGGCTGGTCACCGATTTCCCGCCAAAGCTCGCGACAAGGTACTCGATGGCAGACGCCAGGTATGGGCTAGTACTACTGAACTCAATGGCTCCTTGAGTGGGCGCGATGCCGCCATCCGTATCGAGCAATCCCTGCAAAATGGCCAATCGCACAGCCGGCAAGTTGAAAAGATACCTTTCGGGGACAAACTTGTCTGCCGAAAGTGCGCCATGAACCCCAAGGCCGCGAAGTAAGTTCGTCAGCGGATTTCCCCGGCCGGCGAAGCCGCCGCCCTGCCCGTGACCCTTTCCGCCGGATACGACCAGTCCGTAGTCATATCGGCCCAAATGTCTAATTTCGACACCGTTCGGGAGGGCTGCGGCGACTGATTCGACAATTTCATGGTCTGACGTGGATAGAAACGTGCAGCCGTTTCGGAGACATCCATCGCCAAGTAGTACCCCCAACAGGTAAGGATCAAGTGGCACTTCCTGTGCGTCCATCTGCACCGCCTCTGTCGCCGGGATTAGGAAACGCCGACGAGGCCGCGAGAACGTCCCCGACGTGGCAAATATCGTCTGGGTCTCCAGGACCTCCCAACGATCGAATCTCGGATTTGGCTCGACCTTGCCATGGCTATGACGGGTCGGGAAGCGCGCAGCGGGGTGCAAGACCAACCATGGCTGTTTCGATGCGCACTTGATTGTTACGCCGCGATCAAACCCGAGCATCAGACACTGCTGTCGAGCTACTGTAAAGGCTGTGATGACGCGGCAGGGCTTACCATCGCCACCGATGACCGCGTCACCCACGCGCAAGGTCTCGATATGGCTGAAGCCCTTTGGCGTCCAAATACAGGTCCCGTGCGCCAGCCCGCCGGTGGGGGCGTCGCGCGGCATGCCTAGCTTACACGCAAGTGAACTGCAACGTGGTCGCCGGGAACTGGCCGAATGAACGAGGCGTGTCGCTCTCCTTTGTCACTTGCATCGCCTTACCCTGACCCGAGCAAAACGCGCCGGCTTCCTTGAACGTCGAGGCTTTGATCGTGCCGAGCGATGCTGCAGGGCCGTTGTCTTCGCGAGCGATCATGTAAGTGTCTTTGCCCATTGAGACGATCCCGGTCGTAGAGGCACAGCCGGTCAAGAAGAAGGCGACGATAAGGGATTTTTTCAATTGGCGCACCGGAATAAAAGTTAATAAGAATGCCAATTCTACGATTAACGTAGAGAAATATACAAGGCAATCTACGATTATCGATGGATGCCGCTTCGCCCATCGCAGAACCCCTCCACGTTTGCACGTCGCCTCCGCGAGGTCAGGCTGCGTTCGGACCTGCCGCAAGACAAGTTGGGCGTTTTGGCGGGCTTGGAGGAGTCATCCGCAAGCGCGCGGATGAGTCGGTATGAAAACGGCGTCCACGAACCACCACATAAGTTCGTCGAGGCATTAGCCAAGGTGCTGGGGGTGCCCGCAGCATATTTTTACTGCGGCGACGACCGGCTGGCCGAGATAATGTTGGCGTACTCCGACATGCCTGAGGTTCAACGGCAGGCCCTGCAACAGCGCGCGGCTGAGTTGCTTCGATAGTCTCCCCGCCCCTTGGTTGGGCAAGAAAATTCCAAAACTGCACCGAAGGACGGCTCAAAAATGCCGTTTTATGGATGAGTATTGACCAAAAAACCCTACACCGCCCCTACATGACGGAAACTCGACGACCACCATCGAACACGCGCGAGTGTGACTCGCATGCAACCTATTGATTTAGTAAGAGAATTTGGTGCGGCTGGCGGGGATCGAACCCACGACCCTTGGCTTCGGAGGCCAATACTCTATCCACTGAGCTACAGCCGCGCTGGAATTTCTGAAGAGATGCGAAGGATACAGTTTTTCCTGCGCGACGTCCATGCAAAGTATCTGGCGCCGGGCAATTTCCGTTCCAAAACAGGAATGTTCAGTCTATAATCGCCCGTTTGCGGGTGTTTGCATACATTCAAGCAAATGACTCTGGCCGGGCAGTTTCGATACTTGTTTAAGGACATCATGAGCGACGCACATAACCACCACGAATCCGCAATCCGTACTCCCAAGCAGCTGGTCGCAGCTGTCGTGGGCTTCTTCTTCGTCACCGTCGTCGGCATCATCCTGCTGGTGTCGTTCGTCACCACCACCAAGCTGACCGGCGCCGGCACCGAGAGTCAGAGCGCTGAAGCGGTCGCCGCGCGTGTGCGTCCGGTCGCCGACGAAGGCTACACCCTCAAGGACATGAACGCACCGAAGGTGCTGCAGTCGGGTGAAGCCGTTTTCACCGCGGTCTGCGCGACCTGCCACACCAGCGGCGCGGCCGGCGCACCGAAGCTCGGCGATGCAGGAGCATGGGCGCCACGTATTGCACAAGGTTACGACAGCATGGTCAAACATGCGCTCGAAGGCCTGCGCGCCATGCCGGCCAAGGGCGGCAATCCCGACCTCGACGACGTCGAAGTGGCGCGCGCGGTGGTTTACATGGCTAACAAGGGTGGCGCCAAGTTCAAGGAACCGACTGCTCCAGCCGCCGGCGCACCTCCGGCGGTTGCCGCAGCACCGGCGGCACCTGAAGCCACCCCGGCAGCCGCGGCTGCGCCGGCAGCAGTACCGCAACAAGCGGCCGACGCCGGCAAGAAGCTGTTCGACGCCTCTTGCGTTGCTTGCCATGGCGCTGGTATCGCCGGAGCTCCCAAATTCGCGGACAAGGCGGCATGGGCACCACGGCTGAAGCAAGGCAGCGCAGCACTGTACGAGCACGCGCTCAAGGGCTTCCAGGGCAAGGCCGGCATGATGCCACCGAAGGGCGGCTCATCGGCGTCCGACGAGGAAGTTAAAGCCGCGGTGGACTACATGGCCAATGCGGCGAAATAGCAGCCTCCATGGTAAAAGCCGCTCCAGGTGAGCGGTTTTTTTTCGTCCAGACCTTCCCATCGAACGGCCCCACCCTTAACAACAGAGCATGTAAATCGACAAAATTAACTAGCAAAAGCACATTTTTCTCGTTGTATTTGTGTGGAATCTTAAAGTTCGTTACAAAATTTCCGGTTGGCACCTATTTCCGTACGGTAATCTCTCGGCTGAGATTTTGAATCCATCCGCACCGTAACCACGAGAGACAGATGAAACTACCAATTTTCACCTTCGGCCGCCGACTCTTCGCGCCCCTGATTCCTTCCCTATTCCTGGTCGCCTGCGGCGGCGGTGGTCAGACTGAGTCCCAGGCCCCCACGGTAGTTGCCGCGCCGTCCGCCCCTGTCGCAGCTCCCGCGCCGGCCGTGACCGAGGTGCCGACAGCCCCTCCTGTTCCTCCCCAGCAGTCCATTGCCTCGCCAGGCACGATCGGCAATGTTGTCACGGACCTGAGTTTCGAGAGCACGAGTTCTACCGCGCAATCGAATGTTCCCGTCACTTTCGGCCAGGTGTTTGCGCCGGGCGACCTGCTGGCCGGTGTCTCGGTGGCCGGACAAATGGCCGATGGCTCGTTGATTCCCTTGCAAATGGACGCCAAGGCGAGGCACGCGGACGGATCTGTACGTCACGCGATTTTTTCCGCTGTGCTGCCAAACCTGGCTGTCAACGACGTGCGCGTGCTAAAACTGGCCAGGACCACCGCGGCGACGTCGGATGCCACTCCGGCCACCCCAGCCACTCTGCTGGCAGCCGGCTTCAGCGCATCCGTCAAAGTGATTGTCGACGGCCTGACTTACAGCGTCGCTGCCGACGACCTGCTGAAGGTGACCGGCTACAAGACTTGGCTGGCAGGGCCTGCCGCCACTGAATGGCAGGTGTCGTCGCCTTTGAAAACCGCCGCCGGTGTGGCGCACCCGCATTTGGCGGCCCGCTTTGCGGTCCGCTGGTACGGCGCGGCCAACAAGGCGCGCGTCGATGTGACGGTGGAAAATGATTGGGCGTATGAAGCAGCACCGCGCAACTTTACCTACGACGCTCAAATCTTGGTCGGTGGTCAAAAAGTCTACGACAAGGGCGCAATGACTCATTACCACCACGCGCGCTGGCGCAAGACGTTCTGGTGGGGCGAGGCGCCGCAAGTGCACATTCGGCACAACAGCAAGTACCTAATTGCGTCGCTCGCAGTGCCAAATTACGATCAGTCGGTCGTCACGACCGAAGCGAACTTAGCCGCGCTCTCGGCACAATATACCGGCGCGAAAACCGAGCCTATGGGTGTTGGCTTGGCCAGTTCCTACATGCCCGAAACCGGCGCGCGCCCGGACATTGGTATTTTGCCAGGCTGGTCGGCGCAGTATCTGCTCAGCATGGATAAGCGTGCTAAGGACGGCATGCTCGGTACCGCCGACCTTGCCGGAAGCTGGTCGTTGCACTATCGCGACCAGAAAACCGACCGGCCAATTAGCGTGTTGAACTACCCATACATGACTGTTATGGGGAACCAGAGCGACACCTTTAATCCTGCAACGCAAAAATTCGAGGCATTTCCGTCCTGTGCAACTGCCGGCGGGTGTACAACGCCGAACCAGCACGACACTTCGCACCAGCCAGGGCTCGCCTACCTGCCGTACTTGGTCACGGGCGATCATTACTATCTGGAAGAACTGCAGTTCTGGGCCATGTACGACGTTTTCGCTTCCAACCCAGGCTATCGTGAGAACATCAAGGGCTTGCTGATTTCAGACCAGATTAGGGGCATGGCTTGGAGCTTGCGTACACTTAGCGAGGCCGCATATATTTCGCCAACCCAGGATTCTCTCAAGTCGCATTTTGACACCTTCCTTTCGAATACTTTGGACTGGTACAACAACAAATATTCCGACAACGCCACGGCGAACTCACTCGGCTTCATCGCCAACGGCACTGTGTACGCTTACGCCGACGGCACGGGCATCGCACCATGGCAGGACGACTTCTTTACTGCGGCAGTCGGCCGCGCTGCGGAGCTGGGCTTCAGCAAGGCCGTGCCGCTGCTGACGTGGAAAGCCAAATTCCCCATCGGGCGAATGACGGCGCCAGGAGCGTGTTGGATCAAGGCTGCTATGTATCGGATGGTTGTGCGCGATACGGCTACCGCACCGGTGTACGCCACTATGGCACAGGCATATCAGTCCAGTGTACCGCCGGAATTGCATGCTATGGCCTGTGGTAGCGCGGAGATGGCGGCAAATCTGCAGCTGCGAGTGGGTGAAATGACCGGCTACTCTTCGGAGTCTACAGGCTACCCGTCGAACCTGCAGCCGGCGCTCGCCTACAGCGCGCGCGCCGGCGGACCAAGTGGCAGTGCCGCTTGGGCGCTTTTCATGTCGCGATCGGTCAAACCAAACTATGCCGCGCAACCCCAATTCGCCATCATGCCTCGATAAGAATCGCCTGTCCCCGGCCGCTCACTATCGGCTGGGTCAATTCTATTAGCATCGAATTTCAAGCACTTCGAAACGTTCGACGTTGCAAAATAATCGCCGCTGCCAGCGGCACGAAGCAAAGCAGACTGAGTGGGTCTACGGCGAACTGGCCCCTTAGAAGTTTCCATTCGATTGGGGTCCGATTTTTCAACCTGTGGAGCACATCGGTGACGAAACTTCGTCGTAGGTTTCGCACGCTAATCTCATTGGTCTTCAATTGCGATTCGTTAAGTCGAAACAATTTTGGGAGTGCCCGTTTGTATTTCATTTCGTAGTGCAGTCGTGTTAGCGATTTTTCAGTACCCCATCCAGAACCGGCAAAGATGTTTACTCCGGCGCCATACGTACATTCGCAAAGGGATGAGAATACGATCTTGTCGCTCAGTGCAGAGAGTTCCAACCAGAAAAGATAGTCTTCGCCCGCATAGACGAACTCTTCCCGAAAGCGCAACCTCGGAAACTTTGCAAATCGGTAGACAACGGTCGAAGTACCGATGATATTCCCCGTTAGGATCTGATCGAACATATCCCCGGCGTATTTGCGCAAGTGCTCCGCATTCCCTATTTGCGGGTGCTGGCCTACCTCAATGCGCTGTGCGCGATTGAAGGCGCTCACCGACTGATTCAACTGAAAGTGGTCGGAAAAATAGAAATCGTTTCCGAGAGCCAGCGCATCGAGCGCGTTTGACAGGTGAGAACCAGTCCATTCATCGTCGGAATCGAGGAAGGCCACGTAAGGAGTTTCCAAAGGAACTTCGTCCAGACCGCGATTTCGCGCCGCTGCAGGCCCCCCATTTGGTTGCTCGACAATTACAATACTGCCCGGATTTAGAAGGATAATTTCGGCTAACTCTTCCTTCGCGGATACGGGCGACTCATCATCGATGATGAAGACGGTCACCGGCCCCGTGTTTGCCTGCGCAAGCGCTGAGCAAACCGCCTTGGCGAGGATGCCGGTCTTTCTCTGGAAAAAGGGAATTATGACCGCAACCGCATCATCCCTCGAGCGCGGTGACGCTGCGTCGGTGTGTGGAGTAATGGGAGATGCGGTGGGGTGAAATATGGTCATAAAAATTCTCGAGGCAGGTATGGGTGTTATACGCGTGCGCGTGCCGGCAGCGCATTAATAAGTAGACGATCAGATCGCAAATGCTGCCGTGACCAATCATTTTTCTAATGACATTAGCATAAATTCCGAAAGGTGCGCGTGGTACGTCGTTATTTTCTCATAGCAATTTAGTCCATCTGATGGACTGGCGATCGGTGCATCTCCGCAACAAGGCACGCATCCGCTTTGTGAGCAAGCTTTTCCAGTACAACTCCGCACTAATCGTGCAGCGAAGTCGTTCAGTTCCCAGACGACCGGGCTCACCTCGGTTGATACGAAGCCCGAGTAGTGGACTGTGGAAGCACCCCGCCGCGAAATAGCAAAACGGTGTCGCGCGACCGGTCATAGTCGGGCAGATAAGCGCAGCCAAAGCCCTGTGGCGACAATTCTGGCTTGGCAAACAACGGAAAATTCGCGTGATTTCGCACGCAGTTGCTGCTGAAGGAGTGGATGTTCGCCGTGCACGTCTGGAAGCACTTCGCGCAATTGAAGCATGCCCGCAGCGTGGACGCAATGCTGGTCGCCGCTGCCACGGTCATGAATGCCAGCTTATCCCAGCCAGCAGGACCGCGTGGCGCGGAGTGAGTGCCCTACTGAGTTCCTGCTCTGACCGCCATCCAGGGAATTCCGGCGACCCGCCCGACCCGAGTGTTCATCAATACCTATCTTTAGTAGACCACCAATCCGCATTTGCCGCCATGGTTGCCATGGGCCCGGATTTCTCGCGGTTATCTTGCTGTGTTTTTCCCAGTTTGCCCTTAGCCAAGGCAGCCCGGGGCGCGAAGGTTTGTTGTTGTACATCCCAGAACATTGCGCACCTGCTATTCCGAAGTGCCTTGTTGCTCAAAGCATACTGCGGTACTCTTCTGTGTCTAAATAACATGCATCAAAGGCACCAATGTCAATCATTAGCAACATGCGAGCAGCGCGCGTCGCGGGCGGAAAGCCCGTGTTTCAGCAGCTTTTGGAAGCTGTCACGCTTCGGTTCAGCGAGCAGGCTGTCGGGATGAGCGAGTACGTCGAATACGGCATGGCTGACCCGGCGATCACGCGCGCAAAGCTCGACGAGTTCATCGGCTGGAAACGGAGTGGCGAACTCGACCGATTGCTCAACAACTTCCAGTCCCGCGTGTTGGCGAACGACAAGCTGATCAACCACGCGATTTTGTTGGCGGCGCGCCTACCATCGCCAACTCCGCTGGCGACGTACACAGCCGGCGGGCGGCGCCTCGGATACGAGCAGCTGCTCACTACCACGGAGGAAGTGCGGAAATTTCTTCGACGTGAGGTTTATCCGTTTTACGTCAAACCGATATCGGCAGGTTACGGCCGCGGCGTAATGGGCGTGGCCGAACGCGAAGGGGAACACCTGAATCTGATGGATGGAACCAAGATCGACATCGACAGCTTTCTAAAGCCTTTCGAGTTCGCCCCTTATCGTGGCATGCTGTTCCAGAAACCGCTCGTCGTCCATCCGGCTATCGCTGAATTGACTGGAACTTCGGCGATCAGCTGCGTGCGATTTATATGCTTCGTTACGTCGAAAGGTCCGGAAATCCACACCGCCTTCTGGAAAATCACCGCCGGAAAAAACATGCTTGATAATTTTTCGCACGGTGATTATGGCAATTGCTTGGGCGCTGTCGACAAGACCAACGGCAAGATCGTCCGCGCTATTTCGAAGATGGGGCCGGCGGGTCAGATTGAAAGACACCCTTCAACAGGCAGGCTGATGATCGGGTTTCAATTGCCACACTGGGAAGATGCTGTTGCACTGGTCAAATCCGCCAGTGCCCATTTCCCGGGCTTGCGACTTCAGAACTGGGATGTCGCCCTGTGCCCTGAAGGCGCGGTGCTGCTTGAACTGAACACGGAGTCCGAACTCGCCGTGCCTCAGGCAATATCTGGCGTCGGCTTTATGGACAGTCATCTGCGCGACATCCTCCAACAGATCGAATCTGACAATCTGACGCATCGTGCAGCGGTGCGCTCGACTAATTAGGCAGCCTGCGCAAAGGGAGAAAATGGCCCGCCACAACGGCCCCCGTCAGCGCTCATGACATCTTGGTTGTGAAAATTGACGATAATGGCGTAGTATGAACATCCCCAACATGGAGGCAGTATGGAAGGTGACGTCGGACCCGTTTCCAAAATTCAAGTGGATATGTACAGAAAGGCCGCGGGAATTGACGCGGTGGGCGGCTACAAAGGACTACGGATACATGCGCTGCCTGGTCTGCACGAATTTACTGCCGAGCGAGTTCGAGAGCATTGCCGGATTGGCGGCACCGTCCTGGACCTCGCTGCCGGATCGGGCGCGATGAGCCAGCGCCTCATAGACGCAGGTTACGAAGTCACCGCGACCGACTATGTGTCCGAGAATTTCAGGTTGCATTCTTCCGTCCCTTTTTTTCAAGCCGACTTGAACAGTCAATTCTCGGCCGGAAGAAAACAAAGTTTCGATGCGATCGTGGCATCCGAAATTATTGAGCACTTGGAAAACCCGCGACACTTCACCCGGGAATGTTTCCAGATGTTAAAGCCTGGAGGGGTCTTGGTGATGTCGACGCCGAATCTTGACAATACCGCATCGATCCTGCGTTTCCTGCGATCAGGTACTTTCGCCTGGTTCGGGGATATGGAATATAAGCGCGACGGACATTTGACACCCTTGACACAATGGCAAATTCGCAAGTGCGCCGAGGAAGCCGGATTTCAGACGGTTCAGTTGACGTCGTTCGGCGACCCGTACGGTACGGTACGTGGTTCGCCCCGACTTTTAATGCTAAGCAAGGTCATGAATCTAATGCGGCTAGGAAAAACTGAACTTGCCGGACAAATTTTCGTCGGCGCGTTTCGCAAACCGGCTTAAACAAATTTCCGGCTCGAAAAATTTGGGTTCAAGAGAAAAATGTACGCGACTTCCAAGCCTAAGACTACATCAATTTGTACTGTACTTTTTTGTTGTGTTGCGGGGACGCTGACACGTTGAACTGCCCGAAAAAACTGAAATCGTTTGGGCTGTAAGTACTTTTTTTGTTAGTATTATTTTATGCCGACTTAGCTCAGGTGGAAGAGCAGATGAAAGGTAATCATCAGGTCGCCGTGTTCGAATCCGGCAGTTGGCACCAGAATTCTACCTCTTAAAAAAGCCGGCGTTGCGCCGGTTTTTTTATAAGTGCGGCCCTAATGCAGAGGCCATCGCTTTCACCACCGAACGGGTGCTCGCGCAGTGTGCCACTAGCTGCCCCATGTCTTGTCAAGCATTCGGCGCGAATTTTCCTGGATTGTCCTGATCGACAAAAAAGGGCGCAGAGTGCGCCCCTTTTTGTCGCTGCCCGTTCAACTGCTTACCAGATAATGACGCGGTCCTTCGGCGCCAGGTACATCTTGTCGCCCGGCTTGACGTTGAAGGCGTCGTAGAAGGCCGGCTGGTTCATCATGGTGCCGTTGGCGCGGAACTGGCCCGGCGAGTGCGGGTCGGTCTTGACCTGGATGATCTGCTGCGGCTCGCGCATCTTGCTGCGCCACACCTGGCCGAAGCCCATGAAGAAGCGCTGGTCGCCGGTCAGGCCGTCGATCACCGGCGCCTTCTTGCCGTGCAGCGAGATCTTGTACGCCTTGTAGGCGATCGCCACGCCGGAGTTGTCGCCGATGTTCTCGCCCAGCGTCAGCTCGCCGTTGACGTTGTAGCCGGCCAGCGGGCTGTAGCCGCTGTACTGCTTGACCAGCATCTGCGTCTTGGCCTTGAAGTTGGCGTGGTCGGCCGCGGTCCACCAGTCGCGCAGGTTGCCGTTGCCGTCGTACTGCGAACCCTGGTCGTCGAAGCCGTGGCTGATCTCGTGGCCGATCGCGCCGCCGATGGCGCCGTAGTTGACCGCGTCATCCGCGTTGGCGTCGAAGAACGGCGGCTGCAGGATCGACGCCGGGAACACGATCTCGTTCATTTCCGGGTTGTAGTAGGCGTTGACGGTCTGCGGCGTCATGCCCCACTCTTCGCGGTCGATCGGCTTGCCCAGCTTGTTCAGCTCGCGGTTCGATTCGACCGCGCGCGAACGCATCACGTTGCCCACCAGGTCGTCGCGCGACACGACCAGCGCCGAGTAATCCTTCCACTTGTTCGGATAGCCGATCTTGGTGGTGATCTTGGCCAGCTTGGCCTGGGCTTCCTTCTTGGTCGCCGGCGTCATCCAGTCCAGCTTGTCGATGCTCTGCTTGTAGGCCGCCAGCAGGTTCTTGACCAGCACCTCCATGCGCGCCTTGCGCTCGGCCGGGAAATGCTTCTCGACGTACAGCTTGCCCAGGCTCTCGCCCATCGCCTGCTCGACCGTGCCGACGCCGCGCTTCCAGCGCGGCTGCATCTGCTTGATGCCCGACAGCGTGGTGCCGTAGAACGCGAAGCGCGTGTCGACGAACGGCTTGGACAGGAAGTTGGCGTACGACGTGATCAGGTGCAGCTGCAGGTAAGCCTTCCAGGTGTCGAGCGGGGTCTTCGCCGAAACGTCGGCGAAGCCCTTCAGGTAGCTCGGCTGGCTGACCACCACGTAGCCGACCTTCTGGCTGATGCCGGCCGCGGCCAGGTAGGCGCTCCAGTCGAAGCCTGGCGCCACTTCGGCCATTTTGGCCAGCTCGACCTTGTTGTAGGTCTTGACCGGATCGCGGTTCTCGACCTTGGTCCACTGCACCTTGGCCAGCTCGGTCTCGAAGCCGACGATGGCCGCGGCGTTGGCGGCGGCGTTCTTGTCGCCGGCCAGCGCCAGCATCTGCTCGGCGTACACGCGGTACTTGGCCAGCGCGTCGGCCATCTTGGCGTCGTCCGCCTTCAGGTAGTAGTCGCGGTCGGGCATGCCCAGGCCGCCCTGCGAAATGTCGGCCACGTATTTGGTCGAATCCTTGGCGTCCTGGTGGATGCCGAAGTCGTACGGCACGCCGACGCCCAGCTGGCCCAGGTGCGCCATCATGGCCGGCAGTTCCGACTTGTCCTTGATGGCGGCGATGCGCGCCAGTTCGGCGTTCAAGGGCGCCAGGCCGAGCGCGTCGACCTTCTGCTCGTCCATGTAGCTGGCGTAGAAGTCGCCGATGCGCTGGGCGTCGGAACCGGCGGCGGCCTTGGTCTTGGCCGCGTCTTCGATGATCGCGCGCAGCTGCGGGCGCAGCGCGTCGTCGAGCATGACGAAGGTGCCCCAGCTGGCCTTGTCGGACGGGATTTCGGTGTTCTTCAGCCACTTGCCGTTCAGGTGGGTGAAGAAGTCGTCCTGCACGCGCACGGTGGGCTCGATGTAGTCGATGGCGATGCCGGAGGTCGGCTTAGCCGGTTTAACGGAGGCTGCACTGGCACTGACGGCGAAGGCGCCGAGGATCAGCGCGCTCAGTAAGGTAGGTTTCAAGGTCTTGTCTCCAAAATTTTATTATTCAGGTCAAAAAGATGGGGTCAGGTCCGCAGGACCAGACCCCAACTTCGGATGCTGCGGCGGGGTCTGGTCCTCGGACCTGACCCCATTTTCGCTTTACCAGATGATGACGCGGTCTTTCGGCGCCAGGTACATTTTGTCGCCCGGCTTGACGTCGAACGCCTCATAGAACGCCGGCTGGTTCATCATCGTGCCGTTGGCGCGGAACTGGCCCGGCGAGTGCGGGTCGGTCTTGACCTGGACGATCATCTGCTCGTCGCGCATCTTGCTGCGCCATACCTGGCCGAAGCCCATGAAGAAGCGCTGGTCGCCGGTAAAGCCGTCGATCACCGGCGCCGGCTTGCCGCCCAGCGAGATCTTGTAGGCCTTGTAGGCCACCGCGACGCCCGAGTTGTCGCCGATGTTCTCGCCCAAGGTCAGCGCGCCGTTGACGTTGTAGCCCTTGATCGGGCTGTAGCCGTCGTACTGCTTGGTCAGCGCGTCGGCCTTGGCCTGGAACTTGGCGCGGTCTTCCTTGGTCCACCAGTCGCGCAGGTTGCCGTCGCCGTCCGACTGGCTGCCCTTGTCGTCGAAGCCGTGGCTGATTTCGTGGCCGATCACGGCGCCGATCGCGCCGTAGTTGACCGCGTCGTCGGCGCGCATGTCGAAGAACGGCGGCTGCAGGATCGAGGCCGGGAACACGATCTCGTTCATCGTCGAGCTGTAGTAGGCGTTCACCGTCTGCGGCGTCATGCCCCACTCTTCGCGGTCGATCGGCTTGCCCAGCTTGTTGACGCCGCGGTTGTACGCGAAGGTACGGGCGCGCATCATGTTGCCGGCGAGGTCGCCCTGCTTGATCGTCAGCGCCGAGTAGTCGCGCCACTTGTTCGGGTAGCCGATCTTCGGCTTGAACTTGGCCAGCTTGGCTTGCGCTTCCTTCTTCGTCTCAGGGCTCATCCAGTCGAGCGTGTCGATGCTCTGCTTGTACGCTTCGAGCATGTTCGCCACCAGCTGCTCCATGCGGGCCTTGCGCTCAGGCGGGAAGTACTGGCTCACGTACTGGCGGCCGACCGCTTCGCCCAGCACGCCTTCGACGGTGGCCACGCCGTTCTTCCAGCGCGGCTGGTTTTCCTTGGTGCCGGAAATGACCTTGCCGTAGAAGTCGAAGTTGGCGTCGTAGAACGCCTGCGACAGGTAAGGCGAGTAGGCGCGCAGCAGGTGCCAGGCGAAGTACGACTGCCAGGTGGCCAGGTCGGTCTTTTCCAGCACCTGGTTGAAGCCGGTCAGGTAGCTCGGCTGGTTGACGATGATGTAGTCGGTCTTGCCGGCCACGCCGGCCGCGGCCAGCGCCTGCTTCCAGTCGTAGCCTGGGGTCAGCGCGCCCAGCTGCTCGAAGCTCATCTTGTTGTAGCGCTTGACCGGGTCGCGATTCTCGACCTTGGTCCACTGCGCTTCGGCCAGCGCGGTTTCCAGCGCGACGATCGCCTTGGCGGCGCCGGCCGGGTCCTTCTCGCCGGCCATGCCCATCACCTTGGCCACGTGCAGCTCGTACTTGGCACGCGCGTCGGCCAGCTTGGCGTCGTCCTTCTTCAGGTAATAGTCGCGGTCCGGCAGGCCCAGGCCGCTCTGGCTCAGGTTGACGGCGTAGCGGGTCGATTCGCGCGCGTCCTGGCCGACGAACATGGCGTAAGGGGTGCCCACGCCGATCTGCGCCAGGTGCGCCATCAGCGCGGGGATCGCCTTCTTGTCGCGCAGCGCGTGGATGCGCTGCAGTTCGCCCGTCAGCGGCTTGTAGCCCAGCTTGTCGAGCTGCGCCTGGTCCATGTAGCTGCCGTACAGGTCGCCGATCTTCTGGGTGTCGGTGCCGGCCTTCTTCTTGCTGTCCTTCTGCGCCGCTTCGATGATGCCGCGCAGCTGGGGCGTCAGGTCGTCGCGCATCTTGGCGAAGGTGCCCCAGCTCGACTTGTCCGACGGGATCTCGGTGGTGCGCAGCCACTCGCCGTTCAGGTAAGTGAAGAAATCGTCCTGCGCGCGCACGGACGGCTGCATGTATTCCTTGGCAATGCCGGAGATCGGCGCGGTCGGCGCGGTGTTGTCCGCGGCCACGGCGAAGGCGGCGACCAGGCTCAGGGAAAGGGTGCTCAGCAATAATGGCTTCAAGGCGATGTCCTCATGGGGCAGTGAAAAGGGGTCGGCGGATAGCCGGTGGGCAAATGTATCATAGGCGCGGGGCCCGTGGTTACAGCTTCATTTCAAGTTTTATGCTAAATGTTGCATAAGTGTGCGCGGTGGTGAAGGCCGACTGGGCCAGGCCGTTGCTGCTGACCGTGCGGCCGCTGTCGTAATCGTCGGCGAACAGGTTGTTGGCCGACAGCCGCAGCTGGTAGCGCGGATTGAATTTCCACAGGCCGTACAGGTCGAGCTGGCGCTTCACGCCCGTGCTGACCAGCTCGCTCGTGGTGGTCTGCACCAGGATCGCCGGCGTCCAGTTCAGGCCGCCGCCAACGGTCAGCGGCAAGTCCTTCAGGCGCCAGTCGAGGCCGAAGTTGGCGGTTTGCTTCGCTTGCTGGTCGAGCCGGTTGTTCGGGCCGGGAATGCCGTCCACATTCGACCAGAACCGGCTGTAGTTCGAGCGCAGGTCGATGTTCGGCGCGCCGGCCATCACCTCGGTCAGCGGGAACTTCGCTTCCAGTTCGACGCCGCTGGTGCGCGCATGGCCGATGTTGACCGGGCTCGACACCCAGCGTGGGCCGAGGCTGGTCTGGCGCAGCGTGGTTTCGCGCCGCATCAGGTTGTCGATGTCGCGCACGAAGGCGCTGGCCGACACCAGGCCGCTCTTGCCCAGGTAGTGTTCGTAGGCGACGTCGATGCCCTTGGCCAGCTCGGGCTTGAGGTTCGGGTTGCCGGTGCGGTCGGGGCGGGTCGGCCGGTTGTCGGTCGAAAACGACGGCGTGGCGATCAGGTCGTTCAGGGCCGGCGCGCGGTAGCTTTGCGTCAGCGCGGCGCGCACCTGGTCCTTCTCGTGGCCGGGAATCCGGTACACCGTGTGCAGCACCGGGCTCCACACACGGCTGGTGTTCTGCACGTCGGCGCCGCTGCTGGTCGAGGTGGTGCGGATGCCTTCCCAGCGCAGGCCGAGGTAGGCCGACCACTGCGGCGTGATGTCCCACTCGTCCTGCACGAAGGCCGCCATGCGGCGCGTGTCGGCGGTCAGGTTGGCGCCCGAGTCGTCGAACTGGACGTCGCCGGTGTCGAGCGCGACGTGGGTCTGGCCGCGGTGGTTCGCTTCGATGTCCCAGCCGGCCGCCAGCAGGTGGCCCGTGCCCATCGGCGTGGTGTACTTGCCGCCGGTGTTCAGGCCATGGTCGCGCGTACTGTCGCTGTCGGTATAGGTTTTCTTCGCGACGCCGGCGCCGTCGAAGGTGCGGCGCAGCGTGTCGCTGTCGCTCTTGCCGCCGCCGAAACCGAACTTCACGTCCAGCTTGGCGCCGGCGTCCATCCGGTGCACCCAGTTGCCGAAGCCGCGCAGGAAGGTCGACGTGGACGACGAGTCGCCCAGCTGGCGCGCATATTCCGGCGCCACGGCGCCGATCGACTGCGTCACGTCGCTTTGCGAGTTGCTGGTGTTTTCGTTATGCACCAGGAAGGGCTGGAAGGTCAGCGTGTCGCCGCTGTCGAATTTGTACGAAAGGCGCGGCGACAGGTGCACGCCGCGCGATTTGCCCGCGCTCTGGTCGTGCACTTCCTGCTCGCGCACGACGGCGCCGGCCGCCGTCTGGTCGAGGTTGTGGGTGTGGCTGTCGTCATGGCGCCGGTTCTCGAACACCGAGCCGCTCATCAGCCAGGTCAGCTTGCCGATCTTGCCCGGCGCCGTCACCGACACGTTCGGGCTGTGGCGGCCCTGCTCGATGCCGTCGGTCAGGCGCAGCTGGATGTCCTTCTGCTGGTAACCTTCGCGCAGCACGATGTTGATGGTGCCGGCGATGGCCTGGGTGCTGTGCTCGGCGACCGGGCCGCGGATCACTTCGATGCGCTCGACCTGGTCGGGCGACAGCGACTCGAGAGAAAAGCCGCCGGGCGGGCGTTCGCCGTTGACCAGCATCTGGGTGTAGCCGTTGCCCAGGCCGCGCATGCGCACGCCGCCGCCGCCGCGCCCCGGGCGTCCGCCCACGGTCACGCCGGGCAGGCGCTTGAGGATCTCGCCGACGCTGCTGTCGCCGTTGCGGTCCAGCTCCTCGCGGCCGAACACCATCTTCGAGGCGGTCGACAGGCGCCGCGTTTCGGTGTCGTCGGCGCGCGTGCCCTGCACCACCACGCTCTGCACCTTGGCGGCGGGCTTTGCCGCCTTGGCCTTGGAGTCCGGCGTGGCGGGTTCAACTGTTTGTGCGTGCAGGTGGGGAACGGCGCCGATCAGGGCGAGGCAAGCGAGGGGAAGCAGTTTGTTCATGGAATGGAGCAAAGCCCGGGCGAAGCCCAGGCGGGGTGATCAGGATTGAGGGGATTCTAGCCGCGGAACTACGACGGCGGCCGGGCCGCCGCCGTTTTTTACTTAACGATACACAAGCGTTGTTTATTGGGCGCCGGGTCCGCCCATGGCGCCGCCCGGCTTGCCGCGCCCGCCGCCGCGGCGCTGCTTGCCCTCCTCGCCCCCGCGCGGCGGCCCGGACCGCTGTTCGCCGGCCGGCACCCGCATCAGCTGCTCGGCCGCCATGGTCGCGACCTGCTGGCGCTGGCCGTCGTCGAGCGCGTCGTTCACGCCCAGCCACCACTCGCGCAGCTGCTGGTCTTCCTGGCGGCTGGCCGCCTGCTCCGCCTCGAGCGCGGCGTTCAGTTCGCGCAGCTCGGCCTTCGGCGCGCCCAGTGCGGTTTTCAGCGCCGCCTGCAGCCGCTCGCGCCGCGCGACGCGCTCGCGCAGCAGCGCCTTGCTGCGCCCTTCCACCTGCAGCCACAGGGTCTGCTGGTTGGCGTTCAGCTTCAGTTCCTGGCGAAATTCGGACGCCATCGGCACCAGGTCTTCGGCGCGCATCTCCATCACGGGAGTGGCGAAGGCGGCGGCGCCGGCAGCGGCCAGCATGACGGCGGCAAGGGTGCGGCGGATCGGGAAACGGCTCATGGCACAGGCTCCGGGCGAAAAAAAGCCCACGGGGGGCCATGGGCTAAACCACTTCAAGGGTGGGGGAGAGAAAACGAATTCACTATAGGCTGACATTTCGACAATGATGCCGACAATTACATTTGCTTACTGCACGAGTGTAAATCGATACATGGCTATACGTTTTGCTACCTGCGCCACGATTTCCACCGCCGCGAATGATGTGTTGTCTGGATGCTACCAATCGGAACGTCATTCGGAGTAAAGTCGTTCCCTGTGGTCGCAGTTTGTCCCCCTTTCAATAACGCCTTGGCGAATGGATGAGCAGATGAACATGTTGAAGAAAATGATCAAGAATGCGATGCCTGAACGGCTCGTGCTGCATATGCAGGCGCTGGATCACTATCTGCATGGCGAGGCAGAAATCCGGTTGATCTCCCAGCTTTCCCCGGCCGGCCGCGACGCAATCGACGCCGGCGCAAACATCGGCACCTACACCTATTTTCTGCAAAAGCACGCACGCCACGTCTATGCGTTCGAGCCGAATCCCCGCCTCGCCTCTTCCCTGAGCAAGATGTTCCCGCATGTCAGCGTGCGGAACCTGGCACTCTCCGACTGCGCCGGCGACGTAGTGCTGTCCATTCCACTCGATTCGAACGGCAACGACCTGCATGAATTGGCGAGCATCGCGCAGGAGTTCGACGGGCCGATCAAAGAGTTCCAGGTCAAATCGGTCACCATCGATTCCGCCCAATTCGACAATGTCGGTTTTTTGAAAGTGGATGTGGAACAGCACGAGCGCGAAGTACTGCGCGGCGCGCTGGAAACCATCAAGCGCTGTCGGCCGACGATCATGACCGAGGTGTCGCCGCTGAAATATGACCAGGACCTGCCGCAGGTGTTCGACTTCCTCACCGAACAGCAGTACGCCGGCTGGTTCCGGTTCGGTAGTCGCTGGATACCGCTGCACGACTTCAAACGCGACATCCACTCGAACAGCGCCCACTTCGGCGACAAAGAGCGCTTCATGGGCGGGAACATGCTCTTTTTTCCCACCGAGCATGCGCTTTCGCGGTCCGGCCCGATGGTCAGGATGCATTAGCGCCTCGGGCCGAACGAAGAAAACGGGCTGCACTGGCAGCCCGTTTTCTCTTAGGGGTTCAAACCTCAGTCGTTCAGCTGCTTGGCATCGCCCAGCTTGTCTTTGTACGAATCGAAGATGCCGACCAGCGCATCGCGCATCGTGAAGGTCGGCTTCCAGCCCAGTTCGGATATGGTGTTGTCGATCTTCGGCACGCGGTTCTGCACGTCCTGGTAGCCCTTGCCGTAGTAGGCGCCCGAGCTGGTCTCGACCAGCTTGACCTGTTTACCCGACTCACGGTATTCCGGGTATTCGGCGGCCAGTTCCAGCATCATGTTCGCCAGTTCGCGGATCGAATAGTTATTGCTCGGGTTGCCGATGTTGTAGATCTTGCCGGTGGCGACACCGCCTTCGTTGGCGATGATGCGCACCAGTGCATCGATTCCATCATCGACGTAGGTGAACGAGCGCTTCTGCTCGCCGCCGTCGACCAGCTGAATGTTCTCGCCGCGCACGATGTGGCCGAGGAACTGGGTCAGCACGCGCGACGAACCTTCTTTCGGCGTGTGGATCGAATCGAGACCGGCGCCGATCCAATTGAAAGGACGGAACAGCGTGAAGTTCAGCCCTTCCATGCCGTAGCCCCAGATCACGCGGTCCATCAGTTGCTTGGAACAGGCATAGATCCAGCGCGGCTTGTTGATCGGGCCGTACACCAGCGGCGAATTCTCCGGATCGAACTCGGCGTCCGGGCTCATGCCGTACACCTCGGAGGTCGACGGGAACACTAGGTGCTTCTTGTATTTGTGCGCCGAACGCACGATCGGCAGATTCGCCTCGAAGTCCAGCTCGAACACGCGCAGCGGATCGGTGACGTAGGTCGACGGGGTGGCGATCGCCACCAGCGGCAGGATCACGTCACACTTCTTGACGTGGTACTCAACCCACTCCTTGTTGATGTTGATGTCGCCTTCGAAAAAATGCAGGCGCGCCTTGTACGATTCGTCGGCCAGCAAGTCCTTGATGCGCTCGGAATGCATGTCCATGCCGTACACATGCCAATCGGTTGTTTCGAGGATGCGCTTGGAAAGGTGGTGGCCGATGAAGCCGTTGACACCGAGGATGAGGACTTTTTTCATTGTTGGAGGGCGCTACACAGGCCGAATAGTTGACCCGCGATTATAGCATTCCCAAAAAACGCCCCAGACCCATTTCCAGGAGTGGCCGGTGGGTCGCCCACCTACTTGCGCAAATGACAAGCATCAACATGCGGCGCGGATACCTCGACAGGATGCCTCGGATGCGCCTCGATGAGCGAGTGGGTCCCGGAGTCCCAGTACGTGTGAATTTGCAACAACTTTTGCCGGCGCCATACGGTAAGATGACGGCGCCTGATGCAATCCAGCCTCACGTCCCGAGGAATCGATGAAGTTACTGACTTTTAGCACCTTGTTCCCGAACACCGAGCAGCCCAATCACGGTATCTTCGTCGAGACGCGCCTGCGCTACCTGGTCGCCAGCGGCAAGGTCGAATCGAAGGTCGTGGCCCCGGTCCCTTGGTTTCCTTCAGCCAATTCACGCTTCGGCAGTTACGCCCGTTTCGCCCGCGTGCCGGCCCAGGAAGATCGCAATGGCTTCGACGTGCTGCATCCGCGGTTCGTTTCGATCCCGAAAATCGGCATGGAGATGGCGCCCTGGCTGATGACCGAAGGGGTCAAGTCGGCAATCGGCCGCCTGATCGACGAGGGATTCGACTTCGATGCCATCGATTCGCACTACTTTTATCCCGACGGCGTCGCCGCGGTTGCACTGGGGCGCTATTTCAACAAGCCGGTTGTGATCACGGCGCGCGGCTCCGACATCAGCCTGATTCCCCAGCACCGCATCGCGCGCAAGCTGATCCAGCACGCCGCCGCCGGCGCCGACGCCATCATCACGGTCTGCACCGCGCTCAAGACCGAACTGGTGCAGCTTGGCGTCGACGCCCGCAAGGTCACGGTGTTGCGCAACGGCGTAGACCTGCAGCGATTCCAGCCTGGCAACCGCGCCGCCCTGCGCGCCGCGCTCGGCGTCGACGGTTTCGTGCTGCTCTCGGTAGGGAATCTTCAGCCGGTCAAGGGGCATGACCTGGCGATTTCGGCATTGCCGCTGATCCCGGATGCGACCTTGATGCTGGCCGGCGCCGGTCCCGAGCTGGCCCGGCTGCAGGCACTGGCGCGGCAGCTTGGCGTTGCCGATCGCGTTCGCTTCCTGGGATCCGTGCCGCAAGTGGACCTGGCGCAGTACTACGGCGCCGCCGACTCGCTGGTGCTGGCGTCCTCGCGCGAGGGCTGGGCCAACGTATTGCTTGAATCGATGGCCTGCGGCACCCCGGTGGTGGCCAGCAACGTCTGGGGCACGCCGGAAGTGGTGGCGGCGCCCGCAGCGGGCGTCCTGATGCGCGATCGCACCGCGCGTGGCGTGGCCGACGCCGTCAGCGCGCTGCGGGCCAGCTATCCCGACCATGCGGCGACCCGGCGCTACGCCGAGAGCTTCAGCTGGGAAGACACCACCCAGGGCCAGCTCGACCTGTTCACGCGGGTGATCAATGCGCGCGCCGGGACGCGCGCCGCGGCCGCTGCCGCTGCCGCACTCAAGTCGGTCGTGTCGAAATAACAGCGCCGGCCCCGCGGCCGCGCAATTTTTGCGCTGGCCGATGGGCTGGCGCGGCGAACGCGTTTATACTGGACCGGCGCCGCTTCGGCGCGGCATGAGGAACAGCATGGGCTCTACCCTGAAGAACTCCGGACTCGTCGGCCTCGGGCTGGTGGCCGGCGTCGCCATCTCGATGCAGTTTTCGGCACTGGCGCAAAAGCCGGTCGATCCCGGCATGCCGATCGAAGAACTGCGCCAGCTGGCCGACGTGTATGGCCTGATCAAATCCGACTACGTCGAGCAGGTCGAAGACAAGAAGCTGCTGACCGAAGCGATCGCCGGCATGGTCGCCTCGCTCGACCCGCACTCCGCCTACCTCGACAAGAACGCCTGGCGCGAACTGCGCGAAGGCACCGAAGGCAAATTCGTCGGCCTCGGCATCGAAATCGCGGCTAGCGCCGACGGCAACATCGAAATCGTCGCGCCGATCGAGGACTCGCCGGCCTGGCGCGCCGGCATCAAGCCGGGCGACCTGATCGTCCGGATCGACGCCGCCAGCGTGCAGGGCCTCGCGCTCGACGAGGCGATCAAGAAGATGCGCGGCGCCCCGCGCAGCAAAGTCACCCTCACCATCGCCCGCAAGGGCATGGCGGCGCCGCTGACGTTTGCCATCGCGCGCGAGGAAATCGTCCAGAAAAGCGTCAAGGCCAAAATCGTCGAGCCCGGCTACGGCTGGCTGCGCGTGTCGCAGTTCCAGGAGCCGACCGTCGACGACCTGGCCGCGCGCCTGCTCGCCCTGTACAAGCAGGAGCCCAACCTGAAAGGCCTGGTGCTCGACCTGCGCAACGATCCGGGCGGCCTGCTGCAGGGCGCGATCGGCGTGTCCGCGGCCTTCCTGCCGAAGGACGCCGAAATCGTCTCGACCAACGGCCAGCTGCCCGACTCGAAGCAAAGCTTCTACGGGCGCCCGGAATTCTATTCGCTGCGCGCCGACAGCGACGCGCTGGCGCGCCTGCCGGCCGCGGTCAAGAGCGTGCCGCTGGTGGTGCTGGTGAACACCGGCTCGGCCTCCGCGTCCGAGATCGTCGCCGGCGCGCTGCAGGACTACAAGCGCGCCATCATCATGGGCAGCCAGACCTTCGGCAAGGGCTCGGTGCAGACCATCCGGCCGCTGTCGAACGACGCCGCGGTCAAGCTGACCACCGCGCGCTACTACACCCCGTCCGGCCGCTCGATCCAGGCCAAGGGCATCGTGCCCGACTTGCTGGTCGACGAAAACGCCGACGGCGACGGCCTGAACGGCCTGCGCACGCGCGAGGCCGACCTGCAGCGCCACCTGTCGAACGACCGCGACAAGGAAGAACGCAGCGCGGCGCGCGACGACGCCGAAGAAGAACTGGCGCTGATCGCGGCCGAGCGCAAGCGCAAGCCGCTCGAATACGGCGGCGCCGACGATTTCCAGCTGCGCCAGGCACTGAACCACTTGAAGGGACTGCCGCTGCAGACATCGAAGCAGCTGGCGGCGCACGCGCCCGCGAAACCGCGTTAGATTCATTTTGAAAGCACCCCCATGAAAAAAGTCGTCATCAGCGGCACCGGCCTGTTCACGCCTCCTTACTCGATCTCCAACGAAGAACTGGTGGTCGCGTTCAACGCGTATGCGGAGCAGTTCAACGCCGACAACGCGGCCGCAATCGGCGCCGGCGAAGTGACGCCTATCGAAGCGTCGAGCGCCGGCTTCATCGAAAAGGCGTCCGGCATCAAGTCGCGCTACGTGATGGAAAAGGAAGGCATCCTCGACCCGGCGCGCATGACCGCGCGGATTCCCGAGCGCGGCGACGACGAACTGTCGCTGCAGGCCGAGATGTGCGTCGCCGCCGCGCGCCAGGCGCTCGATCGCGCGGGACGCACGCCGGCCGACATCGACATGGTGCTGGTCGCCTGCAGCAACATGCAGCGCGCCTACCCTGCGATGGCGGTCGAAGTGCAGGACGCGCTGGGCATCGAAGGCTACGGCTTCGACATGAACGTCGCCTGCTCGTCGGCGACCTTCGGCATCCAGACCGCGCTGGCGGCGGTGCAGAGCGGCCAGGCGCGCGCGGTACTGGTGCTCAATCCCGAAATCACCAGCGGCCACCTGAACTACCGCGACCGAGACAGCCACTTCATCTTCGGCGACGCCTGCACCGCGATCGTGGTCGAAGCGGCCGACCAGGCGGTCAGCGAGCACCAGTGGGAGATCCTCGAGTCGAAGCTCAAGACCTCGTTCTCCAACAACATCCGCAACAACTTCGGCTTCATGAATCGCTTCGACGAAGCGGGCGTGGGCAAGCCGGATAAGCTGTTTCGCCAGCAGGGCCGCAAGGTGTTCAAGGAAGTGTGCCCGATGGCGGCCCAGATGATCAAGGACACGGTGCACGCGGCCGGCCTCGAGATCCCCCAGGTGTCGCGCTACTGGCTGCACCAGGCCAACCTGAACATGAACCTGCTGATCGCGCGCACGCTGCTGGGGCGCGACGCCGAGCCGAACGAAGCGCCGGTAATTCTCGACACCTATGCGAACACCTCGTCGGCCGGCTCGATCATCGCCTTCCACAAGTATCAGGACGACATGGCGAAGGGAAGCCTGGGCGTGATCTGCTCGTTCGGCGCCGGCTACTCGATCGGCTGCGTCGTCGTAAGAAAACTTTAGCCGAAACCGGGAACTAATCGGGTGATTTTGGGGTCTGACCTAGGTCAGACCCGCACTTCACAAGCTAGCCGCCAGTTCCGCACCCTCCCTGATCGCCCGCTTCGCATCCAGCTCCGCCGCCAGCGCCGCGCCGCCGATCTTGTGAAAGCGCGGCCCGCCGCTTTCCCCTTGCGCCGGCACCAGATCCGCCAGGCTCTCCTGGCCCGCGCAAATTACCACATTGTCGACTTCGAGCAATCGCTGCTCGCCGCCCACGGTGATATGCAGCCCCTGGTCGTCGATACGGTCGTACTGGACGCCCGCCATCATCACGACGCCGTTGCGCGCCAGCGTGGCGCGGTGCACCCAGCCGCTGGTCTTGCCCAGGCCCGCGCCCGGCTTCGACGTCTTGCGCTGCATGAGCCAGACCTGCCGGAACGGCGCCGGCGCTTCCGGCTTGACCAGTGCGCCGCCGGCGCCGGCCGCCAGGTCGACGCCCCACTCGCGCGTCCACTCGGCCACCGGCATGGGCAGCGCATGCGCGGGATCGTGCACCAGGTATTCGCCGACGTCGAAGCCGATCCCGCCAGCGCCGATGATGGCCACGCGCTTGCCGACCGGCGCCTTGTCGCGCACCACGTCGACATACGAGAGCACCATCGGATGATCGATGCCGTCGATTGCCGGCTTGCGCACCCGGATTCCAGTGGCTACGATCACGTGGTCGTAGCCGCCGGCGAGAAGCTGCTCGCGCGTGACCAGATGCCCCAGCCGCAGCTTCACGCCGGTCGTTTCCAGCTTGCGGGTGAAGTAGCGGATGGTCTCGCTGAATTCTTCCTTGCCGGGGATCTGCATGGCGATCTTGAATTGCCCGCCGATGGCGTCGCTGCCGTCGAACAGCGTGACGTCGTGGCCGCATTCGGCCGCCACCGTCGCCGCCGACAGGCCGGCCGGCCCGGCGCCGATCACCGCCACTTTTTTAGGCGTCGAAGCTTTCGCGTACACCAGCTCCGTCTCGTGGCAGGCGCGCGGGTTGACCAGGCAGCTGGCGCGCTTGTTGGCGAAGGTGTGGTCGAGGCAGGCCTGGTTGCAGCCGATGCAGGTATTGATTTCGTCGGCACGGCCGGCCGCGGCCTTGGCGACGAACTCCGGATCGGCCAGGAACGGCCGCGCCATCGAGACGAGGTCGGCGTCGCCGCGCGCGATGACGCCTTCCGCTTCGGCCGGCATGTTGATGCGGTTCGACGCGACCACGGGGATCGACAGCTCGCGGCGCAGGCGCCCGGCCACGCCGGCGAACGCGGCGCGCGGCACCGAAGTGACGATGGTCGGGACCCGGGCTTCGTGCCAGCCGTAGCCGGTATTGAGGATGGTCACGCCCGCCTGCTCCAGCCCCTTGGCGACCGCCACCACTTCGTCCCAGGTGTTGCCGCCTTCGACCAGGTCGAGCAGCGAGTGGCGGTACATGATGATGAAGTCGGGGCCGACGCGCGCGCGGATGCGCCGGACGATTTCGAGCGGCAGGCGCATGCGGTTCTCGATGCTGCCTCCCCAGCGGTCGGTGCGCTGGTTGGTGCGCGCGCAAAGAAACTGGTTGAGCAGGTAGCCTTCGCTGCCCATCACCTCGACGCCGTCGTAGCCGGCCGCCTTGGCCAGCCGCGCGCATCGCGCATAGGCGGCGATGGTCTTCTCGATGCCGCGTTCGGTCAGCGGGCGCGGCTTGAACGGCGAGATCGGCGACTTCACGCCGGACGCTGAAACCACTAATGGCTGGTAGCCGTAGCGGCCCGCGTGCAGGATCTGCATCAGGATCTTGCCGCCTTCTTCATGCACCGCGCGAGTGACCCGGCGGTGATTGAACACGTCGCCGGCGAAATTCAGGGTGCCGCCGAACGGCAGCAGCCAGCCCTGGCGGTCCGGCGAGATGCCGCCGGTGACGATCAGGCCGACGCCGCCGCGCGCGCGTTCGCGGTAGAACTCAGCCAGCTTGCCGTAGTTGTAGAAGCGGTCTTCGAGGCCGGTATGCATCGAGCCCATGATGACGCGGTTGGGCAAGGTGGTGAAGCCGAGATCGAGCGGCGCGAGCAGATGGGGGAAGGTGATTGTCATGACGGCATTAGACCGTACTTCGGTAGATGGCGGCTTCTAAAATCCTGTGTTGACAGCGCACGATTGAAGACGGGCCGCGTAGCCGCATGCTACGCTGGCCCCATGATTGCCCGATTAATTTTTCCGCTGCTGCTCGCAGTCTGCCTGCCCGCCATGGCGCAAGAACCCGCCGTCACCCTCACCGTCGAACGCGTCGATGCCGAAGAAGGCCAGGTGTACCAGATCGAGGCGCAGGGCGAGGTGGCGGCGCCGCCGGCCACCGTGTGGCGCATCCTGACCGACTACAACCGCATGGCCGAATTCGTGCCGGACCTGCGCAGCGCGCGCGTGATTTCGCGCAGCGGCGACCAGGCCGTGGTGGAGCAATTCGGCTCGGCGCACATGCTGTTCTTCCGGCGCGACATCCACCTGGTGGTGAAGGTCCGCGAACAGCCGATGACGCATATCGACGTCGGCCTGCTCGATGGCGACATGAAGGTGTATCGCTGCAGCTGGCAGTTGATCCCGGTCGCGGCGACCGGCGGCACGCGTGTCGTCTACCGCGGCACGATGGCGCCCAAGTTCTACGTGCCGGGCATGTTCGGCGTGAAGTTCATCCGGTCGGACATCGACAAGATGCTGCGCGCCGTGCTGGCGCGCCTCGACCGCGAAGACTAGGCCGCGTAGCTTTCCCGTCCGCGCAGTTCGGCGAACGATTCGATGCTGCCGATTTTGATGGTGATCGGATTCAGGCGCGACTGCGGCGTCATCGGGCGCCAGGCGAACTGCCACTCGTGTTCGTGCGCTTCGGCCAGCGTCTTGGTGAACGCGGCGCCGAGCGCGGCGCGCGCGCCGTACTCGATCTCGCCGTCGATGCCCGCCCAACTGGGCAGGGTGCGCTGCACCGCGCGATGCAGGCGCTCGCCGAATTCTTCGGTGTTGTGGATGACCAGGCAGCTGCCGTCGTTGGGCGCCAGCAGGTCGAACAGCGATTTGTCCCACACCGTCGAAAACGACAGGGTCAGGAACTGGCCGGCCGGGACCAGGCGGAACTGGCCTTCGCGCAGCGACAGTTCGAGTTCGGCGCGCGGCGCGTAGCGGTGCAGGGTTGGGGGGCGTTGATAGTCGTGCATGTCAGGTGGTCCGGTAAAAAGTGTCGGCTGGCTTATTTCAGCAGCTCGCGGCGCACGTTGTGCGCGAGCCGCATGTGATGGGAAGCGATGAAGATCTCGCGCAGCAGGAACACGAAGCTGCCGATCAGCGCAACCATCGCCAGCACGAAACAGCCGGCGATGTATTTGTCGAGCGGCAGGCTGGTGGTGTCGCCGAGGAACAGCATCGCGATGACCAGGCAGACCAGCAGGCCGCAGCCGGTCGACAGCGTGATCGCGGTGTTGATCAGGTGCGCGCGGCCGTACAGGACATCGAGTTCGGACGTGTAGTCGTCGTGCGGCCCGATTTCGAGGCGGTCCTCGAGCACGCGCGAGCGGTCGATGATGCGCGCCAGCCGGTTGGTCAGCACGGTCAGCTTGGTGGCCACGCCGGTCAGCAGGAACACCGGCGCGATGGCCAGCTGGATCACGTGGCCGATGTCGCTGATCTGGATATTCATGATCGTATTCTTGTTGGATTAGGCGCCAGTGTAGCAGCCCGGCCGTTCATTCGAAGCGGCCGAGCCGTTTGAACTGTTCGGTCGCCGCCACCAGCGCGGCCGAAATCCCCTTCTCAAGCGCGCCGTGGCCGGCGTCGGCGATCATGCGCAGCTGCGATTTCGGCCAGGCCTGGTGCAGGCGGTAGGCCGACACCGGCGGGCAAATCACGTCGTAGCGGCCCTGCACGATCACGGCCGGCAGGTGGGCGATGCGGCCAAGGTCGCGCATCAGCTGGCCCTCTTCCATGAAGCCGAGGTTGGCCATGTAGTGCGACTCGAGGCGGCCGACGCCCAGGTCGAGCGTATCGGACACCGCTTCTTCCGGCTGCGGCAGCAGGAACACGCGCCGCCCTTCGAATCGGCTCCAGGCGCGCGCCGCGGGCCAGTAGACGTCCGGGTCGTCGCACAGCATGCGCGTGGTGTAGGCCTTGAGCAGGTCGCCCCGCTCGGCTTCGGGAATCGGCGCGATGAATTCGTCGTACAGCTCCGGATAGAACCACTGGACGCCGTGCAGGAACCAGTCGATTTCGGTGGCGGTGCACAGGAAAATCCCGCGCAGGATGAAGCCCAGGCAGCGTTCGGGATGGGCCTGGCCGTACGCCAGCGCCAGGGTCGAACCCCACGAGCCGCCGAACACCAGCCACTGCTCGATGCCGAACTTGACGCGCAGCGTCTCGATGTCCTCGATCAGCAGCTGGGTGGTGTTGTTGCGCCACTCGCCAAGCGGCGTCGATTTGCCGGCGCCGCGCTGGTCGAACAGGATGATGCGGTAGTGCTCGGGATCGAAGAAGCGGCGGTGCTGCGGCGACAGGCCGGCGCCCGGGCCGCCGTGCAGGAACAGCACCGGTGCGCCGTTCGGATTGCCGACCTCCTCCCAGTAGATGGTGTGGAGCGGATCGACTTCGAGCATGCCGTGGCGGATCGGCAGGATGGTCGGGAACAGCGACGGCGGGGCTTCGTGCATGGTGAATCTCTTCGATGAGGTGAGTCGATTGTAGCGCACCCGCCCCCGACTCAGAAGAAGGTATTGACGGCGTAGCGCACGCCGTAATCGTCGTCCACCGCCAGCAGCAGCGGCCACTTGTCGAACGTGGTGCACGGATGGGAAATGCCGCAGCCGACCAGGTCGCCCACCTGCAGGTCGAAGCCGGCCGGTAGCGTCAGGTACGCGTGCTGGTCGTTCATCTTGGCGATGCTGCAGCCGGCCGGCAGCGCGGTCGGCACGCCAGGGCCGGGACGATGCGTGAACAGCGGGATCGGCAGGTCGATGTCGTACGAGGCGTCGCGCTTGCCCATCGTGAGGATCGCCAGCTGCGGTTCGGGGCGCGACTGCACCATGCTCCACACTTCCAGCGCCGGCTTCAGTCGTTCGCCGCCGAGCGCCGTATGGCCGCCCTCGCGCGCATCGAGGTCGCCGATCTGGCGCAGGTAGGAGCCGTGGTCGCTGGTGAGGTAGCAGCCGCTGCGCAGCACCGGCAACACGGGACGCGACAAGTCGCCCACGCCGGCAAAGCCGCGCGCGACCAGGTCGAAGTATCCGGATCCACCGGCCGACAGCAGGATCTGCGCGCAGCCCATGAACAGCTGCTCTTCGTCGGCGGCGCGCACCAGCGCGGCGAGGCGCGCGAGGAAGTCGTCGACCTGCCTGACGTCGCCGGCGCGGTCATCCGACACCAGCAGGCCTTCGTAGCCTTCGAAGCCCGCCAGTTGCAGGCCGGGCGCGCGCCCGACTTGGCGTGCCAGCGCCAGCGCGTCGGCGTCGCTGCGGCAGCCGGCGCGCTTGCCGGGCAGGCCCAGTTCGACCAGCAGCGGCAAGGGACGCGCGATCGGATGCGCGGCCACCGCGGCGGCCAGGCGCGCCACGCCTTCGCTCGAGTCGACCAGCGCGAAAAATTCGAAATCGGGATCCTCGTGCATCAGGGTCAGCACGCTGTGGATGTCGGCCTTCGACACCAGCTGGTTGGCCAGCAGCACGCGGCGCACGCCGAAGCGGTGCGCCAGCTGGACCTGGGTGGCGCTGGCCAGCGTGATGCCCCAGGCGCCGTTGGCCAACTGGGCGCCGAACAGCTGCGGGCTCATGGTGGTCTTGCCGTGCGGCGCAAGCGTGGCGCCGTATTGCGCGCAGAAGCGCCGCATCCAGTCGAGGTTGTGGCGCAGCGCCGACGACTTCAGCACCGCGACCGGGAAGCTGGTGTCGCCGTGCAGGACGTTCCAGCCTTGCACGCCGATCGCGCCCTGGCGCAGCGGCGCGGTGATCGGCAGGCCCTTCACGCCTGGCTGCAGCAGTTGTTCTTCGAGTGCGGCCAGCGCCAGTCCGTCGTGCGGCAAAGTGTTCATTTGGTGTCCTGGTCGTCTCCCAGCAGTTGCTGCAGCCGACGCTCGTAATGGTTGAGGAAGTCGCGGGTGACCGCGTAGTGCTCGGTGTCTTCGTAAGCAGTCTCGATCAAGCCGCTTTGGTCGAACACCAGTATTTTAGCGTTCGGATAGGCCAGCAGGATAGGCGAGTGGGTGGCGATGACGAATTGCGAACCTCGCTTCACCAGCTGGTCGATCGCAGACAACGCAGCCAGCTGGCGGTTCGGCGACAGCGCCGCCTCCGGCTCGTCGAGCAGGTAGAAGCCGTCGTCGCCGAGGTCGAGCAGCAGCTGCATGAAAGCTTCGCCGTGCGAGCTTTCGTGCAGCGAGGGCCGCGGTCTCGGATCGGGCAGCGAATCCATGTAGGTGATCACGTCGAACGCGCTTTCGGCGCGCAGGAAGTAGGACCAGCGCGGCTGCTTGTACCCCTTCACCAGCTTCAGTGCGCGCTGCAGCGCCGAGACTTCCTGCTGCTGGCGATTGACGTTGCGCGAGCCGCCTTCGGCCGGCAGGCCCATCGCCACGGCGATCGCTTCGAGCATGGTGGATTTGCCGGCGCCGTTTTCGCCGACGAAAAAAGTGACGCCGGGGTGCAGCTTCAGCGTGCCCATTTCGCGCACGGCAGGGATGCTGAACGGATAGCTGCCGCTGTCGATGTCGGCGTCGCCGCGGATCGACACTTCGCGCAGGTAAGGTTTGGCGGTGAGCGCCATCGTCGGCTCCAGAACGAAGATGGGGTCAGGTTCGCTGAACCTGACCCCGGTGTTCATCGCTGCCGCCGGATGAAATGGCGAACCTGGTTTCATCCGGCGGCGACAAAGGCGGGGTCAGGTCCGCAGGACCTGACCCCAACCCCGCTTACGACATGTGCTGGCCGCCGTTGATGGCAATGTTGGCGCCGGTGACGAACGCCGCTTCGTCCGACGACAGGTAGGCCACCAGGCCCGCCACTTCTTCCGGCTTGCCCAGGCGCGCCATCGGAATCTGCGGAATGATCTTGGTGTCGAGGACTTCCTTGTCGATCGCCATCACCATCTTGGTGCCGATGTAGCCCGGCGAGATGGTGTTGACGGTGACGCCCTTGCGCGCCACTTCCAGCGCCAGCGCCTTGGTGAAGCCGTGGATGCCGGCCTTGGCCGCCGAGTAGTTGGTCTGGCCGAAGGCGCCCTTCTGGCCGTTCACCGACGAGATGTTGATGATGCGCCCCCAGCCCCGCTCGACCATGCCGTCGCAGACCGGCTTGGTCATGTTGAACACGGAGTCCAGGTTGGTGCTCATCACGGCGTCCCAGTTGGGCTTGTCCATCTTCTTGAACGTCATGTCGCGCGTGATGCCGGCGTTGTTGACCAAGACGTCGACCGGGCCGACTTCCTCCGTGATCTTGGCGATCGCGCGCTGGGCCGAATCGTAGTCGGCCACGTCGCACTCGTAGGCCTTGAAGTTGAAGCCCTGCTCCCTGGTCGAGGCCAGCCAGCTTTCCACTTTCGGATTGCCCGGCGAGTAGGTCGTCACGACCGTGTATCCCAGCGCCGCCAGCTTGATGCACACCGCTTCACCCAAACCACCCATCCCGCCGGTTACTAATGCCACTCGTGCCATTTCTGTTCTCCTAGTTTTGGTATCGTTCGAATTAATGCGGGATCAGTCCCGTTCCACCGCCAGCGCCACGCCCATGCCGCCGCCGATGCACAGGCTGGCCAGTCCCTTCTTGGCGTCGCGCCGGATCATCTCGTGCAGCAGGGTCACCAGGATGCGCGCGCCGGACGCGCCGATCGGGTGGCCCAGCGCAATCGCGCCGCCGTTGACGTTGATCTTGCTGGTGTCCCAGCCCATCTCCTTGTTGACGGCGATGGCCTGGGCGGCGAACGCCTCGTTAATTTCCATCAGGTCGACGTCTTCGTGGGTCCAGCCGGCTTTTTTGAGGCACATCTGGGTGGCCCTGACCGGGCCCATGCCCATGATCGACGGGTCGAGGCCGGCCGACGCGTAGGCCTTGATGCGCGCCAGCGGCTTCAGGCCCAGTTCCCTGGCCTTGGACGCCGACATCATGATGACCGCGGCGGCGCCGTCGTTCAGGCCGGACGCATTGCCGGCGGTGACGGTGCCTTCCTTGTTGAACGCCGGGCGCAGGCCGGCCATCGATTCGACCGTGGTGCCGTGCTTCGGATATTCGTCGGTATCGAACACGGTGGCGCCCTTCTTGGACGGGATTTCCACCGGGATGATCTCGTCCTTGAATTTGCCGGCCTTCTGCGCTGCTTCGGCCTTCTGCTGCGAAGCGGCGGCGAAGACGTCCTGCTCGGCGCGCGACACGTCGTACTTCTTGGCGACGTTTTCCGCGGTCACGCCCATGTGGTACTGGTTGTACACGTCCCACAGGCCGTCCGTGATCATGGTGTCGACCAGCTTGGTGTCGCCCATGCGGAAGCCGTCGCGCGAGTTCGGCAGCACGTGCGGCGAGGCGCTCATGCTTTCCTGGCCGCCGGCGATGACGATGTCGGCGTCGCCGGCCTTGATGGCCTGGGCCGCCAGGTGAGTCGCCTTCAGGCCGCTGCCGCAGACCTGGCCGATGGTGAGCGCCGGCACCGTGTCCGGCAAGCCGGACTTCATGCCGGCCTGGCGCGCCGGGTTCTGGCCGGCGCCGGCGGTGAGCACCTGGCCCATGATGACTTCACTGACGCTGGCGGGATCGATCCCGGTCTTGGCGAGCAGGGCCTTGATGACTTGCGCGCCCAGCTCGACGGCCGGGATCTTGGCGAGGGCGCCGCCGAATTTGCCGACGGCGGTGCGGCCGGCGGCGACGATTACGACATCTTCCATGTGAATCTCCGAGGGTGCTGGTGGGGCCAGCGGGTTGTCAGACGGCGCCGATGGTAGGGCATGGCGCCACCGTTTTCGGGTGAGGCTGGCCGGCGCGCCGCAGTATTGGGATCGTCCAACCGCGACAGGTCCGGTTTAAAAATGCACCAAAATGGTGCATTTTCGTTTCTAGATACGAAAACACATGTTTGCCAAGGTAGGCAAACGTTGATGCTAGG
Source organism: Massilia sp. P1_C10 (assembly GCF_056406475.1). Lineage (NCBI taxonomy): Bacteria > Pseudomonadati > Pseudomonadota > Betaproteobacteria > Burkholderiales > Oxalobacteraceae > Massilia > Massilia sp. P1_C10. The sequence continues at coordinate 238,880 of NZ_JBFUAC010000003.1, forward strand.
TCGCGCAATGGGTCGGCGTTTGAGCAAAATCAATCTTATCAGCTTATTCACCAAAAACAATCGGTGTTTACCCTTAGACCACGTTTTCAGCCTGCGGTTCGATAAAAAACCCACCCCGCATGGCGCGGGGCCAGTCGCGCCTAGGGTTTGTTGCCTTTGAGAACGTCCCGCCAAAGCTCCCCTTTCCGCAATTTTCACAGTAGAATGCACGGGCCTGATCAATTGGGCGAACCCGCCCAACAAGAACGAAGCGTTTATGCCAAAAAGCCCGGCCCTGCCCATCGAAATCAAGATCTCCACGGTCGTCGCCATTTCGACGATCCTTCACTCGGCCGATCCGCTGGCGATCGACGCCGCGCTCAAGCAGATGACCGGCGGCGTGTCCGACTTTTTCGAAGATGAATTCGCCGTGATCGACGTCGGCGCGATCGCCGCCGACGTCCCGCAGATCGACTGGCGCGCGCTGGTCGAGCTGCTCAAGAAATACCGTTTGAACGCGGTCGCCGTGCGCGGCGCCACCCCGGATATGGCGGAGGCGATCCGCGCGCGCGGCCTGTCGCTCGACGACGGCAGCAGCGGCGCCAAGCCGCTGGCCGGCGAAGCGCCAGCGGCCCCGGCCAAGCCGGCCCCGGTCGCCGCGCCGGCGCCGCAAGCTGCGCCGGCTGTGGCGCCCGGCGCCATGATCATCGACACGCCGGTGCGCGCCGGCCAGCGCATTTACGCGCGCGGCTGCGACCTGATCATCACGGCGGCCGTCAACAACGGCGCCGAAGTGATCGCCGACGGCAGCATCCATATTTACGCACCATTGCACGGGCGCGCGCTGGCCGGCGCCTCGGGCAACGCCGAATCGCGCATCTTCGCGCTGTCGATGCAGCCCGAGCTGGTGTCGATCGCCGGCGTGTACCGCACTTTCGACGACGGCTTCCCGCCGGAGTTGGCGCGCCAGCCGGCGCAAATCCGCCTGGTCGGGGATCGAATCGATATACTGTCGCTCAGTCCGGCAGCCCGCGCCTGAACTCACCCACTATAAAGGACCTCTTTGTGGCAAGAATTATTGTTGTGACATCCGGCAAGGGCGGCGTCGGCAAGACGACCTCCTCGGCCAGCTTCTCCACCGGCCTGGCAATGCGCGGCCATAAGACTGCAGTACTCGACTTCGACGTCGGCCTGCGCAACCTCGACCTGATCATGGGTTGCGAGCGGCGCGTGGTGTATGACCTGATCAACGTCGTCAACGGCGAAGCGACCCTGAACCAGGCGCTGATCAAGGACAAGCACTGCGACAACCTGTTCATCCTGCCGGCGTCGCAGACGCGCGACAAGGACGCGCTGTCGGAAGAAGGCGTCGAGCGCGTGCTGCACGACCTGATCAACATGGGCTTCGAATACATCATCTGCGATTCGCCGGCCGGTATCGAGCACGGCGCGCTGATGGCGCTGACGTTCGCCGACGAAGCGATCATCGTGACCAACCCGGAAGTGTCGTCGGTGCGCGATTCGGACCGCATCCTGGGCATCATCCAGGCCAAGTCGCGGCGCGCCCAGACCGGCGCCGAGCCGGTCAAGGAACACCTGCTGATCACGCGCTACTCGCCGAAGCGGGTCGAGAACGATGAAATGCTGTCGTACCAGGACGTGCAGGAGATCCTGCGCATTCCGCTGATCGGCATCATTCCGGAATCGGAGTCGGTGCTGCACGCTTCCAACCAGGGCAATCCGGCGATTCACTTCAAGGGTACCGACGTGGCCGAGGCGTACGAGGACGTGGTGTCGCGCTTCCTCGGCGAAGACCTGCCGCTGCGGTTCACCAGCTACGAAAAGCCAGGATTCCTGCAGCGCATTTTTGGGACCAAGTGATATGGCCTTGCTTTCCTTCCTGTTCCCACCCAAAGCGAAAACCGCGAGCCAAGCCAAGGAACGGCTGCAGATCATCATCGCGCGCGAGCGCACGGTGCGCGACGGGCCGGACTTCCTGCCGGCGCTGCATCGCGAGCTGATCGAGGTGATTTCGAAGTACACCAAGGTCAGCGCCGACAATATCAAGCTGTCGCTCGACCGCCAGGGCAACCTGGAAGTGCTCGAAGTGAACGTGGTGCTGCCGGACGCGTGATCGACATGGGGACTTCGGTCCCCATTTTTCATGCGCCCGGCCTGGCCGGCTTGAGTTTGTCGGCCACCTTGGCGCACGCCTCCACGTGCTGGTAGCCCAGCTGGCGGAACACGGCGAACCCGATCGCCGCCGACACCGCCGATCCGGCGACCGGCACCAGCTTGGCGGCCGTCTTGGTCGCGATCTTCACGCCGACCTTCTTGAACAGCCTGAGCAGCAGCTCGCGCGTGACCAGCCTTCCGACCAGCATTCCGCCCATCCCCACTGCCGCCTCGTAGGCGATCATGCGGAACTTCGGCTGCAGCCGGCCGACCTGTTCGGGCGTCAGGCCGAACGCTTCGTTGACCTCTTCGACCAGCTTGGCGAACAGCGACAGGTCGGACACCACGTCCAGTCCCGGCACCGGCACGGCCGAGAAACCGGCGGCGAAAGTGGCGCGCCGGCGCACCATGCGGCGGCAGCGTTCGCGCACCGTGGCGATGTCCTGGTCGGTCCCGGGAATCAGGGTCCAGTCGGTTGAAAGCGTGTCTGCCATGACAATTGACCCCCTCTTTTGTGAAATTTCCTACTGACTAAAATGATGATTGAAAACCTAACTTTTCCAGTGTACCTTGTAATTGTTCGGCCAGAAGGCACCGCTGAACGGGACCCGGAACAGCGCAAGAGATTGTCTTTTTTGTAGCAATTTTTTGTAAAAGTCTGTTATATTTACAATAACTATTCATCTGTAATCGTAGGATAGATCCTACAACACAACTACCGTTCCCCAAGGCCATCATGAGAATAGCCGTCCTCGACAATGACCGCAGCCAGGCGGACCTGATATGCCAGGTGCTGACCGGCGCAGGCCATACCTGTCAATCGTTTGACAACGGCAAGGAAATGCTCGGCGCGCTGAAGAAGGACAGCGCCGACATGCTGATCCTCGACTGGCACGTGAACGACCTGCCGGGCGCCGACGTGCTCAAGCGCGCGAAGGAAAAGCTGGCCGCGCACGCGCCGACCATGTTCCTGACCAACAACTCGGGCGAGGACGACATCGTCGCCGGGGTGGGCGCAGGCGCGGACGACTACATGATCAAACCGCTGCGGCGCGGCGAACTTCTGGCGCGGGTGCAGGCGCTGCTGCGCCGGGCCTACCCGTCGCAGAACGGCGCCGAGCAGCTGCAGTTCGGCCAATACGTGTTCGAGACGCGGCCCGGGCGCCTGCTGAAGGACGGCTCGGTGATCGATGTCACCCATAAAGAGTTCTACCTGGCGCTGCTGTTCTTTCGCAACATTGGGCGTCCGCTGTCGCGCGCCTACATCCACGAGGCGGTGTGGATCCGCGAAACCGCGGTGCCGTCACGCACCATGGACACCCACGTGTCGCGGGTGCGGAACAAACTTCAGCTGAAGCCGGAAAACGGCTTCCGGCTGGTGCCGGTGTACAGCTACGGCTACCGCTTGGAAAAGATGGGCGCGTGACGCCCCCAAACCATTGGAACGACGGGGTCAGACCCGCTTTTTTGACGGTCCTTTGCCAAAAAATTGCGCGAAAAAACGGGTCTGACCCCGCCGGTTCGCGCGTCTGACCTCGCCGGTTTGCCGCCGCTCCGACCGGCTACCGCCTCGAAAAAATGGGCGCCTGACGCCTCAAAACAATTGGGGTCAGACCCGTTTGTTTGATGGTTGTTTGATCAAAAAACGAGCGAAAAAACGGGTCTGACCCCCATGGGGCAGACCCCGGACCCGGACTCCGCACACGCCTCGCGGTATAATGTGGGCTCACGCTGCCATTCGCCCCCACATGCAACTGCTTGCCGTCGGCCTCAACCACACCACTGCTCCGGTCTCGCTGCGCGAGCAACTGGCGCTGGCGCCTGACCAGCTCGGCCAGGCGGTGCGCGCGGCGCGCGGCTGGTTTGCCCGCATCGACCAGCAGGGCGGCGACGAGGCGGCGATCCTGTCGACCTGCAACCGCACCGAGATGTACGCGGCCAGCCAGGTGCCCAACCCGCTCGACGCCAGCGCCCATTTCCTGGCCGATTATCACAAACTCAACGTTGCCGAACTGCGCCCGCATCTGTATATGCTGCCGCAGGACGCCGCCGTGCGCCATGCCTTCCGCGTCGCCTCCGGGCTCGATTCGATGGTGCTGGGCGAGCCGCAGATCCTCGGCCAGATGAAGGACGCCGTGCGCCTGGCCGACGAAGCCGGCGGCCTCGGTACCTATCTGCACCAGATGTTCCAGCGCAGCTTCGCGGTCGCCAAGGAAGTGCGCACCACCACCGCCATCGGCGCCCACAGCGTGTCGATGGCCGCCGCCGCGGTGCGCCTGTCGCAGCGCATTTTCGACAAGATCGCCGACCAGAACGTGCTGTTCATCGGCGCCGGCGAAATGATCGAACTGTGCGCCACCCACTTCGCCGCGCAGAATCCGAAATCGATCACCGTCGCCAACCGCACGCTGGAACGCGGCGCGGCGCTGGCGCACCGCTTCGACGGCCGCGCCATCACGCTGTCGGCGCTGCCCGAGCAGTTGGCGCAGTTCGACATCGTCATCTCCAGCACCGCCTCGACCCTGCCCCTGATCGGCCTGGGCCTGGTCGAGCGCGCGATCAAGACGCGCCGCCACAAGCCGATGTTCATGGTGGACCTGGCGGTGCCGCGCGATATCGAGCCGGAAGTCGGCCGCCTCGACGACGTGTTCCTGTACACCGTCGACGACCTGGGCACCGTGGTGCAGGCCGGGATGGAGAACCGCCAGGCCGCCGTCGCGCAGGCCGAGGCGATCATCGAAACGCGCGTGCAGTCGTTCATGCACTGGGTCGGCGACCGCGCCGTGGTGCCGGTCATCCAGGACCTGCACGAGTCGAGCGAGGCGATGCGCCTGTTCGAGCTCGAACGCGCGCGCAGGATGCTGGCGCGCGGCGACGACATCGAGGACGTGCTCGACGCGCTATCCAAGGGCCTGACCGCCAAGTTCCTGCACGGCCCGCAGCAGGCGCTGCACCGCGCCCAGGGCGACGAGCGCGCCCGCCTCGCCGCGCTGCTGCCCCAGCTGTTCCGAAGCCGCCGTTAGCGCCGCCTCGCTTCGCCGCACCCGGGCGCTCCCGCGCGCCAACTCCCTTCACCTGATCAGAACACCCTATGAAACCATCGATGCTGGCCAAGCTGGACCAACTGGCCAACCGACTCGCCGAACTCGACGAACTGCTGGCGCACGAAGGCGCGACGTCCAACATGGACAGCTATCGCAAGATGAGCCGCGAGCACGCCGAGATCGGTCCGCTGGTGGCGCTGTACGGCCAGTTCGGCCAGGCCAACGCCGACATGGCCGAGGCGCAGCAGATGCTGTCGGACCCGGACATGAAGGAGTTCGCGCAGGAGGAAATCGAGGCGGCCAAGGCGCGCCTGGCGGAGCTGGAGATGGAGCTGCAGAAGATGCTGCTGCCGAAAGACGCCAACGACGACCGCAATATCTTCCTGGAGATCCGCGCCGGCACCGGTGGCGACGAGTCGGCGCTGTTCGCGGGCGACCTGCTGCGCATGTACACCCGTTTCGCCGAGCGCAATCGCTGGCAGGTCGAGATGGTGTCGGAGTCGGCGTCGGACCTGGGCGGCTACCGCGAAGTCATCGTGCGCCTGGTCGGCAACGGCGTCTACTCGAAGCTGAAGTTCGAGTCGGGCGGCCACCGCGTGCAGCGCGTGCCGGCCACCGAGACCCAGGGCCGCATCCACACTTCCGCTTGCACGGTGGCGGTGATGCCGGAAGCCGATGAAGTCGAAGACGTCAACATCAACCCGGCCGACCTGCGCATCGACACCTTCCGCGCGTCCGGCGCCGGCGGGCAGCACATCAACAAGACCGATTCGGCGGTGCGCCTGACCCACCTGCCGACCGGGATCGTGGTCGAGTGCCAGGACGACCGCTCGCAGCACAAGAACAAGGCGCAGGCGCTGAAGGTGCTGGCCGCGCGCATCAAGGACGTGCAGCTGCGCGAGCAGCAGTCGAAGGAAGCGGCCACGCGCAAGAGCCTGATCGGCTCGGGCGACCGCAGCGAGCGGATCCGCACCTACAACTTCCCGCAGGGCCGCATGACCGACCATCGCATCAACCTGACCCTGTACAAGCTGGATTTCATCATGGACGGTGACCTGACGGAGCTGACCAACGCGCTGGCGGCGGAGCACCAGGCCGAGCTCCTCGCTGCGCTGGGCGACTAAGCCTCGTCCCATGCGAAAATAATCGTGTTTCTATAACCTGCGAAAATCATGATCAAATCCCGTAGCCTGCTGCTCGCCATCGGCACCACCTGCCTTGCCCTCGTCGGCGCCGCGCTGTACTTGCAGCACGTGAAATACCTGCTGCCCTGCCCCCTGTGCGTGATCCAGCGCTACCTGTTCCTCGCGATCGCGCTGTGCTGCTTCGTCGGCGCCATCGGCGACAAGCCGCGCCTGGGCGCGGGCCTGGGCCTGGCCGGCGCGCTGGGCGGCCTTGGCGTGGTCGGCAAGCACCTGTGGGTGCTGGCTCACCCCGGTTTCTCATGCGGGATCGACCCGATGGAGACGATCCTCAACAAGATCCCCACCGCCACCGCGCTGCCATGGCTGTTCCGTGCCGACGGCCTGTGCGAAGACGCGCGCGACACCCTGCTCGGCCTGTCGATCCCGCAATGGTCGGCCATCTGGTTCGTGCTGCTGACCGGCGCGCTGGTCTACCTGCTGGTGCGACGCCAGCGATGATTCGCGCCGGCGCCACCGTCGGCGCGGTGCAGGCTGCGCTGCCGCTCGACCCGCTCGAGAACCGCATCCTGCTGTGCCACGCGCTCGGGCTCACGCGCGTCGGCCTGGTCACGCAGTCGCACCGCGTGCTGACGGCGGCCGAAGCCAGCGTCCTCGACGCGCTGGTGGCGCGCCGCGTCGCCGGCGAACCGATCGCCTACATCGTCGGCAAGCGCGAATTCTACGGCCTCGATTTCCAGGTCACCGAGGCGGTGCTGATCCCCCGTCCCGACACCGAACTGCTGGTCGAACTGGCGCTCGAGCGGCTCGCGCCGCGCGCCTCGGTGCTCGACATGGGCACCGGCAGCGGCGCCATCGCGGTCGCCATCGCCCACACACGGCCCGACGCCTTCGTCACCGCGCTGGACGCCAGCACCGAAGCACTTGCGGTCGCACGCGCCAACGCCGCCGCCAACGGCGCGCGGGTAGCCTTCCTGCACAGCGACTGGTACGGCGCGCTGGCCGGCGAGATGTTCGGCATGATCGTCTCGAATCCGCCCTACATCGCGAGCGGCGACGCGCACCTGGCCGAGGGCGACCTGCGCTTCGAGCCGGTGTCGGCGCTGACCGACCATGCCGACGGCCTGTCGGCGCTGCGCGCCATCATCGGCGGCGCGGGGCCGCATCTCGCCCCGGGCGGCTGGCTGCTGCTCGAACACGGCTACGACCAGGCCGCGCAAGTGCGCGCGCTGCTGACGGCGCACGGCTACGACCAGGTGCAAAGCTGGCGCGACCTGGCCGGCATCGAGCGCGTTTCCGGCGGCACGCTGGGCTGAGCCAAGGCGGCGCTGCGCGCTGTCCGCCTTTGATAAAATGGTTCTCCGCCCCCGGAGCCGCGCATGCGTAAACTGTTCGCCATCTGTGTTTTCATGTTCGCGCCCGGCGCCGCCTGGGCGGCCGACACGGCGGACCAGCAGGCGCGCGCGCTGTTTTCCGCCGACTGGCAATGGCGCCTGCAAAACCAGCCCGAATTCGCCACCGCCGCCGGCGACGCGCGCTACAACGCGGCGCTGTCGGACACCTCGCTCGCGGCCAGCCGCAACGCCACCGCGCACGAGCGCAAGATGCTCGACCAGGCGCGCCTGATCGAACGCGAGCGCCTCAGCGGCCAGAACCAGCTTTCCTACGACCTGTTCGTCGAGCAGAAAGAGCGGCGCCTGAAGGCGGCCAACTTCTATCCCTACAATGCGCAGCCCTTGAGCGCGCAGGACGGCATCCACGTCGGCTTCGCGCGGCTGGTGGCGCAGATGCCGTTCGCCACCGAGGCCGACTACCGCAACTACCTGGCGCGCATCGACGCCCTGCCGGCCCACGTCGACGGCGTCATCGAACAGATGCGCGAAGCGATGCGCAGCGGCTGGACCTCACCCAAGGTCGTCGTGCAGGCCGTGCCGGCCATGCTCAAGCAGCTGCGCGAGTCGCTGCCCAACGGCGCGCTCGGCCTGCCGTTCCGCGAGATCCCCGCAACCATTCCAAAGCCGGTGCGCGACGAACTGGCGGCCGCCGGACCCGCCGCGCTGAAGGCCAAAGCGGCGCCGGCGCTGCAAAAACTGGAAGAGTTCGTGCGCACCGAATACCTGCCGGCCGCGCGCGACACCATCGCCGCGTCGAGCTTGCCGGGCGGCGCCGAGTGGTATCAGTTCCTGCTGTCCGACAGCACCGAGCTGGCGCCGGCCGCCGTCCATGCGCTCGGCCTGAAGGAAGTGGCGCGCATCCGTGGCGAGCTGCGCGGAGCGATCGCGCGCACCGGCTTCCGCGGCTCGTTCGCCGAATTCTCCGCTTTCGCCAACAGCGACCCGCGCCTGTTCTACGCCAATCCGGACAAGCTGCTGAAGCGCTACCGGCGCCTGATCGCGCGCGCGACCGACGGCTTGCCGCGCCTGTTCGCCAGCGTGCCGGCCGAACCGCTGGTGGTGCGCCAGGTGCAGGGCGAGAACCAGGGCGCGGCCTATTACGAAGCCTCCGGCAACGGCAGGCCGGCCGCGCTGGTGGTGAACACCTCGCTGCTGGCCACGCGCGCGCTGTGGGAAACCGAAACGCTGGCCCTGCACGAAGGGATGCCGGGCCACCACCTGCAGGTGGCGCGCGCCCACGAGCTGGCCGACCTTCCCGAGTTCCGCCGTTTCGGCTGGTATCGCGCATTCGGCGAAGGCTGGGCCTTGTATGCCGAAAGCCTGGGACCGGATCTGGGCTTCTTCGCCGATTCGTTTTCGGCGTTCGGACACCTGAACTCCGAGCTGCTGCGCGCCGCGCGCATGGTGGCCGACACCGGCATCCATGCGATGGGCTGGACGCGCCAGCAGGCGATCGACTACCTGGCCGCGAACACGGCCAACGCGGCCGCCGACAACGAGGTCGAAGTCGACAGCTACATCGCCCAGCCGGGCCGCGCGCCGGCCTATAAAATGGGCCAGTTGCGCATCAAGGCGCTGCGCGACAAGGCGCAGGCGGCGCTGGGCGAGCGCTTCGACATCCGGCGCTTCCACGGCGCGGTGCTCGACAACGGCCCGCTGCCGCTGGCGATGCTCGAACAGCAGGTCGAGCGCTGGATCAAGGCGGCGGCGCCGGCGCCCAAGCCGGCGTCCCCGGGGTAGCGGCGATTTTCGGGCCCGCTCCGGCGAAAAAGGCTGTTTTCGGTTACTCTCTGCACCAATTCATCGAGCAGTACAAGAAAGGATTCCAACGTGTCGAACCAATTGACCCGCCGCCTGGCACTGCTGGACGACGACGCGCACCGCGCCCTGCTGGGACAGGGACTGCGCGGCATCGAACGCGAGACGCTGCGCGTCGACTCCGCAGGCCACCTCGCGCGCACGCCGCATCCGCGCGCGCTCGGCTCGGCCCTGACGCATCCGCAGATCACCACCGACTATGCCGAAGCCCTGCTCGAGTTCATCACGCCGGCCGATCACGACATCGGCCTGACCTTGCAACAGCTCGACACCATCCACCGCTACGCCTACACCAAGCTGGGCGACGAAATGCTGTGGAGCGAATCGATGCCGTGCGAGCTGCCCGACGAAGCCGACATCGAGATCGCCAACTACGGCACCTCGAACATCGGCATGCTGAAGCACGTGTACCGGCGCGGCCTGGCGCTGCGCTACGGTAAAGCGATGCAGTGCATCGCCGGCATCCACTACAACTACTCGCTGCCCGAGAAGCTGTGGCAGGTGCTGCTGGCCAGCGACGGCATCCCGGAAGAACGCCGCACCGCGCTGCGCGACTTCCAGTCCGAGAGCTACATCGCCCTGATCCGCAACTTCCGCCGCTACAGCTGGCTGCTGATGTACCTGTTCGGCGCCTCGCCGGCGCTGTCGACCGGCTTCCTGCGCGGACGCCAGCACAAGCTCGAGACGCTGTCCGACGATACCCTGTACCTGCCGTACGCGACCAGCCTGCGCATGAGCGACCTGGGTTACCAGAACGACGCGCAGTCCGGCCTGACGCCGCACGAGAACAGCCTGGAAAGCTACGTCACGACCCTGATGGACGCTGTCAGCCGGCCATATCCGCCGTACCAGGAGCTGGGCACCAAGAAGGACGGCGAGTGGATCCAGCTGTCGACCAACGTGCTGCAGATCGAGAACGAATACTATTCGACCATCCGGCCGAAGCGCGTGATCCGCACCGGCGAGCGTCCGGTGCAGGCGCTGTGCCGGCGCGGCGTGCAGTACATCGAAGTGCGCTGCCTCGACGTCGACCCGTTCGAGCCGGTCGGCATCTCGCTGGAAACCGGCCGCTTCCTCGACGCCTTCCTGCTGTTCTGCGCGCTCGACGAGAGCCCGCTGATCAACGTCGGCGAAAGCGCCATCCACGCGCGCAATTTCGCGCGCACCGTCAAGGAAGGCCGCCGGCCAGGCCTGAAGCTGACACGCAATGGCGAGGAAGTGGCGCTGAAGGACTGGGCCAATGAGCTGATCGAGCGGATCCGCCCGGTCGCCGCGCTGCTCGACGACCAGCACAACGACGGCGGCGTGCATGCGGCCTCGCTGGCGGCGCAGCAGGCCAAGATCGACAACGTGGCACTGACGCCGTCGGCGCGGGTGCTGGAAGAAGTGCGCGCCATCGGATCGTCCGCGGCGTTCGGCCTGAAACAGAGCGAGCTGCATGCGGCCTACTTCCGCGACGGCGCACTGATGCCGGCCGAGCAGATGATGTTCGACGAACTGACCGCATCCTCGCTGGCCGAGCAGGCCGCGATCGAAGCGGCGCCGGGCCCGAACTTCGACGACTTCGTCGGCGCCTATAACACCAGCACCCTTTGCTGTGAGTAGCCATGCTGGCCTTCTATAACGAGCACCATGCACAGCACCGCGGACGGCACGAGATGTTCCGCGGCGAGCTGGTGCCGTGCTTCGAAAAGCCGGAGCGGGCCGACATGGTGGTGGCCGAATTCGCGCGGCGCGGGCTGGGCAAGATCGTCACGCCGCACGGGGTGCCGCTGGTGTCGCTCGAACGCATCCACACGCCGCGCTACCTGCATTTCCTGCGCACCGCGTGGAACGAGTGGACCGCGCTCGATCCGGCCAACGCCGGCAAGGACGCCTTCCCGTCGGTGTGGCCGATCCGCGGCATGCGCGCCGACGTCGAGCCGGACAACTTCGCCGCGCGCATGGGGCTGTATTCGATGGACAGCGGCACGCCGCTGACGGCCGGCACCTGGATCGCGGCCAAGACCGGCGCCGACTGCGCGGTCAACGCGGCGCACGCGCTGCGCCTCGGCGAGCGCGGCACGTTTGCCTTGACGCGGCCTCCGGGCCACCATGCCGGCGCCGACTTCTTCGGCGGCTACTGCTTCCTGAACAACGCCGCGCTGGCGGCCCAGCACCTGCTCGACGACGGCGCCAGGCGCGTCGGCATCCTCGACATCGACTACCACCACGGCAACGGCACCCAGAGCATTTTCTACAACCGCGCCGACGTCGTGTTCACTTCAATCCACGCCGATCCGCGCAGCGAATATCCGTTCTACCTCGGCCACGCCGATGAAACCGGCGAAGGCGCCGGCGCCGGTTTCAACATGAACCTGCCGCTGCCGGCCGGATCGAGCCCGGCGCAGTGGTTCGCCGCGCTGGAATCGGCCTGCATCAAGCTGCAGACGACTGGCGTCGAAGCGCTGGTGGTGTCGCTCGGCGTCGACACTTTCGCCGGCGATCCGCTGTCGCACTTCGCGCTGGCCAGCGGCGACTTCCTGCGCATCGGCGAGCGCATCGCCCATCTCGGGCTGCCGACGGTATTCGTGCTCGAAGGCGGCTATGCGGTGGCCGAAATCGGCATCAACGTCGTCAACGTGCTGGAAGGTTTCGAGACGGCGGCATGAGCAATCCAGGATCCAGCATGACCGAATGGCAGTGGCGCACTTTCGCAGAACTCTCCAATTACGATGTGTACGAATTAATGGCCGCGCGCCAGCACGTGTTCGTGCTCGAGCAGCAATGCCTGTGGAACGACTTCGACGGCCTCGACCTCGACGCCCACCACCTGCTGGGCTGGCAGGTCATCGACGGCAAGCGCCAGCTGGTGGCTTACCTGCGCTGCCTGGCGCCGGGCGCCAAGTACACCGAGATGTCGCTGGGGCGCGTGATGACGTCGAAAGAGGGCCGCGGCTCCGGCGTCGGGCGCAAGCTGGTCGCGCTGGGTATCGAACATGCGGAACGGCTGTATCCGGGCCACCGGATCAAGATCGGCGCCCAGATGTACCTTGAGAAGTTCTACGCCAGCTTCGGCTTCGTCACCATCAGCGCACCGTATGAGGAAGACGGCATCATGCACGTCGACATGCTGCGCTAGAAACTGATGATGAAGCGTGCTCCCGCGCTGACCGATTTGGCGTGCCGCACCGTGCCGCCATTGCCGTGAATGAGCTGGCGAACCATCGCCAGGCCGATGCCTCCGCCCTGCTTCCTGGTCGTGAAGAACGGCGTGAAGATATGTGCGGCCAGCGCATCGGGCACGCCGCCGCCGTTGTCCGCCACTTCGATGCGCAGCCGGCCGCCGCGTCCCAATCGGGCCGAGACCAGCGCCTCGGCATTCGGCGTTTCGCCAGTCGCTTCAAAAGCGTTCTTCAGCAGGTTGATCAAGGACTGCTCCAGTTGGCCCGGATCGACCATCAGTTCCAGCGAGCCCGGCTCCACCGTGAACGCAGTGCGACCGCCGCGCGCGCGCCAGGCCGGGTCTACCAAGACCGAGATCCGCTCGAACAGGTCCCCGAGGCGCACCAGCTCCGGCCGCGCGGCCGGCACGTTGGACAGGCTGCGGTAGCTGCCGACGAAATCGACCAGGCTGTCGGCACGCCGGCTGATCGCGTCCAGCGCGGTCACCAGGTCGGCGCTGACGTCGGCCGGCAGGGCGGCGCGGAATTCATCGAGCAGCGCGTGCGCCGTGCGCGACAGCGACGCCACCGGCGTCAACGAATTCATGATTTCGTGGGTCAGCACGTGCACCAGTTGGCGCCAGGCGTTTAGCGCCTCGGCTTCCAGCTCGCTTTCCACCGGCATCAGCGCGGCCAGCCTTTGCGCGCTGCCTTGCAGGGTCAGCGCCGATACCGACACCAGCGCGCGCTCGGCGCCGCGCTCGGTGTCGAATTCGATCATGCCGCGCTGGTCGACCGGCTGCGCCGCCAATTGCCGAAACAGGTCGGCCGGATCGCTGGCCCTCCCCGGCGCCACCAGCCGGCGCGCATTCGCATTCAGCGGTGCAACCGTCCCGGCAGGATCGACGCGGAACAGCGCGATCGGCGCATGTTCGAGGCGCGCCTCCACGGCCAGGGCGTTGTCGAGCAGGTGCTGGCGGTCGATCGGCAGCGGGTCGCGCGGCGCGACGGCACGCAATGCGCTGCGCGGTACCAGCCGGTTCAGGCCATGCCACAGGAAGGCCAGGCACAGAAGCATCCCCAGCACGCACAGCACCACCTGCCGTGGCTCTTGGCGCACGACGCCGGCGCCCCATGCCAGCGCGATGGCGCCGCCGAGGCCCACTACCACCGATATCTTCGGGGAGCGTTCAGATGCCATGCTTGCCCAGCTTGCGGTACAGGGCCGCGCGACTCACACCCAGCATCTTGGCGGCATGGCTGATATTGCCCCTGGCCTGTTCCAGCGCCGCCGCGATGGTGTCGCGTTCAACGGCCCCGAGGCGCAGGGCTGGCAGAGGTGCGGACACTGGCGCCGCCACAGCGGCGCCCAATCCGAAGTCCGGGAAGTGGTACTGGTCGGCGCCGCCCAGAATCACCGCGCGTTCGCAGGCGTGGCGCAGCGCGCGCACATTGCCGGGCCAGGCGAAGCGGCACAGCTGGTCCAGAGCGACGGCGTCGATCGCGCGCGCCGGCCGCTGGTACTGGCGCTCGTACAGCACGATGTAATGGGTCAGCAAGGCGGGGATGTCGCCGGCGCGCTCGCGCAGCGGCGGCACGCGCAGCACGATGGTATTCAGGCGAAACAGCAGGTCGGGCCGGAACACCGACGGATCGAACAGGCTCGGTTCGTCGAGGTTGGTGGCGCTGACGATGCGCACGTCGATCGCTTCGGCGCGGTCGGCGCCCAGCGGCGTCACTTCGCGCCGTTCCAGCGCGGTCAAGAGCTTTGCCTGGCCGGCCAGCGGCATGTTGCCGATCTCGTCGAGGAACAGCGAACCGCCGCGCGCGGCCTGGAAGCGGCCGGGCCGGTCGCCCCTAGCGTCGGTGAAGGCGCCGCGGCGGTGGCCGAACAACTCGCTCTCGAAGGTCGATTCGGGCAGCGCGCCCATGTCGACCGCAAGGAAGGTGGATGCGGCGCGCGGCGAGGCCTGGTGAATTGCGCGCGCGACCAGTTCCTTGCCGACGCCGTTCTCGCCCAGCACCATCACGTTGGCTTCGGTCGGTGCGACGCGCGCGATCATTGCCTTGAGCTCGCGCATGGATTCCGAGTCGCCCATCAAGGCCGACGCCCCGGGTGCGGGCTTGCGGCGCGCCAGCGCGTTGTCGACCGCGGCCACCAGGCGTGCATTGTCCCAGGGCTTGGTGATGAAATCGCCGGCGCCGCGCTTGAGCGCTTCGACCGCAAGCGGCACATCGGCATAGGCGGTCAGCGCGATTACAGCCGGCGGACGCGCCTGCGCGCGCAGCTGGTCCAGCACTGCGAGGCCTTGCGCGCCGTCGATGCGGCCGGGCGTGAAATTCAGGTCCAGCAGCACCACGTCGGGCACGCCGGCGGCCAGCAGCGCGGCCAGTCCCGCCGGATCGTTCAGCGTGGCGACCTTGCCGTAGCGGCGCCGCAGCAGCAGTTGCGCGGCGCAGGCCACATCGGGGTCGTCGTCGAGGATCAGGATGCTGGCGGCGGGATCGGTCATGCGGCATTCTAGCAGCAGGTTTCCGGCGCGGCGACGACCATTTTGAAGTGTTCATTTCCGAACACCTGCGACTGTCCGGAACCGGACAAACAGGCAGTAAAGGCAGCCGCAAACCCCGCAAAAGGGGCTGGCACGGCGCTTGCAATGGCGAGGGTAAGCCCATTTTTCACGGACCACATCGATGGATAGAATTCCCGAACAAGTAGCCGCCACCGGCGCCGCGATGGACGTGCGCGTGCCGAAGAAGCGCGGGCCGCTGATTGCGCGCATTGCGGCCGGCGCGGTCGCGCTGGCCGCCTGCGGCTTCCTCGGCTGGCACTACATGCCGCGCGGGCTGCAGGTCGCCGCCAAGGACGTGCGCATCGCCAGCGTCGAACAGGGCGTTTTCCTCGACGATATCGTGGTGCGCGCCAGCGCCGAGCCGCTCAACTCCGTCATTCTCGATTCGGTCGAGTCGGGCCGCGTCGAGGAAGTGTTCGCGAAAGACGGCGCGATGGTCAAGAAAGGCCAGCTGCTGTTCCGCCTGTCGAACCCGCAGCGCAACCTGGAGCTGCTGGCGCGCCAGGCGGAACATGCGCAGCAGATTTCCAACCTGTCGAACCTGCGGGTGGCACAGGAAGCCGGCCGCACGGACCATCAGCGGCGCCTGTCAGACCTGGCGTTCGCGCTGGCCCAAGCCGAGAAACAGCACGCGCGCAATGTGAAGCTGGCGCAGCAAGGCTTTATCTCGAATGTGGCGCTGGAGGAGTCGGTCGACAAGCTGGCGCAGCAAAAGCGCGCCTGGCAGCAGGAGCGCGACAGCACCGACACCGAAAACCGCGTGCGCGGCGACGCGCTGGCGCAGATGTCGAATGCCATCAAGGGCCTGCAATCGGGCCTGATGCTGGTCAATGCGACAGTCGATGCGCTCGCCGTGCGCGCGCCGGTCGACGGCATGCTAACCGGGTTTCGCCTGCAGGTCGGCGAGACCGTCAAGACCGACCAGCACATCGGCCGCATCGACGATCCGAACCGCTTCAAGCTGGCGGCGCAGGTCGACGAGTTTTACCTGAACCGGGTCGCGGTCGGCCGCCACGCGACGGTGCGCATCGGCGAGCGCAGCTTCGCGGCCGGCGTCAGCACGATCTACCCGCAGATCAAGGAGGGCCGCTTCACCATCGAGCTGGTGTTCGCGAAAGAGCAGCCGCCGGTGCTGAGCCCTGGACAGAGCCTCGATGTGCAGGTGACACTGGGCGAACCGGGCAAGGCGACGCTGCTGCCGAACGGCGCCTACCTGAACGAGACCGGCGGCGCGTGGGTGTTCGTGGTCGGGCGCGACGGCGAATCCGTGACGCGGCGGGCGATCCGCGGCGGGCGCCGCAGCAATACGCAGGTGGAAGTGCTGGCCGGGCTCGCGCCGGGCGAGCAGGTGATCGTATCTAGTTACGCGGCGTTCGAAAAAACCGAACGCCTGCAATTGACCAAATAAGAAAAGGAAGAACAGCATGTTGAAACTTGTAGGCGTCAGCAAGATCCATCTGGCCGGCGAAGTCCAGACCACCGCGCTCGACCGCATCGACCTCGATATCGACGCCGGCGAATACGTCGCCATCACCGGGCCCTCCGGCTGCGGCAAGTCGACCCTGCTCTCCCTTCTCGGCCTGCTCGATGTACCGAACAGCGGCGAGTACTGGTTCGAAGGCCAGAACGTGGCCGGATGGAGCGAGGCGAAGCTGAACGCCCTGCGGCGCGGCCGGGTCGGCTTCATTTTCCAGAGCTTCAACCTGATCGAGGAGCTGTCGGTGTTCGAGAACGTCGAACTGGCGCTCGAATACACCGGCACGCCGGCCGCGGAGCGGCGCAAGCGGGTCGGCGCCATGCTGGAACGGCTCGGCATCGCGCACCGCGCCACGCACCGGCCATCGCAGCTGTCCGGCGGCCAGCAGCAGCGGGTGGCGATCGCGCGCGCGCTGGTGGCGGGACCGGCGATGCTGCTGGCCGACGAACCGACCGGTAACCTGGACACCGCGCATGGCGACGAGGTGATGCGCCTGCTGCGCGACATCAACGCCGAAGGCACGACGGTGGTGATGGTGACGCACTCGCCGGCGCACGCGGCGCAGGCGTCGCGCACCCTGCACTTGCTCGATGGCCGCATCGTGGTCGATGCCCTGCAGGCGGCTTGAGGAGAGCATGATGAAATTTCGCGATTTTCGTATCGGCTGGCGCCTGCTGATCCAGGAGCCGGCGTATTCCGCGGTCGTGGTGTTCGGCCTGTCGATCGGCTTCGCCGCCTGCTTCCTGCTGCTGGGCTTCGTGCGCCATTCGTTCAGCTACGACGCGCAGGTGCCCGACGCGCAGCAGGTCTACCTGGCGAAGTCCCGCTTCAACATCACCGGCGACACCAAATGGTTCGAACTGGCGCCGCTGCCCTACCTCGAAGAGGCGCGTCGCAGCCCGCTGGTGGCCGATGCGACCATGCTGTTCCCGCTGGGCGCGGCGATGAAGGCTGGCGCCCAGGTGAAGCCGATCCGGCTGGTCGTCGTCAACGAGGGCTTCGGCGCGATGTTCGGCGTGCGGCCGATCGAAGGCGACCTGCGCACCGTGCTGACTGAGCCCGGCAGCCTTGCGCTGACCGCCAGCACCGCGCAGCGCCTGTTCGGCCGCGCCGACGTGCTGGGGCAAACCGTTGGCATCGAGGGCGGGACATTCCGCATCGGCGCCATTCTTCCCGACCCGCCGCCCAACAGCACCATCTTCTACGAAGCGCTGGCGGGGCAGGACACCGCAGCCTGGCCAAACGAGTATCGCAAGAACCTGATGAGCGCATGGGGCGGGATCGGCAGCAGGGTCTATGTAAAGCTCAAGCCTGGCGCCTCGCCGGCGGCGCTGGAACAGGCCTTGCAGGCGGCAGGCAACCGCTCGCCGCTGATGATGCGGCTCGGCGCCGAGGCAAAGGCGAGACTGGCCGGCAGAAATCCGATGGACATCCGGCTCGGCGCCTTGCGCTCGATGTATTTCGACGACGACACCGCCAACGTCCCTGGCAGCAGCGACCACGGCGACCTGAGGGTGATCGGCGGCCTGGGCGCCGTCGCGCTGGTGATACTGCTGCTGGCGGCCACCAACTACGTCAACCTGGCCACCGTGCGCACCGTGCGGCGCCAGCGTGAGATCGCCGTGCGCAAGGTGCTGGGCGCGCCGGCGGGACGGCTCGCCGCGCAGTTCATCGCCGAATCGATGCTGGTCGCGCTGATCGCCACCGGCTTCGGCCTGCTGCTGGCATGGCTGCTGCTGCCGGTGTTCTCGGAACTGGTCGACCGCCAGCTCAAGGACATGTTCGGTCCCGCCAACCTGCTGGCGGCGCTGGGACTCGGCGTGATCACCGGCCTGCTGGCCGGGATCTATCCGGCCTGGGTGGCGCTGGGCGTTCGTCCGCAGCGCACGCTGTCGGGCCGCGGCAGCGCCGAGACCAGCGGCGGATTGTGGCTGCGGCGCGCGCTGACGGTAGCGCAGTTCTCGACCGCGATCTGCCTCACCGCGGTGACGCTGGCGATCGCCTGGCAGTCGCACTACGCGACCAATGCCAGCCCTGGCTTCGATGCCTCCGGCATGCTGGTGCTGGAACTGCCCGAGTCGATGCGCGGCGACCCGACGCAGGCCCTGCGCGCGCAGGTGTCGAACCTGGCGGGCGTGACGAGCGTGGCGATCACGCAGAACGCCATCGGCGAACCGATCATCGGCAACCATGTTCCCTACACCACGCAGAAAGGCGGCAACGCCAACCTGCTGACGCGCGATATCAGCGCCAACTTCTTCGACGTGGTGGGCGTCAAGCCGGTGGCGGGACGGCTGTTCGACGTCTCCCGCGAAACCGACAGCACGATCGACAAGGTGGTGATCGATGCGGCGGCGGCGCGCGCCCTCGGTTTTGCGGATCCGGCGATGGCGGTCGGCCAGATCATTACGGCGAACGCCACCGACGGCGCGCTGGCGGCGCAGGTGGTCGGCATCGCACCGGCGCTGCGCATCCAGTCGCTGCACGAAGCGGTCAGGCCGGTGGTGTGGCGCATCCGGCCGCGCGGGATCGTGCTGCTGATTCGCGGCGACGGCGACATGGGCGCGCTGCAGGGCGCCATCGAGACGATGCTGAACCGCCAGGCGCCGGACAAGGTGTTCGGGATCGAGCGCGCGCAGACCTACCTGAGCAACAACTACGCGGACGACCTGCGCCTGGCCAAGCTGCTCGGACTGGCCAGCCTGGTGGCGATCGCCATCGCGGCATTCGGCATCTACGTGCTGGCGACTTACAGCGTGCAGCGCATGGCGCGCCAGATCGTGCTGCGCAAGCTGTACGGCGCGGGGCATGCGGCGATCGTGCGCCTGGTGGGCCGCGAGTTCGCTCGCCTGCTGGCGATCGGCGCGGCGATCGCGCTGCCGCTGGCGGCGCTGGTCAACGCGCGCTACCTGGCCACTTTCGTCGAGCGCGCGCCGATGGGCGTGTGGCCGCTGCTGGCCGCGCTGATGGTGGCGGCGCTGGTGGCGGCGCTGTCGACGCTGCGCCATACGCTGGGCGCCTTGCGCATGGCGCCGGCGCACGTGCTGCGCGACTGAGGGTTTTTATTTTTTGCGATTATGCGCAATTGCGCATAATCGCCGACACCATCATCGACCGCAACGATCCGCAGGCCCGCATGACGGATGGAGGAACAATCAGTTCAGCGCGACCAGCTCGATATCGAATACCAGGTCGGCGTTGGCCGGGATGCCGGAGCCGGGCGGCGGATTGGCGCCATACGCCTGCGCAGCCGGAATCGTCACAGTCTTTTTGTCGGCGACCTTCATGCCGGTGACAGCCGCTTCAAAACCTGGAACGACCAGGTTTTGGCCCAGCCTGAACGCGAACTGGCCGGTGTCGAACTGGGTGCCCTTGTTGTTGGTGGCGGTGGAGCTGTACAGCCAGCCGGTGTATTTCACGGTGGCGGTGGTGCCGGCGGCGGCCACGGTAGGCGCGGCGGCGCTGCTGCCGCCGGAACCGCCGCCGCATGCGGTCAGGGACATCACGGCGACGAAAGCGGCGATCAGGGGAAGCTTGAATTTCATGGAATTCCTAGGCAGTCGAAAGAGTGCCGAGAGTTTAGCAGAGGATGCCGCGCTTCATCCTCTGCCAACCTGTCCTGCATTTGTATTAATTTGTATCAGATCTCGACCTGGGTTCCGAGCTCGATGACCCGGTTGGTCGGGATCTGGTAGTAGTCGGCGGCGCCGCGCGCGTTGCGCGACATCGCGACATACAGATGCTCGCGCCACGGCGCCATGCCGCCGCCTGGCGCCGAGATCACGGTCTGGCGCGCGATGAAGAAGGAAGTCTCCATCATCTCGAACGGCAGGCCGTGGTGCTCGCACAGTCCGAGCACTTTCGGGATGTCCGGCTCGTCCTTGAAGCCGTACTGCACATTGAGCTGGAAGCAGTTGTGGCCTAGGCCCTGCACCGCCACCTGTTCCGGGGCCGGCACGTACGGCACCTCGCGCATGTGCACGGTCAGGAACACCACGCGTTCATGCAGCACTTTGTTGTGCGACAGGTTGTGCAGCAGCGCGTGGGGAACGCCGTCGCTTTCGCCGCGCAGGAAAATGGCGGTGCCGTAGACGCGCGTGGGCGGCGCGACGAACAGCGACTGCAGGAAGTCTTCGAGGTTGATCGCATGCTTCTGCAGGTTCTCGAACACCAGTTCGCGGCCGCGCTTCCAGGTCAGCATCACGGTGAACAGCACCGCGCCGAGCAGCAGCGGGAACCAGCCGCCGTGGAACAGTTTGAGCGTGCTGGCCGAGAACAGCATGATGTCCATGATGATGAAGAAGCCGGTGGCGCCGAAGCACAGCGCCAGCGGCAGGTGCCAGCGGTAGCGCGTCAGGAAGAAGGTCAGGATCGTGGTCGACAGCATGGTGGCGGTGACCGCGATGCCGTACGCGCCGGCCAGCTTGTCGGACGACTGGAAGCCGATTACCGCGATCAGCACCACGATCAGCTGGATCCAGTTGACCGCGGGGATGTAGATCTGGCCGATCTCACGTTCCGACGTGTGCATCACGCGCATGCGCGGCAACAGGCCCAGCGCGATGGCCTGCTTGGTCATCGAGAAGGTGCCGGAGATGGTGGCCTGCGAGGCGATCACCGCCGCCGCCGTCGACAGCACCACCAGCGGGTAGACGCTCCAGCTGCCAAGCTGGTTGAAGAACGGGTTGGAGATCGCCGCCGGGTTGGTCATCAGCAGCGCGCCCTGGCCCAGGTAGTTCAGCGCCAGCGCCGGGAAGACGACCAGGAACCAGGCGGCGCGGATCGGCTTCTTGCCGAAGTGGCCCATGTCGGCGTACAGGGCCTCGGCGCCGGTGAACGCCAGCACCACCGCGCCCAGCGCGACGAAGGCGATGAAGCGGTTCTGCAGCATGAATGCGAAGGCGTTGAGCGGGTTCAGGGCGGCCAGCACTTCCGGCGCCTTGACGATATTGATTACGCCCATGATCGCCAGCGCGGCGAACCACACCACCATGATGGGACCGAACCAGCGGCCGATGCCGGCGGTGCCGTGCTTCTGCACCGCGTACAGGCCGACCAGCACGACGATCGTCAGCGGCACCACATATTGCGACAGGCCGGGCGCCGCGGTCTCGAGGCCTTCGATCGCGCCGAGCACCGAGATGGCCGGCGTGATCACGCTGTCGCCGTAGAACATGGTGGCGCCGAACACGCCGATCATCATCAGCGGCACGTACCAGCGCGAAGCCTTGGTGACGGAGTTGAGGGTCAGCGCCATCAGCGCCATGATCCCCCCCTCGCCGCGGTTATCGGCGCGCAGCATCAAGGTGACGTATTTGAGCGAGACGATCATCGTCAGGCCCCAGAAGATCAGGGAGACCACGCCGAGCAGGTTGAAGGTGCTCAGCGCAAGCCCGTGTTCCGGGTCGAAGATGGTCTTGAGGGTGTAGAGAGGGCTGGTGCCGATATCGCCATAGACGATGCCGACGGCCGCCAGGGTCATGGCGGCCAGGCTGCTTTTTTTGTGTTCCGCGGTCAAGATTGCACCATATTGTTGTTATGTTGCATTGCACAATAGGCGCACTTCATGCAATTTGCAAGGAGAATTTGTTTCAAAACGAACACCTCTTATTTTTGTAATGTTTTCCAATACTTCAGCAACTCGCGCAGGGCTTGCGGCTTGTTTTGCGGCGCCGCCAACCCCGCCTGATTCGCCGTATTCGTTCCGTGGCAGGACGCGCAGCTGCGCATCTCGCCGGCCTGGAAGGTGATCCAGTTACGCTCCCGCACCACCGCCGCGCCCGACCGGTCGGTAGTCTGCCAGGTCAGCGCGCGGCGCGCCGGCACGAACGCGGCGGTCGAACCGTCTGCGGCGATGCGCACGCTGCCCGCCGGACCCTGCGGATTGGGCGGATTGGCGCCGTCGTGCAGCGGCTGGGCGATCACGCGGCGCCCGGCGCGGCCCGGATAGGCGCGCAGCTGGTCGCCCTGCAACAGCTGGAAATGGGCGATGTCGTAAACCTTGCCGCCGGGCATCGTCTTCGACACCGTTTTCACGCCGCCGGGAACTTGCAAATTGAACGGTTGCTGTAAGTCTGCCCTATCTCGGCTGGTCTGGTCGCGCGTAACGACAAGCGCCAGGTCGCGCCTGAGCAACCAGTCGCGCAGCGCCGCCTCGCTGACCTTTTCCTCGGCCAGCACCGCGCGCTCGGGCGCCTCGAACGCGGCGGCGCGGCGCGGCGGCTGCGGGCGCGGGCGCACTTCGACCGCATCGAGTTCCCACAGGATGCCACGGTAGCCCGGGACGTCCGCCTTGACGCCGGCGGTGAGCGGCGCGCCGGCGCGGTACTTGCCGTCGCGCCCGCGCGCCAGCACGCGCAAGCGCAGGTCGGGCAGCGCGGCGCCCTCTTCCGGCGCGCGGTCGGCGCTGGTGTGGCTGGCCACCAGCGAGCCGTCCGACAGCGGCAGCGGATTGCGGAAACGACCGCCCGCCATCGCGTCGGCCGGATCCATGACGGTGAGCGCGGTGACCGCCATCTGGTCGCCGTTCAGCGAGGGCGCGCCGGAAAGGCGCACCAGCGGGCCGGTGGTAAACGAGCCCGATTCGCGCGCGACGGTGGCGACATAGCTGCCGCGCCGGCGCGGGTCTTCGCGCAGGTGGAACAGGCCGCCCTCGCGCCGGATCGCCAGGCGGTTGGCGTGGTTGGCGTCCACGGTGCGGTTCGACAGGTTCGGGTCGTCGCGAAAGCTCGGGGTCAGGAAGCCGAACGCCAGCTCGTGCTGGCCGATGTGGTTCAGGGTTTCCTCGTTGCTGCCGTCCTCGTTCATCGACCAGATGGTGAAGAAGTTGGTGACGAAAGCGCTGACAGCGCCGTAAGGGCCGGTGCTGCCGCTGCGCGATTCGGGGAAAGGCTCGGCGCGCGAATCGAGCTTGGGCGCGCGCGCGTCTTCGGCGGCGTAATTGAAGGAGCGGAACGGCTGCGCCACGCCGTTGCGCGCGGCGTCGCGGTCGCGCTCGGCCAGCTGGTCCTGCTGCAGGTGGTCCCAGCGCGTGAACAGCACGCGGCCGTAGCTGTCGAGGATGGGCGTGAAGGCGCCGCTGGGCGTGTGGTTCAGGATGCGCAACGCGCTGCTGGCCGGGTCGAGGCGCCAGATGCCGGTCACCGTCGGCGTGGCTTCGTATTCGTCGAGCTGCGGATACAGGTGGGCGGCGCCGTCGCGCGGGCGGTCGGAGGCGAACAGCAGCGCGTCGTCGCTGCCATACAGCGGCGCGACGTTGTTGTAGCCGGCCGGCTGGCGCGCGACCTTGGCGATGGTGGCGCGCTGGCCTTTCGCCAGGCCGCGCACTTCGTACAGCTGCCAGGCGGCGTTGGACGCGGCGCCCGCCAGCATGCTGAACACCGCGCGCGTGCCGCTGCGGTGCACGGCCGGCTCGCGCACGGCGACGGCATCGCCAAAGCCGGCCTCGCGGGTCAGGTCGCGCAGGGTGCCATCGGGATAGCGCAGGATCAGGCCGCCGCCGCGCGGCGCCTGTTTGACGCCGCCCACGTGGTTGCCGAAGGCCGACAGGCGCGCGGCGACGTCGGTATGCAGCGGCACCTGGGTGACGAACAGGATCGGATACGGCGTGGCCGGGGCGGCGGCCACCTCGGTGAACAGGAGCGCCGCCGCCAGGGGCAGGCAGCGCAGGACGGCTATTCTCATGGGAAGCGGGAATCGGGCGACGCGCTAGTGTAGCCCAGCACATTGGAGCGCTTGAGTTTTTTCGCGGATCGGTGCAACCTTGCGTTCGAAATCCCGCTGATGACGATGTCAATACGGAGCGTGTATGCGATCAAAGAACAAGAACGGCAAAAACCGCCTGGCGCTGGCGGCGATATCCTTGCTGATGCTCGGCGCGACGGTGGTGGCGTGCAGCGGCGGCGGGGGCGGCTACGGTGAGAGCAGCACGCCGGCGCCTGTCCCGACGCCGACTCCGGCTCCGGTGAATGGCCCGGCGTGGCTCGGCTACGGCGGCGACTCCCAGCACACCGCGCAGGCGGGCATCCAGACCCAGACCCTGTCGCGCATCGTTTGGCAGGCGCCGGTGGACGTGGCGCCGCAGTACAGCCCCCAGGGCTACCTGCTGGTGCATTACGGCTCGCCGGCGATCACCTCGAAGAACACGGTGCTGATGCCGGTCAAGCGCGGCGTCGCCAATACCTTCCGGGTCGAAGCGCGCAACGGCGCCAACGGCCAGCTGGCGTGGAGCTTCGACAGCGACTACGTGACGCCGCCGCACAACTGGACGCCGCCCTACAACGTCACCCTGACCAAGGCCAATCGCGTGGTGATGCCGGGCGCCGGCGGCAAGGTGTACTACCGCGACGACGCCGATGCGTCGGGCTCCGCCACCAGCAGCCTGGTGTTCTACGGCGCCAGCGTGTACAGCTCGGGCCAGGCCGCGTTCGATGCGGCGGTCTTCATCAACACGCCGATCACGGCCGACAACGCCGGCAACCTGTTCTTCGGCTTCGTCACCACCGGCACCAATCCGGCGGCGCTGGTGAGCGGCATCGCTCGCATCGGCGCGGACGGCGCCGGCAGCTGGGTCAGCGCGGCCACGGCGGCGGGTGACGTCAACATGATCAGGCCTGCGATGGGCGCGGCGCCGGCGATGTCGGCCGACCAGAAGACCGTGTACGTGGTGGTCAAGGGAAGCGGCATCGCCGGCCAGTTGCTCGCGCTTGACAGCACAACGCTGGCACGCAAGGGCAAGACGGCGCTGACCGACCCGGCCACGATGGCATCGGCGCGGGTCAGCGAGGACAGCACGGCGTCGCCGATGGTGGGGCCGGACGGCGACGTGTATTTCGGCGTGCTCGAATCGGTGCAGGGGCAGCACAACTCGCGCGGCTGGCTGCTGCATTTCGACGCGACCCTGGCGACATCGAAGACGCCGGGTTCGTTCGGCTGGGACGACACGCCGTCGGTGGTGCCGGCGGCGCTGGTGCCGGGCTACAGCGGCGGCTCGGCCTACCTGGTCATGACCAAATATAACAACTACTCGCGCTCGGGCAGCGGCGACGGCAAGAACCGCATCGCGGTGCTCGATCCGAACGTGACGATGGCAGACCCGGTGACGGCGGGCGTGCCGGTGATGAAGGAGGTGCTGACTATGCTCGGGCCGACGCCGGATCCGGCCAATGCGGCCGGCGTGACCGAGTGGTGCATCAACACCGCGGCGGTGGATCCGTTCACCAAATCAGTCCTGGTCAACAGCGAGGACGGCTACCTGTATCGCTGGGACCTGGCGACCAACACGCTGAGCCAGAGGATCCGGCTGACGAGCGGGCTGGGCGAATCGTACACGCCGACCGCGGTGGGCGCCGATGGCGCGGTGTACGCCATCAACAACGCGGTGCTGTTCGCGGTCGGGAAGTAAACGTCTCGACGGCCAGGGGCTTGACCCGTCGGGTCAGCCGGGGACGCCTGGCCTGCGGTGTCGCGCTCAGCAGCACTGCGCCAATTGGAGGATAATGTCGGCTCAGCAAAACACCGAGCTCCTCCATGCGCACCGGCATCATCAATGCAACCCTGGCCTTTCTCTGCTGGGGTTCATTTCCCATCTATTTCCATGCGCTCAATCAGGTGCCGCCCGGCCAGATCCTGGCGCACCGCGTGCTGTGGTCGCTGCTGTTCCTGGCCATCGTGCTGACGGTGCGGCGCCAGTGGAAATGGCTGCCGGAGATGCTGGGCAAGCCGTGCGTGATCGGCAGCTTCGTCGCCAGCGCCTTCCTGCTGAGCGGTAACTGGCTGGTGTACATCTGGGCGGTCAACAATGGTCACGTGATCGAAGGCAGCCTGGGCTACTTCATCAATCCCCTCGTCAACATCATGTTCGGCTACCTGTTGCTGAAGGAACGGCTGCGCGTCGGGCAGTGGGCGGCGATCGCGCTGGCGGCGCTGGGCGTGGCGTGGCTGACGTGGCAATCCGGAACGGTGCCGTGGATCGCGCTGATCCTGGCGGCGACGTTCGGCGCCTACGGGCTGATGCGCAAGACTGCGGCGCTGGGCGCGCTCGAAGGGCTGGCGTTCGAGACGATGGTACTGTTTCCGCTGGCGTTGGGCTACGTGATCTGGCTGACGGTGCAGGGCCAGAACGCCTTCATCAACAGCGAGGCCGACAGCACGCGCTGGCTGCTGGCGGCGGCCGGGCCGATCACCGCGATCCCGCTGCTGCTGTTTGCCGCGGGCGCGCGCAAGATCCCGCTCGCGGTGCTCGGCATGCTGCAATACATTTCGCCGACGATCCAGTTCCTGCTGGGCGTGTGGCTGTTCCACGAAGCCTTCACGGCCGAGCGTCTGGTCGGCTTCGCGCTGATCTGGAGCGCGCTGGCGCTGTACGCGGCCGAAGGCCTGTGGCGCAGCCGCGCGCAGCCCTAAAAAACCTCGGGGTCAGACCCGTTTTTTGTTCGCTCAACCCTGGCAAACACGCGCAAAAATCGGGTCTGACCCTGAGACGCCCGACGCGGTCGCAGGCCTATGGCGTGGCCGGGGGTACCGCAAACACCCACGGGGTCAGACCCGTTTTTTGTTCGTTCGAATGAGCCAGAGCACCCGGAAAAAGCGGGTCTGACCCCGGGGGGGAAGACCCCTGAGCACGCTTTTCCGGTATGCTGTGCACCTTCCGTCACACCCTGAGATCACTGCAATGGCAAATTACGTCTATACCATGAACCGCGTGGGCAAAATCGTCCCGCCCAAACGCCAGATTCTGAAAGACATTTCGCTGTCGTTCTTTCCCGGCGCCAAAATCGGCGTGCTCGGCCTGAACGGCTCCGGTAAATCGACCCTGCTGAAAATCATGGCCGGCATCGATACCGACATCCAGGGCGAAGCGCGCCCGATGCCGGGCCTGAACATCGGCTACCTGCCGCAGGAACCGCAGCTCGATCCTGAATTGACGGTGCGCCAGGAAGTCGAGTCGGGCCTCGGCGAGGCGTTCGAAGCGCAAGCCAAGCTCGAAGCGGTGTACGCGGCCTACGCGGACGAGGACGCCGATTTCGACGCGCTCGCCACCGAGCAGGCGCGCCTGGAAGCGATCATTTCCTCGTCCGACGGCGGCAACCTGAACCTGCAGCTGGAAATGGCCGCCGATGCGCTGCGCCTGCCGCCGTGGGAACAGAAGATCGGCGTGCTGTCGGGCGGCGAAAAGCGCCGCGTGGCGCTGTGCAAGCTGCTGTTGTCGAAGCCCGACATGCTGCTGCTCGACGAGCCGACCAACCACCTCGACGCCGAATCGGTCGAATGGCTGGAACAGTTCCTGCTGCGCTTCCCGGGCACCGTGGTCGGCATCACCCACGACCGCTACTTCCTCGACAATGCCGCCGAGTGGATCCTGGAGCTGGACCGCGGCAGCGGCATTCCATGGAAGGGCAACTACAGCTCATGGCTGGACCAGAAGCAGGCCCGCCTGAAGCAGGAAGAATCGACCGAATCGGCACGCCAGAAGGCGCTGCAGAAGGAACTGGAATGGTCGCGCCAGAACCCGAAGGCGCGCCAGGCCAAGTCCAAGGCCCGCCTGGCCCGCTTCAACGAACTGTCGGAGCACGAATACCAGCAGCGCAACGAGACCCAGGAGATCTTCATCCCGGTCGCCGAGCGCCTTGGCAATGAAGTCATCGAATTCAAGAACGTGTCGAAGGCGTTCGGCGACCGCCTGCTGATCGACAACCTGTCCTTCACCATTCCTGCGGGCGCGATCGTCGGCATCATCGGCCCCAACGGCGCAGGCAAGTCGACCCTGTTCAAGATGATCACCGGCAAAGAGCAGCCCGATAGCGGCGAGGTCGTGATCGGCAAGACCGCCAAGGTGTCGATCGTCGACCAGCACCGCGACGAGCTGTCGGACAAGAAGTCGGTGTTCGACGACGTCGCCGGCGGCGCCGACATGCTCACCGTCGGCCGCTTCAACATGCCGTCGCGCGCCTACCTGGGCCGCTTCAACTTCAAGGGTTCGGACCAGCAGAAGATCGTCGGCAACCTGTCCGGTGGTGAGCGCGGCCGCCTGCACCTGGCGAAGACCTTGCTGCAAGGCGGCAACGTGCTGCTGCTCGACGAACCGTCCAACGACCTCGACGTCGAGACCCTGCGCGCGCTGGAAGATGCGCTGCTCGAGTTCGCCGGCAGCGTGATGGTGATCTCGCACGATCGCTGGTTCCTCGACCGTATCGCCACCCACATCCTGGCGTTCGAAGGCAATTCGCAGGTCACCTTCTTCGACGGCAACTATCAGGAATACGAAGCCGACAAGAAGAAACGCCTCGGCGAAGAAGGCGCCAAGCCGAAGCGCATTCGCTACAAGCCGCTGACGGTGTAAGCGCCGCTGCTGCCGAAAGCTCCCTCCGGGGAGCTTTTTCGCTTTTGCGCGCTCCAATCGTGCTTCATCGAAGCATCCCGCACGGTATATTCCCGCTGCGTGATCCGCCAACAAGGCCCGCGCGTTTGCGCCATTCGACATGAATCGGCGGCCATCTTGGCACACTCAATCCATGACCGATTACCGCCACAACCGCGTCCCGGGCGCGACCTGGTTCTTCACCGTGCGCCTGTTCGAGCCGGGCAGCACGCTGCTGACCGACCATTTTTCCGCGTTCGGCGATGCGATGCGCCAGTCGCGCGCGAAGCGCCCCTTCCATGTCGACGCCTGGGTCGTGCTGCCCGACCACGCCCACGCGATCTGGACCTTGCCACCGGGCGACCACGACTGCGCCAGCCGCTGGCGCGCGGTCAAGATTGCGTTCTCGAAAGCGCTGCGCAAGTCGGGCGCCGGCCCGGGCAGCCTGGTGTGGGAGCGCCACTACCGCGAACGCCGCATCGACAACGACGCCGACTACGTGCGCCTGGTCGACTACGTCCACAGCAATCCGCTGCGCCATGGCCTGTGCGCCGACGCCGCCGACTGGCAATGGTCGTCGCTGCATCGCTTCGTCGCCGCCGGCTTGTCAGGGGGACCGGTCCACCAATGAAAAAGCCCACCAGGCATTGGCGGGCTTTTTGGTACGTCTGGCGAGCGGGCAGCCTGAGCCGCCTCTCTCACCCCGTCATCAGAAGGCGTATTTCACGCCAGCCGTGATGACATCGGGTTTCGGACCGAAGTCCGTCTTCTTGCCATAACGCTCGTACTCCAGCGTCAGCGCGACCTTCTGGTTCAGGTTGTACTGCGCGCCCACGCCGGCATACAGTTCGGTCTTGCTGTCGCTGCGCCCGTAGATCGGGTCGTTCAGGGTGCGCTTGTTGTTGGCTGCGCCCAGCTTGCCGTAAATCGAGAATTGCTCGCTGATCGGCGCAGTTGCCTTGCCTGCGACGTAGAACGAGTGGCCGTCCGAGGTTCCAGTGCCGGCCACGCCATTGACGGTGCGGCTGTAGTCGGACTTGCGGAAATCGGTGTAGCCCGCTTCCACGCCCCAGGTTTGGTCGATGTCATAGCCGCCGAAAATTTTGCCGGAGGCCTTGTAGCCGTCGCCATTGACGTTGGTCGCGGTCCCCAGATTGTAGTTGTGGTCGGCCGAAGCGACGCCCACGCCAACGTAAGGGCCGGCGGCCTGGGCCGAACCCATGGCGGTTGCGGCGGCGATTAGTGCAAAAATAAGCTTTTTCATGCGGAATCCTTTGATGTTGTTAATCGTCTGGACCGCAATTCCTGTGAATCGCGGTTATTTCCAAGATAGCATCGTGAATTCGACACGTCCTTGCTGATTAGGTAAGAAATGTAATGAGATGTAAGCGAAAAGCCGCGTTACTGACCTTTCGTTCATTTATATGCATGGCTGAGTTTAGGGCACGATGCCGAAGGTTAGACGATCATCCGGAAGGTTAGGTTCACTCTTGAGCCGACCGGACGGGCGGTTTTGTTAATTCCGTGGGTCCAGTGCTGCTGCAGTTTTCCCGCCATCAAAAGCAGGCTGCCGTCGCTCAACGCAATTTTCAGGCGCTCTCCGCTGGCCTTGTGGAGCAGGATAAAGCTCCGTTCGGCACCGAAACTGACCGACGCGATCGCCGGTTCGGGGCCCAGTTCCGGCTCGTTATCGCTGTGCATGCCCATGCTGTCTCGGCCGTCGCGGTAGTAGTTGAGCAAGACGCTGTTGAAGCGCCGGCCGGTGGCAGCCTCGACGGCCGCCCGGATTTCCTGCTGCAGCGGGGTGAACGGTAGCGGCTCCAGGCGCAGGCCCGAGTAGGTGTAGGCCGCCTCGCCGTGCCAGGCCGTCAGGCGCGGCTGCGGATGCTGCTTGCCCCACACCGTGATGACCTCGCTGCGCCAGGCAGTCTCGTCGATCAGGCGCGCCAGCACCTCGTCATTCGGCAACGCGAGCGGCAACTGCGGCAGGAACGCCAGTTCGCCGTCGCGCACCGGGATCGTCGTCAGTTTGTCAGAGGAGAACAGGTCCATGCCGAATGATTGCCCGAAGAGGCTAATCATGCCATAGACGCACGGTCGAGGGTCAGGTCCGGCGGAACCGACCCATGCCGGTCGCTGCCAGGTGTTACGCGTAGGCTTCAGCCAGCGTCATCACGCGCGGCGCCACCTTCAGGCCGATGCCGGCGAACAGCGCTTCGATGCCGGCCATGTTGGCGGCGCACTCTTCGGTTTTCCAGCCATTGAACAGGTCGGTGCCGTTCTTCTGGAAGTGCATGTCGAGCACCTTGCCCTTGTCCTTGTGGGTGTAGGCTTGCTGATAGGTGTTCTGGAAGCCCAGCAGCGACAGCCCGGTCAGCACCTCGGTCGGCGGATTGTCCGGATCGGTCGCAAGGAAAACGCCGAAGGTCTTGCCCGGCGGTTTCGCGGCGATGTCCAGCTCGTAAATGCCAGGCGCCTTGGTGGCGGCGGTGCTCTTCAAAAACAGCATGTTGCTCTCCTTCGTAAGCCGCCCCGCCGATGCG
Source organism: Massilia sp. P1_C10 (assembly GCF_056406475.1). Taxonomy (NCBI): domain Bacteria; kingdom Pseudomonadati; phylum Pseudomonadota; class Betaproteobacteria; order Burkholderiales; family Oxalobacteraceae; genus Massilia; species Massilia sp. P1_C10. Next base: position 270,526 of record NZ_JBFUAC010000003.1, read on the forward strand.
GGAAGTTGCTCAATTAAAACATCCAGACCGCGTAGCTTATTGCGATTCGACACGAATGTCGATGCTTTAGCGCATCTTTTTTGCATTAGTGCAATAAAAAGACGGATGTAAAAGAGTGGAGAGCGCGGCTTCGATGTTGGCGGACAGCAACAGGCGGCCAAGGGGATGGGGACTGACGGGGACGCCCGGTCCGCGAGGGTCAGACCCCGGTGTTGACTGTGACTGTGGGCCGCAACCAGCCCATCAAGGTGTCGTCTTCAGGAACGCCTAGCGAGTTGTTGACCCGTGCGCGCAGCAGCCCTTCATCGACGAACCCGAGCGAGTGGTACAGCGCCCGCGCCCGAACGTTCGACGAGCGCGCAAACAGCTCGACCCGGTGGATGTGCGGCATGTTCGCGATCACTTCGTCGAGCAGCGCCTGGAACAGGCCGCGCCCCACTCCGCGCCCCTGCGCGTCCGGCGCCACGGCGATCGTCAGGTCGGTCAGCAAATGCGCCAGCGCGGCAATGCCGGGATTGGAGGCGTGGATCTCGCCGAGGATGCGCCCGCCCTCCTCCCACACCAGCTCGACGCCGTTGGCTGACGCCTTGTGCATGAAGCCGTCGATGTACTCGCCGCTCACCTCGTCGGGCGTGCGCGCGATGCCGTCCGGGACCGTCGCCACCAGCTTGTACAGCGCCAGCACCTGGGCGCGGTCGCTCGCCACCGCCTTGCGGATCATGGCTTGTCCCGCTTCGCCAGCGCTGCCGTGGCCTCGGCCAGCGCGCGATACAGCCGTCCCGCCTCGGCGTCCCGTTCATCCAGCGCCGCCTGCTGGCGCGCCACCGTGGCGAAGTCGCCGCGCGCGATCGGGCCGGACAACGCGGCGCGCGGCCCGAGGCGGAACACGTTTTCCAGCGTTTCGCTGGCCAGCGGCCGCGCCAGTTCGCGCGCCACGTCTTCCGGAATGCCCGCCGCCTGGTAGGCGCGCAAGGCCGCATCGAGCACGGTCACCAGGTAGTTGGAGGCGAACACCGAGGCCGCGTGGTACACCGTCTTGGCGGCCGGATCGATCGCCACCAGCCGCGCGCCGATCGCGGCGAACGCCGGCTCGAGCAGCGCCAGCGCGCGCGCATCGCCCTCGACGCCGCACCAGGTGCCGGCGAAGTCGCGCGCCACGCTGTCGGGATCGGCGAAGCTGCGCACCGGATGCACGCTGGCCGTCAGCGCGCCTCTCGCGGCGGCCGACTCCAGCGCGGCCGACGATTTGGCGCCGCTGCAGTGAAATACCAGCACGCCGGCGACATCGGGCAGCGCGTCGCAGGCCGCCTCGATCTGGTCGTCGCTCACCGCCAGCATCACCGCATCGGCCGGGCGCAGCTGCGCCGCCGATTCGACCGCGCGGCCGGCGCCGATGAAGGCCGCCGCCTCGGCCGCGCTGGCGTGCGACCGGGTCAGCACGTCCTGCACGGCGAAGGCGCCGCCGGCGGCGAACAGCCGGCCCAGCGTGCGGCCAAGGTGCCCCGCGCCGACGATGTTGAGCGTGGGCGTCACGTCAGAAGCCGGAGCCCGGCTGGCTAAGGAACGCCAGTTCTTCCGGCGTCGATGCGCGTCCCAGGATCGCGTTCCGATGCGGGAAGCGGCCGAAGCGCGCGATCACGCCGCGGTGCCGGTGCGCGTAATCGAGCGCGCTGCCGAAGTCATCGCTTTCCTGCGCCAGCTCGGCGAACAGCATGACCGATTTCTCCTGCATGCGCGCGTCCTCGGCGTGCTCGAACGGCATGTAGGCGAACCAGCGCTCGGTCGGCGTCAGGCTGCGGTCGGCGCCGGATTCGTGCAGCTCGATGGCGGCGGCCAGCGCCAGCGCGTCGCCGCTGAACGATTCCGGCGTGCCCCGAAAGGCGTTGCGGGTGAACTGGTCGAGCAGCAGAATGCGCGCCAGCGTGCCCCTGGCGCCCTGGCGGTCCCATTCGCGCAGTCCGCCGGCTTTCGCCATCGCGATGGCGGCGCCGAAGCGCTCGGCGATCGCGGCGTCGAAGCGCGCGTCCTTGCGAAACCATTCGTCGCGCGGCTTGCCATGCCCTTCCGCCAGCGGCGGCAGGAACCAGAAATCGAGTACTTCTTGAGGATGCATTGTTTGAGTTTTCCTTAATTGCGGGCGTGCGACAGCTGGAAGCTGTCGATGCCGTCGAACCTGGCCAGTTCGTCGGCCAGCGCCGACAAGGTCGCGCCGCTCTTGCGCGACAGCGCCAGCGCCACGAATCGCCATTCCTGCGCGCCGTTGACGGCGCCGATGGCGAGCGAGCCGCCGGCGATTTCGTAACCGCGTTCGAGCGCGATCCGGCGCAGCGTTGCCTCGACCGGCGTGAAGTCCTTCTTGAAGCGCATCATGATGGCGACCGCATGGCGCGACGGCAGGTACGCCTCGATGCGGTGCAGGTAGATCATGATCATCGACGACAGGAAGGCCAGCCCAATCGCCGCCAGGTAGAAGCCGACGCCCACCATGATGCCGATTACCGACGAGGCCCAGATCGACGCCGCGGTGGTCAGGCCGCTGATGTTGAAGCCCTCGCGCATGATCACGCCGGCGCCCAGAAAGCCGATGCCGGTGACCACGCCCTGGATGATGCGGGTAGGGTCGGCCACGATCAGCGGCCCGGCATGGGCGCCGTACCACAGGCCCGGATAGCCGCCGATGATGGTCAGCGCGGCCGACGCCATGCACACCAGGCCATAGGTGCGCATGCCCGCGGCGCGGCCGTGGTACGAGCGCTCGTAGCCGACCAGCAGGCCAAGCAGCAGCGCGCCGATCAGATTGAGCAGGATGATGCCGTTGGCGGCCATCTCGGGGCCGGTCCAGTAGGCGGCCAGCATGTCAGCCGTCGGCATTTTTCTTGACCAGTTGTTTTTCGAAGGCGACATCGAGCTTGCTGACGCGCCGCGCCACCTGCGGCCCGAGCGCGTTGACGAAGGCGACGAAGGCATCCAGCTCGAGCGGTTCGCACAGCGGCGGCAAGCCCGGCTTCTCGCTGATGAAGAACAGGCCGTCGCCGGTGCGCGCCATCGAATAGCCTTGATTGCCGCTGCGGTTCTTCAGGCGGTCGACCGCGGCGCTGGCGCGGGTGGAACGTGGACTGGCCATCAGATCTCCCGCGTGCGTTCGTCGAGCCACGCTTTGGCGGCGCCATCGACGTGCGGCGACAGGCGCGCGCGCACCGTCGCGTGGTAGTCGTTGAGCCACTTGATCTCGTCCGGACGCATCAGCGACAGGTCGAGGCAGCGGGTGTCGATCGGGCACAGGGTCAGCGTTTCGAAGCGCAGGAAGTCGCCGAACTCGGTTGTCTCCGCATCGACGTTGAGCACCAGGTTCTCGATCCGGATGCCCCAGCGGCCCGGCCGGTAGATGCCCGGCTCCACCGAGGTGATCATGCCGGCCTCCATCGCCGTGTGCGGCTCAGGCATGGTGGTCGGCGAGATCGATTGCGGGCCTTCGTGGACGTTAAGGAAGAAGCCGACGCCGTGGCCGGTGCCGTGACCGTAGTCGACGCCGGCGGCCCAGATCGGCGCGCGCGCCAGGGCGTCCAGCATCGGCGACCTGGTCCCGCGCGGAAACTGCGCCGACGATAGCGCGATGACGCCCTTGAGCACCAGCGTGAAGTCGCGCTTCTGCGCATCCGACGGCGTTCCGACCGGGACCACGCGGGTGATGTCGGTGGTGCCGCCCAGGTACTGGCCGCCGGAGTCGATCAGCAACAGGCCGTCGCCTTCGATTTCGGCGTGCGACGCCTCGGTGGCGCGGTAGTGCATCACCGCGCCGTTGGCGTTGAAGCCGGCGATGGTGCCGAAGCTCGGGCTGACGAAGCCGGGCCGGCGCGCGCGCGCGGCGCAGATGTGGGTGTCGATGTCGATTTCGGTGGCCGGCCCGCGGCGCTTGTCGGCCAGGCGCACCTCGAGCCAGGCGAAGAACTCGCACAGCGCGGCGCCGTCCTGCTCCATCGTGGCGCGCACGTGGGCCGCTTCGTCGTCCGACTTTTTCGACTTGGCGAAGGTGCTCGGGTTGATCGCTTCGATGACCTTGACGTTGGCCGGCACCGCCGCGCGCATGCCCGCGGTGATGCGGCGCGGGTCGACCAGCAGGACCTCTTCGGCGCCAAGGGCGGCCAGTGCGGCGGCGGCCTGTGTGTAGTTGGCCAGCTCGACGCCGTCAAGGCGCAGGCGTTCGGCCACATCGTCCGGCACCTTGTTGTCGCCGACGAACAGCGTGGCGCGTTCCGGGCCCACCAGCGCGTGCGCCAGGAACACCGGGTTGTAATTGACGTCGGCGCCGCGCAGGTTGAACAGCCATGCAATGTCGTCGAGGGTCGAAATGAAGTGACGCGTGGCGCCAAGCTTCGCCATCTCGGCGCGCACCTGCGCCAGCTTGTCGGCGCGGCTGGCGACGGCGTGCGGCGCGGTGTGTTCGAACACCAGTTCGAGCGGCAGCGCAGGACGGTCGGTCCAGACTTCGTCCAGCAGGTCGACGTCGGTGCGCAGCTTGATGCCGCGCGCGCCCAGCGCGTCGGCCAGCAAGCGCGCGGTGGACAGGCCGAGGACGCGCGCGTCGACGGCGACGGTCTGGCCGCTCCGCAGGTTCGCGGCAAGCCAGTCGATGTACAGCAGGCTGGCGCCGGACGGGATCTTCATCAGCGAAACGGCACTGCCGGCCAGTTCGACTTCAGCCTGGTCCCAGTAGCGGGCGTCGGTCCAGACGCCGGCGAAGTCGTTGGTGGCAATGAAGGCGCCGACCGAGCCGGTGAAGCCGGACAGCCACTCGCGGCCCTTCCAGCGGCCGGGCAGGTATTCGGACAGGTGCGGGTCGGCCGACGGGATCAGGACGGCGTCGATGCGCTCGCGGCGCATCACCTCGCGCAGCTGGTCCAGCATGGCGGCGCGCTCGGAGAGGGAAGATGGATTTTGCATGTCTCTATGATACTACCAACACGCTGGAATATGGGGTCAGGTCCGGCGGACCTGACCCCGGATTTGACGGCGCCATTACTCAGGCCTGGAAGTGGCGCAGGCCGTTGAGGTCCAGCACCCGGATGCCGCCGTAATCGAGCCTGACCAGCCCTTCCTTCTCGAGCAGCTGCAAGGCCTGGTTGGCGCGCTGGCGCGAGGCGCCCGACAGATAGCCGATCTCCTCCTGCGAAATCTGCACCATCGCCTCCAGTCCAGGATACAGGTGCGAGTTGAACATCGCGGCCAGGCAGCGCGCCACCCGCGTGTCGACATCGAGCATGCGGTCGCTTTCGACCAGCCCGATGAACTGCCCGAGCCGCTCGTTAAGCTGCATCAGCAGGAAGCGGTTGAACGGCAGGCTGGTCTCGAGCAGCCAGTCGAAGGTCGCGCGCGGCATGCGCGCCACCCGCGTGTCGCGCAGCGCCATCGCGTCGTATTTGCGCGCCTCGTCCTTGAGCAGCGAGCCTTCGCCGAACCAGCCGCCGGCCGGCACGCCGGCGAAAGTCACGTTCTTCCCCGACGGGGAAAAATTGTTGATCTTGACCAGCCCGTCGATGATGCCGATCCAGCACTCGAGCGCCTCGCCCTTGCGGCACACGAAGCCGCCCCTCGGCACGAACTGCTCGAAGCAGTCCGCTTCGACGCGCGCCATCTCGGCCGCGGAGAGGCCGCGGGCCCAGATGGTCGATCTCAGGTGTTCGGTCAGTGTTTGTGCAGGTGGAGTCATTTGTGCGACGCAGCATCGAAAGTCTCCCAATTGTCACTCAAAAGACAACATGGGTTCCATCCTCAAGCTAATATCATCACACAAAAATTGCGTGAAGCGCATCAAAACAAGAGGGGACCTGGTGGATTCATCGGACGGCTCGCAACTGCAGACTTTTCCGCGGCGCCTGCGCGCGCACGGCCAGGTGCGCCCGGCGCGCCCGGCCTTCCGCGAAAAGAATCTCGGCATCTGGCAGACCTGGAGCTGGAGCGAGGTCAATCGCGAAGTGCGCGACCTGGCCTGCGGGCTCGCCTCGCTCGGCTTCGCGCGCGGCATGAACCTGGCCATCGTCGGCGACAACCGTCCGCGCCTGTACTGGGCGATGCTGGCCGCGCAATGCTTGGGCGGCGTGCCGGTGCCGCTGTACCAGGACGCGCCCGCCGCCGACATGGCCTACGTGCTGGGCGACGCCGATGTCGCCTTCGCCGTGGCCGAAGACCAGGAACAGGTCGACAAGCTGCTCGAACTGACCGAACTTTGCCCGAAGCTGCGCCACATCGCCTACGAGGACGAGCGCGGCATGCGCCACTACAGCCAGGCCGGCGTGATCTCCTTCGCCAGCCTGCAAGAACTGGGGCGCGCCTGGGACCAGGCCAATCCGGGGGCGTTCGACGCCGCCGTCGAAGCCGGCCAGGGCAGCGACCCGGCCATCATCCTGTACACCTCCGGCACCACCGGTAAACCAAAAGGCGTGGTGCAGTCGCACGCCGCCCTCATCGCCGCCGGAACCGGCGGCGTCGGCTTCGACAAGCTGACCGACCACGAAGACATCCTGTCCTACCTGCCGATGGCGTGGGTGGGCGACTGCCTGTTCTCCCTGGCGCAGGCGCTGGTGGCCGGTTTCACGGTCAACTGCCCCGAGTCCGGCGACACCGTGCTGACCGACCTGCGCGAAATCGGGCCGACCTACTACTTCGCGCCGCCGCGGGTGTTCGAAAACATGCTCACCACCGTGATGATCCGCATGGAGGACGCCGGCGCCATCAAGCGCCGCATGTTCCAGCACTTCATGGACGTGGCACGCCGCTGCGGCTCGGCGATTTTGGACGGCAAGCCGGTGTCCGCGAGCGACCGCCTGCAGTACGCCATCGGCCGCGTGCTGGTGTACGGCCCGCTGAAAAACGTGCTCGGGCTGTCGCGCGTGCGCGTGGCCTACACCGCCGGCGCCGCGATCGGCCCCGACCTGTTCCGCTTTTACCGCTCGATCGGCGTCAACCTCAAGCAGCTGTACGGGTCCACCGAAACCTGCGCCTACGTGTGCCTGCAGCCGGACGGGAACATCAAGTTCGACAGCGTCGGGCTGCCGGCGCCCGGCGTCGAGGTCAAGCTGGCCGACAACGGCGAGGTGCTGGTGCGCTCGCCGGCGACCATGGACGGCTACTTCAAGCGGCCGGACGCCACGGCCGAGGTGATCGACGCGGACGGCTATTTCCACACCGGCGACGCCGGCATGTTCGACCGCGACGGCCACCTGAAGATCATCGACCGCGCCGCCGACGTCGGCAAGATGAACGGCGGCGCCATCTTCGCGCCCAACTACATCGAGAACAAGCTGAAGTTTTTCCCGTTTATCAAGGAGGCGGTCGCCTTCGGCAATGGCCGCGACCAGGTCTGCGCCTTCATCAACATCGACATGGATGCCGTCGGCAACTGGGCCGAGCGGCGCAACATCGCCTACTCGGGCTACACCGACCTGGCGGGCAACCCGCAGACTTATGACCTGGTGCGCGACTGCGTCGAAAAGGTCAACGCCGACCTGGCCTCCGAGCCGGGCATGGCCGACACCCAGATCCACCGCTTCCTGGTGCTGCACAAGGAGCTCGATCCGGACGACGACGAGCTGACCCGCACCCGCAAGGTGCGCCGCAAGTTCATCGCCGAAAAATACGCGGTGCTGATCTGCGCCCTGTACGAGGGCAAGGCCTCGCAGTTCATCAGCACCCAGGTGCGGTTCGAGGACGGCCGCGTCGGCACCGCCAGCGCCGACCTGCGCATCGCCGAAGCCAGGACTTACCCGCCGATGGAGGCCGCCGCGTGATGGACATGGACCAGCAGGCGCTCAGGCGCAAGGTCGGCCCGGTGATCCTCGACCTGGCGAACATTTCGCTGGCGTTCGGCGGCGTGAAGGCGCTGACCGACATCTCCTTCGACGTTCGCCAGCACGAGATCCGCGCCATCATCGGGCCGAACGGCGCCGGCAAGAGCTCGATGCTCAACGTGATCAACGGCGTGTACCGCCCGCAGCAGGGATCGATCTCGCTGCGCGGCGTCCAGCGCCGCAACATGGACTGCTACAGCGCGGCCAAGGCAGGCATTGCGCGCACCTTCCAGAACATCGCGCTGTTCAAGGGCATGACGGTCCTCGACAACATCATGACGGGCCGGAACCTGAAGATGAAGTCGAACTTCCTGATGCAGGCGCTGCATATCGGACCGGCGCGGCGCGAGGAACTGGAGCACCGCGCGAAGGCCGAGGAGATCATCGACTTCCTCGAAATCCAGGCGATCCGCAAGACGCCGGTGGGGCGCCTCCCCTATGGCCTGCAGAAGCGCGTTGAACTGGGACGCGCGCTGGCCGCCGAACCGGACATCCTCCTGCTCGACGAGCCGATGGCCGGCATGAACGTCGAAGAGAAGCAGGACATGTGCCGCTTCATCCTCGACGTGAACGACCAGTTCGGCACCACCATCGTCCTGATCGAGCACGACATGGGCGTGGTGATGGACATCTCCGACCGCGTGGTGGTGCTCGATTACGGCCGCAAGATCGCCGACGGCACGCCCGACGAAGTACGCGCCAACGCGGAGGTGATCCGCGCCTACCTCGGCGCCGGCCACCAGGAAGTGCAACCATGAGCTTTTTCTTCGAAGTGCTGATTGGCGGCCTGCTCTCCGGCGTGATGTACGCGCTGGTGGCGATCGGCTTCGTCCTGATCTACAAGGCTTCCGGCGTTTTCAACTTCGCCCAGGGCGCGATGGTGTTCTTCGCCGCCCTCACCTGCGTCGGCATGGTCGACAAATTCCACGTGCCGATGTGGCTCGCGATTCCCGCCACCGTCGTGGTGATGATCGCGCTCGGCCTGGCGATCGAACGCGTGGTGCTGCGCCCGCTCGTCAACCAGCCCGAGATCACGCTGTTCATGGCCACCATCGGCCTGGCCTTCTTCATCGAAGGCCTGGCGCAGCTGATGTGGGGCTCGCAAGTTCACAAACTGGAACTGCCGATCGAGGACGTGCCGATCCCCTACCTGATGGACAGCTTCAACATCATCGTGTCGCAGTTCGACATGACCGCGGCCGGCATCTGCGCGGTGCTGGTGACCGCCCTCGCACTGATGTTCTCGAAGACCAAGGTGGGACGCGCCCTGCGTGCGGTGGCGGACGACCACCAGGCGGCGCTGGCGGTCGGCATCCCGCTGCAGCGGATCTGGGCCATCGTGTGGTCGGTCGCGGGACTGGTCGCGCTGGTCGCGGGCTTGCTGTGGGGCGCCCGCAACGGCGTGCAGTTCGCCCTCACCTTCCTCGCGCTGAAGGCGCTGCCGGTGCTGATCCTCGGCGGCTTCACCTCGGTCCCGGGCGCCATCGTCGGAGGACTGATCATCGGCGCGTCCGAAAAGCTGGCCGAGGTCTACATCGGGCCAATGGTCGGCGGCGGCATCGAAGGCTGGTTCCCGTACGTGCTCGCGCTGCTGTTCCTGCTGGTCCGGCCGGAAGGCCTGTTCGGCGAAAAAATCATCCGGAGGATCTAGATGTTCTACCGTGAAGCCGGCCAGTTCAAGACCAGCTACCAGTCCGACAACCAGATCTTCCCGATCCGGCAGGACCGCATCGCCCTCGGCGCGCTGCTGGTGCTCGCCGTGGTGATAGTGCCGCTGTTCGCCACGCCCTACCTGCTGTCGGCGATCCTGATCCCCTTCCTGATCTTCGCGCTAGCCGCGTTGGGCCTGAACATCCTGACCGGGTACGCCGGCCAGCTTTCGCTCGGCACCGCGGCCTTCATGGCGGTCGGCGCCTACGCCTCGTTCAACTTCATCGCCCGCGTTCCCGGCATGCCGTTGCTCATCGCCTTCGTGCTGGGCGGCCTTTGCGCGGCGCTGGTGGGCATCGTGTTCGGCCTGCCTTCGCTGCGCGTGCGCGGCTTCTACCTCGCCGCCGCCACACTGGCGACCCAGTTCTTCGTAGTCTGGTGCCTGACCAAGATTCCCTACCTCACCAACTACAGTTCGTCCGGCGTGGTGACGGTGCAGAAGATGCAGATCTTCGGCTACCAGTTCAATTCGCCGGCAAGCAAATACCTGCTGGTGCTCGGCATCGTCGCCTTCCTCGCGCTGCTGGCGAAGAACATGATCCGCTCGAACGTCGGCCGGTCCTGGATGGCGATCCGCGACATGGACATGGCGGCCGAAGTGATCGGCTTCCGGCCGCTGCCGACCAAGCTGATGGCGTTCGCGGTCAGCTCCTTCTACTGCGGCGTGGCCGGCGCGCTGTACGCCTTCGCCTACCTCGGCACGGTGGAGCCGGAGGCGTACAACCTGGACCTGTCGTTCCGCATCCTGTTCATGATTATCATCGGCGGCGTCGGCTCGGTGCTCGGCTCCTTCCTCGGCGCAGCCTTCATCGTGCTGCTGCCGGTGTGGCTGAACATCTTCGGCCATTTCCTGGGGCTGCCGACCAGCTTTGCATCGAATTTGGAGTTGATGGTGTTTGGCGCGTTGATCATATTTTTCCTGATCGTGGAGCCGCATGGCCTCGCGCGCTTGTGGCAAGTGGGTAAAGAGAAGTTGCGCCTGTGGCCGTTCCCGCATTAAGGCCGACGGTAGCAATCGAAGTCAAATGCAGTGACAATGAGGAGACGAGAATGAAAGGCTTCAAATCGATCATGCTGTGCGCGACCCTGTTCGGCGCATACACCCAGGCGGCGCAGGCGGCCGACCAGTTCGTGGCGCTGCCGTCGTACCGGGTCGGCGCCTACGCGGCCGGCGGCTCGGGATTCTACGGCGGCGCCATCGACTACTTCAACCTGGTCAACGCCAACGGCGGCGTCAATGGCGTGAAGATCCTGTGGGAGGAATGCGAGACCGAGTACAACCCGTCGCGCGGTGTCGAATGCTACGAGCGCCTGAAGACCCAGCACGGCGGCGCCACGCTGGTCGAACCGCTGTCGACCGGCATCGCCTACGGCATCCTCGACCGCGTCGCCAACGACAAGATCCCGATGACGATGCTGGGCTACGGCCGTTCGGACGCGGCAAACGGCAAAGTGTTCCCGTACGTCTTCCCGCTGATTACCAGCTACTGGGACCAGGCCGCGGGCATGGTCAAGTACCTGGGCGACAAGGAAGGCGGCATGGCCAAGCTGAAGGGCAAGAAGATCGCCTACCTGTATCACGACTCCCCGTTCGGCAAGGAGCCGCTGCCGGTGCTGGAAGCGCAGGCCAAGCAGTACGGCTTCGAGCTGCTGAAGATCGCCGTCGCGCCGCCGGGCAACGAGCAGCAGTCGCAGTGGCTGCAGATCCGCCAGGCCAAGCCGGACTACGTGATCCTGTGGGGCTGGGGCGTGATGAATTCGGTCGCCATCAAGACCGCGCAGCGCAACGGCTTCCCGCGCGAGAAGATGCTGGGCGTGTGGTGGGCCGGCTCCGAGGAGGACACCATCCCGTCGGGCGAAGCGGCCAAGGGCTACAGCTCGATGACCTTCAACACGCCGGGCAACTACCCGCTGATCGACGACATCCGCAAGAAGGTCTACGCGGCCGGCAAGGGCAACCTGGCCGACCAGTCGCGCATCGGATCGGTGTACCACATGCGCGGCATGACGCTGGGCGTGCTGTGGGTTGAAGCGATCCGCACCGCGCAGGAAAAATTCGGCAAGGGCAAAGTGATGACGGGCGAGCAGATTCGCTGGGGCCTGGAAAACCTGAACATCGACGCGGCGCGCCAGAAAGCGCTGGGCGTGTTCGGCATGTTCCCGACCGTGAAGACCAGCTGCGACGACCATGAAGGCTCGGGCGCCGTCAAGGTCCAGCAGTGGAACGGGTCCAAGTGGGTCGCCATCACGCCGAACTGGATCGTCGGCGACCGCGCGCTCACCCGCAAGCTGCTGGAGGAATCGTCGATGGCGTATGCGACCGAGAAGAAAATCACCCCGGCCTGCATGAACTAAAGCGCACCACGGGGCCAGGTCCGGCGGACCTGACCCCATCTTGAGCGTGAACCGGGAATCAATCGAGGAATTATGACCAACGCAGACGTGCCCTATCTTTCGGTGAACAACATCGAAGTCATCTACGACCACGTAATCCTGGTCCTGAAGGGCGTTTCGCTGCATGTCCCGAAAGGGAAGATCGTGGCTTTGCTGGGCGCGAACGGCGCCGGCAAATCGACCACGCTGAAAACGATTTCAACTTTGCTGCGCGGCGAGCGCGGCGACGTCACCAAGGGCGAAGTGCGCTTCAACGGCGAGCGCATCGACCAGCTGACGCCGAACGCGCTGGTCAAGCGCGGGCTGTCGCAGGTGATGGAAGGCCGCCACTGTTTCGGCCACCTGACCATCGAGGAAAACCTGCTGACCGGCGCCTACACGCGCACCGATTCGCGCGCGGACCAGAAGGCGTCGCTGGAAGCGGTGTATCACTACTTCCCGCGCCTGAAGGAGCGCCGCTCCAGCCAGGCCGGCTACACCTCGGGCGGCGAGCAGCAGATGTGCGCAATCGGCCGCGCGCTGATGGCCAAGCCGTCGATGATCCTGCTCGACGAGCCGTCGATGGGCATCGCCCCTCAGATCGTCGAGGAGATCTTCGACATCGTGAAGGACCTGAACCAGAAGGAAGGCGTGTCCTTCCTGCTGGCCGAACAGAACACCAACGTCGCGCTGCGCTACGCCGACTTCGGCTACATCCTGGAAAACGGCCGCGTGGTGATGGAAGGCGCCGCCGCGGAACTGGCGGCCAATGAAGACGTCAAAGAGTTTTACCTCGGCGTGTCCGGGGCGGGACGCAAGAGTTTCAGGGACATGAAATTTTACCGCCGCCGCAAACGCTGGCTGGCTTGAAGGAAGCAACAATGGATTTCGAAAAAGCGAAGGACGTGTGCCGCAGCTTTCCCGGCGCGACCGAGGACATCAAGTGGGGCGCCGACGTGGTGTTTTCGGTGGGCGAGAAGATGTTCATGGTGACCGGTTCCGACGACCCGCAAGGCATGAGCTTCAAGGTCGAGGACGAGCGCTTCCTCGAGCTGACCGACCGGCCCGGGATCATTCCGGCGCCCTACCTGGCGCGCGCCAAGTGGGTGCGGGTCGAAAACGCCGATGCGCTGGGCGACCAGGAAGCGGAGCAGCTGCTGCAGCGCTCGTATGAACTGGTGTTCGCCAAGCTGACCAGGAAACTGCAGCGGGAAATTGGAGAAGCCTGATGGCCGATACGCTCGACGAGCTCGAAACGCGCGAGCCAGATGCGCGTGAACGCGACCTGATGGCGCGCCTGCCCCAGCTTGTCGCGCGCGCGCAGCAGGCGCCCGGCTGGGCACGCATCCTCGACGGCGTCGACGCGGCCGGCGTGACCACGCGCGCCGCGCTGGCCGCACTGCCGGTCACGCGCAAGTCCGAGCTCAAGGCATTGCAGCAGGCGGCGCTGCCGTTCGGCGGCCTGGCCGCGACGCCGCCAAGCGAACTGCGGCGCGTGTACGTGTCGCCGGGCCCGATTTACGATCCGGAGGGGAAAGGGCGCGACTGGTGGCGTTTTGCGCGGCCAATGCACGCCGCCGGCGTGCGCTCCGGCGGGCTGCTGCAGAACTGTTTTTCGTATCACTTCACGCCGGCCGCGTTCATGGTCGAAGGCGGCGCCGCTCGCATCGGCTGCGCGGTGATCCCTGCCGGCGCGGGCCAGACCGAAATGCAGGTGCAGGCGATGGCCGACCTGCGGCCCGACACCTACATCGGCACGCCTTCCTTCCTGCGCATCATCATCGAGAAGGCGCGCGAGATGGGCGCCGACATCAGCAGCGTGAAGAACGCGCTGATGGGCGCGGAAGCGCTGCCCGAATCGCTGCGCTCCTGGTTCCACGCCAACGGCGTGCCGAACGTGTTGCAGACTTACGCGTCGGCCGACATCGGCAGCATCGCATATGAAACCGAGAGCGGCGGCGTGCTCGATGCCGGCATGGTGGTGGACGAAGACGTGATCCTGGAGATCGTCCGTCCCGGCACCGGCGAGCCGGTAACGCCAGGCGACATCGGCGAGATCGTCGTCACGTTGTTCAACCACGACTATCCGCTGATCCGCTTCGCGACCGGCGACATGTCGGCGTTGCTGACCGATACGCCGGCGCCGGGCGGCCGCACCAACGCGCGCATTCGCGGCTGGCTGGGACGCGCCGACCAGACCACCAAGGTGCGCGCGATGTTCGTGCATCCGGCGCAGGTGACCAACATCGTGCGGCGCCATCCCGAGATACTGAAGGCGCGGCTGGTGGTGACCGGCCGCATGGCGAACGACGTGATGACGCTGCATTGCGAGGTGGCGCAGCCGCTGTCGGCCGAACAGCTAGCCGCGATCGTCGCCTCGATCCGCGACGTGACGAAGCTGCGCGGCGAGGTGGCGCTCGAGGCGCCGGGCGCGCTGGCCGACGACGGCAAGGTGATCGAGGATCGGCGCGACTACAGCTGAAGGCGGGCTGTGGCGTAAAACCAACTGCGCGCCCGGCGTTTTTCGCGATATGCACGATAATTGGCCATGTACTTTTTCGAGTAGATCGCCATGCAAGAGTTCAACCTGGCCCGCGCCAAATCCCTCCTCGCCCACGCGGAAGAAATCGTCGATGAAGAAGCGGTGCAGGCGGCCGTGCGCGGTGTCGCGGCGGCGCTGAACCGCCGCTTCGGCACTCCTGACGAAGAACACTTCCCGCTGGTACTCGGCGTGATGGGCGGCGCAGTGGTGTTCACCGGCCAGTTGCTGCCGCAGCTGCGCTTTCCGCTCGAATTCGATTACATCCACGTCAGCCATTACGACGGCAAGTGGAAAGTGGTGCCGCGGCCGAACGTGGCGGGCCGCACGATCATACTGCTCGACGATATCCTCGACGAAGGCGAGACGCTGGCGCAGGTCAAGGCGCGGCTGCTGGAGATGGGCGCGACCGAAGTGGTGATGGCGGTGTTTGCCGACAAGGCGCACAAGCGCGCCAAGCCGGTGAAGGCCGATATCGTCGGAGTGAGCATTCCGAACCGCTTTGTCGTCGGGTTCGGGATGGATGCGGAAGGCTACTGGCGCAACCTTCCGGGCTTGTGGGCGTTGAGGCCCGAAGACCTCAAGCCGCGCTGACAGAAACAGGGTGCTACGCGGCGCGCAGTTCGTGCAGCGAGTTCATCGTCGCGACGCACGCTCGCGCCACCTCCACACCCTTCACCTTGAAGTGATCGAAGAAGAACTGCCGATGCTCCTCGCCGGCATGGAAGTGGTGCGGGGTGAGCACTGCGGAAAGCACCGGCACGCCCGTGGCCAGCTGCACCTGCATCATTCCCGAGATGACGGCATCGGCGACGAATTCATGCCGATAGATGCCGCCGTTGACGACGAGGGCGGCCGCGACGACCGCGCCGTAGCGGCCGCTGTTGGCCAGCCGTTGCGCGTGCAGCGGGATCTCGAAAGCGCCGGCGACATCGATTAAGTCGATGCCCGATTCGAGGTAGCCGAGCCTGGCCATTTCGGCCACGAACGACAGCCTGCATTGCTGCACGATGTCGCCATGCCAGCCAGCCTGGATGAATGCAACGCGCGGTGTTGGTGTTACGAATGGAACGTGAGACATGTGATTACTCCTGTTTTTAAATGTATAAAAAACAGGGCATGTGGATCGAATGGGATGGAAGTCATGCGACAGCATGCCTGAAAATGCACGCGCAACGCCGCAACCGCGGACCGGCCAACGTTCGATGAGAACCGTCGATCCGGGCTGCGACCGCCACCCTGGCATGCATGATCAATCCCGCTCTCTCTTTATCCGGACTATACCGTCGGCCCCGGAATCAAACCGGGTCTGCTGACCTTGTCGCCGAAGGATCGCCGACAAGCGCTCGCGGGCTAGGCGCGCTTGCGTGCGCCATTACCGCCGGTGGGGAATTGCGCCCCGCCCTGAGAACGTGCGCTGCCGTCACAAAGGTGCGGCGACAGCGCGTGGTGATTCTAGCATTATTGGACGGGACAGCTGCGGCGACAGAACCGAGGTCAGGTCCGACGGACCTGACCCCGTTTTCACAGCGCGAGGCGGGCGCGCGCGGCGTCGTATTCGGACTTCAGGCGCGCGACCATCTCGGCCACCGTCGGCACGTCGTCCATCATGCCCACGCCCTGCCCCGCGCCCCAAATGTCGCGCCACGCCTTGGCGCTGCCCGAGCCGAAACTCATTTTGCTCTTGTCCGACTCGGGCAGCGCTTCCGGATCGAGACCCGCGTTGACGATCGACTTCTTCAAATAATTCCCGTGCACGCCGGTGAACAGGTTGGTGTACACCACGTCCGCGGCCGCCGATTCGACGATCGCATCGCGGTAGGCGTCGCTGACGTTCGATTCCTTGGTCGCCAGCCAGCGCGAGCCGATGTACGCGAAGTCGGCGCCCATCGCCTGCGCCGCGAGGATGGCGTCGCCGCTGGCGATCGCGCCCGACAGCGCCAGCGGACCGCTGAAGAATTTGCGCACTTCGCCCACCAGCGCGAACGGCGACAGCGCGCCGGCATGGCCGCCCGCCCCCGCCGCCACCAGGATCAGGCCATCGACGCCCGCTTCCAGCGCCTTCTTGGCGTGGCGGATCGAGATCACGTCGTGCAGCACGATGCCGCCGTAGCTGTGGATCGCGTCGAGCATCTCTTTCGGCGGCGCACGCAGCGAGGAGATGATGATCGGGACCTGGTGCCTGACGCAGACTTCGACGTCGTGCGCCAGCCGGTCGTTGGACTGGTGGACGATCTGGTTCACCGCGATCGGCCCCACTTTCGCGTCCGGATTGGCGGCCTGGTAAGCCGCCAGCTCGGCCTGCAGGTCGGTCAGCCAGGTGTCGAGCAGTTCCGCGGGGCGCGCGTTCAGCGCCGGGAAGGCGCCGACGATGCCGGCCTTGCACTGGGCTGCCACCAAGGCCGGGCCGCTGGCGATGAACATCGGCGAGCCGATGACGGGAAGGGTCAGGTTTTGCAATGCGACGGGCAGCGCCATGGCGAACTCTCGAATACGGGATTGGTCGGTCCAGCCATTATGAACCAAAAAAGAACGATCGTGCGGGAATTAACCGGCGTTGGCCAGCATGTCGCCTTCGCGCGTCGCGGCGCCGGCTTTGACCAGGGCGGCCGCGGCCCACTCGGCCAGTTCGCCGGCCGGGCGGTGGAAGAAGCGTGCGTTGGCGCCGGTCAGCACCGGGATCGTCGCGAACATCGCTGCCACTTCGGGCATCGCGATGCGCTGGCGCTCGAGCAGCAGGAACTTGAGCAGTACCTTGACCGCGTTTTCGGCGTTGCGCTTCGGGTCCACCTGCAGGTAATCGAGCCGCGCGTTGGCGCGCGCCAGCGCGGCGCCGGCATTCTCGAAGGGCGCGCCGTGGCCGGGGATCACGAGGCGCACATCGAGTCCGCCGATCAGCGCCAGCGTGGCGCGCGCCTCGGCGAAGCCGGACTCGCCTTCGAGTTCGGGGAAGATCACGCCGAAGCCGTTCTCCCACAGCGCGTCGGCCGAGATCAGGATGCCTTCCTCGGCGCACCAGAAGATCAGCGAGCGCGGATCGTGGCCGGGCGCGGCGAGCGCCTGCCAGCGCAGGTCGCCCAATATCAGTTCATCGCCGGGCGCGATGGTGCGCTCGAAGCCGAAGCGGGCGCATTGCTGGCCGGTGGCCTGGTAGCTGAGGGCATCCTCTTCCCAGGCTCGCACCGCATCGGCTTCGGCGTGCGGGATCGCGGTGACGCAGCCGTAGTGCGCCTGCAGCGCCGCGTTGCCGCCGCAGTGATCCGAATGCAGGTGGGTGTTGACCAGCAGGTCGAGCTTGCGCCCGCCCAGCGCGTGGCGCACCAGCGCCAGCGTCTGCGGCGCATGCGTGACGTAGCCGCTGTCGACCAGCGCGGTCTCGTCGCGGCCGACGAACAGGATGTTGTTGGCGGAGAGCCAGCCGCGCTCGAAGACGCGCATCGAAGGCGGCAGCTGGCTCATTTCTTCATCTGGAAGGCGATCGAGATCTTCGCGAATTCCACCAGCAGGTCGCGCGAGCCGCCGTTGAAGGTGGTGAAGGAGTTACCCGTCCTGACGATCATCCGCGGCGGGAACAGCCAGCTCATATACGGGATGCCGATCATCTTCGCGCCACGCACTTCGGACCACGCGACCTGCTTGTCCATCACCCAGCTCTGGCGGATGCCGGCGGCGTCGATGGTGGTGCGCGAGCGCAGGAACCAGTAATAACTGAGCAGCAGCAGCGATGTCGCGCCGACCAGCAGCACCTTCACGCCGAAGCCGTAGCCGAACAAGGGGAAGCGCAGCGCAACGCTGGCGCCGTACCCGAGCAGCACCACCGTGATGAAGGTGGCGATGATCTTGAAGCCGCCGCCGTAGGCCGGGCCGGCGACCGGGACGGCCGGTTGGTAAAACTGCATCTAGCGGAACTCCATGTTGGCTTCGCGGCGGCGGATTTCGGCCCACACCGCGCGTTTGTAATCGTCGCCGGCGCCGCCCCACTTCACGATCTCGTCGATCGTGCGCAGGCAGCCGCGGCACAGGCCCGTGTCGGGCGCCATCTCGCACAGGCTGATGCAAGGCGATGGCACGGGGGTTTGTTGTTCTGGCAATTCTGAATTCATGGTCGCCAGATTAGCGCATTCAATCGAATCGCGCTTGACCTGAGATATTACCAGCGTAGAATACCATCCACACAGATGGTCAATGGATGCCACAAGGATGATATGGGGACAATGGACGATTTCAAACCGAAACAAGATTCGGAAAAAATTACGATTAATCTCGGCCTGATCGATTTGGGTCAAATCGACTTGCTGGTGAACGAGGGCTTTTATTCGAACCGGACGGACTTGATCCGCACCGCGATTCGAAACCAGCTCAACACCCATGCCGATGTGGTGAGGCAGACCGTGGCGCGCAAGAGTCTCGTGCTGGGGATGCATCACTACACCAAAGCGGACCTGGAAACCGCGCTCGCCGCCGGCGAGAAGCTGCACATCCAGGTGCTCGGCTTGGCAAATATCGCCAGCGACGTGACGGCCGAACTGGCCGTGGCGACGATCGAATCGATTTACGTGCTTGGCTCTCTACACGCCAGCAAGGCGGTAAAGGCAGCACTGGCCGGACGCATTCTTTGATGCGACGACAATAAGGAACACTAATGAAACTGAACGACAAACTTTTTGCCGGCATGCGCCTGGCAACCCGCACCCTGCTGGCGCAGGGACCGGCCGTAGCGACGTCGGCGATTCAGAAGGTGTTGAAAGGCGGCGCCGCCAAGGCCGCGAGCAAAGCCCCGACTATGCGGGACATCAATCCGCCGCCGGCTTCGAGCAAGGCTGCGGCGCCACCTCCACCTCCTCCACCGCAGGCGGCCACGCCCGACGTCGCGGCGATGATGCGCGACCTGGTGCCGGAGATGA
This sequence comes from Massilia sp. P1_C10, assembly GCF_056406475.1. NCBI lineage: Bacteria > Pseudomonadati > Pseudomonadota > Betaproteobacteria > Burkholderiales > Oxalobacteraceae > Massilia > Massilia sp. P1_C10. The sequence continues at coordinate 289,896 of NZ_JBFUAC010000003.1, forward strand.
TGGCGAACCTGGACCGCGCCGGCGGCGCTGGCGTCGCGGCATTCAAGATGCCGAACTTCGAGATGCCCTCGTTCGACCTGGCGGGCGCGATGGGCGGACGGGCGCCGGCCGAAGCGCTGCCGGGCCAATTCATCGACGGCAGCCATACCAACGCGGCCGGCACGCGCAGCTACAAGCTGTATGTCCCGAGCAGCTACACCGGCAAGCACGCAGTGCCGCTGGTGGTCATGCTGCACGGCTGCACCCAGGATCCGGTCGATTTCGCCAGCGGCACGCAGATGAACCACCTGGCCGAGGAAATGGGCTGCCTGGTGGTGTATCCGGCGCAGTCGCAGCAGGCCAATGCGCAGCGCTGCTGGAACTGGTTCTCCGCGGTCGACCAGACCCGCGATCAAGGCGAACCGTCGATCATCGCCGGCATCACGCGCGACGTGATGGCCAGCCACCAGGTCGACGACAGCCAGGTGTATGTGGCGGGCCTGTCGGCCGGCGGCGCGATGGCGACCATCATGGGCACGCTGTACCCGGAGCTGTATGCGGCGGTCGGCGTGCATTCGGGGCTGCCGTTCGCGTCGGCCCACGATTTGCCGTCGGCGCTGGCGGCCATGAAGGGCCGGTTCGGCAAGCCGCAGGCGCCTGGGACGGCGATTCCGATCATCGTGTTTCACGGCGACCGCGATACGACGGTGCATCCGGCCAATGGCGATGAATTGATCGCGCGCGGGAAGCACCAGGCGGCGAAGAAGGTGGAAGTCGAGCCGGGCAAGGTGCCGGACGGGCATGCGTACACGCGCACGGTGCACAAGCATCCGGATGGGACGCCGCACGCGGAGCAGTGGCTGATTCACGGCGCGGGCCATGCGTGGTCGGGCGGCAGCGCGCGCGGCAGCTACACCGATGGCAAGGGGCCGGATGCGAGCCGCGAGATGATGCGATTCTTCCAGACCAAGCGCTAACCCGCCGTCGTTCCCGCCACTGGCGGAAACGACTTGCAGCGAAGGCTGGAACCATACTGAGTCTTCAGACTGAGAAAGCTTGCGTAGTCAAGTATATTCAGCATGGGTTCCAGCCTTCGCTGGAACGACAACCGGTTTATTTGCGGCTCTCGAAGTACCACTTCATGCCGAGGATGCTCATCGCGAGCATCAACGTGACACCGTTGGCCAGCACGATCGGCCAGGCGCCCAGCGACAGCCCATACACGAACCACAGCGCGATGCCGATGATGAAGGTCAGGTACATCCCCGTCGATATGCCCGGCGCCCCGCGCTGGCGCCACACCATCAGCACTTGCGGCACGAACGAAACAGTAGTCAGCGTGGCCGCCGCAAAGCCGATGTAGTCGATATTAAAGTTCATTCATGATCCGGTGAGTCGCGCCGTTCTCGTTCGAGTTCGGCGATGTGTTGTTTGAGGCAGGCCGGGCACCAGCATGCAGCGGGCTGCCCGGGCACAGGAATCGCGGCCGGCAGTTCGGTGCACCAGCACGGGTGGTCGCCGCCGTCGGCCATCGCGCAGCCGAACGTGGCGCCGCAACGCGCGCAGGTGCTCACCGCGGCGGCCCGTGCCGCATCGCGCGGCGCAGCAGGTTCATCTGGCCGCTGAAGCGCGTGCAGGCCACGCACACCCACAGGTGCAAGCGCACGCGGGTGCGCTCGACCAGCGACAAGTCGCGGTCCAGTCCTTCCGACACCAGCCGGTGCACTTCGCGGCAGGTCGGCTTCCAGCCGGTTGGTTCCTTTTCCATTGTCTTTCCGTTCACGTGGCGCCGCCGAACCAGTTCAGGTCCAGGCATTCGCGCAGGCGCAACCTCGCACGGTACAGGATCACCCACACATTAGACGCGCTGACCGACAATTCCTTACATATTTCGTCGGTGTCGAACTCGAGCCATTCGCGCATCATGAATACCCGCGCGGCCTGCGCCGGCAGCTTGTCCAGGCAGGCTTCGAGCACGCGGAAGAAATCCTTCTGCGCCAGCGCGCCGTCCGGGTCGCCCCAGTCGCGCGGCATCTCGCGGGTGTGGCCGTCGGCGGCGAACAGCGCGTCGACCAGCTCCTCGCCCGCGTCGTCCACATCGAACTGGCGCTCGCGCCCGCCCTGGCGCATCAAGTCGATGATCTTGAATTTCAAGATGCCCGTCACGTAGGTGCGCAGCGACGAGTCGCCGCGGAAGGCATGGGGCTTTTCCAGCACCGCGACCAGCGCGTCCTGCACCGCATCCTCGGCCTGCGCTTCGTTACGAAGTTGCAACTGTGCGAACCTCACAAGTTGGGGCCGCAGCGCTTCCAGCTGTGCGTGGAGTGTGAGGGTGGCGCTCATATCCGGCTTACATTAGCGGATCGGGAATTAAAATACAACAAGATCGCCATATAATGGCCCCAGTCCCGGCTCGCTTGCCTGTAAAATCTCGTCAAATTAAATTTGGACCCGCCATGACCGCTGCCCTTCCTCCTCTCACCACCGAACAGCAAAACGACCTCGCTGCGGTTTCGCCGCAGATCAAGGCGCAAATCCTGGCCGAAGCGCTGCCGTACATCCGCAATTTCCATGGCAAGACCATCGTCATCAAATACGGCGGCAATGCAATGACCGACGAGCGCCTGAAGCACGGCTTCGCGCGCGACGTGATTCTGCTGAAACTGGTGGGCATGAATCCGGTCGTGGTGCACGGCGGCGGACCGCAGATCGACAACGCGCTGAAAAAAATCGGCAAGCAGGGCACCTTCGTGCAGGGCATGCGCATCACCGACGAAGAGACCATGGAAGTGGTCGAGTGGGTGCTGGGCGGCGAAGTCCAGCAGGATATCGTCATGCTGATCAATCACTACGGCGGCCAGGCTGTCGGACTGACCGGCAAGGACGGCGGCTTGATCCGCGCGCGCCGCATGTCGATGCCGGACCGCGAGAAGCCGGGCGAATTCCTCGACATCGGCTTCGTCGGCGAGATCGACGCGATCAACCCGGCGGTGGTCAAGGCGCTGCAGGACGACGCCTTCATTCCGATCATCTCGCCGATCGGCTTCGGCCAGGATGGCCAGGCGTACAACATCAACGCCGACGTCGTCGCCGGCAAGATCGCGGAAATCCTGAAAGCCGAAAAGCTGATCATGATGACCAACATCGCCGGCGTGCAGGACAAGAAGGGCAACCTCGTGACCGACCTGTCGGCGCGCGAGATCGACGAGATGTTCGCCGACGGGACCATCTCCGGCGGCATGCTGCCTAAAATTTCATCGGCGCTGGACGCTGCCAAGTCGGGCGTGAACACGGTTCACATCATCGACGGCCGCATCGAGCACTCCTTGCTGCTGGAAGTCTTGACCGAACAGGCTTTTGGCACTATGATCCGGTCGCACTAAATAATTTTGGCGGGTTCTCCCGCCATTATTTTTCAGCCCTTTTAGCTCAGTGGTAGAGCACTCCCTTGGTAAGGGAGAGGCCACGTGTTCAATCCACGTAAAGGGCACCACTTCCCGCAGCACCCTCCCCCTTCAGTACACCCGCTCGACGTCGATTCCGCGCGCGCGCAGCAGTTCCGGCACGCCTCGCTTGCCCAGCAGGTGCAGAACGCCGATCGCCGCGACCGCCTTGTCTTCCTTCGCCAGCAGCAGCTGCAGCTTGTCGGCCAGCGCGCCGTTGCGCCCGTCGAGCAGCACCTCGCGCATGAAGCGGCCCGAGAAGGTGTTGTCGGTTTCGACACTGCGCGCCAGCGCTTCCAGCGCCGGCTGGTCGGCATGGCTCCACGCCGCCGCCAGCTGGCGTGCCTCGCCGGCGCTCTTGCCCGATTCGATCATCGCCACGGTCTCCTCCAGGAAGCGCCACTGCTCTTTTTCGGGCAAGCTGTCGAACAGCGCCATCTGCGCTTCGAGCGATTCCAGTTCGACCACTTTCGCCTTGCCGGCGCGCGCCATCTTCGCCAGTTCGGAGTCCACCGCGAGGTCGGCGCGGTAGCCAAGCTTGCCGAATTCGTGCAGCCCCAGGATGGTCGCGATCATCCACGGCTTGAGCGGCGCGACGGAGGCGGGGTCGATGCCATCCTTCCTGAGGATCTTCGCCAGACGCTTGGCCAGCGCCGGCGGCGCCACGCTGCCTTCACGCGCCAGTCCGTATTTCTGCATCGCGCGCGCGGCCGCTGCGGGTTCGATCGCGGGATCGATCTCCAGCGCCAGCGTCGGCGTCGCGGCGACGGCATCGGCGATGCGCGCTTCGAGCGGATAAAACTCGGGCAGGCCGGCGTGCATGGTGCCAAACAGGTACATCGAATGCCCGCCTGCGCTCACCTTGAACAGCGCGCCGCGGTCGGCCGCCGACGCGGCCAGGCAGAACAGACCGAGGAAGACCACTATAATCAGACGACGCATTAGATTTTCTCCCATCGATACACTGAAGCTGCCCGTGCCGAATATTACCCGTTCCCCCCTCGTGTGGCTGTTCGATCTCGACAACACGCTGCATGACGCATCGCATGCGATCTTCCCGATGATCAGCGCGAACATGAACACCTACATCGCGCGGGTGCTGGGCGACGGCGTTACGCCGGCAACCGCGGAGCAGGTCAACGCCGCGCGCCTGGGCTACTGGAAGCGCTACGGCGCCACCTTGCTCGGCATGATCCGGCACCACCAGGTCAGCCCGGCCGACTTCCTGCGCGAGACCCACGACCTGGCCGGCCTGCGCGAGATGATCCGCGCCGAACGCGGGCTGGCACGCATGCTGCGCGCGCTCCCGGGCCGCAAGATCCTGCTGACCAATGCGCCGCAGCGCTATTCGCGCGACGTGATGCGCCATCTCGGGCTGCAGCGCCACTTCTCGCACCACGTGGCGATCGAAGACATGCACGTGCACGGCCAGCTGCGGCCCAAGCCGTCGAAGCTGATGCTGCGCCGCCTGCTGCGCCGGCATGGCGTCGCGGCGCACCGCTGCGTGCTGGTCGAAGATACGCTGGCCAACCTGCGCACCGCCAGCCAGCTTGGCGTGCGCACGGTGTGGATCACCCAGTACCTGCGCATGAGCGACCCGATCGGCACGGCGCCGCTGCCGCGCATGCTAAAACGCCCCGCTTACGTCGATGTCAAAGTAAAATCTGTACGTCAGCTGCCCGCCCGCCTGCACCGGCTGCGCTGAACCGCGTTCCAACCAACCTTCATCGGGATCACATGGCAAGCACCAAGCCGGGCCAGCGCAAACTGCAAATCCTCCAGGCCCTGGCCGGGATGCTCGAACAGCCGAAAGGCGACAAGATCACCACGGCGGCGCTGGCGGCGCGGCTCGAGGTGTCGGAGGCGGCGCTGTATCGCCACTTCGCCAGCAAGGCGCAGATGTTCGAAGGGCTGATCGAATTCATCGAGTCGAGCGTGTTTGGCCTGATCAACCAGATCTCCGAACGCGAGGAAAGCGGCGTCGGGCAGGCCCACGCGATCCTGCAGATGCTGCTCGGTTTCGGCGCGAACAACCCGGGCATGACGCGGGTGCTGATCGGCGACGCGCTGGTGGGCGAGGACGACCGCCTGCAGCTGCGCATGAACCAGTTCTACGACAAGGTCGAACTGGCGTGCAAGCAGTCGCTGCGCCTGGCGGTCACGCAGGGCCACGGCACCGAGGCCGACGTGGCCGCGCGCGCCAGCCTGCTGGTGAGCTACGTGGTCGGACGCTGGCACCGTTTCGCCAAGAGCGGCTTCAAGCTGAATCCGACCGAGGGCACCGCCCTGCAAATCTCGCTGCTGCTGGCAGCGTAAAGTTTGTCGTTCCACCGTAGGCTGGAACCCATGCTGAACACGAATGCCAGCGCAGTATAGGTTCCAGCCTTCGCTGGAACGACAAGCAAAAACCTAGACGTTGCATCATGAATTTCGATCACTGTTTCGCCCTGCTTGACGACGCCAGCGCCGCTGATCCGGCCGCGGCGCGCTCGCGCCTGTACACCGGACTGGCCAACATCCTCGAATGCAGCGACGCAGCTTCCTGGCAACAGGTGCTCGATCAGATGCAGGAAGCGCTGGCGCACGGCCTGTACGCGGTGCCGCTGCTCACGTACGAACTTGGCGGCCGCCTGCTCGGCATCGATGCGCACCCGGTCCCCGGCGCGCTGGCGCGCGTGCTGCTGTTCAAGCGCTGCGAGCACCTGTCGGCGCAGCAGGTGCATGACTGGCTGCAGGAGCGCGCAGGCGAAGGCCCGGCCGGCATCGCCGGCGTGCGCGCCAACGTAGATGAAGCCACTTTCACGGCGGCGCTGAACCGCATCCACGAGCTGATCTCCGCCGGCGACACCTATCAGGTCAATTACACCTACCGCCTGCGCTTCGACGCGTTCGGCAGCGTGCACGCGCTGTACGCCCGCCTGCGCGCGCGCCAGCCGGTGCCGTATGGCGCGCTGGTGGCGCTGCCGGACGGCGGCGCCCTGCTCTCGCTGTCGCCCGAACTGTTCATCCGCCACGCCGGCGGCGAGCTGATGGCGCGGCCGATGAAGGGCACGGCGCCTGCCGCGGCGGACGACGCGGAGAATGCGCGCCGCGCAGGCGCGCTGGCCGCCGACACCAAGAACCGCGCCGAAAACCTGATGATCGTCGACCTGCTGCGCAACGACCTGGGACGGGTTGCGCAGACCGGCAGCGTGGAAGTGTCGGCGCTGTTCGACGTGCAGCGCTACAGCAGCGTGCTGCAGATGACGTCGACGGTGAAGGCGCAATTGCGCGGCGATGCAACGCTGGCCGAAATCTTCACGGCGCTGTACCCGTGCGGCTCGATCACCGGCGCCCCCAAACGGCGCACGATGGAGATCATCCGCGAAATCGAGCCGGCGCCGCGCGGCATCTACACCGGCGCGATCGGCTGGTTCGATCCGCCGGCGGCGGGCCAGGCGTTCGGCGACTTCTGCATGTCGGTGCCGATCCGCACCCTGACCTTGCAGCCGGAAGCCGGCGGCGTGCGCGCGGGCGAGATGGGCGTGGGCGCCGGCATCGTGTACGACAGCGACCCGGTCGAGGAATACGCCGAGTGCCAGCTGAAGGCGCGCTTCCTCACCGGCCTGGCCAACGAGTTCGAGATTTTCGAGACGATGCGCGCCGACCACGACGACGGCGTGCGCCATCCCGATCTTCACCTGGCGCGGATGGCCGCGTCGGCGCGCTACTTCGGCTTTCCGTTCGACGAACAGGCGGCGACCGCCGCACTGGACGCGGCCTGCGCCGGCTTCCAGCCCGGACTGCGCTACCGCCTGCGGCTTGCGCTCGGCCAGGCCGGCCAGTTTACGGTGCTGTCGGGGCCCCTGACCGCGCTGTCAGAGCCGGTAGGCCTGCTGGTGGCGGACGAGGCGGTGCGCGCCGACGACCTGTTTGCGCGCCACAAGACCAGCATCCGTTCGCGTTACGACGCGGCGTGGCGCGAGGCGGAGGCCGAGGGCGGCTTCGACACCCTGTTTTTCAACGAGCGCGGCGAGCTTGCCGAAGGCGGCCGGTCGAACGTGTTCGTGCGCGTGAACGGGCGCTGGCTGACGCCGCCGCTGGCGTGCGGCGTGCTGCCCGGCGTGATGCGGTCGGTGCTGCTGGAGGCGCCGGCGTGGAAGGCCAGCGAATCCGTCATCACGCGCGCGATGCTGGAAAGCGCCGAGGACATCATGGTGTGCAACGCGCTGCGCGGGCCGCTGCGCGCTTACCTGATGTAGCCGAAAACGGTCAGGTCGCTGCCGCGTCAGGAGCCGAGCGCGGCTTCGATCTTGCTGACCAGCTGCTTGTCTTCCGGCGTCACTTTGCTCGGGAAGTATTCGATCACGTTGCCCTTGCGGTCGATCAGGTACTTGGTGAAGTTCCACTTCGGCTCTTTGCCGGTGGCCTTGATCAGGCTGGCGTGCAGCGGATTGGCTTCGGCGCCCTTCACCGACGACTTGGCGAACATCGGGAACTTCACGCCGTAGGTGTTGTAGCAGAAGTCGGCGATTTCCTTCGAGCTGCCCGGTTCCTGCTTGCCGAAGTCGTTCGACGGGAAGCCGAGCACCACCAGGCCTTGCTTGCTGTACTTGGCGTACAGCTTCTCCAGGCCTTCGTACTGGTTGGTGAAGCCGCAGTAGCTGGCCGTGTTCACCACCAGCACCACCTTGCCGGAATATTGGCACAGGTCCTGCGGCGCCTCGTCCTGCAGGCGGTTGAACGATTGATGCAGGATGGCCGGGCAGCTCGCCGCGGCCGGCGCGACGGCGGGCGCCTGCGCAAAAGCGACGGCGGGCGCGCCCGACAGCATGACGGCGGCGAGGGACAGCGCGGCAATGGCGGAGGTCTTGAACATGTTCTTTTCCATACGGTGGGGTTGGCGGGAGTTCATTCTATGTCAATTTCGCCCGCCGTTCTTGTTGCGCACTCACATGATGCTATAAGGCAACTTTGGTAGAATACAGTTTTCCTCCAAAGCGCCTCCAATGTCGTCCGTCCGCTTGGCCACCGCCGTCAACAAACACCTGCTGCGCAAGCTGGCGCAGCTGGCCCGGACGCGGCGCATCACGGCGACCCAGGATATTGTCGACGTGCATGGCGCGGTGCTGGCGGCGAACGGCGTGCATCTGCAGGCCGAGCATTTCGACGCGCTGGCCGGCCGCAAGCTGAAGAAGACCATCGAATCGTCGCTGCGGGTCGAGAATGCGGTCGACACCGGCCTGGTGGTGCGGACGGCCACGCGCATCATCGACACCAGCGTGCCGGTCAGACGCATCCTGCGCGCGGCCGGCGCCACGGCGCCGCTGGAGCTGTTGGCCGCGATGACATTCAACGATCCGATGCGCATGCTGCTGACGCTGGTGGACCACGAGAGCCCGCAGGCACTCGAGCACGCCGTCAGCGTCAGCCTGCTGTCGCTGGCGATGGCCGCCACACTGGGCCTGCCGGCCGCCGAGCAGCGCGCCGCGGGCCTGGCCGGACTGCTGCACGATATCGGCGAGCTGTACATCGCGCCGGCCTGGCTGGAGCCGGGCAAGCGCCTCGCGCCCCACGAGTGGGCGCAACTGGTGGTCCATCCGCGCCTCGGCCAGATGCTGGTCGCCGAGCTGGCCGATTATCCGCCCTCGGTGGCGCGCGCGATCGCCGAGCACCATGAACGCTGCGACGGCACTGGCTATCCGCGCCGGACGCCAGGCAAGCGCATCAGCGCGGCCGGACAGGCGGTGCTGGTGGCCGAGATGATCGCAGGCGTGCTGGGCAAGGACCATCCGCTCGAACGCGCCGAACTGGCGCTCAAGATCGTGCCGGGCGAGCATGCGCGCGAGCTGGTGTCGGCCATTTCCGGCGCGCTGCGCCAGGACGTGCGCCATGCGCCCGCCGCACAAGAAGAACTCAACGGGGTCGAGGGGCCGCAGCGGCTGCACCGCCGCATCGCCGCCGCGCTCGACCTGGGAGAGGAAGTGCTGGCAGGCCCGGGCGCCAAGTCGCCGCACTCGGTGGACATGCTGGGCCAGATGCTGGCGCGCATCGAATCGATCCAGCGCGCCTTCATCAGCACCGGGCTGAGCCACGACATCGGCCTGATCGACGACGGCGTGCTGCTGTTCGAAAAATCGGTGGCTACGCGCGAGATCCAGTGGCGCCTGCGCGACATCGCGCGCGACCTGGCGCTGCATTCGGCCGGCTCGCCGGACGAGAAGGCGCTGTTCGCCGGATTGATCGGGCTGCTCGACGACGACTCGGACGGCCCGCTGGCGCACGAGGCCAAGGATGCGCCGATGCCGAAGCTGTCGGCGCGCCTGCCGGCGTCGTTTGCCGGCAGTCTTGCCTACGTCAGCTAGCCTGTCGTACCAGCGCAGGCTGGTACCCATGCTGAGCAAGCAGTGTCGCTGGAGCGAATTCACCATAGGCTCCCGCCTTCGCAGGAAGACCAGCCTTGCTACTCCACCTTCAGCTTGGCCAAGGCCGGGTCGGCCTTCGGGAACGACAGGTTCAAGTCCTGCAGCACTTCCAGCAGCAAAGTCGAAATCAGCAGGTTGCGGTGGGTCTTGGAGTTGGCAGGAATCACGTACCACGGCGCGTGGTCGGTGTCGGTCGCCGCGATCGCCCTCTGGTAGGCGTTTTGGTACTCGTCCCATTTCTTGCGCTGCACCAGGTCGTTCGGATCGAATTTCCATTGCTTGTCCGGATCATCCAGTCGCTCCTGCAGGCGCTGCCGCTGCTCCTCCTTCGAAATGTGCAGGAACACTTTGACGATCAAGGTGCCCGATTCGGCCAGCATGCGCTCGAAGTCGAGAATCTGCTGGTAGCGCCGCTTGCATTCCTTGTCGTCGATGATGCCCTGCACCACGGTGACCAGCACGTCCTCGTAATGGCTGCGGTTGAAGATGGTGATCTCGCCCCAGCCGGGAACGTAGGGATGGATGCGCCACAGGAAATCGTGCGCCAGTTCGGCCTGGGTCGGCGCCTTGAAGCCGACCGCGTTCAGGCCCATCGGGTTGATGCGGCTGAACAGCGCGCGGATGGTGCCGTCCTTGCCGGAGGTGTCCATGCCTTGCAGCACCAGCAGCAGCTTGTGCTTGCGCTGCGCGTACAGCATCTCCTGCAGCACGGCGATCTTGTCGGTCAGCTGCTCGGTCAGTTCGCGCTCGTCCTGCTTGATCTCGCTTTTGGAGTCGCCGTTGCCGTCGTCGCGCAAGGGCTTGTCGTCGGCGTCTTCCTCGCGGACCTTGAAGTTCTTGCCTGCGCGCAGGCGTTCGCGTGTTTTCATGATGGCTCCGCTGTATCGCTCAGTTTGAGGTGCTCGAGTTTCATGCAGTGGTTCATCACCACGTCGAGGCCGGCCGCGCCGGCGAGGTCGGCCGCTTCCTGGTTCTCGATGCCGAGCTGCATCCACAGGCAGCCGGCGCCAATCGCGACGGCGTCGCGTGCGATGGGCAGGATGTCCTCGGACTTGCGGAAGCATTCGACGACGTCGATGCGCGTGCCGGCCAGCGCAGTGGCGGCCGAGCGCAAATCGGGATAGACCGTCTCGCCGAGGATCTGGCGGCCGGCGTAGGACGGATTAACCGGGACGATGCGGTAGCCGTGGCGCTGCAAGTAAGTGGCCACTTCCAGGCTGGGGCGCTCGGGCTTTGAAGACAGGCCGACGACGGCGATGGTGCGGGCTTGCTGCAGAATCTGGGGAATCGATTTCATGACGGCGAGTTTCTGCGATGTGGGGAAGTCCCAAGCGTAGCAGTTCGTCAAGAAATGGGGCGCGACGCTGAGAGGAAGACCGGGACGCCGAGTCCCCATCGTGCCGATCAGTTGAGCTTCTTGCCGGGCATGTTGCGGCCGTTCTGGCTCAGCACCAGCTGCGGCGAGCCGTCGTCGGCCTTGCCGAAGCGCACCTGCGCATCGACCTCGCGCACGAAAAACAGCGTGTCGCTCATGGCGAACAGTTCGAACGCCGGCTGGCCCTGCGCTTGGCCGTACAGCCGGTCGCCATCGCGCGAAATGTTGATCACCATCTGCGGCGTCACCTGGTAGCGCCCGATGTAGCCGTCCAGCACCGCCGGCGCCACCTTGACCATCTGCGGATCCGCCGGCACCGCCCCTACCCGCGGCTGCACGTTGACCGTGTCGCCGCTGTACTGCGTCAGCCCGGTTACGGCGCCGGTCGCGTCGCGCTCGAACTCGAAATAATCGTGCAGCTTCGGAATGAACACGCCTTTGGCCGAATACGGCAGCACTTCCATGCTGCTGCGGCCGCTGCGCTGCATGATCAGCTTGCCGCCATCGACGCGGAAAATGCGCGTCTCCTTGTCGTTGATCTTGTAGGCGCCAGTGAATGCTTCCAGCGCCTTCGGATCGAGCTGGATCGCCGAAAACTGCGGGAACGGCTTGCCGATCGCGTGGGCCGCGGCCTTTTCCGCAATCACGTCCGGCGTCATCAGGCCAGAATCCGAATTGCTCAGGACCGCAACGTAGACATGCTCGCTCGGGACGCGCATCGCGAAGGTCTTGAAGCCGTTGATGCTGCCGCCGTGGTGGATGGTCGGCACGCCGCGCAGCGTGCCGGTCTGCCAGCCGTAGCCGTAATTGGTCGGCGCGCCGCCAGGAATGATGGCGGGCGTGAACGCCTGCTGCCAGCTGGCCGCTTTCAGCAGCTTGCCGGACGACACCGCCGCGTCCCAGCGCGCCAGGTCGTCGACCGTCGAGACCAGGGCACCGGCCGCGTATGGCTGGGTCATGCTGACCACGAGATTCGGCCCGAACTGCTTGCCGGAGGCGGTGTAGCCGGCCGCTTTGGGCGCCGTGCCAGGCTCATAGCCCTCGTAGGCGGTGTTATCCATGTGGAGGGGAACGAAAATACGCTGCTCGATGAAGCGCGCGTACGGCATGCCCGACACTTTCTCGATGATCGCGCCCAGCAGGAAGTAGCCGGAATTGTTGTATTTCCACTTCGAGCCCGGCTCGAAATCGAGCGGATCGTTCTTGAACGAGTCGATCATCTCGGTCACGGTCATGTCCTTGCCGATGTTCTCGATGAAGCTGCGCTTGCTGGTGTAGCTGACGATGCCGGACGTGTGGTTCAGCAGGTGCTCGATGGTGATTTTCTTGCCGTTGGTCGGGTAGCCCGGCAGGTATTTGCCGATCTCGTCGGACACCGACAGCTTTCCTTCCTCGGCGAGCATCAGGATCGCGGTGGAGGTGAACTGCTTGGTGATCGAGCCGAGGCGCAGCACGGTGTCGGGCGTCAGCGGCACGCGTTTCGCCGTGTTGGCCATGCCGTAGGCCTTGCGGAACACCGTCTTGCCGTCCTTGGTGACGATCACGGTGACGCCCGGCTCGTCGGCCTTGAAGTAAGGCGCGATGCCGGCGTCGATGCGGGCGGCCAGCGACTGGTCGACGACGGCCGCGGCCGGCGCGGCCTGGGCGGCGCAGTACGGTGTTTGCAACAGGATCAGTGCGGCGATGCAGGTGCTGGTGAGTTTGAACATGGACTGCTCCTTCAGGGTTGTCTGTCTGTTTTTGAAACGAATCACCTGCCGCCGGCCGCCGCGAGCTTCTCCTTGGCCATTTTTTGCGCCACCGCCAGGGCGTCGGCCGCGGTTACCTGCACGTGCGGCGTCACACCTGTGTGCTCCCAGTTGGTTTTGGTGATCGGGTTGATGGCGCGGCCGCCCGGTATGAACGCGCTGAAATACGGGGTCAGTTGGCGGCTGCCGCCGGGATTGGCGCCGCCGCCGGTGGTTTCGCCGATCAGGGTTGCGCGCTGGAGCACCTTGAGGTTGTTGCTGAACTCTTCGCCGCCGGAAAAGGTCTTCGCGCTGGTCAGCACATACACCGGCTTGCGCTGGCCGAACTTCTTGCCCGGCACGTCGGTGCGGGTCCAGAACTCCTCGGTGCGGTCGCCCTCGCGCCAGTACAGGTCGTTGAGATGAGTGCGCGCGTCGAACAGGTAGCTGCTCAGCAAGGCGACGCCGGCTGGGTCGCCGCCGCCATTGCGGCGCAGGTCGAAGATCAGGGCATCGCAATCGGCCAGCTGCGTCATCGCGTCGGCGAACGCCTGTTCGGTATATTTCGCGGGGGCGAAGCCGCGCACCTCCAGGTATCCGATATTGCCGGGCAACTTTTCGACGGCGCCCAGTCCGTAGTTCACCTCTTTCATGCGCGCCAGCATGCGCGCCTCGTCGGGCTGAGGGCCGGCCTTATCGCCGGCTGGCTCGGGCGGCATCGGCGTCTCGCTGGCGCGTACGCGCAGGTGGAGGTCGTTGGCGACGGCGCGCACGTCGGCGGTCAGCGCCTCCGCCAAGTCCTGCGCGCGCACCAGGGCGTCATAGCCGCCGCGCTGCTGCTTGGCGCGCAGTGCGACCTCGACCTTGGCGGCGACGTCCGGAAACACATAGTAGGCATTCATCTGGCGCGCCAGCGCATCGATGACCTGGGCGCGCGCGGCGGCGTCCATCGCCGGCGCATGGGCGGCGGCATCGGCGGCCGGCGCGTCCTGGGCGAAAATGGCCGGCGCCAGCACCAGGCTCAGCGTGGCGATGCAGATTGCGGAAAGTTTGAACACGGGCGTCTCCTTCGAATGGATGGGGAAGAGCCTGACTATAGATGAGTCTTTTTTGTAAATATTAAAAATGCGACAGGATGCGCTTTTGGCGGGTTTAATGGCCAAAATGCGGGGAGCAATGGCGGCGGCGGCCGAAACGTGAAAAGATAGCGGCCTCTGACAGGAGCCTTACCCAATGACACCGATTTCCCATCTCTCCCGCGCGCTGTTCGGCGCCCTGCTGCTTCCCGCCGTCGCCTTCGCGGCGCCGACCCTGGCCGAGGTCCAGCAGCGCATCGTGCCGGTCGCAGCGTGGGGCGGCACGCCGGCCGATCCGGCGCTGGCGCGCAAGCAGGACATCACCCACATCACGCTGCATCACCAGGGCGAGCCGTTCCCGCAGGGGAAGGACCCGGTCGCCTACCTGCGCAACCTGCAAACCTGGTCGCGCGCCACCAAGCACTGGCTCGATATTCCGTACCACTACATCATCGACCTGGACGGCAAGATCTACGAAGGCCGCAAGCTGGAGTATGCGGGCGACACCAACACGGAATACGACCCCAAGGGCCATGCGCTGATCGAGGTGGTGGGCAATTTCGAGGAAGTGCAGCCGAACCAGAAGCAGCTCGATGCCGTGGTCGACCTGATGGCGCTGCTGGCTAAGAAGTATGACGTGTCGATCGACAAGATCGCCGGACACAAGGATTTTTCGGCGCAGACGGTGTGCCCGGGCGTCAACCTGTACGCCTACCTGCAAAGCGGTTACTTCCGTCAGAAGGTGGCGCTGCGGCTGGCCCAGAGCCGCTGACGAAGGACTGGGGTCAGGTCCGACGGACCTGACCCCGGGGTTGACGCGCACGCCCCAAAACGAAAAAAGGCAGCCGAAGCTGCCTTTCTTTTTGCGTGCGCGACAATTACTTCTTGTGGCGCAGCTTGGCGATCGCGGCCAGCTGAGCGATGGCGGTTGCCAGCTCAGCCTGCGCTTTCGCGTAGTCGATCTTCGAGTCCTTGTTGACCATCAGCTCTTCGGCCATCTTCTTGGCTTCCAGCGCTTTTGCTTCGTCAAGGTCATGCCCGCGAATCGCGGTATCGGCCAGGACCGTCACCGCGTTCGGCTGCACTTCCAGGAGGCCGCCCGCGACGAAGACGAACTCTTCTTCTTCGCGGCCGACTACCTTGATCCGTACAGCACCCGGCTTGATGCGCGTGATCAGCGGGGTGTGCTTGGGATAAATCCCCAGCTCACCCGCTTCACCCGGCAACGCGACGAACTCGGCTTCGCCCGAAAAAATCAGGGCTTCGGCCGATACAACGTCAACGTGAATAGTGTTTGCCATGTGTTGTCCTATCGCTGTGAAGGAGCCGAATTAACCGAGCTTCTTGGCTTTTTCGATTGCTTCTTCGATCGTGCCAACCATGTAGAACGCTTGCTCCGGCAGGTGGTCCAGCTCGCCCGACGCGATCATCTTGAAGCCCTTGATCGTGTCTTTCAGCGAAACGTACTTGCCTGGCGAACCGGTAAACACTTCAGCGACGTGGAATGGCTGCGACAGGAAACGCTGCATCTTACGTGCACGTGCGACCAGCAGCTTGTCTTCAGGAGCCAGCTCGTCCATGCCCAGAATCGCGATGATGTCGCGCAGTTCCTTGTAGCGCTGCAGGGTACCCTGGACAGCGCGCGCGGTGTCGTAGTGTTCCTGGCCGACGACCAATGGATCCAGCTGGCGCGAGGTCGAGTCGAGCGGATCGACCGCAGGGTAGATACCCAGCGAGGCGATGTCACGCGACAGGGCAACGGTCGAGTCCAGGTGAGCGAAGGTGGTTGCTGGCGATGGATCGGTGTAATCGTCCGCTGGCACGTACACGGCCTGGATCGAGGTGATCGAACCGGTCTTGGTCGAGGTGATGCGCTCTTGCAGGCGGCCCATCTCTTCGGCCAGGGTAGGCTGGTAACCCACTGCGGAAGGCATACGGCCCAGCAGTGCGGATACTTCGGTACCGGCCAGCGTGAAGCGGTAGATGTTGTCCACGAAGAACAGAACGTCTTTGCCTTCGTCACGGAACGATTCGGCGATCGTCAGGCCGGTCAGCGCGACGCGCAGACGGTTACCTGGCGGCTCGTTCATCTGGCCGTAGACCATCGACACTTTCGAATTCTCCGGGTTCTCGAGGTCGACCACTTTGGCATCGGCCATCTCGTGGTAGAAGTCGTTACCTTCGCGGGTACGCTCACCGACGCCGGCAAACACGGACACGCCCGAGTGTGCCTTGGCGATGTTGTTGATCAGTTCCATCATGTTGACGGTCTTGCCCACGCCGGCGCCGCCGAACAGGCCGACTTTACCGCCCTTGGCGAACGGGCACACCAGGTCGATCACCTTGATGCCGGTTTCCAGCAGGTCTTGCGACGGCGACAGTTCGTCGTACGCAGGAGCGACGCGGTGGATCGATGCGGTCTGCTCGTGCGACACAGGGCCGCACTCGTCGATCGGATTGCCCAGCACGTCCAGAATGCGGCCCAGCGTTGCTTTGCCGACCGGTACCATGATTGGCTTGCCGGTGTTCTGGATTGCCATGCCGCGACGCAGACCGTCGGAGCTACCCAGCGCAATGGTACGGACAATGCCGTCGCCCAGCTGCTGTTGTACTTCCAGGGTCAGTTCGGAGCCTGCCATTTTCAGTGCGTCGAAGACTTTCGGCATTGCATTGCGTGGGAACTCAACGTCCACCACAGCGCCGATACACTGAACGATTTTGCCATCAGCCATGTTCGTTCCTTCAATATTTAATTAATTCGGGTTTAGACCGCTGCCGCACCGGCGACGATCTCGGAGAGTTCTTTGGTAATCGCTGCCTGGCGGGTCTTGTTGTAGACCAGTTTCAGCTCGCCAATGACGCTACCGGCATTGTCGCTTGCCGCTTTCATCGCGACCATTCGCGCCGACTGCTCGGATGCGAGGTTTTCAGCGACCGCCTGGTACACCAGCGCTTCTACATAGCGCACCAGCAGTTCATCGATCACGGTTTGCGCTTCCGGCTCGTAGATGTAGTCCCAAGAGTGATTACCCTTGTCGCCTTCGAGCTTGTCGGCCGACAGCGGCAGCAACTGCTCCACCATTGGCTCCTGCTTCATCGTGTTAATGAACTTGGTGTAGCACAGGTAGACGGCGTCGAGCTTGCCTTCCTGGTACTCGTCGAGCATGACCTTGACCGGTCCGATCAACTTTTCCAGGTGCGGCGTGTCGCCGATCTGGATCGCATGCGACACGACCCGGATCCCTACCCGATTCAAAAAACCCAAACCCTTGTTGCCAATGGCAACCGCTTCAATCTTGTTGCCAGCTGCTTCCAGCTCGCGCGTTTTCTGCGTCATCATCCGCAGCACGTTGGTGTTCATGCCGCCGCACAGACCCTTGTCGGTCGTGACGACGATGAAGCCAACTGCCTTCGCCTCGCCGCCCTTGGCTTGCGCCATGAACGGGTGGGTGTATTCCGGATTCGCAGAGGCCAGGTTGGCGGCGATGTTCCGAATCTTGTCACTGTAGGGACGGGCGGCCCGCATACGATCCTGCGCCTTGCGCATTTTCGATGCGGCGACCATTTCCATCGCCTTGGTGATCTTCTTCGTATTCTCTACGCTCTTGATCTTGCCTCGAATCTCTTTGCCTGATGCCATGAGTCCTTACTCCTTTTGCGCTATCCGGCGCCGCCGACTACTCAGCGCCGGAAAACCAATTAATATGCGCCGGATTTCTTGAAGTCAGCAACCGCGGCAGCCATGGCAGCTTCGCCATCCTTGTCCAGTTGCTTGGTCTCTTCGATCTTGGCCAGGAGGGCAGCTTGCTTGGTCTTCATGTAGCCGTGCAGGCCGGCTTCGAAGGCCAGAACCTTGTTGACGGCGACGTCGTCGAAGAAGCCCTTGTTCACGGCGAACAGCGACACGGCCATCAGCGAGATCGACAGCGGCGAGTACTGAGCCTGCTTGAGCAGTTCGGTGACGCGCGCGCCACGGTCGAGCTGCTTGCGGGTCGACTCGTCCAGGTCCGAAGCAAACTGCGCGAACGCCGCCAGTTCACGGTACTGGGCAAGGTCGGTACGGATACCGCCGGACAGGTTCTTGATGACCTTGGTCTGGGCGGCGCCACCGACGCGCGACACCGAAATACCGGCGTTAATCGCAGGACGGATACCCGAGTTGAACAGCGAGGTGTCCAGGAAGATCTGGCCGTCGGTAATCGAGATCACGTTGGTCGGAACGAAGGCGGAGACGTCGCCAGCCTGGGTTTCGATGATCGGCAGTGCGGTCAGCGAACCGGTCTTGCCGGTCACGGCGCCGTTGGTGAACTTCTCGACGTAGTCCGGGTTCACGCGTGCTGCGCGCTCGAGCAGGCGGCTGTGCAGGTAGAACACGTCGCCAGGGTAGGCTTCGCGGCCTGGTGGACGGCGCAGCAGCAGCGAAATCTGGCGGTAAGCGACGGCTTGCTTCGACAGGTCGTCGTAGACGATCAGTGCGTCTTCGCCGCGGTCGCGGAAGTATTCGCCCATGGCGCAACCCGAGTACGGACTGATGTACTGCATCGCTGCCGACTCGGAAGCCGATGCGGCGACGACGATGGTGTATTCCATCGCGCCGTGCGTCTCGAGCGAGCGCACGATGTTCTTGATGGTCGATGCCTTCTGGCCGATCGCGACGTAGATACACGTCATGTTCTGGCCCTTCTGGTTGATGATCGCATCGATCGCGACAGCCGATTTACCGGTCTGGCGGTCGCCGATGATCAGTTCGCGCTGGCCGCGGCCGATAGGTACCATCGAGTCGATCGACTTCAGGCCGGTCTGCATAGGCTGCGACACGGACTGGCGGGCGATCACGCCCGGGGCGATCTTTTCGATCGGCGCGGTCATCTGCGCGTTGACAGGACCCTTGCCGTCGATCGGCTGGCCCAGCGCGTTGACCACGCGGCCCTTCAGTTCAGGACCGATCGGCACTTCCAGGATGCGGCCGGTGGTCTTGACGGTGTCGCCTTCCGAGATGTGCTCGTAAGCACCCAGAATCACGGCGCCGACCGAGTCGCGCTCGAGGTTCATCGCCAGGCCGAAGGTGTTGCCCGGGAATTCCAGCATCTCGCCCTGCATCACGTCCGACAGACCATGGATACGGCAGATACCGTCGGCCACGGAGATAACCGTGCCTTGATTACGAACTTCAGCGGAACCTTCGAGGCCCTGGATCCGGCTCTTGATCAGTTCGCTGATTTCAGATGGGTTAAGTTGCATGCTAACTCCTAATAGTTTCTTGATGCGTAGGGCAAGAGGCGAGGCGCCGGTGTGTGCGAGCGTTACGACGCCAGCGCAACATTCATCTGTTGCAGCTTGGCGCGTACCGAGGTATCGAGCACTTCATCACCGACGACCACGCGCACACCACCGATCAGCGATGGATCCACTGTCACCGTTGGGTTGAGCTTGCGGCCAAATTTCTTTTCCAGCGTGGCGACCAGGTCGCTGACCTGGGCGCTCGACATGTCGAACGCGCTGATGATGCTGGCGTCGGCGGCGCCTTCCTGGGCGTTTTTCAGCACAGCGAATTGCGCGGCGATCTCCGGCAGCAGCGATACGCGGCGGTTTTCGATCAGCATGGCGATGAAGTTTTTGGCTTCAGCGCCCAGCGGCGACTTGACCAGCGACGCGAACGTGTCGTTGACCTGGGCCGGCGTCACGTTCGGATTGCGGGCGAAAGCCTGCACATCCGCATTGACGCCGATGTTGCCCAGTTCGGACACGAGACCGGACCACGCTGCCATGTCGCCGGTTTGGGCGACGCGGAACAGCGCTTCGGCGTAGGGACGGGCGACGGTTGCGAGTTCTGCCATGATTACAGCTCGGTAGCCAGTTGCGACAGCAGGTCGGCGTGGGCCGATGCGTTCACTTCGCGCTTGAGGATCTGCTCGGCGCCCTTGACGGCGAGGCCGGCAACTTGCGCGCGCAGTTCTTCGCGGGCCTTGGTCACTTGCTGCTCGGCGTCGGCCTTGGCTTGCGCAATGATGCGCGCCGCTTCGGCGTTGGCGTTGGCCTTGATCTCGTCGGCCACCATCTGTGCGCGCTTCTCGGCGTCGGCGATGCGTTTCTGGCCTTCGTCGCGGGCGCCGGCCAGTTCGGCGGCGACACGCTTCTCGGCGGCAGCCATGGCCAGTTTGCCCTGGTCGGCGGCGGCGAGGCCTTCAGCGATTTTTTTCGCACGTGCATCGAGCGCGCCCATGATCGGCGGCCACACGAATTTGGCGATCGAAAATGCCAGGATCAGGAAGACGATCGCCTGGACAAACATTGTCGAATTTAAGTTCACAGCATTTTCCTTCTCAGAATGACGTATGCCGGGCCCGCGCAAGCGCAAAGCCCGGCCCTTGAGAACTACCGCTTACGCAGGGAATGGGCTGGAGAACGCAAACATCATCGCGATACCAACGCCGATCAGGAACGCAGCGTCGATCAGACCAGCCAGCAGGAACATCTTGGTCTGCAGGGTGTTCATCAGTTCTGGCTGACGTGCCGAAGCTTCGATGAACTTACCGCCCATGATGCCGATACCGATACATGCACCGATAGCACCCAAACCAATGATCAAGCCGCAAGCCAGTGCTACGAAAGCGATGTTAGTCATCAAAAACTCCTTAAATAATCAAAAAAAGTAAAACGTTAAGATAAAAAAACTAGGACCTACAATTAAAACTTAATGCCCTTCATGCGCCTGGCCGATGTACACCAGCGTCAGCATCATGAAAATGAACGCTTGCAGCGGCACGATCAGCAGGTGGAACAGCGCCCAGCCCGTGCCCAGCAAGACCTGCAGGCCGGCCAGCGCGACGCTCTGGGTAGTGAAACCGACCCAGGTGGCGCCAAGCAGGGCGATCAGCAGGAACAGCAATTCGCCGGCAAACATGTTGCCGAAAAGTCGCATCGACAGCGAAACGGTCTTGGCCGCGTATTCGATCAGGTTCAGGCCGAAGTTGAAAATCCACAGCGCCGGGTGCTTGCCGAACGGCGCGGTGAACAGCTCGTGCACGAAGCCGCCGCCGCCCTTGATCTTGACGCCGTAGTAAATCATGCAGGCGAATACCACCAGGCCCATGCCGAAGGTGCCGTTCAGGTCGGCGGTCGGTACCACGCGGAAGAAGGGCTCGTGGCCCTCGGCGTTATGGATGCCCATGGAGCGGAAGATCGAGGCGAACAGGTCGACCGGCAGGAAGTCCATCGAATTCATCAGGATGACCCAGACCAGCACGGTCAACGCCAGCGGGGCGATGAAGCTGCGGTCGCCGTGGACGATGGCTTTCGACTGGTCCTCGACCAGCTCGACCAGCGATTCGATCGCGGCCTGGAAGCGGGTCGGCACGCCGGACGTGGCGCGCGTTGCGGCCATGCGCAGCAGGGCGAAGGCCAGCACGGCCATCAGCACGGACCACAGGATGGTGTCGTAGTTGATGACGTGGAAATCGATGATGCCGGGTTGGGGCGCCGAGCGCAGGTGCCCCAGGTGGTGGGTGATGTATTGCCCTGCAGTGAGCGTATGCTCGGCTGCCGGGTGTGCTGCTGCCGCCACGGTTTCAGTAGTCATGTCTAGCGCCTAAACAATAAGATGATGTAACTTTTCAGTGCCACGATGAAGCCGCAAATCAGTGCGAGCCAGTTCAAATCGCGGTACAGCCATGCGGTCGCGCCAAGCAGCGCCACCGTCAATGCAATCTTGATAAATTCACCGATCATGAACGTCATCGGGTTCGCCCCGCCCGGTTTGCGGGCATTGGCGAACAGGCGCAATGCAAACAGACCGTTGGGAACGACACAGCAAAACCCGCCCAGCATTGCAGAAAACATCGCAGGCCAGCCCGCCAGTAGCCAGGCGATGGCGCCGGCGACTACTGTTGCCATCAATTGCAGGGAAACTATGCGCAACATTTTTTGTTCTTTTTTCAGCGTCGAAAAGCTGCGTTGCGTGTGGCGGAATTGCGTGAATCAGCGGGATTATAAGGTTTATGCACATACGCGTCAAACGTTGACGCACTTGAAAGATGCGTAAAACACCTCAAATACCACGGTTGAACCGTTGCGGTGCGAACAAGATTGGGCAATGTTCCGGAAAGGCACAATCTTGCCCGGGGTCAATGACGCGGAGCAGCAGAATGGGGTTGGGGAAATGAAAATGGGGTCTGGTCCTGCGGACCTGGCCCCGTTTTGAACTTAAGCGCGCAGGCGGGCGAGGACGCCGTCGAGAATGTCGAGGTCGGCAAAGTCGATGATCATCTGCCCGCGGCCCTTCGTGCCCATCTTGAACAGCACCGGCGTGGCCAGCTTGTCGGACAGCTCTTCTTCCAGGCGCGTGATGTCGCCCGACTTCTCTTTGTTGCGCGGCGTCGGCGGATTCACCGCTTCCTCCATCGTGCGGGTCACCAGCTTCTCGGTCTCGCGCACCGACAGCCGTTTCGCAACGACCTGGCTCGCCAGGCTGATCTGGGTGGCCGCATCGACTGCCAGCAGCGCGCGCGCGTGGCCCATGTCGATGTCGCCGGCCATCAGCATGGTTTGCACCGGTTGCGCCAGGTTCATCAGGCGCAGCAGGTTCGACACCGCCGAACGCGAACGCCCGACCGCGTGCGCGGCCTGCTCGTGGGTGAAATGGAAATCGTCGATCAGGCGATGAATGCCCTGCGCCTCTTCCAGCGGATTCAAATCTTCGCGCTGGATGTTTTCGATCAGCGCCATCGCCGCGGCGGCCTGGTCGTCGACTTCGCGCACCAGCACCGGGATGGTCTCGAGGCCCGCCAGCTGCGCCGCGCGGAAGCGGCGCTCGCCGGCAATGATCTCGTAGCGCATCACGCTGCCGTCGTTGCCGACCGGGCGCACCAGCACCGGCTGCATGATGCCCTGGCTCTTGATCGACGCCGCCAGTTCGTTCAGCGCGCCTTCGTCCATGCGTGTGCGCGGCTGGTACTTACCGGCCTGCAGCTGCGACACCGGCAGCGAGGACGGCGAGCCGGCGTCGGCCGGCTGCTGGGTGAAATCGCCATCGCCGCCGAGCAGCGCTTCGAGGCCGCGGCCGAGGCCCTTGAGTTTTTTGGTCGCCATGATTCGTGTTTCTCTCTTACATTCTGTGGATTACATTGATTTGATGCGGTCGACCATCTCGGCGCCGAAGGCCACGTACGCCTGCGCGCCTTTCGAGGACGGGTCGAACACCACGCCAGGCACGCCGTACGACGGCGCCTCCGCCAGGCGCACGTTGCGCGGGATGATGGTCTTGAATACCTTGTCGCCGAAGTGCTGCTCGAGCTGCGCCGACACCTGCTGCGACAGCGTCATGCGGGGATCGAACATCACCCGCAGCAGTCCGATGATCTTCAAATCGTGATTCAGGTTCGCGTGCACCTTCTTGATCGTGTTAACCAGGTCGGACAGGCCTTCGAGCGCGTAGTACTCGCACTGCATCGGAATGATCACGCCGTGCGCGGCGCACAGGCCGTTCAGCGTCAGCATCGACAGCGCGGGCGGGCAGTCGACCAGGATGAAGTCGTACTCCGCGTCGACCACGGCCAGCGCGTCCTTCAGGCGCCGCTCGCGCTGCTCCAGTTCGACCATCTCGACTTCGGCGCCGGCCAGCTCGCGGTTCGACGGCAGCACGTCGAAGCGGCCCGACTCGGAACGCTGGCGCGCCGTGTCGACATCGGCCTCGCCCAGCAGCACTTCATACGTCGACGCCTTCAGGCCGGCCTTGTTGATGCCGGCGCCCATCGTCGCATTGCCCTGCGGGTCGAGGTCGACCAGCAGCACCCGTTGATCCAGCTTCGCCAGCCCCGCCGCCAGGTTGACGCTGGTAGTGGTCTTGCCTACTCCGCCCTTCTGGTTTGCTACGCAAAAAATTTTGGCCATGTATGTTCTTATAGTCGACGCAAGAAAATCGATTTATACCATTTATACTATCAAAATCGTATTAACGATTTATTCGGTATATCTGGTATAAACCATTTATACGGTTTATATGATTTATCCGGTTTGGCCGGACCGATCGATGAATACCAGGTGCCGCTCCGCATTTAGCCCCGGCACCTGCAAAGGCCGCAATTCGCTTACTTTCCACTCGCCTGGCAGCCGCTCCTGCTCGTCCGGCGGCGCCACCCCTTTGAGGGCGATGAATTTCCCGCCCTCGGCCAGGTGATGCCCCGACCAGTTGACGAAATCGGACAGGTCGGCGAAGGCGCGCGAAGTGATCACGTCGAACTGCTGCGGCACCTGCACTTCCTGTACCTTGGCCGTGTACACCGTGACGTTGGCCAGGCCCAGTTCGGCCTTCACTTGCTTGAGGAATGCAGTTTTCTTGTGCACCGTGTCGATCAGCGACACCTTCATGCCCGGCCTGGCGATGGCCAGCACGATGCCCGGCAAGCCGCCCCCTGCCCCGACGTCGAGCACGTTCCGCGCGCCGTCGAAGGCCGGCACCGCGGCCAGCGAATCGAGCAGGTGGTGCGTGACCATCTGCATCGGGTCGCGCACCGAGGTCAGGTTATAGACTGAATTCCACTTGAACAGCAGCGCCAAGTAATCGAGCAGCTGTTCGTGCTGTTTCTCATCCAGGTCCAGCTTTAAATCTTTGATGCCGTCTGCTAATGCTTTTGAAAGGACTGCGCGGTCGAAAAACTTCATTGAGCCAGCTCCTCGTTGAGGGTGGTAAATCCTTTGGCACCGCGTTTCTTCAAATGTACCAGCAAAAGCGAGATCGCGGCAGGTGTCACCCCGGAAATTCTTGATGCCTGGCCCAATGTTTCCGGACGCTGCTTGTCGAGCTTCTGGCGCACTTCGATCGACAGGGCGCCGATGTCGAGGTAGTTGAAGTCGGCCGGCAGCTTCAGGTTTTCGTAGTGATCGTGGCGTTGGACCTCTTTCGCCTGGCGGTCGATGTATCCGGCATACTTCAGCTGGATCTCGATCTGCTCGCGCACGGCGGCGTCAATGACGCCCGGGCCGGCCAGCGCCTGGCCATCGACGCCGGTCATTCCCATCAGCTTGTCGTACTCCACGCCCGGGCGGCGCAGCAGGTCGGCGAGCGAATATTCGCGCTCGATGGCCTGGCCGATCACGCGCTCGGATTCCGCAGCGGCGAGGATGCGCGGATTCACCCAAGTCGAGCGCAGGCGTTCCAGTTCGCGCGCAACGGCCTCGCGCTTGGCCTCGAACGCAGCCCACTGGGCATCGCCCACCACGCCCAGTTCGCGGCCGATTTCGGTCAGGCGCATGTCGGCATTGTCTTCACGCAGGCTCAGGCGGAACTCCGCGCGGCTGGTGAACATGCGGTAGGGCTCGGCCACGCCCTGGGTGGTCAGGTCGTCGACCAGCACGCCCAGGTAGGCCTCGGAGCGGCCCGGTACCCAGGCGTCGCGGCCCTGGGTCAGGCGCGCCGCGTTGATTCCGGCGAGCATGCCCTGCGCCGCCGCTTCCTCGTAGCCGGTGGTGCCGTTGATCTGGCCGGCGAAGAACAGGCCGCCGATCGCCTTGGTTTCCAGCGATGTTTTCAGGCCGCGCGGGTCGAAATAATCGTATTCGATGGCGTAGCCGGGACGCAGGATGAAAGCGTTCTCCATGCCCTTCATCGAGCGCACCAGGTCGATCTGGACGTCGAACGGCAGGCTGGTCGAGATCCCGTTCGGGTAGAACTCGTGGGTGGTCAGGCCTTCCGGCTCGAGGAAAATCTGGTGCGAGTCCTTGCCGGCGAAGCGGTGGATCTTGTCTTCGATCGATGGGCAATAGCGCGGCCCCACCCCTTCGATGACGCCGGTGTACATCGGGCTGCGGTCGAGGCCGGCACGGATGATGTCATGGGTGCACGCGTTGGTGTGCGTCATCCAGCAAGGGATCTGCTTCGGATGCATCGCGGCGTTACCCATCACCGAGAACACCGGCACCGGGTCGAGGTCGCCCGGCTGCTCGCTCATGACCGAGAAATCGATCGAGCGGCCGTCGATGCGCGGCGGCGTGCCGGTCTTCAGACGGCCCTGCCCCAGCTTCAGCTCCTTCAGGCGCGCCGACAGCGAGATCGCAGGCGGGTCGCCCGCGCGGCCGGCCGAGTGCGACTGCAGGCCGACGTGGATCTTTCCGTCGAGGAAAGTTCCGGCCGTCAGCACCACGGCGCGCGCGCGGAACTTGAGGCCGATCTGGGTGACGGCGCCGACCACGCGGTCGCCTTCGATCATCAGGTCGTCCACCGCCTGCTGGAACAGCCACAGGTTCGGCTGGTTTTCCAGGCGAGCACGGATCGCCGCCTTGTACAGGATGCGGTCGGCCTGGGCCCGCGTGGCGCGCACGGCAGGACCCTTGGACGAGTTGAGGATACGGAACTGGATGCCCGCCTCGTCCGTTGCAATCGCCATCGCCCCGCCCATCGCATCGACTTCCTTGACCAGGTGGCCCTTGCCGATGCCGCCGATCGACGGGTTGCAGGACATCTGGCCCAGCGTCTCAATGTTATGCGTGAGCAACAAAGTCTTCTGACCCATACGGGCAGAAGCGAGGGCGGCTTCGGTGCCGGCGTGACCGCCGCCGACGACGATCACGTCGAATTCAGTTGGAAATAGCATGTTGGAAGCGTAAAGCGAGGGAGTGTGAGGCCAGATTATAGAGTCTTTTTGCCTCGACGACTCTTTCGCCGCCAGATTAGCGATACGGGGAACAACGATGTTCCACGTGGAACAATCGAAAACCGCGTGGCGGCGATTGTTTCACGTGGAACAAATGGGTCACAACGACCAGCGCTTTATGGCGTCGAAGCCCGTTTTGAGGATCAATAGAGTGACGACAACGAGGAACAATTTGCGCACGAATACGCTGCCGTGACGGATCGCCAGCCACGTTCCGCACAGCGAACCGGCGACCTGGCACACCGCCATCAGCAAGCCGAGTTGCCATAACAGATGGCCGCTGTAACCGAACCACATCAGCGCCGAGATGTTGCAGGCGACGTTGACGACCTTTGCCGCAGCCGACGCGCTGAGGAAATCGAAGCCGAAGAAGCGCACGAACAGGAACATCAGGAAACTGCCGGTGCCGGGGCCGAAGAAACCGTCGTAGAAACCGATGCACGCCCCCATCCCCACCGCCACCAGTTTCTCGGTCATGCCGCTGTGGACCGGCGCATGAACGGCGCCGAAGTCCTTTTTGCGGAAGGTGTAGATCGCGACGGCAAGAAGGACCAGCGGCAGCAGCGAACGGACAAAGTCTCCCGGCACCCTTGTCACCGTCCAGGCGCCGGCGAAGGACAGCGCAAAAGCGGCAAGGGCTGCGGGGGCGGCGGCGCTCCAGGCAACCTTGACGCGGCGCGCGTAATTGACCGCGGCAGCGCTGGTGCCGAACACGCCGGCAAGCTTGCTGGTGCCGAGCAAGGTCGCCGGAACCTCTTTAGGGAACACCGAGAACAACACCGGGATCTGGATCAGACCGCCCCCACCCACCACCGCATCGACCAGGCCAGCCAGGAATGCGGCGCCGCCCAGCAACAGAAAATCGACCATCACCATCCTTGAAAAGAATCCATCCGATATTGTACGGAAGAAACAGAGCAACCGCAGCCGGCCTTGGTGTAAGCTTGACGTATCGACCACTGGACCTTCCCGACCATGAATCCGTTTAACTTCAGCACCGTCCCTCATCTTATTTCCGCACCCGGCGCGGCGGCCCAGCTGGGCCAGCATGTGCGCTCGCACTTCCCGTCCGCCCGGCGCGCGATGATCGTCACCGATCCCGGGTTCCTGCGCACCGGCCTGGTGGACGCGCCGAAGCATGACCTCGAGCAGCAGAACCTGCTGGCGCTGGTGTATTCCGACGTCGTGGCGGATCCGCCGGAACAGGTGGTGCTCAATGCGGTGGAATTCGCGCGCCAGCATGCGGTCGACATCGTCATCGGCATCGGCGGCGGCAGCTCGATGGACGTGGCCAAGCTGATCGCCGTGCTGGCCGGCAGCGAGCAATCGATCGGGCAAATCTACGGGATCGGCAACGTCACCGGCAAGCGCCTGCCGCTGGTGCAGGTGCCGACCACCGCGGGCACCGGATCGGAAGTGACCAACATCGCGATCGTGACGACCGGCGAGACCACCAAGATGGGAGTGGTCGCGCCGCAGCTGTACGCCGACCTGGCGATCCTCGACGCCGAACTGACATTGGGCCTGCCGCCGATGGTGACTGCTGCCACCGGCATCGACGCGATGGTGCATGCGATCGAAGCGTTCACCAGCAAGCACAAAAAGAACCCGATGTCGGATATGCTGGCGCGCCACGCGCTGTCGCTGCTGTCGGGCAATCTGCTGAAAGCCTGCGAAAACGGCGGCGATCTGGAAGCGCGCCAAGCCATGCTGCTCGGCGCCTATTTTGCCGGCCAGGCTTTCTCGAACTCGCCGGTGGCGGCGGTGCACGCGCTGGCGTATCCGATCGGCGGCATTTTCCACGTGCCGCACGGGCTGTCGAATTCGCTGGTGCTGCCGCATGTGCTGCGGTTCAACATGCCGGAAGCGATGGAGCATTACGCCGAGATGGCCGGTATCGTCGCCCCGCATGTCGGAGGCAGTTCGGAAGCGCGTGCGGAAGCATTGATTGTTGCGATGCAGCAAATCGCCAAGATGACGGGGATCGAAACGACGCTGCAGCAGGTAGGGATCTCTGAGGCGGACCTGGACCGCCTGGCGGACGACGCGATGAAGCAGACTCGCCTGCTCGGCAACAACCCGCGCGAGATGACACGCGAGCATGCGCGGGCAATTTACGCCGCGGCGCTGTAGCTCGCGCCGCGGTCAACTTCGGGGTCAGCGACTCAAAAAGGACCACTGGCCCTTCTCCACAGCTTAAACACAAGCTGTACACCCGCTGTGCACAGCGTTATCCACAAGGTTATTCAGCGCGCCCCTGGCGGCGCATCCCTCAACGCCGCCAGCAGCGGCGCGAACTCCGACTTATCCACCGGTTTTTAAGTGAGTGGGCCGAATTGGTCGCGGAACGAAATTCCCTCCACAGTTTGGACACACGTTATGCACAATGTTGTCCACACAATCAGGCATGCCGTACTATCGCTATCTTAAGAACCGTCATTCCTGCGGAGGCAGGAATCCCTGCAGAGCCGATCCAGCACGGCTTCCTGCCTTCGCAAAAACGACACCCTAATCCGATAGCAATTTCCATAGAAAAACGCCCCAGGAGCGTTTTAATGCGTCCTGGGGCGTCTTTGAAGTCAGGCGACTTTCTTTCTTCGGCTGGCGGCAGCGATTGCCGCGCCGATCTCGCCGACGATCCCTCGCCGGAACAGCAGCACGCAGGCAATGAAGATCAGGCCCG
Organism: Massilia sp. P1_C10; assembly: GCF_056406475.1. Lineage (NCBI taxonomy): Bacteria > Pseudomonadati > Pseudomonadota > Betaproteobacteria > Burkholderiales > Oxalobacteraceae > Massilia > Massilia sp. P1_C10. The sequence continues at coordinate 319,230 of NZ_JBFUAC010000003.1, forward strand.
TGACCATGCCGACCGACTCGCCCAGGGTCGAGAACCACTCGATGTGCGTCGTGGCCGCCAGGAAGGTGCCCAGGTCGCCCAGCTTGTTCTCCAGCGCGATGATGATGAAGGCGCCCAGGATCGGGCCGACCAGCGTGCCCATGCCGCCTACCAGCGTCATCAGGATCACCAGGCCGGACATGCTCCAGTGCACGTCGGTGAGGGTCTCGAAGCCCAGCACCAGCGTCTTGGTGGCGCCCGCCAGGCCGGCCAGCGCGGCCGACAGCACGAAAGCGGTCAGCTTGTAGCGGTCGACGTCGTAGCCGAGCGAAATGGCGCGCGGCTCGTTTTCCTTGATGGCCTTGAGCACCTGGCCGAACGGCGAGTGCACCGTGCGTACGATCAGCGCGAAGCCGGCAATCGCGATCGCCAGCACGACGAAGTACAGCGTGGTGTCATTGGCCAGGTCGATCACGCCGAACAGCTTGCCGCGCGGGACGCCCTGCAAGCCATCTTCGCCGTGCGTGAACGGCGAACGCAGCATGGCGAAATACACCATCTGCGCCAGCGCCAGCGTGATCATCGAAAAGTAGATGCCCTGGCGGCGGATCGCCAGCAGGCCCATCACCAGGCCGATCGCGGCAGCCGCGGCCACGCCCAGCAGGATGCCCAGCTCGACCGGCAAGCCGAGCGCCGACAAGGCGTAGCCGGTGATGTAGCCGGCGCTGCCGAAGAAGGCAGCGTGGCCGAACGACAGCAGGCCCGTGTAGCCGATCAGCAGGTTGAAGGCGCAGGCGAACAGCCCGAAGCACATCAACTTCATCAGGAACACGGGATAGCCGATAAACGGGGCGGCCAGCGCAATGGCGAAGGCGATCAGGTAGCCGATTTTTTTGTTCAAAATATGCTCCGTTATGAAATATTATTTCTCTTTGCCGAACAAGCCGGCAGGACGGATCATCAGCACGATCACCATCACGACGAACACCACCACTTCCGACCCCTCGGGATAGAACACCCGGGTGAAGCCCTCGATGATGCCCAGGCCCAGGCCGGTCAGGATCGAACCCATGATCGAACCCATGCCGCCGATCACGACCACGGCGAACACGACGATGATCAGGTGCGAGCCCATCAGTGGCGTGACGTTGATGATCGGCGCCGCCAGCACGCCCGCGAAGCCGGCCAGCGCGACGCCGAAGCCGTAGGTCAAGGTGACCATCAGCGGCACGTTGATGCCGAACGCCTCGACCAGTTTCGGGTTCTCGGTGCCGGCGCGCAGGTAGGAGCCGAGCTTGGTTTTTTCGATCACAAACCAGGTCGCCAGGCAGACGCTGAGCGAGGCCACCACGACGAAGGCGCGGTAGTTCGGCATCATCATGAAGCCGAGGTTGGTCGCGCCAGAGAGCAGTTCGGGCACGTCGATCGACTGGCCGGACACCCCGAAGAAGGAGCGGAACACGCCTTCGAGCAGCAGGGTGATGCCGAAGGTGAGCAGCAAACCGTACAGGTGGTCGAGCTTGTAGAGCCAGCGCAGCATCGACTTTTCGACCAGGATGCCAAAGATGCCGACGACCAGCGGGGCGATCACCAGCATCGCCCAGTACGGCAGGCCGAAGGTGGTGACGCCGATAAACGCGAGGAAGGCGCCCATCATGTACAGGGCGCCGTGCGAGAAATTGATGACATTGAGCAGGCCGAAGATGACGGCCAGGCCAAGCGAGAGCATCGCGTAGAACGAGCCATTGACCAGTCCCAGCAGAAGCTGGCTCATCATGGCTGGGAGAGGAACGCCGAAAATTTCCATGGCATCACAGTACAAAAAGGACTAATAAAAAAGGCCATGTCGAGGGACACGCGCCGCGGACCAAAGGCTGGGGTCGGGTCCGCCGGACCTGACCCCGGGTTTGTCGGCGCCGCATGAACTTGCCGCGGCATCGACATCCCCATTACAAAAGAAGCGGGTACGCGACCCGCTTCGTCATGCAAAAACAACCAGCTAGATTACTTCCAGAGCGCGCACTTGCTCTCGGCCTTGGTGGCGTAAGCCTGGGCGCCAGGGATGGTCGCGACGACCTTGTAGTAATCCCATGGATACTTCGACTCCGACTGTTCCTTCACCTGCATCAGGTACATGTCGTGGACCATGCGGCCGTCCGGACGAATCACGCCGCCCTTGGCGAACATGTCGTTGATCGGGGTCTTCTTCATGTGCGCCATGATCTTGTCGGCGTCGTCGGTGCCGGTGGCCTTGACCGCCGCCAGGTAGTTCATGGTGGCCGAGTAGTCGGCCGCCTGCAGCATCGAAGGCTCTTTCTTCATCTTGGCGAAGTAGCGCTTCGACCAGGCGCGGGTTTCCGCGTTCTGGTCCCAGTACCAGCCGTCGGTCAGGTACATGCCGTGGGTCAGCTTCAGGCCCAGCGAGTGCACGTCGTTAATGAACATCAGCAGGCCGGCCAGCTTCATGGTCTTGGTGATGCCGAACTCGTTGGCCGCCTTGATGGTGTTGATGGTGTCGCCGCCGGCGTTGGCCAGGCCCAGGATCTGTGCCTTCGAATTCTGCGCCTGCAGCAGGAAGGACGAGAAGTCCGACGCCGCCAGCGGGTGCTTCGAGCTGCCCAGCACGGTGCCGCCTGCCGGCTTGATGACGTCGGTGGTGTCCTTCTCGAGCGACTGGCCGAACGCGTAGTCGGCGGTCAGGAAGTACCACGACTTGCCGCCCTGCTTGACGATGGTCGAGCCGGTGCCGCGCGCCAGCGCGATGGTGTCGTAAGCATAGTGGATCGTGTACGGGGTGCACTCTTCATTGGTCAGGCGGGCCGAACCGGCGCCGATCGAGATGAAGACTTTTTTCTTTTCCGCGGCGATCTTGGCCATTGCCAGGTTGGTGCCGGAGTTGGTGCCGCCGATCAGCATGTCGACGCCTTCGCGGTCGAACCACTCGCGCGCCTTGCTGGCGGCGATGTCGGCCTTGTTCTGGTGGTCGGCCACGACGAATTCGACTTTCTTGCCGTTGACCATGCCGCCCATGTCGGCGATCGCCATCTTGACCGCTTCGGCGCCGCCGTTGCCGTCGATGTCCGAATAGGTGCCGGACAGGTCGGTGATCAGGCCGATCTTGATGACGTCGCCCGACACTTGCGCCTGGGCGGAAAAGGACAACCCGAGGGCGCACACGGCGCTGGCTGCGAGGGCAATTGCTTTCAGTTTCATTTTGTCTCCGTGAAGGATAGTTATTTGTGGATCAACGAATGCACATTACACGCCGAGAAGTTCGGTCAAAACCGGCATCTTGGCGTTCAACTCAGACGAAGCGAAGGTCTCGACGATCTGACCGTGCTCCACCACGTAAAACCGATCCGCCAGCGGTGCGGCGAAGCGGAAATTCTGTTCCACCATGACGATGGTGTAGCCCTTGGCCTTGAGCGTCGTGATCATGCGGGCCAGGCCCTGCACGATGACCGGCGCCAGGCCTTCGGAAATTTCGTCCAGCAGCAGCAGGCGCGCGCCGGTGCGCAGGATCCGCGCCACCGCCAGCATCTGCTGCTCGCCCCCCGACAGCCGGGTGCCCTGGCTGTTGCGGCGCTCGTACAGGTTGGGGAACATCTGGTAGATCTCCTGCACCGACATGCCCTTTTCCGCGCCGTTCAGTTGCGGCGGCAGCATCAGGTTTTCCTCGGTCGACAGCGACGAAAAGATGCCGCGCTCTTCCGGGCAGTAGCCGATGCCGAGGTGGGCGATCTTGTGGGTCGGCATGCCGATCGACTCGACGCCGTTGACCTTGATCGAGCCGCTGCGCTTGCCGGTCAGGCCCATGATCGCGCGCAGGGTGGTGGTGCGGCCGGCGCCGTTGCGCCCGAGCAGGGTGACGACTTCGCCCTGGTTCACCGTCAGGTTGACGTTGTGCAGGATGTGCGATTCGCCGTACCAGGCTTGCAGGTTGGTGATTTCGAGTGCGGCGGCCATCAATGCGCTCCTTCCAGGTCGGCGTTGACGGTGCCCATGTAGGCTTCCATGACTTGCGGGTTTTGCGATACTTCGGCGTAGCTGCCTTCGGCCAGCATGGCCCCGCGCTGCAGCACCGAAATCTTGTCGCAGATGCCGGCGACCACGCTCATATTGTGTTCGACCATCAGGATGGTGCGGCCGACCGAGACCTTCTTGATCAGCTCGGTGACGCGGTGCACGTCCTCGTGGCCCATGCCCTGGGTCGGCTCGTCGAGCAGCATCAGCTCGGGATCCATCGCCAGCGTGGTGGCGATCTCGAGCGCACGCTTGCGGCCGTAGGGCATGTCGACGGTGACGGTGTCGGCGAATTCGGTCAGGTCCACTTCGGCCAGCAATTCCATGGCGCGCGCGTCCAGTTCCGACAGCGAGCGCTCACTCTTCCAGAAATGGTAGGACGTGCCGAGCTGCCGCTGCAGGCCGATGCGCACGTTCTGCAGCACGGTCAGGTGCGGGAACACGGCCGAAATCTGGAACGAACGGATGATGCCCATGCGCGCGATCTGCGCCGGCTGGGCCGCCGTGATGTCCTTGCCGTTGAACAGGATCTGGCCCGAGGTCGGGACCAGGAACTTGGTCAGCAGGTTGAAGCAGGTCGTCTTGCCGGCGCCGTTCGGGCCGATCAGCGCGTGGATATGGCCGCGCTGGACGCTCAGGTTCACGTCATTGACCGCGGTGAAACCCTTGAACTCTTTGGTAAGGTTCCTGGTCTCTAAGATGACTTCCGCCATTGAGTCTCCCAAATATTTTTATAATTACTAAGATGTAATTTTCTTACGATAATACACACAATAAAATTTCGTCACAATACGGTATAACTACCATTGGCTATGCACTTATTCGGTGCGAAGCGGCGGTGATGAGGCCGGCGGCCTTTTCGGCGATCATCAGGGTCGGCGAATTCGTGTTGCCGGACGTGATGTTCGGCATCACCGATGCATCGATAACGCGTAACCCTGCGACACCGATGACACGCAGCTCGCTGTCGACCACCGCCATCGGATCGTCCGCCTTGCCCATCTTGCAGGTCCCGACCGGATGGAAAATGGTGGTGCCGATCTGCCCGGCCGCTTCAGCCAGCTCCTCCTCCGTGCGGAAATGCACGCCCGGCTTGAACTCCTCCGGCGCGTATTTGGCCATCGCCGGCGCCGCGACGATCTTGCGCGTCAGGGTCAGCGCATCGGCCGCGGTCTTGCGGTCTTCCGGCGTGCTCAGGTAGTTGGGCGTGATTTTCGGCGCGGCGTAGCTGTCCTTGCTGGCGATCCGCACGTGGCCGCGCGAAGTCGGGCGCAGGTTGCACACGCTGGCGGTGAACGCCGAGAACGGATGCAGCGGATCGCCGAACTTCTCCAGCGACAGCGGCTGGACGTGGTATTGCAGGTTGGCCGATGGCTGCGACGGGTCGGACTTGGCGAACGCGCCCAGCTGCGATGGCGCCATCGACATCGGGCCGCTCTGCATCAGGGTGTACTCGATGCCGATTTTCATCTTGCCGAACCAGCCGGCGGCGCTGGTGTTGAGCGTTTTCGCGTTGTTGACCTTGTAAATCATGCGCAGTTGCAGGTGATCCTGCAGGTTTTCGCCGACGCCGGGGCGGTCGGCCAGCGGCGCGATGCCGTGGCTGTGCAGCGCCGCGGCCGGGCCGATGCCCGACAGCTGCAGGATCTGCGGCGAACCGATCGAACCGGCCGCCAGCAAGGTTTCGCGCCTGGCGTCGGCGCGCCAGGCCTTTCCGCCGCCGGTGAACTCGACGCCGCGGCAAACCGGCCCCTGCTCGGTCTGCTCAATAATCAGGCGCTCGACGTGGCAGCCGGTCATGATGGTCAGGTTCGGGCGCCCGGCGATCGGCCGAAGGAAGGCTTTGGCCGTATTCCAGCGGATGCCGCGTTTCTGGTTGACCTCGAAATAGGCGCAGCCTTCGTTGTCGCCGCGGTTGAAATCGTCGACTTTCGGGATGCCCACCTGGTCCGCCGCCTCGCGGAAGGAATCGAGAATCTGCCAGGACAGGCGCTGCTTTTCGACGCGCCATTCGCCGCCGCTGCCGTGGCTCGCGCTGGCGCCGCCGTGGTGGTCTTCGCTTTTCATGAACAGCGGCAGCACCTTGTCCCAGGCCCAGGAATCGTCGCCCGTTAGCTCGGCCCAGCGGTCGTAGTCGCCGGACTGGCCGCGCATGTAGATCATGCCGTTGATCGACGAACTGCCGCCCAGCACTTTGCCGCGCGGATAAATCAGAGAGCGTCCGCCCAGGCCGGCATCCGGCTCGGTCTTGAACAGCCAGTCGGTGCGCGGATTGCCGATGCAGTGCAGATAGCCGACCGGAATGTGAATCCACAGGTAATCGTCCTTGCCGCCCGCTTCGATCAGCAGGACGTTGACGTTCTTGTTGCGGGTCAGGCGGTTCGCCAGCAGGCAGCCCGAGGTACCCGCTCCCACGATGATGTAGTCGTAATCTCCCGCCGATTCCAATCAAGGCTCCTTTCAGGTTGGACGCATCTCCGCCACCAGGGTCTGCATCAGCTGCGCCACCGACAGCGCGCGCGAGCGCCCCACTTCGGCGCCGGCCCACATCGACATCAGCTCGATGTCGCCGCGCTCGGCTGCAGCAGCACGAATACCGGCGGTTAATGCATTTTGGACAGGATACGCTGGAACTTGCGACTCGACACTCTCCATTTGTTGCATGAAGCGATTTTCGACGCCGCGGGCGAGCCGGCCGGAGAAGGCCCGGGTCAGCCGGGTGCGCAAATGGGCGCCCGACAGCAGGTGCTGCTTGTAGGCTGGATGGATGCCCGACTCGTCCGTGACCAGGAAGGCGGTACCCATCTGCACCGCGCTGGCGCCGAGTGCGAGCGCATCCTTGATATCGACGCCGGTCATGATGCCGCCGGCGGCGATCACGGGAATCTGCACGGCGTCCGACACCCAGGACCACAATTCGCGGGCAGGAAGCGTCGCGTCTTCCTGCGGGCCGAGGAAAGTTCCGCGATGGCCGCCCGCCTCCACGCCGGACGCGACCACCGCGTCGGCGCCCACGTTTTCCCAGGCCAGCGCCTCGTCGACGGTGGTGACGGTGCCGACCACGGCGATGCCGGCCGAGTGCAGCCGCTCGACCTGGCTTTCGGTCAGGATGTCGAAGGTGAAACTGGCGACTGCCGGCTTAAGTGCCACCAGCTCGTCGAACTGGGCCTCGAAGTCCTGGCACCATTGCTTGGGCACAGCCAGTTCGGACCAGCCGAGCGTTTGCCAGACCGGGCGCAGCAGCTCGATTCCGTGCCGGACTTCGGCCTCGGTCGGATGCGGCGTCGGCTGGACGAAGAAATTCATCAGGAAAGGCCGGTCGGTCAGGGAGCGGATCTGGCCGACCTGCTCGCGGATCGCTGCCGGGGACAGCAGGGAACCAGGAAAACTGCCGAGGCCGCCGGCATTCGAGACCCCAGCCACCAGCGCCGGCGTGCACGAACCGCCTGCCATCGGGCCCTGGATGATGGGGAATTCCATCAGCGACAACACATCCATACAGCCTCCTGTGGATAAGTCTATGAATATCCACAGGTACCGTTTGTGGATAAACGTCATTTTATTCACACCCCAATTTTTGTCCAGAATTGCTACCAGTCACATACAGACTCGTTAACAAGTTTGTACAGCTCGCAAGTTGTTGTTTACGTGGAATTTTTAGGGCTTATCCACAGAAAACATGGCGCGTTAACAACTACTACTAACCTTGTATACATACTTATATAAGTAAACAAGCAAACGAAAGTTCGCGCGTCGAAGAACCCCGAAACCCGCTTCGTTCAAAAAGGAGGACGTCGAAAAACCGATTTTTTTGCAAGCTTGTTTGAATTTCAAAAAAATTGGTTTACGCCAACATGCAAAAAACGACGCAAAAAAGTCTGCACGTCCTAAAGGTCATAACCAGCACCTGTGGATAAGGTCTTGGATATCCACAGCATCGTTTGTGCAGAACCGCTCTCTTTTTCCACAGCCAAATTTTTATCCAACAACGATCCCAACTGGATACAATCCTTTTCAGGCTACTTGTAAATGCTGTAAAACGTTGAGCCTGTTGATAAAAACCGACTTATCCACAAAAAATTCGTCGTTTACTATCTACTACTATATTTGTATACATACCTTTATATAAAACAGTAAACCAGCGCGAACAGCGGGGACAACCCCGCAAACCGTCTTCCAGGAAGCATGAACCATCACAAAATCAAGCGCTTAGGCATCATCAGCGCCCTTCATGAAGAACAGGAAGGGCTCGTGCAGGCCATGGAAGGGCTCGCCACGGCCACGCACGGCATGCGTGACTACGCCACCGGCCGCTTGTGGGGAATCGACGCTGTGTGCGTCCTGTCGCGTATTGGGAAGGTCGCCGCAGCGATGACGGCGACCATGCTTGTGGAGAAGTTCGGAGTTACCCACATCCTGTTTACCGGTGTAGCGGGCTCTGCAGGCCCCCTGGTGGCTGTTGGCGACATTGTCGTGGCCGAGTCCCTGGTTCAGCACGATATGGACGCCAGCCCCCTGTTCCCGCGGTTTGAGGTGCCATTGACTGGGCTGGCGCACTTCGCATCCGACGCCAGCCTGTCGGCGCACTTGGCTGGCGCCGCGCACGACTTCGTTGCCGGCGACTTCCTGGATGTGATCGAACAGGAGGAACGGCAGGTTTTTCGACTGCAGCGTCCAAGCGTGCACCGCGGCCTGATTGCCAGTGGCGACCAGTTTGTCAGCAGCCGTGATCACATCGGGCGTTTGGGAAATTCCCATCCGGGTTTGCTGGCGGTCGAAATGGAGGGGGCGGCGGTGGCCCAGGTGTGTTTCGAGCTCGGCGTGCCGTTTGCCGTGATCCGGACCATTTCGGACAACGCCAACGAAGACGCCGCGCACGACTTCATGCGATTCGTGAAATCCGTCGCTGCGCGCTACGCCTTCCATATCGTCAGGCGTTTTTGCCAGCAGGGCCAGCCCAGCGCATAGAGCCACTTGCAAAAGCGGCGCCAGCTGAATTGTCGGCGCAAGAAAAAAACGGCCCACCGAAGTGGGCCAAGTTTCCAGCTTGTTCCTGGAATTACCCCAGCATCGAGTCCGCAGGCACGTAGTCGTACTTCAGTGCCTCCGCCACGGCTTGGTAAGTGACCTTTCCTTCGCACACGTTCAGGCCGTTCTTCAGGTGCGCATCGTCGCGCATCGCCTGGCGCCAGCCTTTGGTCGCCAGGGCAACCGCGTGGCCGATGGTGGCGTTGTTCAGCGCGAAGGTCGAGGTGCGCGCGACCGCGCCCGGCATGTTCGCCACGCAGTAGTGCACCACGCCATCGACGACGTAGGTCGGCTCGGCATGGGTCGTCGCATGCGAGGTTTCGAAGCAGCCGCCCTGGTCGATCGCGACGTCGACGACCACCGCGCCCGGCTTCATCTTCGAGATCATGTCGCGCGTGACCAGCTTCGGCGCCGCGGCGCCAGGCACCAGCACGCCGCCGATCACCAGGTCGGCCGACAGCACCGCCTCCTCGATCGAATGCGCGTTGGAATACTGGGTCGAGATGCGATTGCCGAAAATCAGGTCGAGCTGGCGCAGGCGCTCCATGCTCTTGTCGAGCACGGTGACGCGCGCGCCTGTGCCGACCGCCATCTGCAAGGCATTGGTGCCGACCACGCCGGCGCCGATGATCACGATGTGACCGGCGGCCACGCCCGGCACGCCGCCCAGCAACAAGCCCATGCCGCCCTTCGATTTCTCGAGGTGGGCGGCGCCGGCCTGGATCGCCATGCGCCCCGCCACTTCGCTCATTGGCGCAAGCAGCGGCAGGCCGCCGCCGGCGCCGGTGATGGTTTCGTAGGCGATGCAGACCGCGCCCGAACGCACCAGCGCGGCGGTCTGTTCAGGATCCGGCGCCAGGTGCAGGTAGGTGTAGAGCACCTGGCCAGGGCGCAGCATCGCGCACTCCACCGGCTGCGGTTCCTTGACCTTCACGATCATCTCGGCACGCGCAAAGATTTCCTTTGCGGTATCGACGATGGCCGCGCCGGCCGCAACGTACTGTTCATCGGGCAAGCCGATCTCGAGGCCGGCACTTTTCTGCACCAGCACCTGATGGCCGCGCGAGGTGAGTTCCCTGACACTCGGCGGCGTGAGGCCCACCCGGAACTCGTTGTTTTTAATCTCTTTCGGAACTCCTACAATCATCTCTTCCTCCAAGTTGTACAACGGACTGCTCCATCATTACAAACCCAGCGTCATGAGGCTTGCGTTACCGCCAGCCGCGGTCGTGTTGACACACAGCGCGCGTTCCGCCACCAGACGCCACAACGGGATCGCACCCTCTTCGGTGGTGTCGATCATGCTGATAATTGCTCCGTCCCGGGCAGCGAGCACCGGGCGCAGATTGTTCGAAGTGGACGCGTCGACCAGCGCCACCTGGAACGGATACTTGCATTCGTCGATGCTGCCGATCACCTGGACGCGGTCGCGCACCTCCGCCGGCAGGCCTTCCGGCACCAGCTTGCCGGAGCGGTCCAGCACCACCGCGCGGTTGCCGGTGGCCAGCACCGCCGCCAGTTGATTGAGCAGCACGCCGATCGACGACGCCGCGCACAGCACGACCCCGCGCGACGCGAAGGCCAGCGTGTTGCGCTCGCCCGTAGGTCCCGGCAGCGCCAGCGTGGCGCCCACCAGCGTGGTGCGCATGTACTGGTCGGCCAGCGTCAGCACGCGTTCCTGGCCATGGGTGTTCGCCCAGGCCAGCAGCGAGTCGAGGCCCGGCGTTGCCTGGCGTTCGTGGCGCAGCAGCGGCGGCGCCGCGCGCTGCAGGCGCTTCAGGTACAGCGGGCCGCCCGCTTTCGGGCCCGTGCCGGATTTGCCCTCGCCGCCAAACGGCTGCACGCCGACCACGGCGCCGACGATGTTGCGGTTGACGTAGATGTTGCCGACGTGCGCACGCGAAGCGATGTAATCGATAGTCTCGTCGATGCGCGAGTGAACGCCCAGCGTCAGGCCGAAGCCGCTTTCGTTGATCGAGTCGATCAGCTCCGGCAGGTCGGCGCGCTTGTAGCGGATGATGTGCAGGACGGGGCCGAATACCTCATGCGTCAGCTCCGACAGCGAGCCGATTTCCATCACCGTCGGCGGCACGAAGGTGCCGTGCGCAGTCAGGCCGGCCGGCAGTTCCAGCGCGAAGTGCGACTTGGCGTTCTTCTTCGTGCGTTCGATGTGCGCCAGCAGGTTGTCGCGCGCCTCGGCATCGATCACCGGGCCGATGTCCGTGGACAGGCGGTCCGGCACGCCGACGCGCAGTTCCTGCATCGCGCCCTTCAGCATGCGGATCGTCTTGTCGGCGATTTCCTCCTGCAGGAACAGCACCCGCAGCGCCGAGCAGCGCTGGCCGGCGCTGTCGAACGCGGAGCTCAGGGCGTCCTGCACCACCTGCTCCGGCAGCGCCGACGAATCGACGATCAGCGCATTCTGGCCGCCGGTTTCGGCGATCAGCGGCAGCTCGTTGTTCTCGGCCAGCGAGCGTTTCGCCAGCGTCTTGTTGATCAACTGCGCCACTTCGGTCGAGCCGGTGAAGATCACGCCGCGCACGCGCGCGTCGCCGGTCAGCGCGGCGCCGACCACTTCGCCGCGGCCCGGCAGGAACTGCAGCGCGCCTTTCGGGATGCCGGCCTGGTGGAACAGTTCGACCGCGCGGTGCGCGATCAGCGGGGTTTGTTCGGCCGGCTTGGCCAGCACCACGTTACCCGCGGCCAGCGCCGCGGCGACCTGGCCGGTGAAGATCGCCAGCGGGAAGTTCCATGGGCTGATGCAGGTGACCGGACCGAGCGCCAGCACGTTCTGCGTGCTGTGCACCTGCTGCGCGTAGTAGCGCAGGAAGTCGACCGCTTCGCGCACTTCGGCAATCGCGTTCGGCAGCGACTTGCCGGCTTCGCGCACGGCCAGCGACATCAGCTCCTGGCAGTTTTCCTCGAACAGGTCGGCGACGCGCGCGATCGTATCGGCGCGCAGCGAAGGCGCCGTGGTCTGCCAGTCCATCGCGTACGCGGCGGCGGCGGACAGCGCGGTTTCCACATCGGCGGAAGTCGCTTCCCGCACCTGGCCGACCACGTCCAGGTGGTTGGCGGGATTCTTGATCGGCTGCGTGGCCGACGGGCTGATGGCGCCATCGATCAGCGGTGCGGCTTCGTACGTCCGCGGCTGCGCCAGCACGGAGGACAGCTGCGCAAGCACGTCTTCATTGGTCAGGTCGATGCCGGACGAATTCTTGCGCTCGTCGCCAAACAGCTTCACCGGCAGCGCGATGCCCGGATGCGGCTGGGCGCCCTGCGCGCGCGCCGCGTCGAACGGATCGGCGATCAACGAATCGATCGACACGTTCTGGTCGACGATCTGGTTGACGAAGGACGAGTTGGCGCCGTTTTCCAGCAGGCGGCGCACCAGGTACGCCAGCAGCGTTTCGTGCGAACCGACCGGCGCGTAGATGCGGCAGGCCTTGTCGAGGTTTTCCTTGCCGACGACCTGGTCGTACAGCGTCTCGCCCATGCCATGCAGGCACTGGAATTCGTAATTGGTGATGCCGTCGGCCTTCGCCCAGGTGTAGATCACCGACAGCGAATGCGCGTTGTGCGTGGCGAACTGCGGATACAGCGTGTCGGCGGCCGACAGCAGCTTGCGCGCGCAGGTCAGGTAGGACACGTCGGTGTAGACCTTGCGCGTGTAGACCGGGAAGCCGGGCATGCCGTCGACTTGCGCGCGCTTGATCTCGGCGTCCCAATACGCGCCCTTCACCAGCCGCACCATGAACTTGCGGCCGCTGCGCTTTGCCAGGTCGACCAGGAAGTCGATCACGAACGGGCAGCGCTTCTGGTATGCCTGCACCACGAAGCCGATGCCGTCGAAGCCGGCCAGCGCGGGATCGAAGGCCATCGCCTCCATCATGTCGAGCGAGATCTCGAGGCGGTCGGCTTCCTCGGCGTCGATGTTGATGCCGATGTTGTACTGCTTCGCCAGCAGCACCAGGGTGCGCACGCGCGGCAGCAGTTCTTCCATCACGCGCTTGTGCTGCGCGCGGCTGTAGCGCGGGTGCAGCGCCGACAGCTTGATCGAGATGCCCGGGCCGTCGTTGATGCCGCGGCCGTTGGACGCCTTGCCGATTGCGTGAATCGCGGTCTCGTAGGACTTGTAATAGGCCAGCGCATCGTGCTCGGTCAGCGCCGCTTCGCCCAGCATGTCGTACGAATAGCGGTAGCCGCGCGCTTCATTCGGGCGGCTGTTCTTGAGCGCCTCGTCGATGGTCTGGCCGGTGACGAACTGGTTGCCCAGCATGCGCATCGCCAGGTCCACGCCCTTGCGGATCAGCGGCTCGCCGCCTTTGCCGATCAATTTGGTCAGCGCCGAGCCAAGGCCCGCTTCGCTGCTGGTGCCCACCAGCTTGCCGGTGATGAGCAGGCCCCAGGTGGCCGCGTTGACGAACAGCGACGGCGACTCGCCCAGGTGCTTGCGCCAGTCGCCCTTGCTGATCTTGTCGGCGATGAGGCGGTCGGCGGTCTGGCTGTCCGGGATGCGCAGCAGCGCTTCGGCCAGGCACATCAGCGCCACGCCCTCTTCCGACGACAGCGAGAATTCATGCATCAGCGCGTCCACGCCCGAGGCGCGAGTGCGTTTCAGGCGCACCTGCTCGACCAGGCGGTGCGCCAGCGGCGCCGCGTCGGCATTGGCGCGCGCGCCCTGCGCCAGCAGCCACTCGACCGCCTCGGTCTCGTCGCGCCGGTAGGCCGCGGTGATGGCCGAACGCAGCGCGCTCTGTTGGGGTTTGACTTCGGCCAGCAGGGCGGAAAACGGGGCGGAGGAGGTGGCCGGGAACGCGGCAGTTTGCATAAATGACTCTTTGATGGAAAATAGCTAACAAACACAGCCGCGCAGCACCAAACGCCGTCCCTGGTCAGCTAAGGACGGCGCGATCGGCTGCGCGAAAAAATTGATTCGATTGTAGTGGGATTTCTTCTGGATTAATTCTGGTATTAAGGAATACTAGCAATAGATAGTTTTTGGTGAGACAATTTCACCAAATAATATTTATCTTGGGAGATAGCCTGACATGCTGGACAAGATTAGCAAGAAAATCCTCGCCGAATTGCAAAATGACGGCCGCATCAGCAATGTCGAACTGGCCGCACGGGTCAACCTGTCGCCGGCCGCCTGCCTGGAGCGGGTGCGCAAGCTGCACGAGTCAGGCTACATCATGGGCTACACGGCACAGCTCAATCCCCAATTGCTCGACGTCTCGCTGCTGGTGTTCATCGAGGTCGTGCTCGACCGCACCACGCCGGAAGTGTTCGACGCCTTCAAGAACAGCGTGCAGCTGATCCCCGAAGTGCTCGAGTGCCACATGGTGGCCGGCGGCTTCGACTACCTGGTCAAGGCGCGCGTGAAGGACATGGCAGCATACCGCGAATTCCTCGGCAAGACGCTGCTGCAGAAGGGCGTGCGCGAGACGCATACGTACGCGGTGATGGAAGAGGTCAAGAACACCACCAAGCTGCCGATTCGGTAGACAACAAAAGGGACAGCTCGGTCGCACCAGCGCAGCGGTTGCAGATCTTCGTGCTCGTCTCGGTGATCGTTTTCGGGCTGATCCGGCGTTTTGCCTCGCCCAAGCGGCAAGTGCGGCCCCAGACTTCCGATGCGGGATGTGCTGGCGGCCGCTTTCCGTCGACAGGCCGGCTGGTATTGATGGGTGTACTGCGACGCTTCCTTATCTGATGTTGGCGCTGCTGTCGTCCCCCGCGATCCACGTGGCGTTTTCGCTGCTGTTCGACTGGCATGCTTACATGCCGTTCCTGCAAGTCCCTCGCCGGCTTCTTTCCTCTGACTGAGCGAAAGTTTCCGGCAGCGCGCGCAATTGATTGTCGGAAAATCTTACATAGTCTGTGCCCTATCGCACTTAGTGACGACTAACGCACTGATTACACAATCATAAATTGTGTGGCATGAATGTTGCTTTTGCTATTTTTGCTATAAAAATCGGGGCAATTACGTCACAACATACTAGGGAGACCGGGAAATGGGCAAGCTTCATGCATTACTGGCATTCGCCGCAATTGTCGTATCGTCTGCCGCAATCAGCGCAGAAACTTATGGTTCGATCAATGTTCCTCCGGGCGTGTACTTCGGTGCGGGGAACCCGAACGGCAACTTTAATATCTCGACGGGGAACAACCTCGAATTGGCACTGCGCGCCAAGAATCGCACTCCGGTCGGTCCGGTGCTGATCGATGGCTCCACCGGCGTGTACAGCGTGCCGGCGGGATTCTGCAACGTTGGCTGCGGCACTCCAAAAGCCAAGTGGAACTATGAATTTTCGATTCATACACTCGATGGAAGTGCCCTGACGGGCTATTCATTCCTGCTTGGCGTAGATCACGATGCGACTGCCGGCACCAATTTCTATTACGTCGATCCGCTCTCCTACTGGCCCGACAACGCGACGGACGGCCTGGCGGGCGTTCAGAATTCCGAAAATTTTACGTTTGGGAACACGCCGGGCGGCGCCATCAATGCGAACGCGACTGGCCTGTATGACTTCATCTTATTGGCGTTCAACAGCCGGCAAGAGCTCATCGGTCAGGTCGACATGACAGTGCAAGTGCCAGAGCCAGGTTCGTTAGCACTATTGGGACTGGGTTTGGCCGGGCTGGCAGCGGTGGGCCGGCGCAAGCTCAAATCCTGACCGCGACAGCGCAGGAATACGCCAGCGGTCAGAGCGTCGCTGGCTTTTTCGACCCGGCGCTCTGCAAGCGCAATCGAAAAAAGGTTCCCAGACCGTACGGGAACCAACCTCAATAAGTGAGCGGTGAATAAGGTGGAGCTTGTTGTGCGACCGGCGTACTTTACCGAACCCACCGCTTTGGTGCTTTTATGCGAAAACACCTACGACATATGTGCCCTGTCGGTGGATGGTCGGGACCTTCCAGCCTCGACTACGCCTTGTGCGCTTCCGACGTCGTCAGGTCCATCGCCTGGAAGTGCTTGCGCAGCCACACGTGCGCCGGGCTGCGGGCGTCGCGCTCATGCCACAGCATGTCGATGTTCACCGCCGCCAGGTCGTACGGCAGCTCGGCAAGACACTGCTGCAGAAAGGCGTGCGCGAGACGCACACGTACGCGGTGATGGAAGAGGTCAAGAATACGACCAAGCTACCGATCCGGTAAATCACGCCGCGTGGGATAAAGCGCGTTTCAACAGGGGCGTCGGTCAGCTTTTGAGCAGCTCGACGTATCCCGCCACCGCATCACGCGCGCCCGGACCATCGATCAGCGAGCGCAGGATCGCCTCCAGCGCTTCGCACTCCCGCGTCAGATCCTGTTGATTGAGCTTCGCCGGCGGGTTCGCCACAAGGAAATCATGGAAATTATCTCTGGCCGCAGGCAGGTGAGGCGAGCTGTCCAATAATTGGATCAGTTCAGGGTAGGTGGTATGGAATCGTCGCAACGTGTTGCCGAGGCTTGCCCACTGCGGGGTAGCGTCGCAGCGCAACTGCGCGCCATAAGTTGCCTGGTATAGCCGGGACACGACCTTGGCCTTCTCCACCGGGCTGGCCGGCGTGCCCTGCGCCAACGCGGCCAGTGGGGTCGCCTGCAGCAACAACGCCAACCCAGTCAGTATGAAGTTTCGACCGATAAGCATACATTTCCCCACGACAGAAAAAACAAGCAATATTGCGATTTATATCCTTAATGCACTTTTTTGTCGAGCTGGTTATAACGGCCGCCGATGCAGCTCCGCCAGGTTGGCGCTGACCAGAGAATTTCCAAATTTCATGGTGGCGCTTGTTTCCAAACTAAGGTCTGACCCGCCGGGCGACCCCGAACGCGCTATACCTTGTGCGCTTCCGACGTCGTCAGGTCCATCGCCTGGAAGTGCTTGCGCAGCCATACGTGCGCCGGGCTGCGGGCGTCGCGCTCATGCCACAGCATGTCGATGTTCACCGGCGGCAGGTCGTACGGCAGCTCGCGCCACACCAGCGCGTCGGCATTGCCGGTCGAAGCGATCAGGTGCTTCGGCAGCACCGTGATCAGGTCCGAATTGGCCACCACCCGGCCGGCGGTGAAGAACTGATTCACGGTCAGGAGGATGCGCCGCTCGCGGCCCAGCTGCGCCAGCGCCTCGTCGGACAGGCCGTGCGCGCGGCCGGAAAAACTCACCAGCAGGTGGTTCGCCGCGCAGTAGCGGTCGAGCGTCAGTTCTTCCTTGGCCAGCGGATGGTCCTTGCGCATCACGCAGACGTAGCGCCCCGAATACAGGCGCTCATGGCGGATCGGTGAACTGGTGTCCGACGACAGCTGCGCCGCGACGCCCGGGAAGAAGCCGACGGCAAGGTCGACGTCGCCGCGCAGCAGCATCGGCCGCGGCTCGCGCGTGGTCAGCGGCACCATGCGCACATTCACCCCCGGCGCCTCGAGTTCGATCGCGCGCATCAGCGACGGCAGCCAGAACGCGGCGGTGGCGTCGGCCATGGCCATCCGGAAGGTGGCGTGGGTCTTGGAGACGTCGAAGGTTTCCGGCATCACCGCCGCTTCGAGGCCGGACAGGGCCGAGCGCACCGCCGGCCACAGCTGCTCGGCGCGCGGGGTCGGCTTGACGCCGTAGGCGGTGCGGATCAGCAGGTCGTCGCCCAGGCTCTCACGCAAGCGCTTGATCGCGTTCGACACCGCCGGCTGGGTCATCGCCAGGTGGCCGGCGGCGCGGGTCAGGTTCTGTTCGGTCATGACGGCGTCGAAAACGCGCAGGAGGTTGAGGTCTAGCGTCAGGAAGCTCATGGAATGGTCGGCAGATCGGTTCGGAAACTCAAATATACCCGAAATCCATTCACGATCAATATAATCGGTATCAGAAAACGGAATTAGATTTATATGTTGCGCTGCACTATAGTTCTGCCCAACAACTAATTCTTACTGGAATATCGTGTCTTTCTCCGCAAGCCTGTTTCAAACTTCCGCCAACGTCCCGGTCATGCCAGTGATCCGGGGCGTTATCGGCCTGTCGGCGTTCGCCGGCCTGGCCATGTTCTTCAAGCCACTGTTGACGGGTATCGCCCGCGCGCTGGTGCTGGTTGTGCGCCCCCGCCTGACCAAGGAAGAACTGCTCGCCCGTCGCCAACTGCGCGACGCGCGCCTGATGCAACGGATGATCAATTCGTCGCAGGGTCCGAGCCACGCCGCAGAACTGCGGGCGATGATGGCGCGCGGCTAAGCTGGCCACGCTCCAATCAAAAAGCGGCGCCGGGAAACCGGGCGCCGCTTTTTGCTTTTACGATGTCATTCACGAGCCGCGGCCCAAGGGCTGAGGTCAGGTCCGGCGGACCTGACCCCCTTCAACTAGTCCCCCTTCTGCTGGCTTAGCGGGCGGCGCCCAGCAGTTGCGGCTTCAGGCTGCTGTCGACCGGACGATCGCCCAGCCAAATGCGCAGCACCGCATTGTAGAAGCCGGCGTCGGGAATCGGCTCGCCCAGCTTCTTGCCATTCAGCTCGATCACCGTGCCGCTGGCCGGAATCCAGTCGATGTTCAGCCTGTCGCCCTTCTTAACGCCGGGAATGCTGCCGAACAGCTCGCCGAACTTGCTGATCTGGCTGACGTACTTGCTCTTTTCGCCGGCGTCGATGTTGTGGTCCAGCCCGGTCATGAAGGCCTGGCCGAAGTCTTCCGAGCTGATGTCGCGCATCATCACCAGCTGCATGCGGCGCGGGCCGTCGAGCTTGAGCACTTCCGGCACGGCGTTCTTCTTTTCGGTCAGGTACAGGCCGGCCGCGTAGACCTTGATGATGAATTTGGTGCGCAGGCCGGCGCCGTTCAGCACCAGGTCCTTGCCGGCCACCTTGGCCGACTCGTCGAACTTCACGCCGCTCACGTCCGTCGCCGAGGCGCTGAACGCGCAGGCCATCAGCAAGCCCGCGAGCAGGCCCTTGAAACCGAATTTTGTCGTTGCCATTGTGCTTGTCTCCGTGTTGTTATCAAGTGAACTTTTCACCGTGTGGTGAATATATCACTTGCTCGCCGAAAAGACGACGAATGGAGGCTCAGGCTTTGGCGGCGGTCAGGACGTGGTACTTGGCGAGCAGTTCTTCGCGGCTCTCGCGCCAGTCCGGATTGAAGGGGATGCAGCTGACCGGGCACACCTGCTGGCATTGCGGCTCATCGAAATGGCCGACGCACTCGGTGCACTTGTTGGGATCGATTTCGTAGATCTCCGCGCCCATGTAGATGGCTTCGTTCGGGCACTCGGGCTCGCACACGTCGCAGTTGATGCAGTCGTCGGTAATCAGTAAAGCCATTGCGCTTCTTCTTTATGCGGCCGGGGCGGCGTTGTTCTCGGCGATTTTCTTCATCAGCCAGCGCTCGACCGACGGGAACACGAACTTCGAGACGTCGCCGCCGAGGATCGCGATCTCGCGCACGATGGTGCCGGAGATGAACTGGTACTGGTCGGACGGCGTCAGGAACAGCGTTTCGACGTCAGGCAGCAGGTAGCGGTTCATGCCGGCCATCTGGAACTCGTATTCGAAGTCGGACACGGCGCGCAAGCCGCGCACGATGACGCGGGCGTCGTGCTTGCGCACGAAATCCTTGAGCAGGCCGGAGAAGCTCTCGACCTTCACGTTCGGGTAGTGGCCCAGCACCTCGTTGGCGATCTCGAGGCGTTCGTCGAGCGAGAAGAAGGGACGCTTGTTCTTGCTGTCGGCGACGCCGACGATCAGGCCATCGAACAGTCCGGACGCGCGGCGCACCAGATCTTCATGACCGCGGGTGAGCGGGTCAAAGGTTCCTGGATAAACGGCTACAACCATTGCGGCTCCCTCGTGTGATGCACCAATATAGAACGCGCATTATGCCTGAAAAATGGTCAACTGCCCCAGCGAAGGGGGAGTTTTGACCGCGCCGTCAACCCTTGGGGTCAGGTCCGCCGGACCTGACCCCGATTTTACGCTTGCGCCGCGCGCAGTCGCAGCAGGTAGTAGAACACGATGCCGGCCTTGTCCTCGCGCACCGGCTCCCACGGCGCCAGCCACTCGGGCGCCTCGTCGCCGAACGGCAGCGGCGTGCCCGATTCGGCGTACACCACCGCGTCAGGCGTCACCAGCCTGGTCACCAGCGGCAGCGACTTCTCCAGCAGCGACTGCTGATACGGCGGATCCAGGAACACCACGTCGAAACGCTGGCCGCGCAGCGCCATCGACTGGATCGCGCTCAAGGCGTCGGCGCGTAGCAGCGTCACGGCGTCGGCGTGCAGCTTATCCTTGACCGCCTCGAGCTGGCGGATCACCGGCGAATGCGTGTCGACCATCACGACCGACTGCGCGCCGCGGCTGGCCGCTTCGAAGCCGAGCGCGCCGCTGCCGGCGAACAGGTCGAGCACATTGGCGCCGCTCCAGTCGTTGTCGCGCAGGTGGTTGATCCAGTTGAAGACGGTTTCGCGGACGCGGTCCGGCGTCGGGCGCAGGCCGAGCGCGTCGAGCACCGGCAGCTGGGTGCGTTTCCATGCGCCGCCGATGATGCGGACGTGCTTGGGCGGAGGCGGCCGGTGGACCGGCACTTTGGCGGGCTTTTTTTGCATGGGCGGCACTATAGCATTCGCGCTAGCGCTGCGGGTCGTTGGCCAGCTTGCCGAAGTCCTCGATCCATCCCTGCATGCGCTTTTGCGCGTGGGCCTTCTGCTCCGGCGTGGCGATCCTCACCGCGGTCAGGATCATCTGGATGGTCTGGTCGGTGTAGGTGTCGAAAAAGGCCTTGCGCTCGGGCGCCTCGAACCGGTCGAACAATTCCTTGACCAGCTTGTGCAGCTCGCTGACCGTGGCGTCCTTGCTCAACTTCTCCTGCTGCACCTTGCGCAGCAGCGCGACGATGCGTTTCTGGCGCCGCACGCGTTCGTCGAGCCAGATATTGTTGTCGAGGATGCGCGCGTCGGACGCCTTGCGCAGCACCGCCTCCTGTTCGGAGCTGAAGCGGCCGAACCACAGGTCGAACTGCTCCATCGACTTCTTGAAGCGCGCCTTCTGCTGGTCCTCCTGGTCGCCGCGCATGAACTTGCGGCGGTAATCCTCATTATTCTTGGCGAACTTCTTCTCCAGCTGCGCGATCTGCTCCGGCTTGACCGAGCGCGCCAGGTCGGCGATTTCGGGCAGCGCCTTGTACGCCAGCAGCTCGGAGCGCGCCATGATGTCCTTGTAATCGGCCTTCAGGTCGGCCGCCGTGATGCCGGCGGCGAGCTGGCGCTGGCCGTTCGCCAGCAGCTGCGCGTAGTCGTGCAGCTGGGTCTTGCGGTGCCAGACGAACAGGTTGTCGATGTCCTTCTTGATCCAGCTGGACTGGTCGGAATCGAGGTCCAGATAGGTGTTCAGCCACCAGTACAACAGGTCGTCGCCGTGGTTGTAGGTGAAGCGGATCGTGCTGCAGCCGGCGGCCAGCGCCATGAGCGCGATCAGGAACAGCGTGCGCAGACGGCTCGCGACGGTGTGTTGCGTGTTAAACTTTTTCATCTATACAACTCTCTCAATTGATCACCATGAACGTTGTCATCCTCGCCGCCGGCATGGGCAAGCGGATGCAGTCCGCCCTGCCAAAAGTATTGCACCCCCTGGGAGGCAAGCCGCTGCTGCAACACGTGATCGATACCGCGCGTGAACTTTCACCAAGCAAATTATGCGTGATTTACGGTCACGGCGGCGCAGCGGTGCCTGAGCACGTCAAATTACAGAACAAAGGCGAGCACGCCGAGATCGACACCGCGCTGCAGGAGCCGCAACTGGGCACCGGCCACGCGGTGATGCAGGCGACGCCGCAACTGGACGACGAGGCGCCGACCCTGATCCTGTACGGCGACGTGCCGCTGACGTCGGCGGACTCGCTGCGCGCGCTGGTCGACGCGGCCGGCAACGACAAGCTGGGCATCCTCACGGTGGAGCAGGCCAACCCGTTCGGGCTGGGCCGCATCGTGCGCGAGAACGGCGCCATCGTGCGCATCGTCGAGGAGAAGGACGCCACCGAAGCCGAGCGCGCGATCCGCGAAATC
Source organism: Massilia sp. P1_C10 (assembly GCF_056406475.1). NCBI lineage: Bacteria > Pseudomonadati > Pseudomonadota > Betaproteobacteria > Burkholderiales > Oxalobacteraceae > Massilia > Massilia sp. P1_C10. Next base: position 341,279 of record NZ_JBFUAC010000003.1, read on the forward strand.
AACAGCGGCATCATCGTCGCGCCGACGGTCAAGCTGAAAGAGTGGCTGGCCACGCTGGAGAACAAGAACGCGCAGGGCGAGTACTACCTGACCGACATCGTCGCGCGCGCGGTCGCGGACGGCGTGCCGGTGGTGTCGGCGCAGCCGTCGGCCGAGTGGGAAGTGGCGGGCGTGAACAGCAAGGTGCAGCTGGCCGAACTGGAACGCCAGCACCAGCTCAATCTGGCGAAGAAGCTGCTCGAGCAGGGCGTGACCTTGATGGATCCGGCGCGCATCGACATCCGCGGCACGCTGGTGTGCGGGCGCGATGTGACGATTGACGTCGGCTGCGTGTTCGAAGGCAAAGTGGAGCTGGCCGACGGCGTGTCGGTGGGCGCGCACAGCGTGATCGTCAATGCGACCATCGCGGCGGGCGCGCAGATCAAGCCGTTCTGCCACATCGAGAGCGCGCAGGTCGGGCCGAAATCGCAGATCGGGCCGTATGCGCGGCTGCGTCCGGGCGCCGAGCTTGGTGAGGATGTCCACATCGGTAACTTCGTCGAAGTGAAGAACAGCACCATCGCCGCGCACAGCAAGGCCAATCACCTGGCGTATGTCGGCGATTCGACGGTCGGCTCGCGCGTGAATATCGGCGCCGGCACGATCACCTGCAATTACGACGGGGTGAACAAGCACCGCACCGTGATCGAGGACGACGCCTTCATCGGCAGCGATTCGCAGCTGGTGGCGCCGGTGACGGTGGGCAAAGGCGCGACGCTGGGCGCCGGGACCACGCTGACCAAGGATGCGCCGGCCGGCAAACTGACGATTTCGCGCGCCAAGCAGATGACGATCGACAGCTGGCAGCGGCCGGTCAAAGTGAAGAAGTGATCCCAAAGTGGGGACGCCTGGTCCCCATCTTTATCTGACCGGTGGCGTTTCCGTGCTTTCGACGCCGCCGCCCGAGGCCTGGGGTCAGGTCCGACGGACCTGACCCCGGGTTGGCGCAGCCGCATGCCTCCCAATCCCATCCCCCCATTCCGGCCGCTTCGGCAATCGCTAACGAATTCACACCGCGATGCGCGTCTCGAACTTGCTGCGGAAGGTGGAGAAGTAAGTTTTCACATTGCGCACGTTGGCGTGGGTGGCGAACATCCGGTGCGCCAGTGCATGGTAGGCCGGCATGTCGGCCACTTGCACCACCAGCACGAAGTCGGGGCCGGGCGCGACCCGATAGCACTGCAAGACCGCGTCTTCGGCGGCGACCAGCGCCTCGAACTGCGCCATCCGCTCGGCCGCCTGGATATCCAGCGAGATCTCGACGATGGCGCACAGGCCGGCGCCCACCTTGGCCGGCGCGACGATGGCGACCTGGCGCTCGATGACCCCGGCCTCGGTCAGGTGCTTGACCCGGCGCAGGCAGGTGGGCGCCGAGACGTGCACAAGTTCCGCCAGCTCGGCGTTGGTGTGCGATGCGTCAAGCTGAAGCGCATTCAGGATGCGACGATCGACATCGTCTAGCTGCGTGGTCAGGTTTTCCATGCCGTTTCTTTCTGTTTCGTTCATTTTGTACGCAAATATGAAACAATATTTCAGTCATATTGCTTCATGAAATAATATAACGAAAAGGCCGTTATTTAGAAAGCTTATTTCATAGTAGTTCATCTAGGATACTTCCATTGCAAATTATTCAAATGAGGCTCCCATGTGCGGCATCGTCGGCGCAGTAGCGCAGCGTAATATCACCCCTATCCTGATCGAAGGACTGAAGCGCCTCGAGTACCGGGGCTACGATTCCTGCGGAGTCGCACTGCACGTGGACGGCCGCCTGCAGCGTTCGCGCAGCACCGCGCGTGTGGCCGAGCTGGAATCGCAGATGGCGACGGCGCACCTGGAAGGCTTCACCGGCATCGCCCACACCCGCTGGGCTACGCACGGCGCGCCGGCTTCGCACAACGCGCACCCGCACTTTTCGCCGACCGAAGAATCGGCGCGCATCGCGCTGGTCCACAACGGCATCATCGAAAACCACGACCAGCTGCGCGCCGAGCTGCAGGCGGCCGGCTACCACTTCACCAGCCAGACCGACACCGAAGTGATCGCCCACCTGGTCGACCAGATGTACAACGGCGACCTGTTCGACACGGTGCAGCAGGCAGTCAAGCGCCTGCACGGCGCCTACGCCATCGCCGTATTCTGCCGCGAGGAGCCGCACCGCGTGGTGGCCGCGCGCCAGGGTTCGCCGCTGATCGTCGGCGTCGGCCAGGGCGAGAATTTCGTCGCCTCGGACGCGATGGCGCTGGCCGGCACCACCGACCAGATCATCTACCTGGAAGAAGGCGACGTGGTCGACCTGCAGCTGGGCCGCTACTGGATCGCCGACGTCGACGGCCGTCCCGTCACGCGCGAAGTCAAGACCGTGCACGCGCACACCGGCGCGGCCGAGCTGGGCCCGTACCGCCACTACATGCAGAAGGAAATCTTCGAGCAGCCGCGCGTGATCGGCGACACGCTCGAAGGCGTCACCGGCATCATGCCGGAGCTGTTCGGCGACAACGCCTATAAAGTATTCAAGCAGATCGACCGCGTGCTGATCCTGGCCTGCGGCACCAGCTACTATGCCGGCCTGACCGCCAAGTACTGGATCGAATCGGTGGCCAAGGTGCCGGTCGCCGTCGAGATCGCCAGCGAATACCGCTACCGCGACAGCGTGCCGCATCCGAACACGCTGGTTGTGACGATCACGCAATCGGGCGAAACGGCCGACACGCTGGCCGCGCTCAAGCACGCGCGCAGCCTCGGCATGCAGCACACCCTGACCATCTGCAACGTGGCCACCAGCGCCATGGTGCGAGAGTGTGCGCTCGCTTACATCACCCGCGCCGGGGTCGAAGTGGGCGTCGCGTCGACCAAGGCCTTCACCACCCAGCTGGCCGCGCTGTTCCTGCTGACCTTGACGCTGGCGCAGGTGAACGAGCGTCTAAGCGACGAGGAAGAGGCGACCTACCTGAAGCAGATGCGCCACCTGCCGGTCGCGCTGGCGGCGGTGCTGGCGCTCGAGCCGCAGATCATGGCCTGGGCCGACGATTTCGCGCGCAAGGAAAACGCGCTGTTCCTGGGCCGCGGCATCCACTACCCGATCGCGCTGGAAGGCGCGTTGAAGCTGAAGGAAATCTCGTACATCCACGCCGAGGCCTATCCGGCGGGCGAGCTGAAACACGGCCCGCTGGCGCTGGTGACCGAAGAGATGCCGGTGGTGACGATCGCGCCGAACGACGCGCTGCTGGAAAAGCTGAAGTCGAACATGCAGGAAGTGCGCGCGCGCGGCGGCCAGCTGTACGTGTTCGCCGACGTCGACTCGCGCATCACCTCGGGCGATGGGCTGCACGTGATCCGCCTGCCGGAGCACTACGGCCTGCTGTCGCCGATCCTGCACGTGGCGGCGCTGCAGCTGCTGGCGTATCACACGGCGCTGGCACGCGGCACCGACGTCGACAAGCCGCGCAACCTGGCGAAGTCGGTAACGGTGGAGTAAATCTCCCTCCAGGCCGCAATGTTGAGCGGATCGCGTGCCAGTTGACGGGCGCGATCCACTCCGACATCTACCGATTCGCCGCTTCTGTCGCCTCCGCAATTACGCTGAGCATTCCTGCGAGGCTGGCGGGCTTCACCATGAACTCATCGAAGCCCGCATCCTTCGCTTTCTGCCGATCCTCTGGCTGGCCATAGCCGGTCAGCGCCACCAGGCAGGAATTGCTGGTTGCCGCCATCTCGCGCATTTCGCGCGCGAGCATGTGGCCGTCCATGTCGGGCAGGCCAATGTCCACGAACAGCACCGTCGGCGACAGCCGCTGTCCCGCCTCGAGCGCTTCCTTGGCCGTATGGGCGACAGCCACCTTGTAGCCTTCCGACTCCAGCAGCATGGCCAGCGTTTGCGCGGCATCGACGTTGTCGTCGACCACCAGCAGCGAGTGCTCCATAGGACGGCGCACGACGTCGGGTTCGACGATATCCGCTACCGGCTCCGTCCGCGCGCGCGGCAAGTCCACGGTGAATGTGCTGCCGAGCCCCTTGCCGGCGCTGGCCGCCGACACGGTTCCGCCGTGCAGTTCGACCAGCCGCTTGACCAGCGACAGCCCGAGACCGAGGCCGCCCTGCGCGCGATCCGGCAACCGTTCGCCCTGCGTAAATAGTTCGAAGATATGCGGCAGCAGCGTCGTGGTGATCCCCGCGCCACTGTCTTGCACCGTCACCTGCACGCGTTCCGCGTTCGCCGCCAGGCGCAACGCGATGGCGCCGCCGTTCGGCGTGTACTTCGCGGCGTTGTTCAGGATGTTGGCGAAAATTTGAATGAGCCTGGTCTTGTCGCCATAGACGATGTAGTCGGCGCCCGCCGTGTCTGCGACGAACACCTGGCCTTTGGTTTCGACCAGCGGGCGGGTCTGCTCGATCGCCTCCTGCAGCACGTCGTTGATGCGCAGGTTTTCGTTGCGCAACGCGATGTGCCCGCGCGTGACGCGCGACACGTCGACCAGGTCTTCCACCAGCTTCGACATGTGGTCGACCTGGCGCGCGATCACCCGGCTGGTTTTCTGCACCAGCGCCGCATTGCCCGACGCGTGCTGCAGCAGTTCCGCGGCGCTGGCGATCGGCGCCAGCGGATTGCGCAACTCGTGGGCGAGCATGGCCAAAAATTCGTCCTTGCGGCGGTCGGCCGCGCGCAGCTTGTCCTGCGCGGTGTGCAAGGGCGTGACATCGGTATTGGTGCCGAACCAGCGCACGATGTCGCCGGCCTCGTCGCGCAAAGGCGCCGCGCGGATGAAGAAGGTGTGATACGCGCCGCTGCGCGCGCGCAGGCGGCCGGTGGCTTCGTACAGTTCGCCCGAGTCGGCCGCAAGCCGCCACAGGCTGGTCAGCGCGTCGACGTCGTCGGGGTGGACAATCGACATCCAGCCGCTCTCCATCATTTCATCGTGCGAGGTGCCGGCGAATTCAAGCCAGCGATCGTTGTACCAATGGACGATGCCGTCGGTCTCGGCCATCCACGCCAGCTGGGGAATGGTGTTGGCCAGCTGGCGCAGGCGCAGCTCGCTGTCGCGCACAGCCTTCTGCGCCCTGACCGCGTCGGTCACGTCGCTGCCTTCGACAAAAATACCGGTCACCTGGCCGCGATGGTCGAAGGTGGGCTGGTAGATGAAGTTGACGAACCTCTCTTCCAATTCCTGGTCCGTGCCGCGCTTCAGCATCACCGGCACCTCATGCCCGAGAAAAGCCTCGCCGGTCTGGTAGACCTTGTCGAGCAGTTCATGGAAGCCCTGGCCCTCCAGCTCGGGGATCGCCTGCCGCACCGTGAGGCCGACGACTTCCGTTTTGCCGAGCAGCGTCAGGTAGGCGTCGTTGGCCAGCTCGAACGTGTGCTCGGGGCCGACCAGCGAGGCGATGATGCCGGGCGCCTGCTGGAACAGGTGGCGCAGTCGCCGGTTTTCTTCGACGCGATGGCGCTCGCCGAGCACTTGGTCGGTCGTTTCCGCAACCGCGCAAAACATGCCGCCGACCGAACCGGTTTCGTCCCGCACCGGCGAATAGGAAAAGGTAAACCACGCTTCTTCGGGCCGGCCGTTGCGTTGTATGGTCAGCGGCATGTTCGTGAAGAAGCTCGATCTGCCCTCCATCGCGTCAGCGACGATTGGTTGAATGTCACTCCAGATCTCCTGCCAGATTTCCTGAAAAAGGCCGCCGGCCGCAGTCGGATGCTTGGCGCCGAGAATCTCCCCGTAGGCATCGTTGTAGAGGAACACCAGTTCCGGGCCCCAGGCGACGAACATCGGAAATTTGGAGCTCAGCATGAGTGCGACCATGGTGCACAAAGGCTGCGGCCAGCTGGCCGGCACGCCGAGCGGCGATGCGGGCCAGTCAAGCGCGCGCAGGATTTCACCTGCCTGTCCTCCACCGGCCAGACACGGAGACATATCACTTGCTTGAACAGTCATCGATTTTCCAAAGTCAGCTACATTTTTCTGCGATTCAAACTAATAGCACGAACACGCGTGCGGTTCCGTTCGAAATCCGACAGATGGGATGACTTCGTGAGAAATAGTTTTGCGCGGCAACAGGCCGCCGGCGCGATCCAGGAACAGCGCCGAGGCAAACAAGGTTCAGACGGTCGCCAGGAAATCCGACAGCATCTTCGGATCGGTGATCATCGGATCGTGGTGCGTGTCGAGCTCGACCCAGTTCCAGCCGGCCTGGCCGCGCAGGGTTTTCTTCACCTCCACCAGCGGCTCGAACGGCGACGCGACGCAATCGACGTAGATGCGCGGCCGGCCGTTGCCCAGCGGATTGGCCAGCACCAGCTTCTCCTCATAGGTGCCGACCGGATGCGGCGTCAGGCGCGCGCTGACCCATTCCAGCGTGGCCTTGTCGCGGATGCCGTAGGAACTCGGCGGCGGCACTGGAATCGCCACGCCCTTGCCGGCGCTGGCGACCTGCTCGAGCCGCTTGCGCGTCACCGCCGCCGGCTGCGCTTCGAACACCGACAGGCCGCTCGCCAGCACCATCGCGTCGACGTACACCATCTGCTTGATCAGGTGCGGAATGCGGTCGGCCACGCCGCTGATCACCACGCCGCCGAAGCCGCTGCCGACCAGGATCACGTCGCTGACGTTTTCGAACAGGATGTGGTTGGTGATGCTGGTGATGAAGGTGGTCAGCGAGATGTCCTTCGACAGCAGGTGCGACTGCTCGCCCAGGCCCGGGCAGGTCGGCGTGGTGACGGCATGGCCTTGCGCGCGCAGCGCCTGCGCCACTTTCTCCCAGCACCAGCCGCCGTACCAGGCGCCGTGCACCAGCACGAAGGTCTTCGGCCTCGCGGGCGCCGGCGACGCGATGGCCGCCGCACCGGCCGGCGCCATCGCGCCCAGCAGCATGCCGAGCGCGGCGGCGTGGAAGGAGCGGCGTTGCAGTTTCGGTGAGTCCATGTCGGTTGCCTCGTTGGGTAAGAGAGTTTCCGTGTGGAAACGACAGTTGCATTGTGGTGAGAATCGGCGCGGCGGTTTTTGATTTTGTGCAGACAAAACAAGTGCTTTCCCGGCAGCTTATCGGCGCGGCAACGCGACCCTTGGTTTTGTGTTGATCCGGGAATATGATTGCGTGTCAACTCAACAAGGGAACAATATGTCCACGAATGAATTCACGCGGGTCACCGGCATCGGTGGGGTCTTTTTCAAGGCGAAAGATCCGGAAAAGCTGCGCGAGTGGTACCGGGTGCACCTGGGCATATCGCTCGAGGTGTGGGGCGGTGCGGTGTTCCGGTGGCAGTCGCCGGCCAATCCGAGCGGCGCCGGCACCACCGTGTGGAGCCCGTTCGAAGCCGACAGCGATCACTTCAAGGGACCGTCGCAATTCATGATCAATTACCGCGTCGCCGACCTCGACGCGCTGCTGGGCGCACTGCGCGCTGAAGGCTGCCAGGTGGACGACAAGACGGACGTGTCGGAGGAAATGGGCAAGTTCGGCTGGGTCACCGATCCGGAGGGCGTGCGCGTGGAGTTGTGGGAGCCGCCGGCCGGCAAATAGCCCGATCGTCGTGCCAGCGAAGGCTGGCACCCATGCTGAGCGAGCCAAAAAGTCAGTGCGTGCTCAGCATGGGTCCCTGCCTTCGCAGGGACGACAGCTATCTTGGCTAAAACTCGTAGCGGGCGGTCATGCGCACCGAGCGCGGCGCCTGGAACGACGTCGGCTGCAGGTAATTCAGGCTGGCCCGCCCTTCCGACTCGCTCGTCGTCGACCGGCTGAAGTCGCCCGTTTCGTTCACTTCGGTCACGCGCTGCTGGTTGAACACGTTGAACACGTCGAGCTGGATCGTCAGCTTGCGCCCGTTGAACTTCGGGATGTAGGCCAGGCTCAAGTCCAGCGACGAAGTCCACGGCGTGCGTCCAAACGTGCCGCGCTGGTGCAGTTCGCTCACGCCTTGCGCGTTGACGCAGTAGAACGACGACGCCACCGAATAGCCGGCTGCATCCGAATAATCCGGCGCGGTGAACGGCACAAAGCCGATGCAGCTCCGCGGCCGGCCCGAGGCGACGGTCGCGTTGAAGCCGATCCGCATCCGGTCGTTGAGCATGTAGTTGCCGTAGGCTTTGATCACGTGGCGCCTGTCGTTGGCCAGGTAGCCGTCGCTGCCCCTTGTGAGCGACGGGAAATCGAAGTCCTGCGACACGCCGGCGTCTTCCTGGTTGATGATCGAGTTCACATACCCCTCGGCCGTGCCCTGGCTCTTCGACAGCACGTACGATGCGCTGAGCCCCCACTTGCCGTCGAACGGGCGCTCCAGCGTGAATTCCAGCGCCTTGTAAGTGCGCCGGTACTTTTCCAGCCCGATGTAGCTGGCGGGCAAAGTGGTCCGGGTCAGCTGGCCATTGTTATCCAGGTCGACATTGAGCGTGACGTCGTTGCCCGGATTGACGATCGCGCACCCCGCCATCGTGCTCGAATCGAAGTTCGGATGGCCGTTGTCCGCGGCCCAGCGTTCGAAGGCCAGGTGCGAGCAGTAGTCGTCCATCCCGTTCCGCAGCTTGCGGTAGATGCCCTTCACCCCGAAGGTCCAGTCTTTTGCAAACGCGCGCTGGAACGCGAGGATGAATTCGTCCTGCGACATCGGCTTCAGGTTGGCGTCGGCGATCTTCTCCGGCTGCGTCACTTCGGCATTGCTGATTACCAGCGCGTCGCCGATTTCGGCGCTCAGCCCCAGCGGCGCGCCGGTGACCGGATCGCGGCTGGTGAAATTGTAGAAGCGGATGTCGGACAGCTCGGCGCGGGTCGAGCGGATGTTGGTGTTCGACGCCACCGGGATGTAATAGCGCCCCGCATTGCCGTACACCTTGGTCGTGGCGTCGCCGCCGACATCCCACGAAAAGCCGAGCCGCGGCGCGCGCAGTCGATCGGCCCTGACGAAGCTGGCGCCGTTGCGGTTCTTGTTGTCGAACGATTCGAAACGCAGGCCGCCATACAGCAGCAGGTTCGTGGTCGCCTGCCAGCTGTCCTCGAGGTACCAGGCCTTGTTCGCCACCTCGTAGGTCCCCGACGTCGTGCGGTTCAGGTTCCGGCTCACATACACGCCGCCGGGCGTGGTGGCGCCGACCACGCCGTTGACCGTGCCTTCCTCGTTCGCCTGTTCGTACAGCCACAGGACATCGCCCGAAAAGGTGCTGCCGGCCGCCGAGGAGGTGAACTTCTGCGAATCGATCCCGGCGCGCAGCGCGTGCGCGCCGAGCACATAGTCGGCGTCGATGCGGAACGCCTTGCGGGCATCCTTGTCGTCGGGCGCCGCCGGATCGCGCGCGCGCGTGCCTTCCTTCCAGCAGCCAAGCCGCGAGAAGTCGACATCGAGGACCATCGGACAGCCAAGCGACGATACCCGCGCGCCGGTGGTCTTCTGCGCCATGTCCTCCACCCGGCCGCCCAGCACCGACAAGGTGAGCCTGTCGGTCAGGTAGCCGGTGTACTTGGCGATCAGCGTGTGGCCGCCCGACGCCAGCGTGCTGCGTTCGGCCGTGCCGACATGGCTGGTCGGGTAGTCGGCGCCGGGCAGCGCAAGGTAGTCGAAGACCTCCGTTTCGCGCTTGTGCGTGATGCCGGTAAATTCCACGCGGTGCTCGCCGGCCGGCGTGAAATCGATCTTCACCATGCCGTTCGGGTGATGCGAACGCGTCGCCACGCTGCCGTTCTGGCCGAAGCGGTCCGACTTGTCGCCGCGGCCCTCGGCCAGCGCGAAGATGAACAGCTTATCCTTGACGACCGGCCCGCCCGCGTACACGTTGTAGCTCAATTCGCGGTCGCGGCTCTCGCGCTCGAACACGGTGTAGGTGCCGACGAATTCCGGGTCGAGGTTGGCGACGTTCTTGCCGCGCGCTTGCAGCGAGGCGGGCGACCAGTACAGCGCGCCGCCGCCCTTCCAGCTGTTGGCGCCGCGCCTGGTGACGATGCTGATCACGCCGCCCAGCGAGCGCCCGAACTCGGCGCCGTAGCCGCCGCTCTTGATCTGCTCGGCGCCGATGGCGTCGAACGGCAGGTTGGCGTACGAGAGGAAGTTGCGGATGTTGGTGACGTCGAAGCCGTTGATGTAGTAGCCGTTTTCCGCTACCGACGCGCCGCCGAAGGCCGGCAGGCCGCCGCCGCCGAGGTCGGGATCGCCCTTCACTGCGCCCGGCGCCAGCAAGGCGATCGCGTTGACGTCGCGCGCCACCGGCAGTGCGGCCATCTGCTCGGCGTTGAACACCGTGTTCGATTCGACACTGGCGACGTCGATGGCGGCGCGCCGCCGCGCGACGCGGACGACGATGGTCTCCGGACCGGCGATCAGCGATACCGCGGTGCCCGAGCCGATCGCGACCTCGACGTCCTGGCTGGCGACGCCGTCGCTGCTCACGCGGTAGGCGCCGGGCGGCAGTTTCGCGGCGCTGAAGGCGCCGTCCGCGCCGACGGTGACCTGGCGCGTGCTGCCGGTGTCGGTGCTGGTGATGGTGACCTTGGCGCCGGGCCTGGCGCGGCCGTAGATCGATCCTTCGGAACTTTGCGCGCAGGCGGCGGAGGAAATCGACAGGCCGAAGGCGACGCCCATGGCGCCGCTTCGCCAGCGCGCGGTGTGGAAATTCATGCGGTGTCCCCCTCTCGGTGAGTGAAGTCGACCCGTGCGCACGCCGAACAATTCATGCGAACCAAATGTCACATTCATTTTTACCGCGAGGGTGCAACCATCGCCACTAGCACTTCTGAGCGTTGACAAAAAAAAGCCACCCGAAGGTGGCTTGAGGAGTCAGGGTCAGGTCCCATGGACCTGACCCCGGTTTTGTCGGCGCCAGTGCTGCAGCCGTGCCGTGACCAGCAACGTGTAAGGTGCAAAACGAGGTCAGGTCCGACGGACCTGACCCCGCCTTCCCGTTAGAAGTTGTAATTCACCCGGGCGTACACGAAGCGTCCGGAACGACCGAACGGCGAGTAGTTCGAAAACATCGCCGCGCCGGTGGTGTTCAGGTTTGGCGGGAAGCGGTCCGGATACACGTCGAACACGTTGTCCGCACCGACCGCCAGCATGGCCTTCGCGTTGAGCGCATAACGCGCCTCGAGGTCGACCAGCGTTTTGGCCGACAGCCACAGGTCGCCGGCGGCGGTGACGCCAGGATTGAGCGCCTCGCCGTAGCGGGTGGCGCGCGCGGTCGCGCCCCACTCGCCCATCTTCCAGTTCAGGTTGGCCGACAGCTTGTTCTTCGGCGTGCCCTTCTCGAACGTCAGCGTGTTGACGCGGCCGAACAGGATCGGCGCCGGCGTGAACCCGGACAGCTCGGCCACGGCCGGCAGCTTGGTCACTTCGGTGCTGTTGATGTTGGCCGCCAGGGTCAGGTCGAACTTGCCCGCGTTGTCAGCATTGAACGGCACGTTGAACACCACGTCGACGCCGTCGGTGGTGGTGTCGACGCCGTTGATGAAGAAGCGTCCGCCGCCCGAGCCGGCGAAGCCGCGCGCCTTGACGAAGTTGTTGATGCCCGGGACGGTCGACTCGATCAGGTTCTCCGACAGCACGATGCGGTCGCGGATCTTGATGCGGTAGGCGTCGACCGTCAGGCTGGCTTTACCGAAGCGCATCACGCCGCCGAGCGACAGGTTGAGCGACTTCTCGGCGTGCAGCGGCTTGGCGCCCAGCACCGCCGCCACCGGGTCGGTCGGACGGAAAGTGGTGATGTCGAACGGGACGCCGCCGATGAAGTTGGTCGACGTCGCCGAGAAGTTCTGCTGCTGCGGCGACGGCGCGCGGAAGCCGTTCTGCACCGAGCCGCGCAGCGCGAACATCGGGCTGAAGTCGAAGCGCCCGCCCAGCTTGCCCGCCAGGCTGTTGCCGTAATCCGAGTAATGCTCGCCGCGCACCGCGAACGATGCCAGCAGCTGCTTGGTCACGTTTGCCTCGAAGTCGGCGAACACGCCCGACGCGGTGCGGTGCGACTTGCTGGCGTCGCTCGGACGGTAGCCCGGGAAGCCCTGCGCGCCGGCCAGGAACACGCCGCCGGCGGACAGCACGCCGCCGTTGCGGTACGAGTCCGGCTCGCCCGCCACCAGCTCATAGCCTTCGCGCCGCACTTCGGCGCCGACCGCCACGTTCAGCGGCGAGGCCAGGCTGTCCACCGCCACCGAGCGCACCGCCGACAGGTTGAACACCAGCTGGTCATACCAGAAGCTGCCGGCGTCGAACGCGGTCTTGCTGGTCGGGCCGATCGAGCGGTTCAGGGTGTTTTCCAGATCGAACTGCATGTCGTTCTTGCCGTAGCCGACCGAGGCGTCGACGTCCCAGTCGCCCATCACGGTGGTGATGCCGCCGGTCGCGGCGTAGTCCTGCACGTTCGGCTTGATGAACGGGATGAAGCCGTCCGGGTAGATCGAGGCGATGTTCTGGTCCTGCACCGCGCGCCGGATGTTGGCCGCCGACTTGGCGTCGCGGTTCTGATAGCTGGCCCAGCCGTAGAGCTTGACTCCGCCGCCCAGCGGATTGGCGGCGTTGGCGAACAGCGTGGCCTGGCGCATTTCCGGTTCGCCGTACCAGGTGTCGAAGCGGTTGAAGGTCGCTTCGCGGCCGTCGAACGCGCCGTTGACCTTGGCGTAGGCCGGGCGCATGTCGTAGCCGCTGCGCTCGGTGTGGGCTTGCAGCTTGTACTCGGCGGCGATGGTCACGAAGCCGCTGTCGCCCCAGGGCAGGCCCTTCCACAGGCTGACCGTGCCGGTCTTGCCGTCGGTCAGCTTGCGCGAGGCGGGCGCGGCGCCGTAGTTGGCGCCGGCAGGCGGCACGTCGGCCGTGACGTCGTAATCGGTGATCCGGGCGCCGTAGGTCACGGAGGCGCCGCCGCCGTCGCGATCGGTGCGCAGGCGCACGTTGATCACGCCCGCGATCGCGTCCGAACCGTACTGCGCCGAGGCGCCGTCGCGCAGCACCTCGATGTTGCGCACGATCGCGGTCGGGATGGTGTTCATATCGACCGAGGCCGAGCCGCGGCCGATGGTGCCGTTGACGTTGACCAGCGCCGACGAGTGGCGCCGCTTCGAGTTCACCAGCACCAGGGTCTGGTCGGGCGCGAGGCCGCGCAGCGTGGCAGGGCGCACGGTGTCGGTGCCGTCGGTCAGGCCGGGACGCGGGAAGTTCAGCGACGGCAGGGCGACCGACAGCGCCTGGTTGATTTCGGTGGTGCCGGCGTTTTTCAACTGGTCGGCGGAGATGACGTCGACCGGAGCGGCGGTGTCGAGCGCGGTGCGGTTGGCCACGCGGGTGCCGGTGACGACGACGGTGGCGCTGGTGTCGGTGGCCGGCGCGGTCTGGGCGAAGGCGCCGCCGGCGAACAGCGACGCGATGGCGACGGCGATTACTTGTTTCCTGGGCACGAACTGATTCTGCATTTGTTATCTTCCCTTGTTGATAATGAATGAAGGAGCCCTCTATTGAACACGGAGCTCTTATAGCGAAAACACGTTCTCAATTGATACTCTTACACGTGTTTACTAAAGTCAATTCATGACAACATTTCTGGGCTTCAATAACAACAATTACAACAGGCGCGTCAGTTCCGCGTAAGGTTGCGCGGAGCCGCGGCCCAACACCTGGGGTCAGGCCCGCCGGAGCGACGGGGACGCCTGGTCCCCGGTGTCAGCGCCGCTTGAAAATCTTCATCGCGATCGTCACCACCAGCAGCGCCGCGGCGCCCGCGATGACGCCGGCCACTCCGTCGATCGCCGCCGGCGTGACGAATCTGAGCACCGGCCCGACGCCGGCCACACTGCCGGCGCCCGCCGCCGCGCTGTCGACGAAGTGGTGCAGCGCCGGCACCCCGTGCATCAGGATGCCGCCGCCCACCATGAACATGGCCGCCGTGCCCACCACCGACAAGGTCTTCATCAGCAGCGGCGCGCCCACCAGCAACGCCTGGCCGATGCGGCGCAGCGCGCCATTGCGCTTCTGCGTCAGGTACAGGCCGGCGTCGTCGAGCTTGACGATGCCCGCCACCAGGCCGTACACGCCGACCGTCATCACCACCGCGATCGCGGCCAGCACGGCGACCTGCTGGCTGAACGGCGCGCCGGCGACCGTGCCCAGCGAAATCACGATGATCTCGGCCGACAGGATGAAATCGGTGCGCACCGCGCCCTTGATCTTGTCCTTCTCCAGCGCCACCAGGTCGACCGAGTCGTCGCACACTGCCTGCACCAGGTCGGCGTGGTGCTGCTTGTCCTCTTCGGGACTGTGCAGGTACTTGTGCGCCAGCTTTTCGAAGCCTTCGTAGCACAGGAAGGTCCCGCCCAGCATCAGCAGCGGCGTGATCGCCCACGGCGCGAAGGCGCTGATCGCCAGCGCGGCCGGCACCAGGATCGCCTTGTTCTTGAGCGAGCCGAGCGCCACCGCGAACACCACCGGCAGCTCGCGGTCGGCGTCGACGCCGGACACCTGCTGCGCGTTGAGCGCCAGGTCGTCGCCCAGCACGCCGGCGGTTTTCTTGGCCGCGACCTTGCTCATCAGCGCGACGTCGTCGAGGATCGCCGCGATGTCGTCGATCAATGCCAGCAAACTGCCTGAAGCCATCTGCCTGCTCCTCATCCATTAAAAAAATACCATCTTACCCGACGTTGCCGCGCGCACCGGCCAGCCGCGAAATCTGCCATTCATTCCCCGAAAACCGCAACTCGTCGCTTTCCGTCCCAGCGCCGCGCCGGGATACGTATAGTTGTCTCACTGGCCCGCTGCGCTACGGCAGCAGGCCACCACCCAGGGGGAACCATGATGAATACCGACTGCCAGCCATCCACTCAAACCGCGCGCCCGGTGCGCCAGGTCAAGCGCAAAACCCGCATCACCATCTACCTCGACGACGAGGTGCTGTCGCAGTTCCGCTCGCTGTCCGAGCAGAGCGGCAAGGGCTACCAGACCCTGATCAACGCGGCGCTGCGCACCCGCCTGGCCAATCCCGCGGCAGCCGCCTGACGCCTTTGAGGGTCAGGTCCGCCGGACCTGACCCTGGTGTTGTCGCCGCTCGTCGATTGGTCGAAATCGCGTCGCAGCGAAGGCGCAAAATCGTCGCGATCCAGTCACAGCCGGGCTTACTTTCGCGTGGTCGTTCGAGAAATTGTTGCACAGAGCAATATTTATGCTAATCTTCCCGCTCTTTCAACTTGGAGGTTAGTTATGAAAAAAGGCGAACTGATTGCAGAATTTGCGAAGCGCACCGAGATGTCCGGCGCCGCAGCCAACAGCGCGATCAACACGGTCATCGATATCATCACCGAGCGTCTGAAAAAGGGCGACACGGTTGGTATCACCGGCTTCGGCACCTTCTCGGTCGCCAAGCGCGCCGCACGCAAGGGCCGCAATCCATCGACCGGCGAAGCGATCAAGATCGCCGCTTCGAAGTCGCCAAAATTCTCGGCTGGCGCGACCCTGAAGGCCGCGGTCAACCCAAAGAAGAAGTAAGCGTCACCCCGGCGGACGCGGCTGGCCTGGCGCCAGACCGCGCCCGCCTTGCCGCGCCACGCGGCGTCCCTTTCCTCCCTGAAGTTCCCCATTCCCTGTCCCCCGCATGACTTTTGCCACCTGGATTACGTTCGTCTTCGCCGGTACGCTGATCGCGATTTCTCCCGGCTCCGGCGCCGTGATGGCGATGTCGCACGGCCTCGCTTACGGCCTGCGCAAGGCCAGCGCCACCGTGCTCGGCCTGCAAATCGGGCTGCTGCTGGTGTTCGCGATCGCCGGCGCCGGCGTCGGCTCGCTGCTGCTGGCCTCCGAGCTGGCCTTCGGCGTGGTCAAGACGGTCGGCGCGCTGTACCTGATCTACTGCGGCGTGAGCCAGTGGCGCGCCGCGCCGCAGCCGCTGTCCGGCCCCGCCGCGAGCGGCCATCCGCCGTTCGGCCGGCGCGTGCTGACCGGCTTCCTGACCAACGCGACCAACCCGAAGGGCATCATCTTCATGGTCGCCGTGCTGCCCCAGTTTATTTCGCAGAACGCGCCGCTGCTGCCGCAGCTGGCGATCCTCGGCGCCACCATGGTCACCATCGATACGCTGGTCATGCACGGCTACGCCGGCCTGGCCGCCGCCATGCAGCGCTACTTCCGCGATCCGCGCGCGGTGAAGAAGCAGAACCGCTTCTTCGGCGCCGTGCTGGTGCTGGTCGGCGCCGCGCTGTTCTTCGTGAAACGTAACGCGGGCTGATGTAATTGCAACGCTTTGTAATTCGTGTGCACAATTTGGGTGCACGCGCGTTTAATTCCAACGACGACCCTCGTCCACTTTTTTGGAGTTCCAAATGACTACTCGCTTCATCAAGGCCGCGGCGCTGGTGGCGTGCGCGATGTTCTCGACGCTGGCGCTGGCCCAGGACGGCCCGCCCGCGCGCGTCGGCCGCATCGCGCTGTCGCAGGGCCAGGTCAGCATCAGCGGCGAGGCCGGCGGCGACGTCAACGCCGCGCTGGTGAACTGGCCGGTGACGTCGCACAACCGGATCGTCACCGCGCCCGGCGCGCGCACCGAGATCCGCATCGGCTCGACCTCGCTGCGCCTTGACGGCGACACGTCGCTCGACGTCGATGAACTCGACGACGAGCGCCTGCGTGTGCGGCTCGACCACGGCAGCATGAACGTCCGCATCCGCAACGCCGAGGCGCTGCCCGGCTTCGAGCTGAGCACCCCGAATGGGCGCGTGCGCATGCAGGAACCGGGACGCATGCGCGTCGACGCCGGCAACCTGAGCGTGGTCAACGTGTTCGACGGCGTCGCGCTGGTCGAGGACCGCGGCTCGCAGCTGATCGTGCGCGCCGGCAAGCGCGCCGAAATCGGCGACGACTCGGTGCGCACCGGCGTCGCGCGCCGCGACGGCTTCGACGACTGGGCCTTCCAGCGCGACCAGTACGACGACCGTTCCACCTCGGCGCGCTACGTGACGAGCGAAATGACCGGCTACGAAGACCTCGACCGCAACGGCGTCTGGCGCGACGATCCAGAGTACGGCCCGCTGTGGACGCCGACCGTCGTGAGCGCCGACTGGGCGCCGTACCGCGACGGCAGCTGGACCTGGATTTCCCCGTGGGGCTGGACCTGGGTCGACAACGCGCCGTGGGGCTACGCGCCGTTCCACTACGGCCGCTGGGTGCAGGTCGGCCAGCGCTGGGCATGGGCGCCGGGCCGCGACATCGGCCGTCCGGTGTGGTCGCCGGCGCTGGTGGGCTGGGTCGGCGGCTCGGGCTGGAACTTCGGCATCGGCCGCAGCGCGCTGCCGTCGCCCAGCTGGTATCCGCTGTCCCCGCGCGAGTCGTACTCGCCTTACTACCGCCTGTCGCAGCAGCACCTGCAGCAGCTGAACCGCCATTCGCGTCCGGACGAGCGCCGTCATGACTGGCGCGACCATCGCAGCGGCGTGACGGAAGTGCCGCACCAGGGGGCCGGTCCGCGCGGCACGATCACCGTGCGCAGCGTGCCGGGCCAGGCGGTACCGCAGATCACGCTGCGCGACCGCCAGCCGCCAGCGCCGCGCCAGGAAGAGCATCGCGGACGCGATCGGATGGACCGCGACGAGATCGAACGCAATCGCCAGCATCGCCCGGAGATGGTCGGCATGCCGGCGCCGCAGGCGGCTCCGGCCCAGCAGCAGGGCCCGTCGCCGTCGCCGTTCTCGCGCCGCGACGGCCGGCCAGGCTTCGAAGAGCAGCGTCCGCGTCCCCAGGCGCCGGTAGCAGCGCCAGCGCCAGCACCGGCCCCGGCCCCGCAGGCGGCAGCGCAGCAGGCGGTCGACCAGGTGCTGCGCGGATCGCGCCACGAAGAACGGCGCCAGCGCGAGCCGGAGCCGATGCAGCAGCCGCGCCAGATGGCGCAGCCGCCGGTATTCCAGCAGCCAGGCGCCCCGGCGCCCGCACCGGCAGCGCCGCCGCCGGCCCGCGAGCGTGCCGCGCCGGCGCCTGCCCCTGCGCCGGTTCGCGAACGCCCTGCTCCTTCGGCCGCCGCCGAACGCAAGCGCGGCAACGAGGTCGAACGCTAGCGGCACACCGGGGTCTGACCCCGCTGGGTCAGACCCTTTCACCCGGCGCCGGCGCTTCCATGCGGCTCGCCCCACCGTTTGAGTAAGTCAGCCCGCGAATTGTGCAGTTCGTCGCATCCCGATGGCGGGTGGCGGGTCAGGACGGTACAGTGATATCACTCCCGCACACGTAGTCGTGCAGGAGGGTGATCTCTCCGTTTTGTCCCGCTACTTCCTTACAATGGAAATAGTTTTGGCCGGCCCCAGCGCCGGCCTCTTTTTTGTCCGCACTGTTCAAAACGCCAACTTTGACTACAATGAGAGCAGGCAAGCCCCGTCGGGCTGAGCCGTTTTGCGTTCACTACAGACTGGATTTGCCATGCAACCGACCCCACCCGTTGATTCCCTGATCGAATACCCGAGCGACTTTCCGATCAAGGTGATGGGTCCCACGCACGAGGATTTCGCCGCGACCATCGTCGACGTCGTGCTCGAGCACGATCCGACCTTCCACATCGGCCGCATGGAAGTGCGTCCTTCGGCCAAGGGCAATTACACCGGCCTGACGGTGATGGTGCGCGCCACCAGCCGCGCCCAGCTCGACGACCTGTACCGCGCGTTGTCGGGACACCACATGGTCAAGATCGTCATGTGAGGCAAAACGGGGCCAGCCAGGCTCCGCCGAGCATCCGAATCGCTGCTGACTTATAATGGCGGGGCTCCATAACCCTGTCAGCGACCGCCTTCCATGTCCCCCAAGCGCCCCGAGCCGGCCATCATCCGCGATCTCGGCCGCGCCGAGTACGAGTCCGTATTTGCCGCGATGCGCGCGTTTACCGACGCGCGCGACACCGATACGCGCGACGAACTGTGGATCGTCGAGCACCCGCCGGTGTACACGCTGGGCCTGGGCGCCGACCGCGGCCACGTGCTGGCGCCGCACGAAATCCCGGTGGTGCAGACCGACCGCGGCGGCGAAGTGACCTACCATGGGCCCGGACAGGTGGTGATCTACCTGCTGATCGACCTGCGCCGCAACAAGCCGGGCGGCAAACTGTATGCGCGCCAGTTCGTCACCAAAATCGAGCAGGCGATCATCGAAGTGCTGGGCGCGTATAATCTTGGCGGTGAGCGCATCGCCGGCGCGCCGGGCATCTACATCGCCGGCGGCGCCAGACAGGGCGCCAAAATCGCCGCGCTGGGACTGAAGGTGCGCGGCAACGGCTGCACTTACCACGGCGTGTCGCTGAACGTGGCGATGGACCTGGCGCCGTTTTCCTGGATCAACCCGTGCGGCTACGCCGGCCTCGAAACGGTCGACATGCGCACCATGGGCGTCGACGCGCCGCTGGCCGATGTCCAGCAGGCGCTGGCGCTCGAACTGGTGCGCCAGCTGGCCACGATGGACCTCGCCGCAACAACCGAACAACCAAACCACAGCCCGATTGGGCTCGCAGCCAAATGACTTCTGACACCGATACCAGCATCGCCCCCGCCTACAACGCCAGCGACAAGCAAAAAGGCGCCAGCAAGACCTCGCGCATTCCGATCAAGATCGTGCCGATCGCCGAAGTCGAGCGCCTGAAGAAGCCGGACTGGATCCGCGTCAAGGCGGCATCGGCGTCGACCCGCTTCTACGAGATCAAGGACATCCTGCGAGCCAACAACCTGGTGACGGTGTGCGAAGAGGCGAGCTGTCCGAACATCGGCGAATGCTTCGGCAAGGGCACCGCGACCTTCATGATCATGGGCGACAAGTGCACGCGCCGCTGCCCGTTCTGCGACGTCGGCCACGGCCGCCCGGACCCGCTGGACGTCAACGAGCCGCGCAACCTGTCGAAGACCATCGCCGACCTGCGCCTGTCCTACGTCGTGATCACCTCGGTGGACCGCGACGACCTGCGTGACGGCGGCGCCGGCCACTTCGTCGAGTGCATCCAGCAGACCCGCGCACTGTCGCCGAAGACGCGCATCGAAGTGCTGGTGCCGGACTTCCGCGGCCGCCTCGAAAAGGCGCTGGCGATCTTCAAGGAGGGCCTGCCGGACGTCATGAACCACAACCTGGAAACGGTGCCGCGCCTGTACAAGGAAGCGCGTCCTGGCGCCGACTACAAGCACTCGCTCGAGTTGCTGCGCGACTTCAAGGCGCTGTACCCAAGCGCGGTGACCAAGTCCGGCATCATGGTCGGCCTGGGGGAGACCGACGAAGAGATCCTGCAAACGATGCGCGACATGCGCGAGCACAACGTCGAGATGCTGACCATCGGCCAGTACCTGGCGCCGTCGAATTCGCACCTGCCGGTGCGCCGCTACGTTCACCCGGACGTCTTCAAGATGTTCGAAGAAGAAGCGTACAAGATGGGCTTCGTGCACGCGGCGGTTGGCGCGATGGTGCGCAGCTCGTACCACGCCGACGAGCAGGCGCACAGCGCCGGCGTCGAGTAAGCCCGCAGTCCGGGGTCTGGTCCTGCTGGGCCTGACCCCATCTTCAATATCCCCTGCGCCCCGTAGCGGCGACTTGCAAATCCTCCAGGCTGATTCCAATAGGCGCTTTGCCGTCGGAAGCGCTGTATAGGTTAGTATATAGCGATGAAAAGCCGTCAATTCCCGGAGATCGTCGTGCGTCCGTTTGCCCGCCACATAGCCACCGCTGTCGCCCTGATCGCAGCGGGCGCCACCGCCAGCGCCGCCGAACTGGTCGTCTCGGCCGCCTCCAGCCTGACAAATGCATTCAACGACATCGCGCGCGGCTACGAAGCGCAGCACGCCGGTACAAAGGTCCTGCTGAACTACGGCGCGTCCGGCGCGCTGCTCCAGCAGATCGCCAAGGGCGCCCCGGCCAACGTCTTCGCCTCGGCCGACCAGGAAACCATGGACCGGGCGGTCGCGCGGAACCTGGTGATCGCCGCGGACCGCCGCAACTTCGTGCAGAACGCCTTGGTGCTGGTGGTGCCGATGGACGCCAAGGTGAGCGTCGCCCAGCTTTCCGATCTCGCCGCCGCCCCGGTCGCTCGCGTCGCCATCGGCATGCCGGCCAGCGTCCCGGTCGGGCGCTACACCAGGCACGCTCTCGAAGCGGCCAGGCTATGGCCGGCCGTCGAGCCGAAAGCCATCTACACGCAGAACGTGCGCCAAGCGCTCGATTACGTCGCGCGCGGCGAGGTCGACGCCGGCTTCGTCTACACTACCGATGCCGCCCTCATGAAAGGCAAAGTGAAAGTCGCCTTCACGGTGCCGCTCGACGTGCCGATCGCTTACCCGATCGCCCGCACCAGGGTCGGCGCCAACGCTGCCGAGGCGCAGCGCTTTGTCGACTACGTGTTGTCGCCAGCCGGGCAGGCGATCCTCGCCAAATACGGCTTTCTGAAGCCCTGACATGACGCCCGCCTGGACCGCCCTCCTGCTTTCGCTGAAAGTGGCCGGCTGCGCCACCTTGCTCAATTTGTTCTTCGGCGTGGGCACCGGTTTCGTGCTGGCGCGCCTGCGCTTCGCCGGCCGCGACCTGCTCGACAGCGTGCTGACCCTGCCGATGGTGATGCCGCCCACGGTGCTCGGCTACTATCTGCTGGTGCTGCTGGGACGGCGCGGTGCGCTCGGCGCCTGGCTGCAGGACACCTTCGGTTTCTCCTTCATCTTCACATGGCAGGGCGCCGTGATCGCGTCCGCCATCGCGTCCTTTCCGCTGGTGTTCAAGCCTGCCCGCGCCGCGTTCGAGTCGGTCGACAGCCAGCTCGAACAGGCGTCGCGCGTGCTCGGCGTGTCCGGCGTCGCGCTGTTCCTGCGCGTGACGCTGCCGCTGGCGTGGCGCGGCGTGCTGGCCGGCCTGCTGCTCGCCTTCGCGCGCGCAATGGGCGAATTCGGCGCCACGCTGATGGTCGCCGGCAGCATCCCGGGCAAAACGCAGACCCTGTCCATCGCGGTGTATGAAGCGGTGCAAGCCGGCCAGGACGACACCGCCAACGCGCTGGTGGTGCTGACTTCCCTGGTCTGCATCACCGTGCTGCTGTTGGCCGGGCGGCTGTCGCCAGCGCGCGTGGCACGGGACTGACGATCATGGAACTCGAATTCGACATTCGCAAGACGCTCCGCTCCGGCAAGCGGACCTTCGAACTGGACGTGGCGATGCGCGCCAGCGGCCAGCGCATCGTGCTGCTCGGGCCTTCGGGGGCAGGCAAGAGCCTCACGCTGAAAGCGATCGCCGGCCTGATCGAGCCCGACGCCGGTGTCATCCGCCTGAACGGCCGCACGCTGTTCGATGCACACGCCCGGATCGATGTCGCCCCGCAGGACCGCAACGTCGCCTACGTGTTCCAGGAATACGCGCTGTTCCCGCATCTGAACGTGCGCCAGAACGTCGGCTTCGGCCTGCGCCGCGGCTGGTTGAATCCCGCGCGCACCGGTCGCAGCGAGGCGGTCGATTACTGGCTGGACGCGTTGGAGCTGACACCGATGGCGCACCAGCTGCCGACCGAGCTGTCCGGCGGCCAGCGACAGCGCACGGCGATGGCGCGCGCGCTGGTGTCGCAGCCGTCCGCGCTGCTGCTCGACGAGCCATTCAGCGCCCTCGATCACACGCTGCGCGCGGCCATGCGCGTCGAACTCGACGGCCTGCAGCGCCGCCTGAACATCCCGATGATCCTGATCACGCACGATCCGGCCGACGCCGCGATGTTCGGCGATGTCGTGCTGCGCATGGACGAAGGCTCGGTCGCGAAGGAGCCGGCGTGAGCGATTCGCTCGAACTGCACGGCCAGGTCTGGCTGACCCTGCGTGAGCAGAATTTCGGCAGTCCGGCGCGCATCGCGCTGCTTGCGAAGATCGCCGAATGCGGATCCATCACCGCCGCGGCCAAGGCGGCCGGCATGAGCTACAAGGCGGCGTGGGACGCGATCGACGCGATGAACAATCTGTCGGGCGAGCCGCTGGTCGAGCGCCTGGCCGGCGGCAAAGGCGGCGGCGGCACCCGGCTCACCGCGCGCGGCCAGAAGTTGGTGGATAATTTTCACGTGATCGAACGCGAACACCGGCAGTTCATCGAGCAGCTGAACCGGCAGGCCGGCAGCATCGCAGACGATCTGTTATTGATCAGGAGGATCGGCATGAAAACCAGCGCACGCAACCAGTTCTTCGCCCGCGTAGTCCAGGTAAAGCCCGGCGCCGTCAACGACGAGATCGATCTGGAGATGGCCGGCGGCCAGAAGCTCTCCGCCATCGTCACCCACGAAAGCACCGGAACCCTGGGCCTCGCCCCTGGGGCCGAAACGTTCGCGCTGGTGAAGGCGTCGTCGGTAATGCTGGTCACCGAGCCAGGCGACGCCAAATTCTCGGCGCGCAACCAGCTTGCGGGCACCGTGTCGCGCGTGTCGCCCGGCGCGGTCAACACCGAAGTGATCCTCGACCTTTCGGGCGGCGCCTCGGTGGTGGCAATCATCACCAACGAAAGCTGCACGGAGATGGGCCTGGCGCCCGGCGTCGACGCGACCGCCATGTTCAAGGCGTCCTGCGTCATACTCTGCATGCAGGCCTAGCCGGCATCGCCACTCTCCAATCAAACAGGGCAAACATGCATCCGACTTCCGACGACGACAACGACGACACCATCCTCTCCGCTGAACTGGACAAGGTCGGCGCGCGCCTGGTCAAGATGGAGGGGCGCGTGTTCGTGCGCTTTTCTGGCGTGGTCAGGTTCGAAGATTTGCGCGTGCCATGGCAGCTGGTGCCGGCGCAGGGCGTGCTTGCCAAACCGAGCAAGTGGCGCAAGATGGATCCGGAAGCGCAGCGCGCGCTGGTGCTGGAACGCGCCAGTGCGCCGGCGGTGGCGGAGCTGACCGCAAGCGTGGCGAAGTTCGTCCAGGAGATATCGGAGCTGGCCGACGATTGCGAATTCGACGCGATGACTTTCCTCGGCACGCTGGCCGATCTGGAAACTTCGGATCCGGCAGAGTATGTGTTCGACCGCATCCGCCAGCGCATCATCCACGCCGTCGAGCGCGAGCAGGAAGAGCGCTACGCCGCCCGCACCAAGGAAAGCATCAACCTGGCCGAGTATCCGCAGTCGTTCGAAGCGGCGCGCATGCCGCGCAAGTTCATCGCTCTGCTCGGGCCGACCAACTCCGGCAAGACCCACCGCGCGATGGAAGCGCTGATGAAGGCGCCCAGCGGCATTTACCTGGCGCCGCTGCGCCTGTTGGCGCTGGAGAACTTCGAGCGCATGCAGGCCGCGCGCCCGCAGGGCAAGGAGCTCAAGGTCAGCCTGGTCACCGGCGAAGAGCGCCGGCTGGCCGAAGGCGCCACCCACGTCGCCAGCACTGTCGAAATGCTCGACACCCGCACGCGCGTCGACGTGGCGGTGATCGACGAGATCCAGATGCTGTCCGACCGCGACCGCGGCTCTGCCTGGACCGCGGCCGTGTGCGGCGCGCCGGCGTCGGTGGTCTACCTGGTCGGCGCGCCGGAAGCGCGGCGCGCGATCGAGGCGCTGGCCGAACGCCTCGAATGCCCACTCGAGGTGCATGTGCTCAAGCGCATGGCGCCGCTGGCGATGGAGCCGTCGCCGGTGCGCAAGCTGCGCGGCCTGCGCCGCGGCGACGCCGTGATCGCTTTCTCGCGCCGCGAGGTGCTGAAGTGGCGCGACATGATCACCGAGATCGGCCTGTCGGTGGCCACCGTGTACGGCAACCTGTCGCCCGAAGTGCGGCGCGCGCAGGCCGAGCGCTTCCGCGACGGTTCGGCCGACATCGTGGTCGGCACCGACGCGCTGGCGATGGGGCTGAACATGCCGATCGCGCGCATCGTGATGACCACGGCGGTGAAATACAACGGCGTCGAGGAAGAGGAAATTTCGGCGGCGCTGGCCCGGCAGATTGCCGGCCGGGCCGGCCGCTACGGCGTTCACGAAGAAGGCTGGGTGGCCGGCTACGACGACGACACCCACGAAGTCATGCGCGCGCTGCTGAAGGAAAAGCTGGCCGCGATTCCATCGAGCGGCTTCGCGGTCGCACCGTCGATCGAGCAGCTGCACCGCATCGCCGCCGTCACCCACGAGACCTCGCTGGTCAAGCTGCTCAAGCGCTTCGTGCACAACATCGACGTGCCGGACGGCTTCTTCTACCCGCGCATCACCGAGGACCAGTCCGAGCGCGCTATCTGGCTCGACACGCTGCAGTTGACGGTCGCCGAAAAATTCATGCTGTCGCTTGTGCCGATTTCGAGCAAGGTGCCATCGCTGCAGAACGCCTGGGAATATTGGGCCACGTGCCTGGCGAAGAAAAAGGTCTGCGCGCTCGAACCGGAAGGCCGTTCGCTGCGCTGGCTGAACCTTCAGGAGGTGGAGGACGCATGCCGGCGCTATTCGGCGTATGCGTGGATCGCCTACCGCGAGCCGGACATTTTCCCCAGCGTCGAACTGGCGCAGGAGCTGTCGCGCGAGGCGTCCGAACGGGTCGACTCCATCCTGCAGCAGCAGAATGCGGCGGCGCGCCAGCGCGGTGGCAGCGCCAGGCGCCGCTGATCAGGCCACGCTGAGCATGAGGATCAGCAGCAGGTAGAGGATCATGACCAGCAGCGACGACAGCACCAGGAAGGCGGTGCGCCACAGTGTGCCGCGCAGGCCGAGGCCATAGGCGCCGCGCAGCTGGACGAACATGTGGATGGGCGGAACGACAAACAGCATCGCCACCACCAGCGGCTTCATGCCGGCCATTTTCAGCAGCGACAGCACCACCACCAGCAGCGCCATGAACGACAGCGAATACAGCGAGAACACGGCGTGATCGTACATCGTCACGCCGCGCTTCCAGAAGAACATCAGCCACAGGAACGGCAGCGAAATCGGCACCAGCAGGAATGAATATTTGGATGCGGCGTTCTTCAGTTTGTAGATCGTGAGTTCCGGATTTTTTACAGCGTGCCGGATCGCTTCATCCATTTTTGGAAAGCCGGTATCGACGCTGAATTCGTCGCTTCCCGATTGCGAGACGACCGATCCGATCTTGTCGGTCCCCTTGTTCACAAGCTTGAGCGCCTCTTCTTCTTCCTCAAGGCTGGTACGCGCGGCCTCGACGCCGGCCTCCGCGGCTTCGACATCCTTGCCGCTCGCGCGTGCTGCGGCGAGGCTCGCTTCGGCCGCGGCCAGCGTGGTTTTCGTCGTTGCGATTTCTTTTTCGAGGCCGCTGGCGGGCGCCGAGATCGAACCCTTGATCTTCGCGCCCTCGAAACCGGTTTTGCTCACGCTCGAAACGACGAAGAACATGAAGAACACCATGAACAGGAACAGCGCCAGCGGCGAAACGTAGCGCGTGCGCTTGCCGTCGATGTAGTCGCGCGTCAGCTTGCCGGGCTTTGCGATCAGCAGCGGCAAGGTGCGCCAGCCCTTGGCGTCGAAGTGCAGCAGGCCATGCGCCAGCTCTTCGCCGAAGTGCAGCAGCGAGCGGTGCACGTGCGCGCGCTGGCCGCAGGTGTGGCAGAAGCTGCCGGCCAGCGGCGTCTGGCAATTGGCGCAGTTGCCGTGATGGGCATCCCGGTGGTCGGTTTCACGGTCGATTTCGCTCGCGACGATCGATGCGTTGGCCAATTCGGCGGCGGATCCGAGTTCGAGGTTCATAGGCAAATGATACACTTTTCGATGTTGCTGTAAATAAATAGTATCATTATTTTACTGGCGATGAAACGTCGGCCGCGGCCGACCTGTACTTTTGTGGCGCCATCGCGGTAAATGTCATCGACACCCTTCACGTCCCGGGGCGAATTCCCCTAAGATGACAGGTTCAGAACACGGAACGCACAAGGAATTTGCATCATGAGCGCAAGAGAAACGACGGCCGAACAGTTGAACAGCATCGGCGAGGGCCATTTTCCGGGATACCTCGGGATTGAAATCACGCGCGTGGAAAACGGCGAAGTGTCGGCGCGCATGGCCGTGCAGCCGCACCACCTGGCGCCGAACGGATTCCTGCACGCCGGCAGCGTGGTGACGCTGGCCGATACCGCGTGCGGCTACGCTTGCCGCGTCAACCTGCCCGACGGGGCCGAGAACTTCACGACGATCGAGCTCAAATCGAACCACCTCGGCACCGCGCGCGAAGGCGGCATCGAGGTGGTCGCCAAGCCCGCGCACCTGGGCCGCACCACGCAGGTGTGGGACGCCGTCGTCACCAACGCCGCCAACGGCAAAACCATCGCGATCTTCCGCTGCACGCAGATGATCCTGTACCCGAAAACGAACTGAAAACCATGCACATGAAATCCATCGCCGCCGCTGCATTGCTGGCGCTTGCCTCCATCGCCCCGGTCCACGCGTCCGACGACGCCACCTACGTCGGCCTCGGCGGCCAGCAGGGCATCAAGAACATCGTGGCGACGTTCGTTCCGCTGGTGCTGGCAGACCCGCGCATCAGGGACTCGTTTGCCGATTCGGACATGAAGCACGTCGGCATGCGGCTGGAAGAGCAGTTCTGCATGCTGGCCGGCGGTCCGTGCGAGTACAAGGGCGAACCGATGAAGGAACTTCACGGCGGCCTGAAGATCACCAACGCGCAGTTCAACGCGCTGGCGGAAGACCTGCAGCTCGCGATGGAGCGCAACGGCGTGGCGTCGCATGTGCAAAACAAGCTGGTGGCCAAGCTGGCGCCGATGCAGCGCGAGATCGTCACCAAGTAAGCGACCCGTGCAAATCCGGTGTCAGGTCCGCCGGACCTGACACCCCTGAACCATCACAGGCGCATCCACGGGCCCTTGTAGACGATTGGGCCGGTCGGTCCGTTCGGGTCCGGCGAGCCGCCCTTCGGCTCGAGCGTCACCGCAAGCAGCGCGACGTCGGCGCCGATCGCCTTGTCGGTCAGCGGGAAGCTGCCGCGATTGCCGGCCAAAACGCCGAGCGAGCGCGGACGGCCGGACTTCGGCACCGCCCACAGGTGCAGGCTCTTGTCCGCCGCGACCGGCGCATCCGACAGCAAGCGCACTTCGAGCTCGCGATGGCGCGCGTCGGCGGTGACCAGCATCGCGGTCTGCGACTTCTCGTCGGCCAGCGTGGCCACGTACGAAATGGCCGGCACGTCGGCGGTCCGGGTCAGCACGACCACCAACAGCATCGCCGCCAGGCCGGTCGAGACCATGCCCAGGCTGCGCCAGAACGCCAGGTTCTCGTTCAGCCAGAACTTCCAGGCGCTGGCGCGTTGATTCAATCCGAGCCGCCGTTCGATGGCGGACCAGACGCTGCGCGGCGGCGTGACGGCGCCGGCGAATTCGGCCATCGGCGCGAGCCGCTGCTGCCACTCGGCGACGATGTTGCGCAGGTCTGCATCCTGGTGCAGCCAGCCTTCGAAGCGCCGGCGCGCGCCTCCGCGCAAGGTGCCCAGCGCGTATTCCGCAGCCAGCTTCTGGCGCAGCACGAGGTTGTGGCGGATATTCATGCCTGCTCCTTTCGCGCCAGGCAGGTGCGCAGTTTTTCGAGGCTGCGGCGGATCCAGGTCTTGACCGTCCCGATCGGCAGCGTCATGCGTTCCGCCACCTCGCTGTGCGACAGGTCGTGGTAATAGGCCAGCGCCACCACCTGGCGATGCGCGCCTTCGAGCGCAGACATGCACCACGCGAGCGCTTTGGCGTCACCACTCATTTGCAGCGCCTCGATGGGCGTGGCTTGCGGGTCCTGTAGGGCATTCATCACTTCGCGATCGAATTGTTCGGCGTCGATTTCGACCGCGGCGTCGGTGCGCCGCAAATGGTCGAAAGCCTTGTTCCGGACAATCGTCGCCATCCAGGTCATCGGCGCCGCGAGATGGCTCTGGTAGTTGGCGGCATTGTTCCAGATCGCGACGAAGCTCTCCTGCAGCACTTCTTCGGCGAGTTCGCGCTTGTGCAATATACGCAGCGCAAAGCCGAACAGTTTCGACGAACTGGCGTCGTACAGCGCGCGAAAGGCCGCGGCGTCGTGCTGGGCGGCCGCCGTCAGCCAGGCTTTCAGTTGCTGCGGGTCGGGTTGTCGGGCGTCGATGGACACTGCGGGCCTTGGTTGAGGTGGTGGCGAGTTGGCGTGTTCATAATACCCAAATACAACACAGGATAGCCAAAATTAACAAAAAGCAGCGCATCGGAGACACAGCCCTTGTCTTGGACATCTTGGCGGTCGGCAATTTGTATAAAATCACCGATTACCCTCAGGAGATGTCATGCAATTCAGAATTAGTCACGCAAGCGGGCGCCTCGCGCTGCTGCTGGCAGCGATCATGGGCAGCGGCGCCGCGCTCGCGCAAGTGCCCGACATGGGCAAGCTGACCGCCACCGGCGGCGTCAGCACGGTCGAAGGCGCGGGCGGCGGCGGCCTGGCGCCGTGGGCGCTGATCACCGGCTACGGCACGCGCGACAGCTGGGGCGCCAACGCCCACGTCACCCGCGTGGCGACCCAGGACTACTCGCTCGACACCTACGGCGTCGCGGTGGGCGTGGCCGACCGCGTCGAAGTGTCGCTGGCGACCCAGGACTTTCGCGGCAGCCTTGCGCCGCTGAACGACCTGCGCATCAAGCAGGACATCGTCGGCCTGAAGGTCAAGCTGCTCGGCGACGCCGTGTACGACCAGGACCGCATGCTGCCGCAGGTCGCGGTGGGCGTGATGGCGAAGCGGAACAAGGGCATCGGCGGCCTCGGCGCGCTGGGAGTGACCAAGGTAACGCAGCTGGGCGCCAAGGACGAAAACGGGATCGACTACTACGTCGCGGCGACCAAGATCCTGCTGGACCAGAGCCTGCTGCTCAATGGGACGGTGCGCGCCACGAAGGCCAATCAAATGGGCCTGCTCGGCTTCGGCGGCGACAAGGGCGACAGCTACCAGGCCAGGCTGGAAGTGTCGGCGGCCTACCTGATCACCCGCAAGCTGGTGGCGGGCGTGGAGTACCGCATGAAGCCGCGCAACCTCGGTGTGGACAACGAGAAGGACTACTACGACGCGTTCATCGCGTGGTTCCCGACCAAGAACGTGTCGGTGACGGCGGCTTATGCGGTGCTGGGGGATATCACGGTGTTCAACCCGACCAGGCAGCGCGGCGCTTACCTGTCGGTGCAGGCAGGCTTTTAACGCTTGTCGTGCCTAAGAGGCCGACAAGGCCTTCTGCAGCAGCGCGTGCAGTTCGCCGAACTCCGGCTCGCCGACGTAGCGCTTGAGGATCTTGCCGTCCTTGCCGATCACGAAAGTGGTCGGCGTCAGCGACACGTCGCCGAAGGACCTGGCCACGTCGCCGCCCGAATCGAGGGCCACCGTGAACGGCAGCTTGCGCGTCTCGGTGTAGTTGATGACGTAGTTGGGCGGATCGTACTTCATCGCCACGGCGACGAATTCCAGCCCCTGGCCCTTGAACTTGTTGTACGTCTCGACCATCTGCGGCATCTCCTTGACGCAGGTGGCGCAGGACGTCGCCCAGAAATTGACCATCACGACCTTGCCGCGCAGGCTTTGCGTGCTGACCCTCTCGCCGGCGAGGCTGATGAAGGTGACGTCGGGAGCGGGCGTGCCGCGGCCGAGCATCGCATAGGTAGCGACGCCGGCCAGCAGCAGCGCGCACACGGCGGCCGGCTTGATCCAGGAGCGGGACGAAGGCGCGGTCATGATCGGCCGATTACAGGCCCGGCTTCGGCGGGTCGATCGCGCGCAGCTCGTCTTCGGTGATGTAATCGAAGATCTTGACGACGCGCTGGACGCCCGAGACACCGCGCGCCACGTCGGCTGCGACCTGGCCCTCGCGCTGCGTCACGCGGCCCATCATGTAGACGGTGCCGTTTTCGGTGACGACCTTGAACGAGGTGGCCGAAATGGTCTTCATGTCGACCAGGCTGGCCTTGACCTTGGTGGTAATCAGCGCATCCGACGAGCGCGAGGTGTAGCTCGACGGGCCGGCAATCTGGATTTCGTTGGCGACCGACTGCACGCCTTCGATGGAGCGCACTTCGCGCTCGACCGCGGCCTTGGCCGCTTCGTCGCGCACTTCACCGGTCAGCAGCACCTTGCGGTTGAAACTGGCGATGTTCACGTGCGCATCCGGGCCGGCGATCTTCGGCACGCGCAGTTCGGCCTTGACGGTGATCGTTTTGTCTTCGGTCTGCGCGCCCAGGGTGCGGCGGTCCGCGCCGGCGACTGCGCCCATCACGGCGCCACCGACCATCATTTCGACGCAACCGGAAAGACTGGTCAGCATGGCTGCGCACAGGATCGCTTTCGCGAGCGGACGCATAAGGGGCTGGCCGGTTTTAATCATTCACATCTCCTCCAAACAGGGCGACGTCGATGCCGTCGCAGATACAGTGGATCGTCACCAGGTGAACTTCCTGGATGCGGGCGGTACGGGTGTGCGGTACGCAGATGTGGACGTCGGCGTCGGTGAGCATCTTGCCGAGCTCTCCGCCGTCCTTGCCGGTCAGCGCGACGACGCGCATCTCGCGCTCGAGCGCCGCTTCCACGGCCGCCAGCACGTTGGCGGAGTTACCGGAGGTCGACAGCGCCAGCAGCACGTCGCCGGCCTGGCCGAAAGCCTGCACCTGTTTCGAGAAGATCTCGCGGTAGCTGTAGTCGTTGCCGACCGCGGTCATGATCGACGTGTCCGTGGTCAGCGCCAGCGCCGGCAGCGGGAAACGCTCGCGCTCGAAACGGCCGACCAGCTCCGCGGCGAAATGCTGGCAGTCGGCGGCCGATCCGCCATTGCCGCAGGCGAGGATCTTGTTGCCGTTCGAGAGCGCGCCGAACATCAGGTCGATGGCTTCGGAGATGGGTTGGGACAGGACGGTGGCCGACTTGAGCTTCAGGTCGGCGCTTTCCTGGAAGTGAGCGAGGATGCGTTGAGTATTCATAGTGTGGCGATTATAGTGCAGCCGCCGCCGGGACCGGGCAAGCGGTGTTAAAAATGCTTACACTTCGATCACGTTGCGCAGCCATTCGAGCCGGCCGGCGTCGATCGCGACCACGTCGAACCGGCATTCCGGCAGGGCGTCGAAGCGCAGCAGGTAGACCTGGGCGGCGCGCACCAGGCGCCGTATCTTGGCCGGCCCGATGCTGGCGGCTGCCCCGCCGTGCGCCATGTCCTGGCGCTTGCGCACTTCGACGAACACCAGGGCGGGCCCGTCGCGCATGACCAGGTCGATCTCGCCGCCCCTGCAGCTGAAATTGGCCTCGACCAGCACCAGTCCATGCCCCTGCAGGTGGGCCAGCGCGGCATGCTCGCCGGCCTGGCCCTGCTGCTGCTTCTCGCTGAGGCGCTTGCCCCACATGGTCAGCGCCCGGCCGGCACCAGCGTGAATACGCCGCCGTTGTACACCGATGCCGGCTGCACCCGCTCGAAGCGCGCCGGCCCGTTGCCGAAGCCGATCGACAGCCTGCCGGTGACGCCGTCGACCTCGATGTCGGCGCCCGGATGCAGCGTGATCTCGCGCGCGACACGGAAGGCGTCGATGCCGAGCGCGTACAGGCGGTCCATGTCGAGCGTGCGGGCGCCGCCGGTCCAGCGCGGGTAGGCCATCACCGCCTGGTGCGCCGGCTGCACTTCCCAAGGCATGTCGAGCATGCGCACGCCATCGAGGTCGGCGATCGCCGCATTCGGGTCGGCGCCCGGGTTGACCGACGAGGTGCCGTAGAACGGCAGCCCCGCGCCGATCGCGCCGCGGACCTGGCCGGCCTGGCTCGGATCGAGCGCGGTGAACACCAGCGCCGGCTGGGCGCTGTCGACCTGGGAGCGCAGCTGGCCCAGCGCCGCTTCGCTCAGGTAGCCGTTGGTATCGGACAGCACCAGCAGCTGCGACTCGTGGCCCAGCTGCTTCCAGCGCGCGGCGAAGCTGCTGGCGATGCGGCGCTGCCAGGCGCCCGAGCCGGAGATGATCATCGCCGAGCCGCCCGGATGTTCGGCGCCGGCCCATTCGGCGACCTGGCGCGCCTCGTCCTCGATCGACAGGCCGATCGCCAGCATCTGCGGCGGCAGGGGCGCGCGGCTGCCCGACTCGGGCCGGTTCAGCGCGATGGTCGGCTTTTGCACCAGGCTGCTGGCGGCGAGCGCGCCGACCGCGGAGCGCGCCAGCGGGCCGACGATGACGTCGTTCTGCTCCAGCGCGGCGGCATA
This sequence comes from Massilia sp. P1_C10, assembly GCF_056406475.1. NCBI lineage: Bacteria > Pseudomonadati > Pseudomonadota > Betaproteobacteria > Burkholderiales > Oxalobacteraceae > Massilia > Massilia sp. P1_C10. The sequence continues at coordinate 374,378 of NZ_JBFUAC010000003.1, forward strand.
GGCGTCCAGCGTGTCCTGCGGGCTGTCGCCGGTTTCGATCAGGTTGACGGTGAAGCCGTCGCGGTCGCGTTCGTAGGCCGCCATGAAGCCGGCGCGCAGCGCCTCCGCGGGAGCGCCCAGGGCTGCGGAGCGCAGCGGCAGCATCAGGCCGATGCGGGTGACGCTCATGCGCGGCGCGAGGCCCGGCGCGTCGATCGGCAACGTCTTCAGTTCGGAAGGAGGTTCGGCGCGCGGAGCAATGGGCTCGACCGCTTGCTGGGGTGGCGGTGCTGGCGGCTGGCCGCGCGTGTACCATGCCGGCAGCGTGCTTGTATTTGAGTCGTTAGGCGCGCACAATCGCCCCGGCGCGTCGCAGGGCGTGCTGCAGCCGGCCAGCGCGAGCATCGCGGCGCCGGCGATTGCCGCAAGCAGGCCATTCAGACTATTAATCGGCATCACATTTCCTATGACAGAAATCCAGTCCAGCCAGATCGCGCAGCTTCCCGTTGTCGGAGAAACGGCCCACCAGTCCTATCCTACCGCAACCCTGTACATTGTCGCCACACCCATCGGCAACGTGACCGACATCACCCTGCGCGCGCTGCAGGTGCTGGCGCTGGTTGACGCGGTGGCTTGCGAGGACACCCGCAATACCGGCAACCTTCTGACGCGCTTCGGGCTGTCCAAGCCGATGATCGCGGCGCACCAGCACAACGAGCGCGAAGTGGCCGAGAAGCTGATAACGCGCCTGCTGGGCGGCGAGCGCATCGCGCTGGTGTCGGACGCCGGCACGCCGGGCGTGTCCGACCCGGGCGCACGGATCGTCGACGCGGTGCGCGCGGCCGGCATTCGCGTGCTGCCGTTGCCGGGCGCCTCGGCGGCGGTGACGGCGCTGTCGGCCAGTGGACTGGTCAATGACCGCTTTTACTTTGTCGGCTTCCTGCCGGCCAAGGCGAAGCAGCGCGAAAGCGCCCTGCGGGAGCTGCTTGCGGTGCCGGCCACGCTGGTATTCTACGAAGCGCCGCACCGCATCGTCGATTGTGTCGAAGCGCTTGCCGCGGTATTCGAACCGGGGCGGCAAATTGTGTTCGCGCGCGAGCTGACCAAGCTGTTCGAAGAAATTCACCGCTGCCCTTTGGACGAGGCGCTGGCATGGGTCAAGGCCGACCCGCACCGGGAAAAAGGCGAGTTCGTCGTGCTGGTCGAAGGCGCGGCGGCGGGCGCGGATGCCGATGATGTCGAAGCTGAACGCATTCTCAACATTCTGCTGGCCGAGTGCTCGGTCAAGCAGGCGGCCAGCTTGGCGGCGCAGATCACGGGCCGCAAGAAAAATGCGCTGTACGAGCGCGCGCTGGCGATCAAGGGCGAGCAGGCCTGATGCCATCTACCATTTGCAGCCGCTGTCCTTCTTGTCCATCATGAGATAGAGAGGCGCCAGCAGGCCGCCCGGAATGCCATCCTTGCAGTCGCGCCGCTTGGCCTGCGAGATCGCGCGCGCCGCCCTGGTTTCGGTCTCCAGCGGCTTCGCGGGAAATTGCGCCAGCGCCGTGTCGGCCTTCGCGGGGTCCGGCTCATTGGCCACCTTGCGTGCGGTCCTGCGCGCCGCCTCCAGGTCGAAATGCGGCGCTTCCGGCTGCGGCGGCTCGACGCTGAAGGCATCGGGCCGCACCTGTTCGCGGGCGGGCAGCGCGATCACGTTGGCCGGCAGATGGCGCCGAGGCGCGGCACGCACTGTTTTTGCCGACGACGACGGCGGCGTTGCGGGCGCCGGCTCGACTTTTGGCGGCGGCGGTGGACGCAGCCGCACCGCGATCGACGCCGGCGCGGGCACATCGGGCGCGCGCGCCGACTGGCGCCATGCCAGCAGCAGCGCCGCGTGCAAGGCAATGGAGACGGCAACTGCCGTCATCAGGCGTGTCGGGCGTGGTTCTGTCGTCAAGATTGCGTTCATGAAGGCGCCCATGGTCGCACAACTTAGGAGATTGATAAGCTCCGATCCCGGATGTTCATAAAAATCTCCCGCCGACCCTTGACCGTTCGGATCCCAGCCGTTATAGTTCTGGTCCTCGGAGTGTGGCGCAGTCCGGTAGCGCACCTGGTTTGGGACCAGGGGGTCCAAGGTTCGAATCCTTGTACTCCGACCAGCATTAAATGAAAAAGCCGACGAATTCGTTCGTCGGCTTTTTCATTTCCGCGATGATTTTCTATCGCGTCAAACCCGGGGACTCGGCGTCCCCGTCGCTCCGGCGGACCAGACCCCAAGCCTTAGCCGGCGCGTTTCGCGGCAATCGCGTTGCCCGCGCGGCTCACCGCCTTGCGGCCCAGGTGCTGCGAGATGAATTGTCCCGCGTCGACCACCAGGTCGAGGTCGATGCCGGTGTCGATGCCAAGCCCATTCAACATGTAGACCACGTCTTCGGTCGCGATATTCCCGGTCGCGCCCTTCGCGTACGGGCAGCCGCCCAGCCCCGCCACCGACGAATGGAAAATCGCCACGCCGACTTCCAGGCTGGCGTAGATGTTCGCCAGCGCCTGGCCGTAGGTGTCGTGGAAGTGGCCGGCGATGCCGTCGACGCGGAATTCGCCGGCAGCGCGCAGCATCACCGCCTGGGTCTTGCGCGGCGTCGATACGCCGATGGTGTCGGCGATGTCGATCTCGTCGCAGCCCAGGTCGCGCATACGGCCCACAACGTCGGCCACGGCGTCCAGCGGCACTTCGCCCTGGTACGGGCAGCCGAACGCGCAGCTGATCGACGCGCGCAGGCGCAGGCCGTTGGCTTTGGCCGCTTTCGCAACCGGTTCGAAGCGCGCGATCGATTCGGCGATCGAGCAGTTGATGTTCTTTTGCGAGAACGCTTCCGACGCCGATCCGAAGATCACCACTTCATCGGCTTTGGCGGCCAGCGCGGCCTCGAAGCCCTGCATGTTCGGCGTCAGCGCAGAATAGATGGTGCCCCCGCGGCGCGCGATCTGCGCCATCACCTCGGCGCTGGTAGCCATCTGCGGCACCCATTTCGGCGAGACGAACGACGCCGCTTCGATGTTGAGGAAACCGGCCCGCGACAGGCGGTCGACCAGCTCGATCTTGACCGACGCCGGCACCGATTCCTTCTCGTTTTGCAGGCCGTCGCGCGGACCGACTTCGACGATTTTGACCTTGCGCGGCAAATCAGCTTGTGTGTTCATGTCAGTACCCCAGGGTGCGGTCGACGACGTCAGCCACCGGCTCGCCCCGTTCCAATGCGTTGATCTTCCCGGCGATCTGGCGAACGCTGTCGTGCCGGACGGTGAGTGCCGAAATATGCGGCGTCATGGTGATGCGCGGCTCTTCCCAGAACGGATGGGGCGCCGGCAGCGGTTCGTTGCGGAATACGTCGAGCGTGGCGCCGGCAAGGTGGCCGCTGCGGATCAGCGTGAGCAGGTCCGGCTCGGCCACGTGGGCGCCGCGCGCCACGTTGATCAGGTAGGCGCCCTGCGGCAGCAGCGACAGCGTGGCGCGGTCCAGCAGGTTAGCCGTATCGGGCGTCAGCGGCAGCATGCACACCAGCACCCGGGTGCCGGCCAGGAACTCGGCCAGCGATTCGGCGCCCGAATAGCAGGCGACGCCTGGCAGCTGCTTCGGCATGCGGCTCCAGCCGCGCAGCGGAAAACCGAAATGCGCCATCGTGTCGATCACGCGCCGGCCCAGCATGCCCATGCCCAGCACGCCGATGGTGAATTCGCTCTTGTCTGGCAGCGCGAGCGGCGTCCAGATGCCGCGCCGCGCCTGCTTTTCGTACTCGTCGAAACGGCGGAAGTAGCGCAGCACCGCGTGCGCCACGTATTCGGCCATCTGCACGCCCATGCCGGCGTCGCCGAGGCGGATGATAGGCACGTCCGGCAAGGCGTCGCCAAACTTGAGAACCGCATCGACGCCGGCGCCGGCCAGGAAGATCGCCTTCACGTTGGTCAGCTGGCCGAGCAGCGCGGCGGGTGCTCCCCACAGGACTGCGTAGTCGCACACTGCCTCTGGGGCGCCTTCCTGCCACACCACCATCGCGGCGCCGGGAAGCGCTTCGGCAAAATCGTGCACCCAGGGCTCGGTGTTGCCATCGGCGCGGTACAGGAGTATTCGCATGCGGGTCTCCTCGTGCTGTTTTTTACGCGGCGGCGAAAGCGAGCAGCGGCGCGCCGTCCGTCACCTGGTCGCCGACCTGGTACAGGATTTCCTCGACCTGTCCATCGCTCGGCGCGGCGATCGTGTGCTCCATCTTCATCGCTTCCATGATCACCAGCGGATCGCCCTTCTTGACCTGCTGGCCTTTCGAGGCGAGCACCGCGACCACCTTGCCGGGCATCGGCGCGGTCAGGCGCCCGCCCGCAGCTTCCGCTTCGCCGGCGTGCGCCATCGGGTCGTTGTAGGCCAGGACGAAATGGCGGCCACCGGTGAACACGTGGAAGCTGTCGCCGTCGCAGCGCACCGCGCCGTGCATCGACGTGGCGCCCAGGTTGATCGACAGCTCGGCGCCGTCCCGCTTGAGCAGCGACACGGGCGCTTCCATGCCGCCGAAGTCGAGCTCCCAGCCATGCGGGTGGTACGTCACGCCGACCTGATAGGCCTTGGTGTCGGTGCCGGCGCTGTAGTCGTCGGCGAACGAGAACTGGCGCTTGTAGGCGCCGTTCAGGCGCCAGCCGAGCGCATTGCCGAACGGGTCGGCACTGTTCTTCGACACCGCCGCCGAAGCATCCTTCTCGGCCTCGATCAGCGCAACCACCGCGAATGCGAGCGCGCCGGCCGGGACCGCGCGCGGCGCCGGGAACAGCGTCTCGGAATTGCGCTCGATCAGGCCGGTGTCCAGGTCCGCATTCGAGAACGCGCCGCCTTCGACCAGACGCTTGAGGAAGGCGATGTTGGTGGCCAGGCCGACGATGCGGAACTCGGCCAGCGCCTGCGACATGCGCGCCAGCGCCTGCGTGCGGTCCGCGCCCCAGACGATCAGCTTGGCGATCATCGGGTCGTAGTAAGGCGAAATCGCGTCCCCTTCGCGCACGCCGGAGTCGATGCGCACCGGCGCCGGGTCGCCGTTGGCGCCCGCACCGAGCTCGAAGCTCACCGCGGCGGGCGTATCCATGTGGCGCAGCGTGCCGATCGATGGCAGGAAGCCCTTCTCCGGATTTTCGGCGTAGATGCGTGCCTCGATCGAATGGCCGTGGATAGCCAGCTCTTCCTGCTTTTTCGGCAGCGGTTCGCCGAACGCGACGCGCAGCTGCCATTCGACCAGGTCGGTCCCGGTGATCATTTCGGTGACCGGGTGCTCGACCTGCAGGCGGGTGTTCATCTCCATGAAGTAGAACGAACCGTCCTGATTGGCGATGAATTCCACCGTGCCGGCGCCGACGTAGCCGACCGCCTTGGCGGCGTTGACCGCGGCGGTGCCCATCGCGGCGCGGCGCTCAGGCGGCATGCCAGGCGCCGGCGCTTCCTCCAGCACCTTCTGGTGGCGGCGCTGCACCGAACAGTCGCGCTCATGCAGGTAGACGCAGTTGCCGTGGGTGTCGGCGAACACCTGGATCTCGATGTGGCGCGGGCGCTGCAGGTATTTCTCGGCCAGCACCTTGTCGTCGCCGAAGGAGCTGATCGCCTCGCGTTTGCACGATTCCAGCGCGGCCTTGAAGTCTTCCGACTTCTCGATCACGCGCATGCCCTTGCCGCCGCCGCCGGCCGACGCCTTCAGAAGCACGGGATAGCCGATGCGGTCGCCCTGCTCCTGCAGGAAGTCGGCGTCCTGGTTGTCCCCGTGGTAGCCGGGCACCAGCGGCACGTCGGCGCTTTCCATTAGCGACTTGGCGGCGGACTTGGAGCCCATCGCGCGCATCGACGACGCCGGCGGGCCGATGAATACCAGGCCGGCCTGCTCGCACGCGTCGGCGAAGTCGGCGTTCTCGGACAGGAAACCGTAGCCCGGGTGGATCGCCTGGGCGCCGGTGGCCAGCGCGAAGGCGATGATCTTGTCGCCGCACAGGTAGCTTTCCTTGGCCGGCGCGGGCCCGATCAGCACCGCCTCATCGCACACCGCCACATGCTTCGAGCTTTCGTCTGCTTCCGAATACACCGCGACGGTCTTGATGCCCATGCGGCGCGCAGTGGCGGCTACACGGCAAGCGATTTCGCCACGGTTGGCGATGAGGATTTTCTTGAACATTCGTCAGTTTCCGAATCGGTAGGTGATCAGGTTAATCGGGTTATCAGCAGCCGCAGCGCTCTTTCGGCGCCGAGTCGAGCGTCGCGGCGCGCGTCTTCAGGCCGAGTTTTTCCAGCATCGCGCGGTCGTCGTTCGCTTCCGGGTTGTCGGTCGTCAGCAGCTTGTCGCCGTAGAAGATCGAGTTGGCGCCGGCCAGGAAGCACATTGCCTGCACCGCTTCGCCCATCTGGCGGCGGCCGGCCGACAGGCGCACGCGCGCCTTCGGCATCGTGATGCGCGCGACCGCGATGGTACGCACGAATTCGAGCGGGTCGAGCGGGTCGATGCCATGCAGCGGCGTGCCTTCGACCTGCACCAGGTGGTTGACCGGCACCGATTCCGGATACGGGTTCAGGTTCGCCAGCTGGGCAATCAGCCCGGCGCGCTGCAGGCGCGATTCGCCCATGCCGACGATGCCGCCGCAGCAGACCTTCAGGCCGGCGCTGCGCACCTTGCCCAGGGTGTCGAGGCGGTCCTGGTATTCGCGGGTCGAAATGACGTTGTTGTAGAACTCCGGCGCGGTGTCGAGGTTATGGTTGTAGTAATCGAGGCCGGCGTTCTTCAGGCGATCGGCCTGGCCTTCTTCCAGCATGCCGAGGGTGGCGCAGGTTTCCATGCCGAGCGCCTTCACTTCGCGCACCATCTCTTCGACCTTTTCCATGTCGCGGTCTTTCGGGCCGCGCCATGCGGCGCCCATGCAGAAGCGGGTCGCGCCGTTGGCCTTGGCCTGGCGTGCGGCGTCGAGCACGGTGTCGATGTCGAGGATCTTCTTGGCTTCGACGCCGGTGTCGTAGCGCGCGGCCTGCGGGCAGTAGCCGCAGTCTTCCTCGCAGCCGCCGGTCTTGATCGACAGCAGGGTCGCCAGTTCGACGTCGCCGTCGGGGAAGTTGGCGCGGTGCGCGGCCTGCGCCTGGAACATCAGCTCGTTGAACGGCAGCTCGAACAGCGCCATGACATCGGCCAGCGGCCAGGTAGCCGCTTCCGGCAGCGTGATCGCGGCGGCTGGCTTGTGGAACGAAACTTCGGTGATGTTCGACATGTGATTCCTTTTGCTATTTGATTCAGTCCCGCGCGGGCGGCCATCCAGGCAGTCCGGCGAGGTCGATAAATTCGGCCGCCTTGGCGGCGGTCGGGTTGTTCATGAAGGGCACGCGGCCCAGCAGCGGCGCCGGGATCCGCTGCAGCAGCGCTTCGACGTTTTCGTCGGCGAACTGCATGTCCGGATCGATCTCGTTGACGACCCAGCCGGCCAGCACCAGGTCGCGCGAGACGATAGCTTCGATCGTCAAGAGGCTATGGCTGATGCAGCCGAGGCGCAGGCCGACCACCAGGATGACCGGCAGGTTCAGTTGCGCGGCCAGGTCGGCGGTATCGAAATCGTCCGACAGCGGCACGCGGAAGCCGCCGACGCCTTCGACCACCACCGCGTCGGAGGCGGCGGCGATTTCGGCGTAGGCGGCGATGATCGGCACCGCCTGGATCGACACGCCTTCGAGCGCGGCGGCGATGTGCGGCGCCGCCGCGGCGCGCAGCATGTAGGGCGTCGTCAGGTTGGACGGCAGGTGCACGTTGCCGGCTGCGATCAGCATGTCGGCGTCTTCGTTGTGCAGTTCGCCGTCGACCATCTCGGCGCCGGCTGCGATCGGCTTCATGCCGCAGGCGCGCACGCCGCCGGCCACCAGCTTGTGCAGGATCGCCGACGACACCAGCGTCTTGCCGATTTCGGTGTCGGTGCCGGTGACGAAGCAGGCGAAGCGCGACGGCAGGCCGCCGTTGGCCTGCGCCTTCGGTTCGGTTTCAAGCACCGGCGCGGCGGCGGTGGCCGGCGCCAGCACGGGATCGATCGGATCGTTGAGGCTCATCTCAAGTCCCTTCCAACTGGTTGAGCGCAGCGACAAGCTGCGCGACATCTTCGTGAGTATGCGCCGCCGACAGGGTGACGCGCAGGCGCGCGGTCCCGACGGGGACGGTCGGCGGACGAATCGCCGGCACCCATAGTCCCTGGCCATACAGCCCGGCGCCGACGCGCAGCGCTTCGTCGTTGGCGCCGATGAGGATAGGCTGGATCGCCGTATCCGAAGCGGGATGCTGCCAGCGCTGCAGGCGCAGGCCGTCGCGGAATTGCGCGATCAGCGCGTGCAAATGGGCGCGGCGCGACGCGCCTTCTTCGCCGCCGATGATGTCCAGGCTGGCCAGCAGCGCGTGCGCCAGCGCGGGCGGCGCGGCGGTGGTGTAGATGTACGGGCGGGCGCGCTGGATCATCAGTTCGATCACGCTGGCGTGCGCCGCCACGAAGGCGCCGCCGACGCCGGCGGCCTTGCCCAGCGTTCCCATGTAGATCATGTTGGGCGAGCGCAGGCCGAAGTGTTCGAGCGCGCCGCGGCCATGTGCGCCCAGCGTGCCGAAGCCGTGCGCGTCGTCGATCACCAGCCAGGCGCCGTGGCGTTCGCATGCGGCCAGCAGCTCCGGCAGCGGCGCGAGGTCGCCGTCCATGCTGAACACGCTGTCGGTGACGACGATCCTGGTCTGCGCGGTGCTGGCCGACAGCAGCGCGTCCAGCGCGTCGACGTCGGCATGCGGATACAGCTTGACCTGCGCGCGTGCCAGCCGGGCGCCGTCGATCAGCGATGCGTGGTTCAGCTGTTCCGAGAAAATCTCGGCGCCGGCATCCGAACCGAGCGCGGTCAGGATCGCCAGGTTGGCCATGTAGCCGGTGCAGAAGCTCAGGGCGCGCGCGTTGTCGAGGTGCGGGCTTTCGAATTCGGCCAGGCGGTCCTCAAGCAGCGCGTGGGCGCGGCTATGGCCGCTGATCAGGTGCGAGGCGCCGCTGCCCGCGCCGTACATCGTGGCGCCTTCGCGCAGCGCGGCGACGACCGCAGGATGCGCGGCCAGGCCCAGGTAGTCGTTGCTGCAGAACGCGAGCATCGGCCGGCCTTCGATGACCAGCCGCGGCGCGCACGGCGTGTCGACCGTGCGGCGGCGCCGGGTCAGGCTGCGCTCGTCGAGGTCGCGCAGCTGGCGGTCGAGGTTGGCGATCATGTCCATCAGGAGCCCATCACCTGGTCGAACACCTTGCGGGTGCGGGCGGCCAGCAGCACCGTCTCGTCGTCGCTCAGGATGTACGGCGGCATCAGGTAGACCGTGGTGCCGATCGGGCGCAGCAGCAGTTCGTTGTCCAGCGCGGCGGCGAAGAAGCGGCGCGAGAAGGTGGCGGCGCGCGCGGCATCCGGCTCGATCGCATCGAAGGCCCAGATCATGCCGCGCTGGCGGAAGTGGCGCACGCGCTCGTCCCCGGCCAACGGCGCCAGCGCCGCGGTCAGGCGCTGGGCGCGCACCTTGTTCTTGTTCAGCACATCGTCTTCGCGGAAGATCGCCAGCGTCGCCAGCGCGGCGCGGCAGGCCAGCGGATTGCCCGTGTACGAGTGCGAATGCAGGAAGCCGCGCGTGACGTCGGCGCTGTAGAACGCCTGGTAGATCTCGTCGCGCGTGAGCACCAGCGACAGCGGCAGGTAACCGCCGCTGATGCCCTTCGACAGGCACAGGAAATCCGGCCAGATGCCGGCCTGCTCGCAGGCGAAGAAGGTGCCGGTGCGGCCGCAGCCGACGGCGATTTCGTCGACGATCATGTGGACCTGGTAGCGGTCGCACAGTTCGCGCACAAGTTTCAGGTACAGCGGATCGTGCATCGCCATGCCGGTCGCGCATTGCACCAGCGGCTCGATGATGATGGCGGCGATTTTATCGGCGCGCTCGGCGAACAGCGTTTCCACATCGAGCGCGGCGCGGCGCGCGACATCGGCGGCGGTCTCGCCTTCCTGTGCGTTGCGCGCATCGGGCGATGCGACAACCCGGGCGGCGCGCAGCAGCGGGCCGTAGGCATCCTTGAACAGCGCGACATCGGTCACGGCCAGCGCGCCGATCGTTTCGCCGTGATAGCTGCCCTTGAGGCAGACGAATTCCTGCTTGTTCGAGCGGCCGGCGTTTCGCCACGCGTGGAAGCTCATTTTCAGCGCGATCTCGACGGCCGACGCGCCGTCCGACGCGTAGAACGCATGGCCCAGTACATTGCCGGTCATGTCGGACAGCTGTTCCGACAGGCGGATCACCGGCTCGTGCGTGAAGCCGGCCAGCATCGCATGCTCCAGCTGGTCGAGCTGGTCGCGCAGTTCCGCGTTGATGCGCGGGTTGGCGTGGCCGAACAGGTTCACCCACCACGAACTGATCGCATCGAGGTAGCGCTTGTTGTCGTGGTCGAACAGCCAGGCGCCGCGGCCATGGCTGACCGGAATCAGCCGCACGGTCTCGTGGTGCTGCATCTGCGTGCACGGGTGCCAGACGCTGCGCAGGCTGCGCGCGACCCAGTCGGCGGATGTCTTATCGGCTTGCACGGCGCCTCAGTTCAGCCACGACGGCTTGCGTTTTTCGAGGAAGGAGGCAACGCCGTCGCGTCCTTCGCTCGAGGCGCGGATGGCGGCGATGCGCTGGGCGCTGTCGGCCAGCAGCGCGTCGTCGACCTGGCGGCCAGCGACGTCGCGCACCAGCACCTTGGCTTCGCGCACGGCGTTCGGGCTGTTGGTAACAAGCGCCTTGACGATGGAGGCGACGGACGCGTCGAGCGCTTCGGCAGCCACCAGTTCGTGCACGAAGCCGATGCGGTGCGCTTCCTTCGCCGAAAAGCGTTCGGCGGTCAGGAAATAGCGGCGCGCGGCGTTCTCGCCCATCGCCTTGATCACGTACGGCGAGATGGTGGCGGGGATCAGGCCGAGCTTCACTTCGCTCAGGCAGAAGTTGGCTTCTTCGACGCACACCGCCACGTCGCACGCTGCGACCAGGCCCATGCCGCCGGCATAGCAGTCGCCCTGGATCTTCGCGACCACCGGTTTCGGGCACAGGTAAATCGTGCGCAGCATGTCCGCCAATTTACTTGCGTCGTCAAGGTTCTCGGCGTCGGAGTAGCCCGCCATCTTCTTCATCCAGTTCAGGTCACCGCCGGCGCAGAACGCCGGGCCGTTCGCGGCCAGCACGATGGCGCGCACGTCGTCGTTGCGACCCAGTTCATCGAAGGCCAGCGCGAGTTCGGCGATGGCCGCTTCGTTGAACGCGTTGCGCACGTCCGGGCGGTTCAGCGTGACGGTGGCCACGCGGGCGGCGATGGAAATCTCGATAGTCTGATGGTTCATGTCCGCTCCTTACATCCGGAAGACGCCGAACTTCGTCTCGCCGATCTCCGCGTTAAGCGCGGCCGACAGGCCCAAGCCCAGCACCATGCGGGTGTCGGCCGGGTCGATCACGCCGTCGTCCCACAGGCGCGCGGTGGCGTAGTACGGGTGGCCCTGGTGCTCGTACTGCTCCTTGATCGGCTGCTTGAACGCGGCTTCCTCGTCGGCGCTCCACTGGCCGCCCTTGCCCTCGATGCCGTCGCGCTTGACCGTGGCCAGCACGCTCGCGGCCTGGTCGCCGCCCATCACCGAGATGCGCGCGTTCGGCCACATCCACAGGAAGCGCGGCGAGAAGGCGCGGCCGCACATGCCGTAGTTGCCGGCGCCGAAACTGCCGCCGATGATGACGGTGAACTTCGGGACGGAGGCGGTGGCGACCGCAGTGACCATCTTGGCCCCGTTGCGGGCGATGCCTTCGTTTTCGTATTTGCGGCCGACCATGAAGCCGGTGATATTTTGCAGGAACACCAGCGGGATCTTGCGCTGGCAGCACAGCTCGATGAAGTGGGTGCCCTTCAGCGCCGACTCCGAGAACAGGATGCCGTTGTTGGCGATGATGCCGACCTTGACGCCGTAGATGTGGGCGAAGCCGCAGATCAGGGTGGTGCCGTAGCGCGCCTTGAATTCGTCGAATTCGCTGCCGTCGACCACGCGCGCGATCACTTCGCGCACGTCGAAAGGCTTGCGGGTGTCGACCGGGATCACGCCGTGCAGTTCTTTCGCGGGATACTTTGGCTCGACGGATTCGCGCAGGTCCATCTGCTGCGGCTTGGTGCGGTTCAGGTTCGACACGATGGTACGCGCCAGCGACAGCGCGTGCAGGTCGTTCTGCGCCAGGTGGTCGACCACGCCGGACAGGCGCGTGTGGACGTCGCCGCCGCCGAGGTCTTCCGCGCTGACGACTTCACCGGTGGCCGCTTTTACCAGCGGCGGGCCGCCGAGGAAAATCGTGCCCTGCTCCTTGACGATGATCGACTCGTCGCTCATGGCCGGCACGTAGGCGCCGCCGGCGGTGCAGGAGCCCATGACGACGGCGATCTGCGGGATGCCCTTGGCCGACAGGTTGGCCTGGTTGAAGAAGATGCGGCCGAAGTGGTCGCGGTCGGGGAACACGTCGTCCTGGTTCGGCAGGTTGGCGCCGCCCGAGTCGACCAGGTAGATGCACGGCAGGTTGTTCTGGTCGGCGATCTCCTGCGCGCGCAGGTGCTTCTTGAGCGTCATCGGGTAGTAGGTGCCGCCCTTGACGGTAGCATCATTACAGACGATGACGCACTCCTGGCCGGAGACGCGACCGATGCCGGTGATGATGCCGGCGGCCGGCGCGGCGCCGTCGTACATTTCGTAGGCGGCCAGCTGGGACAGTTCGAGGAAGGGCGTGCCTGGATCGAGCAGCATCTGGACGCGGTCGCGCGGCAGCAGCTTGCCGCGGGCGACGTGCTTGGCCGATGCCGCCACGCCGCCGCCGGCCGCGACTGCGGTGACTTTGGCGTGCAGGTCGTCGACGATCGCTTGCATGGCGGCCGCGTTGGCCTTGAAGTCGTCGCTGCGGGAATTGAGCTTGCTATCGATGAGAGGCATTCCTGTCCTTCTTGTTTGCAATTCTTAGTCGGGGAAGCTGCCGTCCAGGTAGAACCAGCGACCGTCCTCGCGCACGAAGCGGCTGACTTCATGGAGACGGTGGGTGCGCCCGGCGATCTTGTAGCGGGCGACAAATTCCACGGTATCGCGGTCTGGGTTTTCTGGCAAATTTGCTTTACGTTGACGTAAACGTAAAGCAGATTTTACCTCAAGTCCGAGCCACTGGCATCTTTCATCGGGCTCGACCAGGGGGCCGGCCGGCAGGGTCGTCGGGTGCCAGGTTGCGCGCAGATAGGCTTCGTCGGCCCGGGTGAAGGCCGAGTAGCGCGAGCGCATCAGCTGTTCAGCCGTTTGCGCGATCGCGGCGCCGGCCAGGTAAGGGCCGCAGCAGGTGTCGAAACTGGGGCCGCCGCATGGGCACGATGGAGATGGCATGGTGGTTCGCTGCGAGGTAATCGTGCATTATCCGCCATTTTCGGCGGTTGCGAGTCCGTTAGAACCGGGCTAGAGTCTGCCCTGCGAGCATGTCGATACAATCCCGTCCAAGGAACTTTAGTGCTGAATGAAATTGAGAAGAAAAAGATCGACAAGGTGGTCGGCGGATTCGTAGACAGTCGGCGCCCGCCGTTGTCGATGCGAGCGCAAGTTGACCTTGCCTACCGGCTGACGGGCCAGAGCGTCGAGCTTTTCGAGATTCGGCCGGTGTGGCAGGGGAACGGGGAGACGCGGGAAGACCCAATCGCCAAAGCGACCTTCGTGAGAACCCGCGGGATCTGGCAACTGTATTGGCAGCGTGCCGACTTGAAATGGCATTCCTATGAGCCATTGCCGCGAGCAAGGACGCTCGAAGAAATCCTCGCGGAAATCGATGCAGATCCGAACTGCTGTTTTTGGGGATAGAGCTGCTGCAGGGTGTCTGGTCCTGCTGACCTGACACCGCCTTTGTTGGCGACGCATGCGTTTCGACGATGCGGACGCGAACGGCGCCAATACCCCGCTATACACCGCTCAATTGACAGCAATCAACGGTTTTGTATATTGGCGGCAAAATCGCAGGGGATGCGCGTACGATCGACCGCTTGATGATTATTTGCAAGCTTGGTTCGAATCGGAGGCAGCATGCACGAGATGGCGCGAGCCCTTCATGATCTCATCGCGAATCGCCAGCACAATCGGATATTGCGACTCTCTTTTCCTCGCAACGATGCGCCGCGCGCCCAGTTCCTTGTAAACCGGCTGGATGCCGATGAGGCGATGTCGCGGGATTTCGAATTCACTGTCGAACTGTTGTCGAGCGATCCGAATGTCCCGCTGAAGGACATGCAAGGCAAGCTGCTGACAGTGGAGTTGGTACAGCAACGCGGGTCGCTTCGCTACTTTTCGGGTTACGTTTTCAGCTTTCGAAAAAAGAAATCCGACGGGGGCGTGACATTTTACGAGGCCAAACTTGGGCCCTGGCTCAAATATCTCAGTTTGCGGCGCAACTGCTATCTATTCCATGAAAAGTCGCTGCGCGAGCAGACCGATCACATCTTCCGCTGCTACCAGGTTTACGCTGACTGGGCCTGGTTCGTAAGTAGCGCCGACGCCATGACGGAGGCCTGTCAGTTCCAGGAGTCGGATTTCAATTACCTTAGCCGGCGATGGGAGGACGCGGGAATACTGTATTGGTACGAGCACTCCGCAACTGGGCATCAGTTGGTGCTGTCCGACCATTCGATTCGCGCCAAACCTGTCGATGGAGAGTCCGCAATCCGGTTTCAACGCGACGGTGGCAGCGCCGACGAGGACGCGATCGATCAATGGTCGCCCGTTCGACATGCGGCGCCGACCAGCACCGTCGTGATCGGATTCGACTTCAAGTCGCCGCGCCCGATCGAAATCGGCGTACCGACAATAAACAATCAAGGAGTTCTTCCGGCCATCGAATCGTGCGAATACCTTGGCGCCTACGGGTGCAAGAATTCGCAAGACGGCGACCGAATCAGCCGGCTGCGGATGGAGGAAATGGAGGCGGCGGGCCGGTATTTCGAGGGCGAGGGCAATAACCGTTCGATGCTCCCCGGCCGCAGTTTCTTCCTGACCGACCATTTCGCCGGGTCGCGCTTCAGTCGCGGCCGGCCGGACCAAAAGGACGAATACCTGATACTGACCTTGCGCCACACCGCTTCAAATAATTACTTGCAGCGGGATGCGTCGGTGCCGCTGTATCGGAACAGTTTTTCGTGCATTCGCAAAATGATCCCGTGGCGGCCCGGTCGCGGATTCAACAGTACAGCAACCAAAATTCTCGCACCCCAAACAGCGACGGTTGTAGGCATGCCGGGACAGGACAGCATTCTTACCGACGAGTTTGGGCGAATCCGTGTTCAGTTTCATTGGGACCGGATCGGCAAGAACGACCAAGCGAGCTCGGCTTGGGTGCGGGTAGCGAGCGGCTGGGCCGGCGCACAACTCGGCGCGGCTGCGATTCCTCGCGTTGGCGCCGAGGTAATCGTACAGTGGCTGGATGGTAATCCGGACCGCCCGATCGTCACGGGCAGCGTGTACAACGCCCGCAACCTGCCTCCATGGCAATTGCCGCATCAGCGTGCATTGACTGGTTTGCGCAGCAGGGAATTGAAGCCAGGCGAAGGCAATTATGCAAGCGGCCGCAGCAATCATCTCATCCTGGATGACACCTACCAGCGGATTCAAGCGCAGCTCAAAAGCGATCACCAGCAAAGTCAGCTCAGCCTCGGTTTTATCAATCGCATCGAAGGCAATTCCGGCCGGCAGCAAGCGGCAGGCGAAGGCTGGGAAATCGCCACAAGCGCTTGGGGAGTAGCCCGCGCCGGAATGGGGATGTTGCTGACGACCGAGCCCATTTCAAGCGCGGCGTCCGAAGCGAAGGACATGGGAAGTGCATTGCAGCGCCTCGTCACAGCACAAGACCAACACGCTGCGTTGGCCGGCATGGCGGAAAACGCCAAGGCTCAGGAAGCGGGGCAGCAGGCCGCGATTGCGTCCGCGATCGAGCAACAAAACAATTCCATTCGGGGCGGCACGGGAGATTTCCCTGAGCTGTCGGAGCCGCAGATTGTAGTGGCTAGCCCATCTGGAATCGCCCTCAGTTCGGCCGGAAATCTGCACGTCGCGAGCGCATCCAGCATTGCGGTCACGACCAGGAAGGGCTTGTCGATTGCCGGCGCGAATCTGTATGCGAGCTTCGCGAATACTTTTCGCTTGTTCGTCCACAAGGCTGGAATGAAGTTGATAGCAGCATCGGGAAAGGTAGAGATTCAGGCGCAGCGCGATGACCTGGAGATGTTGGCAAACAAAGTGCTCACCTTGATCAGCGAGACAGATTGGGTCGATATCAAGGGGAAGAAAGGTGTGCGCCTGCATGGCGCGGACTGCATGATCGAGATAGGCGAAAAGGTACAGGTTTTTACATCCTCACCGACGCTGTTTCATGGGAACTTGCAAACGCTCGCGCCGAAAACCATTTCGCAGCACTATAACGAGCGGCCAAGCAGCCGCTTCGATCAGGAAGTGAACCTTGTGGGCACGGATAAGAAGCCGGTCAAAGACATCGAATACGAGATCCATCGGGAAGATGGCAGCGTATTCGATGGGAAGACCGTGGCGAGCGGGACGACCGGTGTGCAGAAGAGCACAGGTATGGATAGCTACACGATTCGCTATAAAGGTGAACTTCCATGAGCGACGCGAATAGCCTTAACGAAAATGGCAATCATGAAGGTGAGTGGACGCTGGGTGTCGGAGGGTGGGCGGAGTACACGGTCCACATGACGGAGACGACCGACACCATCCGCCACGATGTCGTCGCACCGCCCGATAAAGTCATTCCCGTGATCTTTCTGCCCGGGGTCATGGGCAGCAATCTTCGCATGAGCAAGACGCGTCAGAAAAAACTCAAGCGCGATGACAACCGTGCGTGGCGGCCTGACGATATCAGCAAGACCGATGTCGTGCGTGGAGAGGGATTCGGCGGCTGGTTCAAAAACGCTTCTCCCGCGCAGCGCCAGCTGGACTTCGACCCTAACGAAACCGAGGTGGAGTACTACCACTACACGGAAAGCAAAGGGCGTTTCGATCCGCAAGGCGCGGAGACGCTAGCGTCCGACGCGCGGCACAAGAATGTCCCCGACGGACTCGCACCAATTCCTCCGCTGATGGGCCATGTCACCAGCTTTGCAGCAGACCCCGGAGCCGACGCACTTAACAAGCAGCGAAAATTTGCAACAGTTGCTCAAGTGGCGCGCTGGCGCGGTTGGAGCGAAGTCTTTTTTGCCGGATCGTATGGAACGATGTTGAAGACAGCTGAAAAGTATCTCAATAACATCGTCAAGAAGGGCGAAATCGGACCATTGTGGAAGGAGCGGCCCAGCGACGCGTTGCCAGGCGCAGCAAAAGGAGGAGGCGAGCTTACGGAACTGTTAATGCAGGATCCAAAGAAGTTCGGCGCATCGTCGGGAGCGCCAATCTCTGCCGCTGATTTGAAGCAGATTGCACCCTGCTGGTATCCAGTGCATGCGATGGGCTATAACTTTATCAAGAGCAATGCTGATTCGGCAGGCGTCATCGCTAAGCGCATTCGCGGGCTAGTCAAGGGATATCAAAAACGTGGACTCAAGTGCGATGAAGTCATCATTGTGACGCACAGTATGGGAGGCCTGTTAGCGCGCGCAATAATCCACCCTCAGCACGGAAATCTTCTCAATGATAAGGAGGTGAATGTACTGGGCATTTACCACAGTGTGATGCCGACGATGGGTGCTGCCGGCGCCTATAAACGAATGCGCTTCGGCTTTCGTGAAAATGACAATCCAACTCTTCCAGGGTATGTCGATGGGCTGGCGGCGCAGGTGCTCGGAGCAGATGGACCGAACGCGACGGCGATTCTTGCCAATGCACCGGCGCCGCTGGAAATGATGCCCGGGGCAGCCTACGGAAAGGAGTGGCTTAAAGTAATCAACGAGAGCGGGAAGGTCTTGTGCAGCTGGCCGCGCGGATCTGACACCGCGCTCGACAGTATTTACCTGCAGCCGCCGCAGGCGTGGTGGCGACTGATCAATCCGGACTGGATCAATCCGGGTAACGTGAGCGACAAGAAAGGTGGTGGTTTGAAAAACGTTTATCAGCGTTTGCGAGACGCGTATCAGTTTCTGGGATCGATTGAAAAGACGTTTCACCCGGTCACCTATGCAAGCTATTGCGCATCCACTAAGCAGGCAAGTTACGGAGAGATCGTGTTCAAGGCCGAATTTTCCGGACCGATCGACTTCGATAGAGATGGAAGGCCCACTCCATTTCCACCACCGCACACTTGGAAACTGCTATCGGATGACGGGAAAGGAATGCTGGTGGTGAAAGCCGGCCTGCGCGACATTGCGTTGCGCCTACAACCTGCTGCGGAATCTGGTGATCAAACGGTCCCGTCCGAACGTTCGGCCTGTCGCATCAACGGAAATGTGTTTGAACATGGCAAAGAAGGAAAAGGCTATGAGCATCAAGGCAGCTATGCTGATTCGCAAGTGCTGGCGTCGTTGCTGTTTTCCATCGTGCAGATCGCTAAAACCGCTAAGTGGGCGAAAAAATGAGAAAACTTTTTCCCGTTTCTTATTGTTCCTACAGGCACATTGCAATTCTTGCCGTCGCTTTGCTGCACGCCTGTGCGCCGAAATATTCCTATCAGGAGGATGCCATGCCCAACCCGGTGGAGTTTAGCAAACGTCTTCAAACGATGTTCGCGAAAACAAAACTCGTATGCTTCGGTAGATATGCGCTCGAAGTTCCTCAAGAAGCCGAAGTAATACCTGGAAGTATCTCGATTCCCGACGACTTTGAAATCAGTTCGGGCGGGGTGGAAGCGAACCGACAGCGGATCGCACTCGAGCTAGCCGAGATCAAACAAAAGGCGAAAACGGCTGAGATAACTTATAGCGGCGACGGACCAGTGTCTGAAAGCTGGCAAATTCGATACTTTAAAGACCACTGGGCAAAAGACGATGGGATGTTGTTTTTCTCAACTTTTTTGAGCATCGGAGACCTGAATTTTTTTGTTGGCGATTCGGTGGGCGATGGCGAAACGGAAGCGCTGGTAGCAGACAGGCAAAGCGCGCTCGTTCAGGCGATACGCCTTCGCGCGCCGGACGAGGTGCCTGACGAGCCAGGGTTTTGTGCAGAGGGCAGCTTTGTTTCTCAGGCGGTTTACGATCGGCAAGAGACTGTCAACGCGGGTATTCATTTTCCGAGCCTTCCGGATGTTACCTTTTCGGTTAGTTCGAACAAGAATGCCTATATGGACTATCCGAAAGAGGAATTTGAAAAAGTGTGGCGGACCAAGCTGTCTCTGTTGGGGAGGATCGCTGCGGCTAAAGCGGAACAGCCCGGTACCTACCCGAGCCGCAACGTGCTGCGCGAAGGGAAGCGCATCGTTCAGCACTGGCACGGCGAGGAGTCCCTGTTCAAACGTGGAGATGGCACGCACGATTTCGAGTGGGCATTTGTCGGCACACCAAAAGACGTCGCGAATCCATCAGAATTCAACGCCGTCATGTACACGAAAGTGGAACATAACACTGTCGGTGCGGCCAAGGCAGCCTCGCTCACCGATGACGAAGCAGTCGCCTTGTTCGACAAGCTCCTGTCGGGCTTGAAATTCCGCGTCAAGGTTCCAGGGGCGCCCGAGGGATCCTACTATCTACTAGGAGGCAAACCCTTGCAGGCGGCGTCCAAATGAAACACGAAGGACGCGGCGTGATTCGTTTGAATGATTCGACCACCCACGGCGGCAAGGTGATCTCCGCCTCAGGTTCCATTGTGATGGGGATTCCCGCTGCGCTTGAAGGCGATATGACGCATTGCCCGCAGTGCAAAGGGGACTTCCCCATCAAGCCTGACGGCGCAGGCGCCAAGCACGGTGATCGGCCTTTCGCATACCATGATGATTTCACGGCTTGCGGCGCGAAATTGATCACCTCTAAAGAGTGACGCCTGCTATTTTGCGGGCGGTAGCGGAAAGATGGGTCAGGTCCGCAGGACCAGACCCCTACCCCCGGAGGCGGTTAGCGCAGCGTCAGGCCGTCGAGGGGGAACGGTGGCGCGTCGCCCTTGAGCGCGCCGGCCAGCAGCTTGGCCGAGCCGCAGGCGAAGGTGAAGCCGAGCGGCCCCTGGCCCACGTTCAGCCACAGGTTCGGATACTGCGTGGCGCCGATGATCGGGGCGCTGTCTGGCGTCGCGGGACGCAATCCAGCCCACGGCGAGATGCGGTCGTAGTCGGCCGCATTCGGCATCGTTTCGCGCACTTGGCGCGTCAGCGCGGCGATGCGCTTGGGGTCGAGCGAGGCGTCTTCGCCGACCATGTCGACCATCGCCGCCACCCGCAGCGACTCGCCGATGCGCGCGTACAGCACCTTGCGCTCGAAGTCCGTCACCGAGATCTCCGGCGCCACGTCGGTGGCGCGGATCGGCGCCGTCAGGCTGTAACCCTTGAGCGGATACAGCGGCAGCGCAATGTCGGCGGTCGCGGCCAGGTCGCGGCTCTGGATGCCGGCGGCCAGCACGTAGTTGTCGGCCCACAGCATCCCGGCCGTGGTATCGAGGCCCGTCACACGGCCGTTGTTGACGGCGATGCGGCGCGCTTCGCCATGCAACACGCCGCGAAAACGGGGATGATCTTTCAGGCGCGCGGCCAGCACTTCGCAGAACGCGTGGCAGTCGGCCACCGCTTCGCCTTCGTTGAAGATGCCGCCCGACAGCAGCGGCAGCGCGGCGGCCAGCGCCGGCTCGCGCGCGACGCATTCGGCCGGCGACAGCACCTGGCCGGCGCCGCTGGTCTTGGCCACCGCGGCGTCGAACGCTTTCTTGCTCCGGTAGACCACCAGCTTGCCGGCGTCGCGCCAGGCGAACTGGTCGAGCGGCACCGCGACTTCGAGTTCGCCCATCGCACGGCGCGACAGTTCTCCCAGCTCGAGCAGCTTGGAGGTGGTCCTGCGGTTATCGGCGGCGTTGCAGTTGGCGAGGAACTTGGCCAGCCAGGACCACTGGCGCAGGTCGGCCTCGGGCTTGAAGCGCAGCGGCCCGCTGTCCTGGAACATCCATTCGAGCGCCTTGAGCGGCACGCCCTGGTCGGCCAGCGGCGAGACGTAGCGGTAGCTGAGCTGCCCGCCATTGCGGTAGCTGGCGCCGTGGCCCACTTCCGGTTCGCGCTCAAGCAGGGTGACGCCATAGCCGGCCTCCAGCAGCCACCAGGCCGATGTCAATCCAATTACGCCGCCGCCAATTACGATTACTTCCTGCATGCCGTTTCACGATTCTTCTTGTAGATAGCTGGCCAGCTTAGGCGCTGCCCATCTATCGGGCTAATGAATGTGCATCACCCGGTTATAACTAACATTCATGTATGACGGGATCGTCAATTCTAGTTGCTTCAGCCCAATATTGCACGGCGGTACAAAGCGGTGAGGATGCGTTCCTCGAAGCGCGCCATCGACGAGTGGGCGCCGCGCCGGGTTTCCGGGTCGGCCGCGGTGCCGCCGACCAGCACCACCATGCCGTTCTTGGCGACCGGATCGAACACGAAGGTCGACACCAGGCCGTACGCGTCGCCGTGGTGGCCGATGCCGGCGAAGCCGCCGCCGTCGACCAGCGCGATGCCGGCCTTGTCGGGAAACTGCTGGTTGCCCAGGCCCCAGCAGTTGAACAGGCCGCGGTAGGTGTCGCCGTTCTTGCCGTCGAAGGTCCACTGGCGCTCGAACATAGCCGCCAGCGTCGCCGGCTTGAGGATGCGGCGGCCGTCGATGCTGCCGCCGTTCATCATCATCTGCATCACGCGGCCCATGTCCCGGGCCGAGATGCGCAGGCCGCCGGTCGGGCTGAACGCCGTCGCGTTGGTGCCGGGCACGTAGCGCTCGATGCCGGCCGGCGGCTTCGGCGCGCGCTCGCTGTAGTCGTCGACCTGGGCGATCCATGGGCCGGCGCCGTCCCACACCTCGGTGTCGGTGGTGCGCTTGCGGTAGATGGTGGCGACGTTGGCCAGGTCTTCCGCCGAGAACTCGGACGGGTTGTACCCGCCGTGCAGGCCCATCGGGTCGAGCAGCAGACGCTTCATCAGGCGGTCGAAGCGTTCGCCGGTGACCCGCTCCATCAGGGTGCCGATCACGCCCCAGTTCAGGTTGCAGTAGGTGAAGAATTCGCCCGGCCCGGCATTCTTCGCCCAGGCGCCCGGCGTGATGGCGGCGGACAGCGCGGTGTCGAGCGGCCAGAAGTAGCCGGCTTCGTCGCGCAGCGAGGAGGTGTGCGACAGCAAGGTGCGCAAGGTCACCGGCTTGGCGGGGAAGTTGGGATTGCGCAGCGTGAAGCCTAAGTAAGCACTCACATCGGTGTCCAGTGCGACCTTGCCGTCTTCGACCAGCCGCATCAGGCCGAGCGTGGTCATCATCTTCGAGATCGAGGCGATCCGGTACATGGTGCGCGCATCGGCCGGCCGGCCCGGCGCCGCGGCGGTGGCCAGGAAGCGCTGGCCGAACTGGCGCTCGTAGACCGGCTTGCCGGCGCGGATCGCGAGCACCGACAGGCTGGCCATCTGGCAGCCGGGGTCGCCGGCGATGTCCGACAGTTCGCGGTCGAGCTCGGCGTACGGATTGCCCGCCAGCGGCGCGGCGCGCAGCAGGTGGCTCATCCCGCCCATCAGGGCGAGGCCCAGCAAAGTGCGCCTGGTGTGTTTCATTCTCTCTTGCTCCTGTATCTCGCCCGCAACAGACGAGGTTTTTTGTTGCAGGATACGGCCTCGGTTGGCCCCAATCCAATGAATTGAAGTAAAGGGTGCATAACTTTTTGATATGCTTGAAAAGCCTGCCGCCCGATCAGACCAATGCGGCTAAAATATGCGGCAAAGCGCGTCCCGCCAAGGCGTCCACCGATCGAAAGAGAATGAATGAGCAATACCAGTACCGATTTCCGCGCCGATTCGAACGATAATTCCCCGCTGTACATGCAGGTCGCCCGCAAGCTGATCGCCGACGTGCGCGAAGGCCGCTACCAGGTCGACCAGGCGCTGCCGTCCGAGCGCCTGCTGTCCGAGCAGCTCGACGTCTCGCGCGTCACCGCGCGCAAGGCAATCGACCAGCTGGTCGGCCAGGGACTGGTGGTGCGCCGGCGCGGCTCGGGCAACTACATCGCGCCGCGCATCGAGCAGCCGCTGTCGAACCTGTCGAGCTTTTCCGAGCAGCTGATGCAGCGCGGCTACCGCCCCAGCTCGCAGTGGCTCAAGCGCGCCATCGTGGTGGCCGCCGCCGACGAGCAGCTCAGCCTGGGCCTGTCGCCGCACACCCGGGTCGCGCGCCTCGAGCGCCTGCGCCTGGCCGACGACGTGGTGATGGCCTACGAAATCAGCGTGATCCCCGCGGCCGTGCTGCCGCGTCCGGAAATGGTCGGCGGCTCGCTGTACGAACACCTGGGCCAGTCTGGCCACCTGCCGGTGCGCGCGCTGCAGCACATCCGCGCGATGAACGCGCCGGCGCTGCTGGCCAGCCAGCTCGGCATCCCGGAAGGCCAGGCGGTGCTGTTCATCACCCGCATCGGCTACCTGGAATCGGGCCAGGCGGTGGAGCTGACCCATTCGTATTGCCGAAGCGACCATTATGACTTTGTGGCGGAAATGCGACGCGCTTCATAACCTTGCGGAATGGCTTGACCTGATCCTTTCATGGGATTGCCCGTAGGGTTGGTATTACACTGGTAGCATCCAATCCATGTCAGACGGCGATGTTAAAAACTGAAACCCCTTCCCAGGACCACGCGCAGCTCGACCAGTATCCGACCGTGGAGCTGATCAACGCGCTGGTGGACGACCAGATGAATGCCGTGAACGCGGTGCGCGCCGCCTCGCCGCGCCTCGCCGCCGCCGTCACCGCGGCGCTGCCGCGCATCGAAGCGGGCGGACGCCTGATCTACGTCGGCGCCGGCACCTCGGGCCGCCTCGGCCTGCTCGACAGCGTGGAACTGTACCCGACCTTCTCGTGGCCGCAAGAGCGCGCGCTGGCGCTGCTGGCCGGCGGCAGCAAGGCGCTGTACGTCGCCGTAGAGGGCGCCGAGGACGACCTGGAGCAAGGCGCGGCCGACCTGCGCGCCACCAATCCGAGCGCCAACGACGTGGTGCTGCTGCTGGCCGCGTCCGGCGGCACGCCGTACGTGCTGGGCGCGCTGCGCGCGGCGCGCGAAATCGGCGCGCTGACGGTCGGCTTCGCCAACAACGTCGACGCCCCGGTGGCCAACGAGGCCGAAATCGGCGTCACCCTCGACACCGGCTCCGAGCTGATCTCGGGCAGCACCCGCCTGAAGGCCGGAACCTCGCAGAAGATCGCCCTGAATACTTTCTCAAGTGCATTGATGGTGCGTTTGAACAAGGTTTATGGCAACCTGATGGTAGACTTGAAGCCGACCAACGCAAAGCTGGTGAAGCGCGCGGTGAGCCTGACGATGATTGCGACGGGCGCCGACGAGCCCGCAGCCCGCGCCGCGCTGGAGCAGTGCGATTTCCACGTCAAGGTCGCCATCGTGGCCCTGTCCAAAAAAACCAGTATCGACCAGGCCCGGGCATTGCTCGAGGCGGCGCGCGGCAGCGTGCGCCAGGCGCTCGCCGCATAACCGGGCGGCGCCCGGCGCACTGTGCCGCGCGATCACGAAAGTCCTATGCAAACATCGCAAGTGAAGAGTCCGTGGCTGTGGGTGCCGTCGCTGTATTTCGGCCAGGCCATTCCGTACGTGGTCGTCATGATGCTGTCCGTGATCATGTACAAGGCCAACGGCATCTCGAATACCGACATCGCGCTGTATACCAGCTGGCTGTACCTGCCGTGGGTGATCAAGCCGCTGTGGTCGCCCTTCGTCGACATGTTCCGCACCAAGCGCTTCTGGATCGTCAGCCTGCAGCTGCTGATCGGCGCCTCGCTGGCGCTGGTCGCGCTGACCATGCGGCTGCCGACCTTCTTCCAGGTCAGCCTGGCCGTGCTGTGGCTGATGGCGTTCAGCTCGGCCACCCATGACATCGCCGCCGACGGCTTCTACATGCTCGGCCTGCGCCAGCAGCACCAGGCCGCCTTTGTCGGCGTGCGCAGCACCTTCTACCGCCTCGGCATGCTGGCTGGCCAGGGCGCGCTGGTCTACCTCGCCGGCCAGCTGACCGAACGCACCGGCGACGTGCGCTTCGCCTGGTCGGTGGTGTTCTTCGTGCTTGCCGCGATGTTCCTGGCGCTGTGCGTGTACCACCACTTCATGCTGCCGCGCCCCGCCGAGGACCACGCGGTCGCAAGCGGCGGCAGCCCGCTGGCCGAATTCTTCGCCACCTTCGGCGCCTTCTTCAAGAAGCGCGAGATCTGGCTGATCCTCGGTTTCATTCTGACCTTCCGGCTGGGCGAGTCGCAGCTGCTGAAACTGGCCGCGCCGTTCCTGATGGACCCGCTGGCAAAGGGCGGCCTCGGCCTGACCACCTCGCAGGTCGGCGTGGCGTACAGCACCGTCGGCGTGATCGCGCTGACTCTCGGCGGCCTGCTCGGCGGCTTGCTGATTTCGCGCCTCGGCCTGAAACGCTGCCTGTGGCTGATGGTGTTCTCCGTCCACATCCCCGACCTGGTGTTCGTCTACCTGGCGAGCGTGCAGCCGCAGAACTTCTACCTGATCTGCTCGTCGCTGGCGCTGGAACAGTTCGGCTACGGCTTCGGCTTCACCGCGATGATGATGTACATGATCATGGTCGCGGAAGGCGAGCACAAGACCGCGCATTACGCGATCTGCACCGGCCTGATGGCGCTCGGCATGATGGTGCCTGGCATGGTCAGCGGCAAGATCCAGGAGCTGCTCGGCTACCAGCACTTCTTCATCTACGTCTGCCTGATGACGATCCCGGCCTTCATCATGGCCGCGCTGGTGAAGATCGACCCGGAATTCGGCAAGAAATGAATTTCGGCCGGCTGACTTCGCTCGACGCATTCCGCGGCTTCACGATTGCCGCCATGCTGCTGGTGAACAACCCGGGCGACTGGAACAACCTGTACCCCCAGCTAGAACACGCGAAGTGGAACGGCTGGACCTTCACCGACACCATCTTCCCGTTCTTCCTGTTCATCGGCGGCGTGTCGATGGCGCTGTCGCTCGGGCGCCTGGCCGCGCAAGGCGCCGACAAGCCGCGCCTGCTGCGCAAGCTGGCCCTGCGCGCGCTGCTGATCTTCGCGATCGGCTTCGCGCTGAACGTGGTCCCGTATTTCAACTGGCCGATCGTGCGCATTCCCGGCGTGCTGCAGCGGATCGCCATCTGCACCCTGCTGGCCGCGCCGATCGTCGTGTACTGCACCTGGCGCCAGCAACTGGCGTGGATAGTCGGCCTGCTGGCCGCGTATTCGGCGCTGATGCTGTGGGTGACGGTGCCCGGGTTCGGCGCCGGCGTGCTCGAGCCGGGCAAGGATATCGGCGCTTACCTCGACCGCATGCTGCTCGGCAAACACCTGTGGATCCAGTCGAAGACCTGGGATCCGGAAGGCTTCGTCAGCACATTGCCGGCGCTGGGCAGCCAGCTGATCGGCGTGCTGGCCGGCCGCTGGCTGCTGTCGTCCGCGCCGCGCACCGAGCAGACCGTCTGGATGCTGCTGATCGGCCTGCTGCTGCTGGCGCTGGGCTCCACGCTGGACGCCGTCCTCATGCCGATCAACAAGAGCCTGTGGACGCCGTCGTTTTGCCTGTTCATGAGCGGCTGGGCGCTGGTGGCGTTCTCGGCGTTCTACTGGCTGCTCGACGTCAACCCGAGCGCCGCGGTGCGCGAAGCGGCCGGCCGCTGGAGCAAGCCCTTCGTCATCTACGGCATGAACGCGCTGTTCATCTTCGCGCTGTCCGGCCTGATCGCCAAGATGCTCGGTTTCATCAAATTCGCCCAGCCGGACGGCAGCAAGCTTTCGCTCGGCAAGATGCTGTACGCGCCGGTCAAGGCGCTGCCGATCGCGCCGGTCAACACCTCGTTGCTGTACGCCCTGCTGTTCAACGCCTTCATGTTCAGCATCGCCTGGCTCATGTGGCGCAAAAAATGGTTCGTCAAAGTCTAGAATCCCGGGAGTCGATTTGCCTCATCTGAAAAAACGCGCACTCGTGCTGGCCGCCGTGGCCGCCCTGCTGGCCAGCTGCACCACGATCAAGAAGCCGGCCGCGCCGGTGGTGGTGGCCGCCGCGCCGACCGAACTGCCGCCCGCGTCGCCGCACGAATTCCGCGCCGCCTGGGTGTCGACCGTCGCCAATATCGACTGGCCGACCAAGCCGAACCTGAACGCGGCGCAGCAGCAGGCCGAGGCGATCGCCATCCTCGACCGCGCCAAGTCGCTGAACATGAACGCGGTGGTGCTGCAGGTGCGCCCGAGCGCCGACGCGATCTACCCGTCGAAGCTGGAGCCGTGGACCGAATACCTGACCGGCGCGCAAGGCACGCCGCCGCAGCCGATGTACGATCCGCTGGCGTTCTGGGTCGCGCAGGCGCACGCGCGCGGGCTGCAGCTGCACGCCTGGTTCAACCCGTACCGGGCGCGCCATTCGGGCGCCAGGTCGCCGCTGGCCGCCAACCACATCGCCAAAACCAACCCGGCCGCGGTGAAAACCTACGGCAAGTTCCTGTGGATGGACCCGGCCGAGGAGTCGGCATCCAGGCAGACGCTGGACGTCGTGCTCGACGTGGTGCGCCGCTACGACATCGACGGCGTGCACATCGACGACTACTTCTATCCGTATCCGATCGAGGCGCCCAATGCCGAGGGCGGCGCGGCCGCGCTGGACGGCAACGGCGGCTCCAGGGCGGAACTGGACTTCCCCGACCAGCCGGCGTGGCAGCGCTACCTCGCGACCGGCGGCAAGCTGGACCGCGCGTCGTGGCGGCGCCAGAACGTCAACCACCTGATCGAGGCGCTGTACACCGGCATCCACCGCGAGAAGAGCTGGGTGCTGTTCGGCATCAGCCCGTTCGGCCTGGGCAAGCCGGCGCTGCGCCCGGCCGGCATCGCCGGCTTCAGCCAGTACGACAAGCTGTACGCCGACGCCGAACTGTGGCTGCAGTCGGGCTGGCTCGATTACCTGTCGCCGCAGCTGTACTGGGCGATCGAGCAAAAGCCGCAGGCCTACGACGTGCTGCTCGACTACTGGATCGCGCAGAACGGAAAGGGCCGGCACATCTGGCCGGGGCTGTTCACCAGCCGCATCGGCGCGCCGAGCAAGGACTATCCGCCGGCCGAGATCGTCGAGCAGATCAAGGTCACGCACGCGCGTCCGGGCGCGACCGGCCACGTGCATTTCAGCATGGCCGCGCTGATGGAGAACCGCAAGGGCATCAGCGACCAGCTGAAGGCCGCCGACTACGCGACACCGGCGCTGGTGCCGGCGACGCCGTGGCTGGCCAGCGCCAAGCCGGGTGCGCCAGGCGTGCTCGCCAAGCGCGAAAAGGGCGCTGTCACCCTGAAGCTTGCGCCGGGCAAGGACAATGCGCAGTACGCTATCTGGTCGCGCTACGGCAATGAGTGGCGCTTCACGGTGGCGCCGGCGTCGCAGGCCGAAGTGCGCGTGCTCGGCGAGCCGGCCGCGGTGTTCGTCAACGCGGTCGACCGCCTGGGCAACGAAAGCGCGCCGGTCGCGGTGCTGGGGAAGTAAGACGTCATGTGGAATCTGGAACTGGAACCCGATAGCTCGCTCGGCCTCGGCATCGACGCCGGCGGCACGCAGACGCGCTGGGCGCTGGCCGAGCCGGACGGCGCCATCGTCGCCGAAGGCCAGGTCGCCGGCCTGTCGGCGCTGCAGATGAGCAGCGGGTCGGGACGCCAGGCGGTGTACGCCAACTTCGCCATGCTGGCGCAGGCGGTGCTGGTGCATGGCCGGCCGAGCAAGGTGCGCGCCGGCCTGACCGGCTTCGGCGGCGACGGCGAGCAGTTGCAGCGATGGCTGTCCGAGCTGCTGCAGATCCGCACCCGCGCAATCACGCTGTCGAACGATATCGAAATCGCTTACCTCGGCAGCTTTGCGCCGGGCGAAGGCTACCTGGTCTACGCCGGCACCGGCTCGATCGGCGCCTGGATCGATGAGGAGAAAGTGTTCCATCGCGCCGGCGGCCGCGGCGTCATGCTCGACGACGGCGGCGGCGGCTTCTGGATCGCGCGCGAAGCCCTGCGCCTGATCTGGCGCAACGAGGACGAGCGCCCGGGGGCCTGGCAGGATTCGCCGATGGCGCGCGCCGTGTTCGCGCATATCGGCGGCGAGGACTGGTCGCTCTCGCGCCAGTTCATCTACGGCCAGGAGCGCGGCGAAGTGGGCAAGCTGGCGCTGGCGGTCGCCGCCAGCGCGGATGCCGATCCGGCGGGCATGGCCATCCTGCGCGGCGCCGGCGAAGAGCTGGCGCGGCTGGCCAAGGCGCTGATTTCGCGCTTCGGGCCGCGTCCCGTCGTGCTGGCCGGACGCGCGTCCGAGCTGCATCCGATCATTGAACAGACGATGCGGGCGGCGATGCCGGCCGGTATATCGCTCACGCAGGCGGTGGGACAGGCGCATTACGCGGCTGCGCGCATCGCCGCGAAAGAAAACCAGGGGTCAGGTCCGCCGGACCCGACCCCGCCTTTGTCACCACCCTGAATGAAGCCGATGAAAAAAACACTGCTCGCCACGCTCATGATCGCCCTGCTCGCCGGCTGCGCCGCGCCGGGCCCGCGCATCGACCACTCGCTGACCGCCAAGGCGCAAAGCAGCCGCGTCAAGTTCATCGTCGTGCACTACACGGTGAGCAACCTGCCGGGATCGATCAGGACCCTGACCCAGGAAGGCGTGAGCGCGCACTACCTGCTGACCGACGAGGCTGAACCGCGCGCCTACAATCTGGTCGACGAGACGCGCCAGGCCAACCACGCCGGCGTGTCGAACTGGAAGAACTACACGCTGCTCAACGGCAGCTCGATCGGCATCGAGATCGTCAATCCCGGCTTCACCACCGACGCCAACGGCGTGCGCACCTGGTATCCGTTCCCGCAGGCGCAGATCGACCAGCTGATCCTGCTGATCAAGGACCTGGTCGCCAGGCACCGCGTGGCGCCGGAGAACATTCTCGGCCACAGCGACATCGCGCCGGGCCGCAAGCAGGACCCGGGACCGATGTTCCCGTGGTTCCAGCTGGCGCAGGCCGGCCTGGTCGTGTGGCCGGATTCGGCGCGCGTGACGGCGGTGCGGCCGCAGTTCGACGCCGCGCTGCCGGACGTGGCATGGTTCCAGAAGCGCCTGGCGCAGTGGGGCTACGCGACGCCGCAGACGGGCGAGCTCGACACCGCCACGCGCAACGTGCTGACCTCGTTCCAGATGAAATACCGTCCGGCCATCATCGACGGCACGCCGGACGCCGAGACCGCGGCGCTGCTGGACGTGCTGACCACGCCGGCGCCGAAAGCGCCCTGAATAAGCGCGGCATAAGGATTTCCCTGTATGCTGCGAAAAAAGGAAGGATAAGGTTATGCGCCTCCGCCACATTGAAGTATTCCACGCCATCATGCAGGTTGGCACCATCAGCGGCGCCGCGCAGGTGCTGCATATCTCGCAGCCCGCGGTGACCAAGGTGCTGCAGCACGCCGAACTGCAGCTCGGCATGCCGCTGTTCGAGCGGGTGCGCGGCAAGCTGTATCCGAAGCCGGAAGCGCACCGCCTGTTCGTCGAGACCGAAAAGCTGAACCGCGACCTGCAGGGCATCCGCCGTCTCGCCGCCAGCCTCAAGGGCCGCGCGGTGGAAACCATCCGCCTGGTGTCGACGCCGACCATCGCCATCGGCGTGCTGCCGGGCGCGATGTCGGCGTGGCGCCGCGACTTCCCGCAGACGCGCTGCGAGCTGGCCACCTTCCACACCAGCGAGATCGTCAACGCGCTGCGCCTGGGCGAGGCCGACCTCGCGCTGTCGCTGCAGGACCCGCGCCATCCCGGCATCGTCGCCGAGCCGCTGGCGCAGGGCGTGATGACGGTGATCGCGCCGCCGGGCACCTGGACCGACGCCGAACTGAAGCTGCCGGTGACGCCGGCCGATCTCGCGGGCGAACTGATCGGCCATGCCGAGAACGATCCGCTGGGCGAGCAGGTGATTGCCGCGTGCGAGGACGTCGACATCACGCCGGTGTTCCATACCGTCGTGCAGACTTACCAGATCGCCCGTTCTCTGGTCGAAGCGGGCGCCGGCATGGCGGTGGTCGACCCGTTCACGGCGGCGTCGGGCGGCGACAAGCTGCAGCGGCGGCCGTGGGCGCCCTCGATTCCGGTGCAATTGTTTTTGCTTACCGCGAGCCATTCGCCGCTGTCGCACGGCGCGCGCGAACTGGCCAACAGCATCGGCGCGACCGCGCGCGCCTGTATCGAAAAGGTGTAATCAATGAAGCACACAGTGGCCAGCGAAGAGATCGCCGGCAGCGAAGAATTCCGTCATCTGTCGACCATCGAAGGCATTGCGGTCGATTTGCGTTATGCGACCGCCGACAACTTCGTCGGGCGCGACCTGTACTCCCCGTTCGACTGCGCGTGGCTGCATCGCGACGCGGCGGCGGCGCTGGAGCAAGTGGTGGCTTACCTGGCCGAACGCCGGCCGGGCGCCAAGGCGCTGGTGCTCGACGCGCTGCGGCCGCAGCGGGTGCAGCAGCAGCTGTGGGATGCGCTCGACGGCACCGACTTGCAGATGTACCTGGCCAATCCGGAGCGCGGCTCGATCCACTCGTTCGGCATGGCGCTCGACATCACGATCCTCGATGAAGAGGGGCGGGAGCTCGACATGGGCACCGGCTTCGACGACCTGACCGAGCTGTCGCATCCGAAGCTCGAGCCGGAGATGCTGGCGCGCGGCGCGATCACGGAGCAGCACATCGCCAATCGCCAGCTGCTGCGCGACGCCATGTTCCAGGCCGGCTTCCAGGGCATCAATACCGAGTGGTGGCATTACGATTGCGGCGACCGCGCCGTGGTGCGCGAAACGTTCCGCCGGGTGCTTTAAGATGCGGCATCCGCAGCACCGGGGTCAGGTCCTGCGGACCTGACCCCATTTTTGAGTAGATGCCGCTCGACCAACTGCGCAATACTCATCACAAAGCGCGCCCTGCCGATCGTTGAATCCTGTCGTAGCCCTTCAGCCATCAGGCGGTTTTCCAAGGGATTAAGAAGCCGTAACTGTGCCACCATCAGGGCGTGTAATCGCTCAATCACTGACGCTGCAAGCTCGCGTTCGGATCGAGAAATCTCGTGGCCCAGCAATTGGCCCACCTCCGGCCGTTGCAGCACCGTGACGAACTCGCGATCCTTCGCGAGCTGCGCGACGAGGGTTCTACGGGCGCGAAGAGTGTTATGCACATCGAGCGCGGCGTACACCATGCCCCCCGCTGCGAGTATATTACCGAGGACCATCAACGCAATTGGCCATTGCATCGCTACTACTCCGCTAGTCAACGACGAGAAATTCGAAAAACGGCTTGCGCTTGATCACGTGGCGCTTGAACCGCTCGAATGCATGCAGTCCAAAGACAAAGCCGATTGCACTGTACGAATAAATTTTTGCATATGGCAGGCCCGGGTCGCGGGCCAGAAAACCGAATGCTGCGGAGAACATAAAGCCCAGGGCGATCCCCAATCCAAATTGTGTCACGTTTCGGGAGGAGAGGCCGATTGCCATCGAGTAAAGTGCGGCCGTCAATGCGGCAGATTTGGCCTCAACGGCGCCCGAAAACCAGTTCTCCAGTGCCAGGGGAAACAAGGGGAGACCAAGATGGAGCACAAGGCTGATGAGGAAATTCTGCCAGCCATCGAAACGTCCGCGTTCGCCGGGCGGCCCATTATGTTGCCGGTGATCGGTGGGCACGAAATTCTCCTGAAGCTGAGAAAATAGTCCAGCATACGGTGCTGCGTCAAAAAGCGTTTAGCGATACCGCAAGCATAAAGACGGAGTTGGTCACTGCCTATGTGCGGCCGGGATGTTCCTTGCGATGCGATTCTCGCAGGGTCTTTTGCCCACCGCTGCAGGTGTGATTCGGTAATCGTTCATAATCTACTCAAGAAGTGAGTCGATTGCCTGCATTTTTCGCCTCATCACCTTCATGAAGAATCTTAAGGAAAAACCGAATGAGCGAATACATCACCGTCGACACCCCTGACGGAAGTTTTCAGGCATACCTGGCGCGCCCGGAGACGTTGCCGGCGCCGTCCATCGTCGTCATCCAGGAGATTTTCGGCGTCAATCTCGACCTGCGCGACACCTGCGACGCGCTGGCCGCGCAAGGTTATCTGGCGGTGAGCCCCGACCTGTTCTGGCGCCAGGAACCGGGCGTCGACATGTCTGACCAAAGCCCGGAGGAATGGAAGAAAGCCTTTGCGCTGTACACCGCCTTCGACCGTGATGCCGGCGTCGCGGACATCGCGGCGACCATGGCGGCAGCACGCGCGCTGCCCGGCGCCAGCGGAAAAATCGGCGTGATGGGTTATTGCCTTGGCGGCCTGATGACCTTTCTGACCGCCGCGCGGGTCGGCGCCGATGCCGCAGTGGTCTATTACGGCGGACAGACCGACAAGTATCTCGATGAGGCGGACGACCTCACGACGCCGCTGATGGTCCACCTTGCCGAGGACGACGAGTACATTCCGAAGCCGGCGCAGGAGGCGATCACGACGGCGCTGGCGGACGAGCCGCTCGCCCACGTGTTCATTTATCCGGGAGTGAACCATGCGTTTGCGCGCCATCGCGGCACGCACTACGACGCTGACGCCGCCGCCCTGGCCAACGGCCGCACCGCGGAATTTTTCGAACGCCACCTCAAGTAGGCGGCAGCGCGCCGTGGTGCGCGTGACCTTCCGCCGCGTTCTTCAAGAAGCGGCGTCCGCGGCGCCGGGGTCTGGTCCTGCGGACCTGACCCCATCTTTAAGTAGCCGCCGCTCGACCAATTGCGCAATGCCCAACAGTGTTGGCCATTGCATTGTTATGCCTCCACGTTTCGGGAAAAGGGGTCAGGTCCGCGGGACCAGACCCCTGACTGCGATTACGCCGCGGAGAGGGCTGCGACCACTGCGCGCGTTGCCGCGGCCACCACATCGCTGCGCGTTTTCGCGTCTTTGTCAGGCTGCGTGAAGAAGATGGCGATGACGATCGGCGCGGCGTTCGGCGGCCACACGACGGCGATGGTGTTGGTGGCGCCGTAGCTGCCAGATCCAGTTTTGTCGGCCACTTTCCAGCCGGCCGGCACGCCCGCGCGGATGCGCTCCGCGCCGGTCGTGCTGGTCGCCATCCAGTCGATCAGTTTCGCGCGCGCCGCCGGCGCCAGGGCGTCGCCCAGCGTCAGCTTCTGCAGCGTCTGCATCATCGCCACCGGCGTGGTGGTGTCGCGATCGTCGCCGGGCATCGCGCTGTTCAGCTCGGTTTCCCAGCGGTCGAGGCGGAACTCGGTGTCGCCGATCGAGCGCGCAAACGCCGTCACTGCGGCCGGGCCGCCGATCTGTTTCATCAGCAGGTTGGCCGCGGTGTTGTCGCTCAATTGCAGCGTCGCCGCGCACAGTTCGGCGTTGGTCATGCCGCCGGCGAGGTGCTTCTCCGTCACGGGCGAATACGTGACCAGGTCATCGTTGCTGTAGCGGATGCGCTTGTCCAGCCACGCCGGGCCGCGCGCCAAGATACTTGACGACGCAAGTACTTTGAAGGTGCTGCACATCGGGAAGCGTTCCGTGCCGCGAAAGCTCAGGCGGATCTTGCGGCCAGTATCGTACGCGCACACGCCGAGCCGCCCGCCGGAGGATTTTTCGACTTGCTCGATCGCTGCAGCGAAGCCGTCGGCGCGCGGCGCCATCACGGTGCAGCCGGCCAGCGGCGCCGCCGCCGCGGTCAGCAGGAACCCGCGCCGCGAGATCATTGCGTTGCCCCAGATCGCGCCACCCAGTCGACCAGCGCGTCGAGCACCGCGCGGCCCTTGCCGTTGCTGATCTGATCGCTGTTGATCATCGCCACCACCACGCACTGCTGGCCCAGCGCATCGCGCACGTAGCCGGCCACCGCCGTCACGTTCGACAAGGTCCCGGTCTTCATGCGCGCATGGCCCGCCGCCGGGCTGTCCTTCAGGCGCTTGCGCATGGTGCCGTCGACCGCGACGATCGGCATGCTGGCCTGGAACTCCGGCGACCAGTCGCTGCGCAGGCCGGCTTTCAGCAGGCCGCCCATCTGCGCCGCGCTGATGCGCTCGAGGCGGGACAGGCCGGAGCCGTTTTCCATCACCAGGCCGACGTCGTCGATGCCGTGCTGGCGCATCCACGCGCGCACGGCGGCGTCGGCGCGCGTGAAGGTCGTCTCAGTGCTTGCCGCCAGCGGCCGGCTGCCCAGCATCGGATCAGCTTCGAGGGCGCCCATGCTGAGGAAAACAGTGCGCGCCAGCGTGTTGTCGGACGGCTTGTTGATGTCGCGGACGACTTCCGGCAGCGCGCGCGCGACGTGATCGGCCAGCAGCTTCGACTCCGGCGCCGCGACGCCGTCGACCACGTCGCCGCTGAATTTCCCACCCAATTTTTTCCACGTGGCGCGGAACAGCCGGCCGACGTAGTCCTGGCGGTCGACCACGTTGATGCTGTAGCCGCGCGCGCAGTTCTTCGGAAAGGTCCCGTGCAGCACGACCTTGATGCGGCCGTCGATCCGCTGCGCTTCCGGCCTCTTCCAGCCGTCTTCCCATTTGGCGCAGTCAGCGTCGACCAGCTTCATGTCCGAGCCGATGCTGACCTTTTCCAGCGACGGCTGCATCGCCAGCTTGAGCTTCCTGTCGTCCGAGCGCATGTCGATCTGCAGCATGTTCTTGTTGACCAGCAGCGCGTCGGGAATCACGTTGTAGTAGGCCTCGGGCGCCTCGTCGAACGGCGGCATGCCGACGTCGCTGCGCGGCGGCGAAAACAGCGAGCGGTCCAGCACCAGGTTGCCGGCGATGCGGTCGATGCCCTGGTTGCGCAGCGCCTGCAGCATCTTCTCCAGCACCTCGCCGCTGAAGTCGGCATCGGCGCCGCCGCGCAGCACCAGGTCGCCTTTCAGCACGCCCTTCACCACGTCGCCGGACGAACGCAATTCGGTGCGGCCCTTGAACACCGGCCCCAGCGTCTCGAGGCCGACCAGCGTGGTCACCAGCTTCATCGTCGACGCCGGCTGCATCGGCCGGTCCGCCAGGTGCGACAGCACCGTGGTGTCGCCGCGCAGCACCAGCACGCCGATGGCGTCCTGCGGAATGCCGTTGGCGGCCATCTGACCGGCCACCGGCTCGGGCAACTGCGCCTGGGCGAGCGGCAGCCAGGCGGTGATCAATGCGGCGAGGGCGATGCGACGGAACATGCAGGGCTCCTTAATGGAAGAACAGGTAGGCGACGAAAATGGCGGCGACGATGCCGGCGAAGTCGGCGATCAGGCCGTACGAGATCGCATAGCGCGTCTTGCGGATGCCGACCGAGCCGAAGTACAGCGCGACGATGTAGAAGGTGGTGTCCGCCGAGCCCTGGAAGATGCAGGCGAGGCGGCCGACGAAGGAGTCGACTCCGTAGGTTTTCATCGCGTCGATCATCATCGCCTTCGAGCCGCTGCCCGACAGCGGTTTCATCAGCGCGGTCGGCAGCGCCGGCACGAAGTCGGTGTTGAGGCCCATCTGCACGAACACCCAGTTCAGCGCGCCGACGATATAGCCCATCACGCCCGAATTGCGGATCACGCTGATCGCCACCAGCATGCCGACCAGGTAGGGGATGATCGTGAGCGAGGTCTGGATGCCGCCCTTGGCGCCTTCGATGAAGGCGTCGTACACATTGACCTTCTTGCGCATCGCGCCGACGATGAACACGATGATGATCGAGAACAGGATCAGGTTGCTGGCCACCTTGGACACCAGTTCGATCTCGGGCTTGGTCAGGTAGTTGGTGAAATACCAGATCAGCAGGCCGATGGCCGCGGTCATGCCGCCCAGCCAGCCCAGCACCACGGTGTTGAGCAGGTTGATGCGCTGCTTGAGCGACACCGCGATGATGCCGGTGACGGTCGCCACGTACGTTGCGATCATGCACGGGATGAAGATGTCGGACGGGTCGGCCGCGCCGAGGATCGCGCGCTGGGCCATGATGGCGAGCGGGATCAGGGTCAGGCCGGAGGTGTGCATCACCAGGAACATGATCTGCGCGTTGCTGGCCGTGTCCTTGTCGGGATTGAGCGTCTGCAGGCTTTCCATCGCCTTCAGGCCGAACGGCGTGGCGGCGTTGTCGAGGCCCAGCAGGTTGGCCGAGAAATTCATCACCATGTGCCCGGTCGCCGGGTGGTCTTTCGGCACGTCGGGGAAGATGCGCGAGAAGAACGGCGCGATGACCTTGGCCAGCCAGCCGACCGCGCCGGCTTTCTCGCCGATGTTCATGATGCCGAGCCACAAAGTCATCACGCCGGCCAGCGGCAGGGCGATATCCATCACGGCCAGCTTGGCGGAGTCGAAGGTGCCGTCGACGATGCGCTTGAAGATCTCGGTATCGCCGAGAAAAATCCACTGCGCGATCGCCGCGATGAAACCTACCAGGAAAAAACCGGACCAGATGTAATTCAATGCCATTGTCGTCGACTATATGCGTATTGGATGAGCACGATTGTGCAGCGAGAGTATAGGCCCAGTGCGGGGTGCGAGGATGAAAGAATGCGCTGGAGCCATGCAAAAAAGTTATGTGATGGCGCGGCGCGGGCGGGGCCTGGTCGTGCGGACTTGACCCCATTTTTGCCCTGAGTTGACATATCATACGACCCCATGAAACTCCGACACGCCGCCGCCGCCCTCCTGTTCGCGCTCTCCTGCATCGGCCCGGCCGCCGCCGCCGAGCCCAAGGTCCTGCACATGTTCCTGTCGACCAGCGAGACCGGCCTCGACCCCGCGGTGGCGTCCGACATCGCCTCGCTCAGCCTGCTGGAAAACCTGTTCGACCCGCTGCTGCGCTACGACTACCTCGCGCGCCCGGTCAAGCTGCGCGAAAACACCGCGGTCGCCATGCCCACGGTCGAGGACGGCGGCCTGACCTACACCTTCAAGCTCCGGTCCGGCATCCACTTCACCCCCGACCCCGCGTTCAAGGGGGCGCAACGGGAAGTGACCGCCGCCGATTACGTCTACAGCCTGACGCGCCTGTACGACCCGATGCTGAAGTCCCCGTGGCTCAGCCTGTTCGAAGGCAAGATCGCCGGCGACCAGGCGCTGCACGACAAGTTCAGCTACGACACCCCGATCGAGGGCCTGAAGGCGCTCGACCGCTACACCCTGCGCATTCGCCTGACGGCGCCGGACACCAATTTCCTGTTCTACCTGGCCACGCCGGCCACCGGCGTGGTGGCGCGCGAAGTGGTCGAGGCGTATCCGAACCAGGTCGGCAACCACCCGGTCGGCAGCGGCCCGTTCATGGTCGGCGACTGGAAGCACAGCGACAAGATCGTGCTGCTGGCCAACCCCGATTCAACCGCCGTGTTCCATTCGACTCCCGGCCCGGACGCCGACAGCCAGGCGATCGCCCGCGCGCTCGAGGGCAAGCGCCTGCCGCTGGTGGACCGGGTCGAGGTGAAGATCGCCGAGGAGTTCCAGGGCCGCATGCTGGGATTCCTGGGCGGCGAGTACGACTACCTGGAGCAGGTGCCCGAGTCGATGACCGACATGGTGATCGCCGGCGGCAAGCTCAAGCCGGCCCTCGCCGCGCAGGGCATGGAGCTGTCGCGCTTCCCGGTGATGCAGACTTACTACATGTGGATGAACATGGACAATCCGCTGATCGGCGGCTACAGCAAGGAAAAGGTGGCGCTGCGGCGCGCCATTTCGCTGGGCTACGACAGCGCCGAGGACATCGCGCTGCTGAAGAAGGGCTTTGCCATCAAGGCGCAGTCGCCGGTCGCGCCCAACGTGCTCGGCTACGACCCGGCCTACCGCAGCCCGGTGCCTTACGATCCGGCGCTGGCCAATGCCCTGCTCGACCGCTTCGGCTATACCCGGCGCGACCCGGACGGGTTTCGCCGCACCCACGACAACCAGCCGCTGACCTTGACCATGCACAGCGAGGCGACGGCCGCCGGCCGCCTGCGCGACGAATTGTGGCGTAAAAACCTCAACGCGATCGGCCTGCGCGTGGTGTTCGTCACCGACAAGAAGACCGAGATCATCAAGGCATCGCGCCTGGGCAAGGTGATGATGTTCGAGAGCAACTGGATCGCCGATTTCCCCGACGGCGACAATTTCTACCAGCTGCTGTACGGCCCCAACGCCGGGCGCGCCAACTACGCCCGCTTCAACCTGCCGGCCTACAACCAGCGCTACGAACAGGCGCGGAAACTGGCCGATTCGCCGGCCCGCCAGCAGCTGTATTTCGAGATGAACCAGCTGATCCACGCCTACAACCCGTGGGTGCCGCTGTCGCACGTGATCTCGGCCGATTTGCGCCAAGCGTGGCTTAAAAACTACAAGCGGCACCCGGTTGAGTTCACCGCATGGCGATATCTCGACATTGACCTTGCGCAGCGGAAACGAGCCAGTAGAATGGCCCGCTAAGCCTGTAAGCGCGGCTTATGGCCCGTGCATTCCATAAAGTTATAGTTGACTCAGGTTAATTCATTGGATGGAGGCAAGCGCCTGCGCTTACTCTCAAATGTCACATTGATGTAATGCAAAGACATTACAAATAATAAATTGCCGATTCGGCAGCACCAGTTCAATCAAGGAGAGCCACCCGTGAAGTTAAAGAAACTCGCATACCTGATCGCCATCATCGGCGCCGCCGGCCCAGCCGTGGCCCAGGAAGTGCAATCGAACCAACCCATCCAGCGCGTGGAAATCACGGGTAGTAGCATCAAGCGCATCGCCAAGGAAGGCGCGCTGCCAGTCCAAGTCATCACTTTCGAAGACATGGAAAAGCGGGGCATCACCTCCTCGGAAGAACTGATCCGCTCGATCGCCTCGAACGGCATCGGCGCCGACAACATGACCTCCGGTAACAACGTGTTCGGCGCCGACGCCGACCGCGTCAGCGGCGGCGCTTCGTTCGCCGCTCTGCGCTCGCTCGGACCGAACGCCACGCTGGTGCTGCTCAACGGCCGCCGCATCGCCACCCACGGCGGCAGCGGCAAGGCAGTCGACCTGAACTCGATTCCGCTGGGCGCCATCGCCCGCGTCGAGATCCTGAAAGACGGCGCCTCGGCGATCTACGGCACCGACGCGATCGGCGGCGTGGTCAACTTCATCACCAAAGACAACTATGTCGGCAACCAGATCTCGGGCACCGGCTCGGTGACCCAGGCCGGCGGCGGCACCAACCGTCGCGGCCAGCTGCTGGTGGGCCGCGGCGCGCTCGACACCGACGGCTGGAACGCCATGCTCAGCTTCACGGTCGACAGCAACGACAAGCTGTCGTCGAAGCAGCGTGATTTCGCCAACGGCTACCAGCCGCTGCGCGGCCTGTCGCCGGACACCACCGGCACCCCGTACGCCAACCAGCTGACCGGCGCCGGCACCGCGCTGGGCACCGGTTTCAAGGTCCCCGGCGACGCCACCACCTACCTGCAGGCCAATCCGCTGAGCTTCCAGG
Organism: Massilia sp. P1_C10; assembly: GCF_056406475.1. Classification (NCBI taxonomy): domain Bacteria; kingdom Pseudomonadati; phylum Pseudomonadota; class Betaproteobacteria; order Burkholderiales; family Oxalobacteraceae; genus Massilia; species Massilia sp. P1_C10. The sequence continues at coordinate 414,996 of NZ_JBFUAC010000003.1, forward strand.
GCAAGTGCGACACCATTCCCGGCATGTCGCAGTACGCCACCGCGCTGTGGAAAGACGTGACGCCGCCGTCGCGCACCACTTATTCCTGCGCCTACGACTATGGCGCGGACTACGTGATGCAGACCCCGGTCGACCGCCTGAACGCGATGGGCCGCTCGGTCTTCAAGCTGACCAACGACAGCCGCGTGTTCGTCGAAGTGCTGGCGTCGCGCACCCGCGCCATCTCCTCGCTGACCCCGGTCCAGGTGCAGACCTCGCTGGCCGCCGGCAACGCCTACCCGGTTGGTGGTCCTTACTACCAGGACCTGACGCCATACGTGTCGACTTTCGACAAGACCAAGCCGATCATCTACAAGTGGCGCGCCAACATCGCCGGTGACCGCACCCAGGAAAACCAGACCGACAACGCGCGCCTGCTGGTCGGCCTCGAGGGCGTGACCTTCTTCAACTGGGACTACAAGCTGGGCATCTCGAAGGCCTTCAGCAAGACCCAGACCGACCTGAAGGACGGCTACGTGTTCACCGCGCCGTTCTACAAGGTGCTGGGCTCGGGCATCGTCAATCCATGGGTTGGCCCTGGCCAGACCCAGACCCAGGCCGCGATCGACGCAGTCAACGCGACCAAATACATGGGCAAGCTGCAGCACGGCCGTACCACCCTGAGCCAGGTCGACGGCACCATGTCCGGCGAACTGTTCAAGCTGCCGTCGGGCCCGTTGTCGGCCGCGGTCGGCTTCGACCTGCGCAAGGAAGGCTACGGCTTCGCCCAGGACACCGACGCCACCTTGATCCTGCTGGCCCCGGGCAATGCCCGCCTGAACGCCGCAACGCGCAACATCAAGGCGATGTTCGCCGAAGTGATCGTGCCGATCACCAAATCGCTGGAAGTGCAAGGCGCCGTGCGCCGCGACGATTACAGCATCATCGGCAGCACCACCAACCCGAAAGTCGCGTTCCGCTTCGAGCCGGTCAACTGGCTGCTGTTCCGCGGTTCGGCCAGCAAGGGCTTCCTGGCGCCGAGCTTCACCCAGCTGTACTCGCAACAGCTGCCGTTGGAACTGCCGAACGGCATCATCGATCCGGAAGGCTGCCCAACCCACCCGGGCGACCCACGTTTCTGCGCCATTTCGCGCCTGTCTTACTTCAGCGGCGGCAACACCAAGCTGAAGCCTGAGACCTCCAAGCAGGGCACGATCGGCTTCGTGGTCGAGCCGATGAAGGGCTGGTCGGTCGGCGTCGATTACTGGGCGATCAATTCCAAGGACAAGATCCTGAACCGCACGCCGCAGGTGATCCTGGCGAACTACACGCTGCTGCCGGAAAACATCATCCGCAACGCCGACGGCACCATCGCCTACATCCAGGCGGGCTGGATCAACGCTTCGGGCAGCAAGACCCGCGGCGCCGACGTCAACGCGCGCGCCGACGGCAAGGTCGGCAGCTACAAGTGGTCGGCCGGCCTGGACGGCACCTGGACCCAGACCTTCCAGTTCGCGGAGATCGAAGGCCAGCCGTTCAAGGAATTCGTCGGCAACTTCTACACCCGCGACCTGTACCTGCGCTGGAAACACCAGGCGAGCGTCAGCCTGAGCAAGGGCGACTGGAGCACCCTGCTGTCGCAAAGCTACTCGTCGGGCTACAAGGACCAGGTGCCGAACCGCGGCCTCGGCACGCCGCCGGCCGGCTTCGTCCCTGACGTCGAGAGCCACATCCGTTACAACCTGTCGGCGACTTACACCGGTATCAAGAACCTGACCCTGACCGCAGGTATCCTGAACCTGTTCGACAAGGATCCTGAGTTCACCGCGCACAACGTCGATGAAGTCGTCGGCGCCGGCTGGGATCCACGCGTTTCGGATCCACGCGGCCGTACCTTCACCGTGACGGCCCGCTACAAGTTCTGATGAGGTCAACGCGCCGGCCGGCAACGGCCGGCGCCACCTGACGCTTCGGCGGCGCTGCAGTATGAGCGCCGCCGAAATTTTTTCCGGATTATCGTTTACGAATTACCAGACAACAGACGATGGCTGACCAACCAACAAGCCGGCGCCGCTTCGGTGCCGTGCTGGCCGCCGCCGCCGCGGGCGTGGCCCTGCCGGCCGGCGCGGCGCCGCATCGTCGCCGCCCGCACGCCATGAAACGACCATTGATCAAACCGCCGCGCCTGCGCGAGGGCGACCTCGTCGCCGTCATCGCGCCCGGCGGCTACACCAGCGACGCCTCGATCGGCAAGGCGGTGCAGCGCATCGAAGCGCTGGGCTTTCGCGCCATTCTCGGCGCCAACCTGCGCGAAGTGCACGGCAACTACGCCGGTTCGGTGCAGCAGCGCCTGGCCGACCTGCACGCGATGTTCGCCAACCCCGAGGTCAAGGCGATCTGGTGCATCCGCGGCGGCTCCGGCTGCATCTCGCTGCTGGCCGGCATCGACTACGCGCTGGTGCGCGCCAACCCCAAAGTCCTGCTGGGCTACTCCGACATCACCGCGCTGCACCTGGCGATCCACCGCCACGCCGGCCTGGTGACTTTCCACGGACCGGTGGCCTCGTCGACGCCGTCCGATTATTCGACCGCCCACATGCTGGCCGTGCTGATGGATCCGCAGCCGACCTACACCATCCCGATGGCGATGGAAAACGCCAGGCGCGCGCTCGAGGAGCCGCACTACGCGATCCGCACCGTGCACGGCGGCGTCGCGACCGGGCCGCTGATGGGCGGCAACCTGAGCATGGTGGCCGCGCTGGCGGGCACGCCGTACGAAGGCGACTTCCGCGGCGGCATCCTGTTTATCGAAGAGGTGAACGAGGCGCCGTACCGGATCGACCGCTGGATGACCCAGCTCGATTTATCGCTTGGGCTGGCGAAGGCGGCCGGCGTGATGATCGGCATTTGCGACAACTGCGGGCCGGGCCACGAAGACATCTCGCTGACGCTCGACGAAACGCTCGACATCCACCTGCAGCCCTTGAAGGGGCCGGCGGTCAGCGGCTATTCGTTCGGGCATATCCGCAACCAGTTCACCATCCCTGTCGGCGTGCGCGCCACGCTCGACGCGGAGCGGCAGACGGTGACCTTGCTGGAGCCGGCGGTCAGCTAACGAAGCCTGGGTCCGACCCGTCGGGTCAGACCCTTGACGCCGCTTTCACGCCATCCAGAAAAACACCGCCGTCATGCGCTTGTCGGCATGCTCGAAGCCGAAATAGCTGCTGGCCGAATGCACCATGTTGGCGCGGTACAGCAGCATCCGGTTGAAGCGGTTCTCCACCCGCGTCTCTTCCTGCCACGCTTCCGGCGGCAAGCCCTTGACCCCCAGCGCCTCGCGCAGGTTGGCGTGCGGCGGGCTGCAGAAATTCCCCCCCAGCCTGCCGTCCGGATAGCGCAGCCGGTAGAACGAGGTGCCGGCCTCCGGCTCCGGCCGCGGCGTCAGGTAGATCACCGCGGCGTAGCGGCACAGCTTGCGCGAATCGGTGTGCGGGCGCGGCCCCGATTCGGCCATCCCGACCAGCTGCGCATAATTGTGATTGAGGAAGGCGCCTTCCGGCGTGGCTTCGGTCCACAGCCGCTTCGCGCCCGTCACCTGCCTGACCCATGCTTCGACCAGCGCCAGTTCGTCCGGCAGCAGGGCGCCGGCGGCGCGCATGCCGGGCCACGGCTCGGGCCGGTGCGGCGCGCCCAGTTCCCATTCGGTCAGGCCGTAGCAGCGCTGCGCCACCGCCTCGGGGTCGGGCAGGATGTCGTCCTTGATCCAGTAATCGCGCCCCAGCTGGGGCTTGCGGTAGGTGAGGGCCGGCAGCGCCATCAGTGCCCGACGATCTGCGACAGCACCGAAAACGCCGCTCCCGTCTGCGACTGCTCGAGCAGGATGGTCAGTTCGGAAAAGGTGCACATCATGTTGACCACGGCGATCTTGTCCCACGCCAGCTTCTTCAGCACGGCATGGTAGATGCCCGGCGTCTTGCGGGTCTCCGGATTCATGCGCAAGGTCAGCGCGGTCAGGTTCTCGACCCGGGCCAGCAGGCGCTCGTCGCCGAAGGCTTCCTCGACCAGGTGGGTCAGCGGGCGGCTGCACACCACCAGGATTTCATGCACGCCTCGCGTGACGGTCACGAAGGTACCCGGATACGGCTCGGCCAATGCCAGCAGCTGGCGCTGGCATTCGTTGCTGTTGTCCGACAGCCGGTAGGTGGAAATAGTCAGGTCGGTGCGTGTGGTCAGTTCGCCCAGCCGCGGCGCCAGCACGATCGAGTGCGCCATGTCGTTCTGCGGCAGGCGCTCGGAGATGCGGCGCAGCGCCATCACGACGGCGGCCTGGCCGACCGGCTTCCACAGGTCCGATTCGAGCTGGGGGCGCAATTGGCGCGCCAGTTCCGAGAGGTTGATCAGGCCGGCGGCGATCCCCTCGGTGAGGAAGGGCGACTCCGACACTAACTGCTCAACTTTGTTGGCGATCGACAGCATTTTTCATCCGAATCTCCCGAGGCGTGACGCCTGGCGGGACGTAGTCACAAACGGCTGGTCAAGGCGATGCTTTGCGCGAATCGCGGGGAAAACGCTCCCCGTTGTCGCGGACGACTTCGCTACTTACTGATACTGGGTGGAATGGTGCGCTGGATTGCTCGATGGATCAGAGCGGCCCCGGCGACGGGGGGCGCGAGGCGGGCGGAGGCGAAGAAACGACGAAGGCCAATTGCGATGAAAAAGTCATGGTTTTTTTCCCGTTGATTGCGCTGTATGCCGGAGTCTCCGCGCGCTTGCTATCGATGTCACCTGGCCGTTGTATTTGCCGGTCACTGAGAACGAGTGTAGACCGTACTCAATTGAAATTGCAATCGAATTGCGGCGTCGAATCTATCGAAATGTTTCGTTTTTGCAGCATATTCATGCTGTGTATTGACTCCAATGCAATTTTTCGACAATTAAGGGGTTTTCACCGAATTTTATTTTGTAGGAGTAAGACTACACCGATCGATCGATAGCTATTCTTTTGTATGGGTAGGAAAAAAAGCGACATGTGTATATCCACTTTTGCCCGGCAAACGCGAAAAAACGCCGGCCGCGGGGGCGTTAAAGATGAATCTGGGGGCAGTCGGCGCCAAACCGGGAATGTTCATTCCAACATTTGACCAAATGCAACTGGTTCATTACATCCGGAACATTATTTTGGAAAGAAGGCGGCGCACCGGTGATATCACTGTGTAAATGTCCAAAACTGAACATTTGCCCGACGCCAGACCATTTTCACTAGTTTTTTGACTTCGGCGGATCGATGGGAATAGTGTCGGCATCTCGACGGTGGAGACATTGGCGCGCTGCACGGCGCGGCGAGCACTTTCGGGCCATGCCGGCAGGGAACGCGACCGGCAAATCAACCACAATATACGGAGAACAAATGAAATTTCGCAAAACCCTGATCGCTGCGTCGCTCGCCGCCATCCCGATGATGCTCGCAGGCCAGGCCGTCGCCGGCCAAAAAATGATGGGCGATCCAGTTGCGGCCGTTGCCGCGGACGAAGCGGCGCTGGCCGGCAAGCTGAAGGCCGCCAACGCCAAGCATGGGCTCGATGACGACCATGGCTACAAGCTTGAAAAAATCCACGCCGGCGTTCGCGGCACCAAGGTCAGCCGCCTGGCCCACACCTACAAGGGCGTGCGCGTGTTCCACTCCGAAACCGTGCTGGTCACCAACGACGCCGGCAAGATCGTCAGCGAGTCGGTCAGCGACCGCCGCTCCGGCCTCGGCTACGGCGCCAGGGCCGCCAAGATGGGCGGCAAGTTCTCCAGCTTCAACGTGCAGCCGGCCATTTCCGCCGCCGCCGCGATCGACGTCGTGTCGCGCGCCATCGGCCCGATCACCGGCCAGGCCGCCGCGCCGAAGGCCGAACTGATCGTCTACCCGGTCGTCAGCCAGGTGCGCACCGCGGCCGCCGCCAACAAGCTCGACAGCCAGCTGAACGCGGTGGACGTGCAGGACCAGGTCACCGGCTATGAATTGGCCTACCTGGTGTCGACCCGCATGATCACCGCCGGCGACCACCCGGTATTCCACGACACCATCGTCAGCGCCAGCGACGGCCACGTGATCAAGCAGTGGAAGATGGTGCAGACCGTGGTCGGCACCGGCTACAGCCAGTACAACGGCACCGTGCCGATCAGCACCACGCTGTCGGGCAGCACCTACAGCATGAAGGACGCCACCCGCGGCGTCGGCGGCACCTTCGGCGCCATGGCCATCACCAACGCCAACCACACCACCAGCGCCGGCAGCATCTACACCAACAGCACCAACACCTGGGGTGACGGCCAGCAATACATCGCCGGCGGTTCCACCACCAACGCCAACGGCCAGACCGCCGCGGTGAACGCGATGTGGGGCCTGATGAACACCTACGACATGCTGAAGAACACGCTCGGCTGGCAGTCGCTCGACGGCAACAACACCGCGACCTACATCGCCGCGCACGTCAACACCGCCTACGACAACGCCTATTACAGCGACACCTGCAAGTGCATGTACATCGGCGACGGCGGCACTTCGTTCAACAGCCTGGGATCGATCGACGTGATCGGCCACGAGATGGGCCACGGCGTCACCGCCGCCACCTCGAACCTGACCTATTCCGGCGAGTCCGGCGGCCTGAACGAGTCGGCCTCCGATATCCAGGGCGAAGCGGTGGAAGCCTACGCGCGCGCCGGCGGCACCGGCACCGTGATTCCGAACACCGGCAACGACTGGATGATGGGCACGGAAATCGCCAAGAACGGCCAGCCGCTGCGCTGGCTGTACAAGCCGAGCAAGGACGGCGCCAGCCCGAATGCCTGGACCAGCACCATCGGCAACCTCGACGTGCACTACTCGTCCGGCCCGAACAACCGCATGTTCTACTTCCTGGCGCAGGGCTCGAACTCGACGTCGACGTCCGACTACTACAGCGCCTACCTGAACAAGGCACCGCTGGCCATGACCGGTATCGGCACCGACAAGGCCTTCCGCATCTGGTTCAAGGCACTGACCACCAAGTTCACCGCCTCGACCAACTACGCCACCGCGCGCACCAAGGTGCAGCAGGCGGCGCAGGAACTATATGGCGTCGGCTCGAAGGAAGACATCGCGGTGCAGCGCGCCTACGCGGCGATCAACGTGGGCGCCGACGTGGCCGAAACCGGCACCGGCGTGTCGATCAGCTCCAACCCGGCCAGCGTGACGGTCGCGCCAGGTGCTGTGGCCAACTTCTCGGTCACCGCGACCGGCGGCACCGCGCCGTACACCTACCAGTGGCTGCGCAACGGCGCCAACATCGCCGGCGCCACCTCGCCGAGCTACAGCCTGACCGCGCAGACCACCGACAACGGCGCCCTGTTCAGCGCCAAGGTCACCGACTCGGCCGCCACGCCGACCACGGCCACTTCCGCCAGCGCCACCTTGACGGTGACGTCGGGCGGCGGTTCGACCGAGCGCGTCACCAACGGCAGCTTCGAGTCCGGCACGACGGGCTGGGCCGGCACCACCGGCGTGATCGGCAACTACGCCGGCCAGACCGCGTATGACGGCACCCGCTTCGCCTGGCTGGGCGGCAATGGCGTGACGGCCAGCGAGACCATCACCACCACCGCGGTGCTGCCGTCGACGGCGACCTCGGCCAACCTGACGTTCGCGCTGCACATCGACACGGCCGAAACCACCACCACCACGGCGTACGACAAGCTGGTCGTGACGGTGAAAAACTCGGCCGGCACGGTGCTCGGCACGCTGGCGTCCTACAGCAACCTGAACAAGGCGACTGGCTACCAGATCCGCAGTTTCAACCTGCTGCCGTACAAGGGCCAGACCGTGACGCTGTCGTTCGCGATGAACGAGGACTCGTCGCTGCAGACCTCGTTCGTGGTCGACAAAGTCAGCGTCATCACCCAGTAACACGGTAACGCGGGGTCTGCTGCTGCGACCCCATTTGCCGCCTACTCCACAGCCGGGGTCGGACCAGTTGGTCTGACCGCGGTTTCTTTTTGGGCGCCGTCGCCGGCGCACTTGAGGCGGATCAAGGTCCCCCACAAAGCTTGTGGCAATCCACTTTGCGCATTCGTATTTGGTGTCAGCTTGGAAGGTGTTCCTTTAACGCCTGAACCCAGGAGATGACATGAACCTGCGCAAAACCCTGCTGGCCGCATCGCTCGCCGCGATGCCATTCCTGGCGAGCGGCGCCGCCGTTGCCGCCGATCCCGTGATGGCCGCACCCCTCGCGGCCACCCCGCTGCCCCACGCCGCCCTGCTGGCGCGCCTGCGCGGCGCCAACGACAAGCGCGGCCTCGACCCCGACCACGGCTACATCGTGGCCGCCGAGCATCCCGGCGTGGCAGGCACCCGCATCACGCGCCTGCACCACACCTACAAGGGGGTGCGCGTGTTCGAGTCCGAATCGGTGCTGGTGACCAACGACGCCGGCAAGGTCGTCAGCGAATCGCGCAGCGAGCGCAGCGCCGGCCTGGGCGCCGGCCCGGCCAGCGCCATCATGGGAGGACGCTACGCCAGCTTCAGCGTGCATCCGTCGATCGCGCCGTCCGCCGCGATCGCGGTGGCCGAGGGCGGCGTCAAGCCCGCCGCCGCGCCGGTCGCGGCCCGTTCCACCGCCGAGCTGATCGTGTATCCGATCGTCGAGCAGGTGCGCATCGCCGCAGCCGCCAACAAGGTCGACAGCGAATTGAACGCGATGGACCTCGAGCCGCGCGTCCAGGGTTATGAGCTGGCCTATCTGGTGCAGACCCGCATGGTAGTCGGCGGCGAGAAACCGGTGTATATCGACGCCATCGTCAGCGCCGTCGACGGCCGCGTGATGAAGCAATGGCAGGCGCTCAAGACCGTGGTCGGCACCGGCCACAGCCAGTACAACGGCACCGTGCCGATCAGCACCGCACTGTCGGGCAGCACCTACAGCATGAAGGATCCGCTGCGCGGCGCCGGCGGCACCTTCGGCGCCAACGCGATCACCAACGCCAACCACACCGGCAGCGCCGGCGCGATCTATACCTACAGCACCAACAGCTGGGGCGACGGCCAGCAGTACATTTCCGGCGGCAGCACCACCAACGCCAATGGCCAGACCGCCGCCGTCAACGCGATGTGGGGCCTGATGAACACCTACGACATGCTGAAGAACACGCTCGGCTGGCAATCGCTCGACGGCAACAACACCGCCACCTACATCGCCGCGCACGTGTTCAACAATTACGACAACGCCTTCTACGACGACGGCTGCCGCTGCATGTTCATCGGCGACGGCAATAGCTTCCTGAGCCTGGGGTCGATCGACGTGATCGGCCACGAGATGGGCCACGGCGTGACTGCCGCCACCTCGAACCTGACCTACTCGGGCGAGTCGGGCGGGCTGAACGAGTCGGCCTCGGACATCAGCGGCGAGATGGTGGAAGCGTACGCGCGCGCCGGCGGCACCGGCACGAGCATCCCCAACACCGGCAATGACTGGATGATGGGCAAGGAAATCAGCAAGACCGGCACGCCGCTGCGCTGGATGTACAAGCCGAGCAAGGATGGCGCCAGTCCGAATGCGTGGAGCAGCAGCATCGGCGGCATCGACGTCCACTACAGCAGCGGTCCGAACAACCGCATGTTCTACTTCCTGTCGCAGGGATCGAGTTCGGTGGCGTCGTCCGACTACTATAGCGCCTACCTGACCAAGTCGCCGCTGAACATGACCGGCATCGGCAGCGACAAGGCCTACCGCATCTGGTTCAAGGCGCTCACCACCAAGTTCACCGCGTCGACCAACTACGCCGACGCGCGCAACAAGGTGCTGCAGTCGGCGCAGGAGCTGTATGGCGTGGGCAGCCGCGAAGCGATCGCGGTGCAGCGCGCCTACGCGGCCATCAACGTCGGCGCCGACATCGACGAGACAGGCGCCGGCGGCGGCGCGCTGGCGATCGCCTCGCAGCCCGCCAACGGCACGGTGGCGCCGGGCGCCACGGCCAGCTTCGCGGTGGGCGCGAGCGGCGGCACCGCGCCATACCGTTATCAGTGGCTGCGCAACGGCGCCAACATCGCCGGCGCCACGGCCGCCAGCTACAGCCTGACGGCGCAGGCCGCCGACAACGGCGCCCGGTTCAGCGCGCGCGTCACCGACTCGGCGACGACGCCGGCCAGCGTGACCAGCGCCCAGGCCACGCTGACGGTGGCGTCGGGCACGTCGACCGAACGCGTGGTCAACGGCAGCTTCGAGTCGGGCACCACGGGATGGGCCGGCAATACCGGCGTGATCGGCAGCCACGCGGGACAGGCGCCGTATGACGGCACGCGCTTCGCCTGGCTGGGCGGGAATGGCTACAGCGCGCGCGAGACGATCACGCAGGCGGTGGCGATTCCGCCAAGCGCGGTAGCGGCCAATCTTACATTCGCGCTGCACATCGACACGGCGGAGAACACCAGCTCGGTCGCCTACGACAAGCTGGTGGTGACGGTAAAGAACCCGGCCGGCACGGTGCTGGGGACGCTGGCGACCTACAGCAACTTGGACAAGGCGGCGGGATACCAGGTCCGCAGCTTCAACCTGCTGGCGTACAAGGGGCAGACCATCGTGCTGTCGTTTGCGATGACGGAAGACTTCGCGCTGCAGACGTCCTTCGTGGTCGACAAAGTGAGCCTGGTCACGCAGTAAAAACCTGGGTCTGACACCACGGGACTCGGCGTCCTGGTCAGGCCCTGGACGCCGCTACTTGCGCCGCAGGCCGGTGAATCCCACCGGCTCCCATTCGCGCATCGCCAGCAGCAGGCCGCTGCCGCGCCGTTTCGACAGCGGCGACGCCAGGCTTTCTTCGTGCAGCTCGGCGAAGGTGGCGCGCAGCCGGCGCAGCTCGCCCTGCATCTTGTCGATCGCCGCCGCCGTCAGCATCCCGTGCGAGAAGGCCAGCGATTCGTCGGCGCGCGCGAAGCGGCTGTCGAGGAAGTCGACCAGGCCCTGCTCGCGGAAATAGTCGCGGATCGGCCCATCGACCAGCCAGTCGAAATCGCGCGCGACATTGAGCCGGATCCGGTTGCCGGGCAGGAGGCTGATCACGTGCAGCCGGTCCAGCCGCAGCAGCCGTTGCAGGCACTCCGCCTCGCTCAGGCGATACGCGGCCAGCATGTCCTTCAGCGTCCAGTGATTGAGCGCGCACACCGCCACCAGCAGCAGCACCGGATCGGAGATCAGTTCCTTTTCCTGCGCCACAGTCAGGGTGCGCAAACGCGGCTCGCTGGCGCTGGCCTGCTGCGCCAGTTCGGCCAGCGTGAAGCCGAGCAGGCTGCACACCTCGACCATCCGGTCCAACGAAAACTGGCCCGAGCTGAACAGCCGCTTGACGCTGGGCTCGGACAGGCCGAGCGCGGCGCCGACATCGCGGTAGGTTTTTCCCTGCTGTTTCAACTCGCGCTTGAGGGTGGCGACTAACTGGGTGGCTTCGGTCATGGGCACTCTGGTATCGTAATGTGATGCTTCGGATGGCAATCTCGGCGACTATATCGACGAGAGTACCATTCCGCGCTGAGCTGCGGCAAGCTCGATGCCTGTTCATTACATCTGGGAGCGCATCTTGAAAACCTGGCTGGTTCACCTGCCCCTCGCCGTCACTGTCGCGCTGGCTGCGGCGCTGGTCGCGCATGGCCCGGTCGCGCAGTTCGCGCACTATCACGAGTTTGCCGACCAGTCGGTGCTGATGGGAGTGCCGCATGCCGCGGACGTGCTGTCCAACCTCGCCTTCGCCGCAGTCGCCGCGTGGGGCCTGCTGCGCGTGCGGCCGATGCGGATCGGCTACCTGCTGTTTCTCGGCGCGCTGCTGCTGACGGCATTCGGCTCCGCGTTTTACCACCTGGCGCCGGACGATGCGGCCCTGGTGTGGGACCGGCTGCCGATCGCGCTGGCGTGCGCCGGCCTGCTGGCGGCGGTGCGCGCCGAGTGCGTGTCGGCGCTGCACGAGAAGCGCGACGTCGTTCTGCTGGGGATGCTCGCGCTGTTCAGTGTGGGGTGGTGGCAGTTCACGGGGATGTTCGGCGCGGGCGACTTGCGCCCTTACCTGCTGCTGCAGATACTGCCGCTGATGCTGATTCCGCTGTGGCAGTGGATTTACCGCGCCTCCCGCCGCGACAGGATTGCATTCGGGTCCGCGCTGGCGCTGTACGCCGTCGCCAAGGTGGCGGAGCTGAACGATCATCAGGTGCTGGCCGCGCTGGGCTTTATCAGCGGCCACACGATCAAGCACCTGCTCGCCGCCGGCGCCGCCGCCATCATCGTCGGCCGGCTGATCGAGCGGAGGGAGACTGGTCCTGCGGACCTGTCCCCATTTTCACCAAACGAGACTGCCTGTCGCCGCTGATTACAGCGCGCGGGCGATCAGGATCTTCTGGATGTCGCTGGTTCCTTCGTAGATCTGGCACACGCGCACGTCGCGGTAGATGCGCTCGATCGGGAAGTCGCTCACGTAGCCGTAGCCACCGAACACCTGCATCGCGTCCGACACCACGCGCTCGGCCATCTCGGACGCGAACAGCTTGGCCATCGCCGCTTCCTTCAGGCACGGCAGGCCGGCATCCTTCATCGACGCCGCGTGCAAAATAAGCTGGCGCGCCGCTTCAATCTTCATCGCCATCTCGGCCAGCTTGAACTGCACCGACTGGTGCTCGAAGATCGGCTTGCCGAAGCTTTCGCGTTCGCGCGAGTACGCCAGCGCCGCCTCGAACGCGGCGCGCGCCATGCCGACCGACTGCGAGGCGATGCCGATGCGGCCGCCCTCGAGGCCCGACAGCGCGATCTTGTAGCCCTGGCCTTCTTCGCCGATCAGGTTCTCGGCCGGGATGCGGCAGTTCTCCAGCAGGATCTGCGCCGTGTCCGACGAGTGTTGGCCCATCTTGTGCTCCAGGCCCGCGACGATGTAGCCGGGCGCCGACGTCGGCACCCAGAACGCGCTGATGCCGCGCTTGCCGGCCGCCTTGTCGGTCACCGCCATCACGATCGCGACGTCGCCGTTCTTGCCGCTGGTGATGAACTGCTTGGTCCCGTTCAGCACATACTCGTCGCCGTCGCGCACGGCGGTGGTGCGCAGCGCGGAGGCGTCGCTGCCGGTGTGCGGCTCGGTCAGCGCGAACGCGCCCAGCATCTTGCCCTGCGCGAGGGGACGCAGCCACTGTTCCTTCTGCGCGTCGTTCGCGTACATCATGGCGATCGAGCATACCGGGCAGTTGTTGACCGAGATGATGGTCGAGGTGCCGCCGTCGCCGGCCGCGATCTCTTCCAGCACCAGCGCCAGCGAGACGTAGTCGAGTCCCGCGCCGCCCAGATGCTCGGGCACAGCGACGCCGAACGCGCCAAGCGCGGCCAGCTCTTTCAGTTCCTCTTTCGGGAAGGTCTGCTCCTTGTCCCAGCGCGCGGCGTTGGGCGCAAGGCGCTCCTGCGAAAAGGCGCGCAGCGCGTCGCGGATCATCTGGTGTTCTTCGGTCAGTATCATTCTGTCTCTCGGTTTCGGCTCACCAGGGAATTGGCGCGCCGTCGTAATTCAAAAAGCTGCCATTGTCGGCAGCGGTCAGCCGGGCCAGCGTCGCGCGCAGTCCGGCCACGCTTTCCTCGACTTCGATGTCGGCCTCGTCGCCGCCCATGTCCGTCTTCACCCAGCCCGGATGAAACGCGGCGCAGATCACGCCTTGCGGGCCGAAGTCGATGCTCGCATCCTTCAGCACCGAGTTCAGCGCTGCCTTGCTGGCGCGGTACAGCGTGCCGATCGACGCGGTGCGCGCGCCGATCGATCCCATGCGCGACGAGATCACCGCCAGCTTGCCGCGCCGCTGCGCCACCAGCGGCGCGACCATCGGCAGCAGCCGCATCGCCGCCAGCACGTTGGTGTGCATGACCGCGTCGAAGTCGGCTTCGGCCGGGAAACCGTCGTGGCGCGGACCGTACAGGCCCGCCACCAGCCAGGCCGTATCGATCTTCTCGTCGTCGAGGCGCCAGCCCAGGCCGGCGATCGACTCCGCGCTGGCCACGTCGAGCGGGTACGCCACCATGCCGGCGGCCGCCAGCGCATCGCACTGCTGCTGCGTACGCGCGGTGGCGATCACGCGCCAGCCGTCGGCCAGGTACTGGCGCGCCAGTTCGCGGCCGATGCCGCGCGACGCGCCGAGGATCAGCGCGGTCGGCATGGTCAGACCATTTCGAAGGCCATCGCGGTCGCTTCGCCGCCGCCGATGCACAGCGAAGCGACGCCGCGCTTGCCGCCGGTCTTTTTCAGTGCGCCCAGCAAGGTGACGATGATGCGCGCGCCGGATGCGCCGATCGGGTGGCCCAGCGCGCAGGCGCCGCCGTGGACGTTGACCTTGCTGTGCGGGATATCGAGTTCGTGCATCGCTGCCATCGGCACCGCGGCGAACGCTTCGTTGATCTCGAACAGGTCGACGTCGCGCGCGTTCCAGCCGGTCTTCTTCAGCACTTTTTCCAGCGCGCCGATCGGTGCGGTGGTGAACAGGTTCGGCTCCTGCGCGTGGGTCGAGTGCGCGACGATGCGGGCGATCGGCTTCAGGCCCAGTTTGGTGGCGGTCGATTCGCGCATCATCACCAGCGCGGCGGCGCCGTCGTTGATCGACGACGACGAGGCGGCGGTGATGGTGCCGTCCTTCTTGAACGCAGGACGCAGCGAGGGGATCTTGTCGAGCTTGGCCTTGAGCGGACCTTCATCCTTGTCGATCACGGTGTCGCCGGCGCGGCCCGACACGGTGACCGGCGCGATCTCCCACTGGAAGCTGCCGTCGGCGGTGGCGTTCTGCGCGCGCTTGACCGACTCGATCGCGAACGCGTCCTGCGCTTCGCGGGTGAAGGTGTACTTGGTCGCGCACTCTTCGGCGAAGGTGCCCATCGAGCGGCCGCCGCCGGTCTTCTCGTCCTTGCTGTAGGCGTCTTCCAGGCCGTCGAGCATCATGTGGTCGAACATCATGCCGTGGCCGATGCGGTAGCCGCCGCGCGCCTTCGGAATCAGGTAAGGCGCGTTGGTCATCGACTCCATGCCGCCGGCGACGATGACGTCGGCGCTGCCGGCCATCAGGCTGTCGTGCGCGAAGATGGTGGTCTGCATCGCCGAGCCGCACATCTTCGACAGGGTGACGGCGCCGGCCGACAATGGCAGGCCGGCCTTGATGGCGGCCTGGCGCGCCGGAGCCTGGCCCTGGCCGGCCATCAGGCAGTTGCCGAAGTAGACGTGTTCGACCAGGTTCTTGTCGACGCCGGAGCGTTCGACCGCGGCTGCGATCGCGACGGCGCCGAGGTCATTGGCGCTCTTGGAGGAAAAATCGCCCTGGAACGCGCCCATTGGAGTGCGGGCTGCGCCGACGATAACGACTGGATCATTCATTTTTGGATCTCCAAAACAGGTGTTGAAATGCGGGGTGGGGATGCCGGCGCACGCACTTGCGCGCGCCGCTCGTTACAAAAGCGGATTGCTTGAGGATACGGAAAAACGTCTTCGATGTGGCCGTCCATGATGCGCTGCTTGCGCGATTGCCAGAACTCGTGCGTCAGCAGGTCGGCGTGGTGCTCCATGAACACCTTGCGGATATTGGCGTTGCCGAGCAGGAAGCGGCCGAACTGCTCGGGGAACACGTCGTGCCGGCCGATCGTGTACCACGGCTCGGCCGACATCTCTTCTTCCTCGTTGCGCGGCTCGGGGATGTCGCGGAAATTGCAGTCGGTGATGTACTCGATCTCGTCGTAATCGTAGAACACCACGCGGTTGTGGCGGGTCACGCCGAAATTCTTGTACAGCATGTCGCCGGGGAAGATGTTGGCCGCCACCAGCTCCTTGATGGCGTTGCCGTATTCGATCACGTCGTGCGCCAGGCGCGCGTCGTCGCCGGCCTTCTCGGCGTTGCTCAGGTCGATGTTCAGCGGCACCATGCGGCGCTCGATGTAGAGGTGGCGGAGGATGATCTGGCCGCCCTCGATCTCGACCAGCGACGGCGCGTGGTGCATCAGCTCGGCGACCAGCTCCTCCGAGAAACGCTCGCGCGGGAACGCCACGTTGGAGTATTCCAGCGTGTCGGCCATGCGCCCGACGCGGTCGTGGTACTTCACCAGCAGGTACTTTTCCTTGATCTGGGCGCGCGTGGTTTCCTTCGGCGCCGGATAGAAGTCCTTGATCACCTTGAACACGTAGGGAAACGACGGCAGCGCGAACACCAGCATCACCAGGCCGCGGATGCCGGGCGCGATCTCGAAGCGGTCCGAGGTGTGCTTGAGGTGCTGCAGGTAGTCGCGGTAGAACAGCGTCTTGCCCTGCTTTTGCAGGCCGAGGATGGTGTAGATCTCGCTGCGCGGCTTGTGCGGCAGCAGGCCGCGCAGGAACTGCACGTAGGCCGACGGTACTTCCATGTCGACCAGGAAGTAGGCGCGCGTGAACGAGAACAGCACCGTCACGTGTTCCTGCTCGTACAGCACGGTGTCGAGCACCAGCTCGCCGTGGCGGTCGTGCAGGATCGGGATGATGAAGGGGAACTCGCGGAAGCCGTTGATGGCCTTGCCGACGATGTAGGCGCCCTTGTTGCGGAAGAACAGGTTCGACAGCACCTGCAGCTGGTGGTTCGGCTCCGTCGGGGCGTCGCCGAACATCTGCTTCAGGCGTGACTCCACCTGCGCGATGTCGCGGTCGAGGTCGGCGAATGTGCAGTCGAGCTGGAAATTCGTCACCACCCGCTTGAGCGTGAAGCGCAGGCCGTCGCTGTGCGGATGGTAGACCCGGTAGGTCGGCAGCAGTTCCTCGGTTTCGATGTACTCGGTCGAGACGACAGGACGCACGAAGATGAAGTCGTTGTGGAAATAGGTGCGGTGCAGGATGTTGCAGCAGACCGAGTTGAAGAAGGTCTCGGCGCATTCCGGCTGCTTGTGGCCGGACAGGATGCCGATGTAGTGCAGCTTGGTTTCGCGCCACACCTCGTCGGTCAGCTCCTCGCCGGCATACTCGTCCTCGAGGACTTGTACACATTCCTGCACGCGCTGGTCGTAGAAGCCGATGCGTTCGCGCGCCGCCTGCTGGGCGACGGCCCAGGCGCCGCTCTCGAAGTGGCGCTTGGCGGCCTGGCTGGTCTGGCGGAACAGGCGATAGTGCTTGTCGAAACCGTCCAGGATCGTGCGCGCGATGTCGAAAGCGATCTGGGACGACAGCAGTTTCGGAAACGCGGCCTGGGTCATGGAGGGGATCTCGGTGGGGGTATAGCAGGGGTTTTAGTGAAGCGACGCTTTGCTCCTGCGAAACGGTCGAGCCTTGCAAGGCTCGACTCCTTCCAGGTCGGTTGGACCTGACCCCGATTTTACTGCGTAACGGAAAACCGTTCCGACGCTTACTTGGTTTCGGCGAACAGTTCGCGTCCGATCAGCATGCGGCGGATCTCGCTGGTGCCGGCGCCGATCTCGTACAGCTTGGCGTCGCGCCACAGGCGGCCGACCGGATACTCGTTGATGTAGCCGTTGCCGCCCAGCGTCTGGATCGCTTCGCCGGCCATCCAGGTCGCCTTTTCGGCGCTGTACAGGATGGCGCCGGCCGCGTCCTTGCGCAGGTTGCGGATCTGCTCGGGCGAGGTGGCGCGGTCGCAGGCCTGGCCGACGGCGTAGACGTAGGCCTTGCAGGCCATCATGGTCGAGTACATGTCCGCGAGCTTGCCCTGCATCAGCTGGAATTCGCCGATCGGCTGGCCGAACTGCTTGCGGTCGTGCACGTACGGCACCACCGCGTCCATGCAGGCGGCCATGATGCCGAGCGGGCCGCCCGACAGCACGGTGCGCTCGAAGTCCAGGCCCGACATCAGCACATTGACGCCCTTGCCCAGGCCGCCCAGCACGTTTTCGGCCGGCACTTCGCAATCCTGGAACACCAGTTCGCCGGTGTGCGAACCGCGCATGCCCAGCTTGTCGAGCTTTTGCGCGATCGAGAAGCCCTTGTAGCCCTTTTCGATCAGGAAGGCGGTCATGCCGCGCGGGCCGGCTTCGAGGTCGTTCTTGGCGTACACCACCAGCACATCGGCGTCGGGGCCGTTGGTGATCCACATCTTGGTGCCGTTGAGGACCCAGCGGTCGCCCTTGAATTCGGCCTTGAGCTTCATGCTGACGACGTCGGAGCCGGCGTTCGGCTCGGACATGGCGAGGGCGCCCACGTGCTCGCCCGAGATCAGCTTGGGCAGGTATTTGCGCTTCTGCTCTTCGGTGCCGTTGCGCTTGATCTGGTTGACGCACAGGTTCGAATGGGCGCCGTAGGACAGGCCGACCGAGGCCGACGCGCGCGAAATCTCTTCCATCGCGACGATGTGCGCCAGGTAGCCCATGTTGGCGCCGCCGTATTCTTCGCTGACGGTGATGCCGAGCACGCCCAGCTCGCCCATCTTGCGCCACAGGTCCATCGGGAACTGGTCGCTGCGGTCGATTTCGGCGGCGCGCGGCGCGATTTCCACGGCGGCGAACTGTTGCACCGCTTCGCGCAGCGCGGCGATGTCTTCGCCATGATCAAAGGTCAAGCCTGGCAGGTGCAGCATGTCGTCCTCACGGGAAATTTGAGCAAAAGTGGATGATACGCGGATGTGACGTTAACGTAAACGTAAAGTAAGTCAGGCGGTGTCGGCCGTCGCCTCGGCCAGCATGCGCCGGCATTCTTCCTCGTGGGTGGCGACCTCGGCCAGCGCCATCTCGATGTCGGCGCGCTGCTGCTCGAGCGTTTCGCGCTGGTGCGCCAGCACGCCGAGGAAGCGCTGCATCTGCGCCACGGTATCTTTCGGCGACTCGTACATGTCGACGATGCTGCGGATTTCGGACAGCGTCAGCCCGAGCCGTTTGCCGCGCAGGGTCAGCTTGAGGCGGGTGCGGTCGCGCGCGGTGTAGACGCGGTTGCGGCCGCCGGCGCCTTCGCGGCTGGGCGTGAGCAGGCCGTGGTCTTCGTAGAACCGGATGGCGCGCGCGGTGATGTCGAATTCGCGCGCCAGCTCGGCGATGGTGTAAGTGGGCATGGCGATCCGTGCAAAAGTGGGAATCCGCTTAGAATAAAAGCATGCGGCTTCCGTTTACGTCAACGTAAAGCACATTGTAGCGCCGCCCGCCATCAAAGAACACGAAAGATCCGCCATGAACCCACTCGAGTCGCAACTTGACTACCCCTTCGGCGACACCCTGCCGGCCATCGGCGCCGTCCATCCGATCGCGTCCGGCCTGTGGTGGCTGCGCATGCCGCTGCCGTTCGCGCTCGACCACATCAACCTGTGGCTGCTGGCCGATGGCGAAGGCTATGCCGCGGTCGACTGCGGCGTGGCCACCGACGCTACCCGCGCCGGCTGGGAGCAGGTATTTGCCGGCCCGATGGCCAGCGCGCCGCTGACGCGCGTGATCGCGACCCACTGCCATCCGGACCACATCGGCCTGTCCGACTGGCTGTGCAAGCGCTTCGGCGCGCCGTTCTGGATGACCACCGGCGAATACGGCTTCGGCCGCATGATGTCGGCGGCCCTGCCGGGCGTCGACGGCACCGCGGCGATTCCGCACTTCGAGCGTCACGGCCTGGCCGGGGACGACCTGCTGGCCCAGATGGAAACGCGGCGCAACTACTTCCCGTCGCTGGTGCCGGCGGTGCCTGAGGCCTACACCCGTATGCGCGACGGCGACCGGATCGCCATCGGCGCCCACAGGTGGCAAGTGATCGCCGGCTTCGGCCACTCGCCCGAGCACGCGTCGCTGTACTGCGCCGAGCTGGGGGTGCTGATCTCGGGCGACATGGTGCTGCCGCGCATCTCGACGAACGTCTCGGTGTTCGCGGTCGAGCCGGAAGGCAATCCGCTGCAGCTCTACCTCGATTCGCTGGCCAGGTTCGACGCGCTGCCGGCCGACACCCTGGTGCTGCCGTCGCACGGGCGGCCGTTCCGCGGCCTGCATACCCGCATCGGCCAGCTGCGCGATCACCACGAAGCCCGCCTGGCCGAGGTGCTGGCCGCCTGCGCCGGCGCGCCCTGTTCGGCGATGGACATCGTGCCGGTGATGTTCAAGCGCAAGCTCGACGCCCACCAGCTCACGTTCGCGCTGGGCGAGGCGCTGGCGCATTTGCATAAATTGTGGCGCGATGGATTTGTGCGGCGCGTAACCGGAACCGATGGCATGATCCGGTTCACGCTCGCCGGCGGCGAATAAATTCGCGCAGACGAGCGAAAGATGCATACTTTTGGATGAAGTTCAAGTCATAATAACTGCGACAAAACGCTCGTAGCGTATATACTTCCCTCGACTGTTACATACCTATTGCTACATTGTCACAATCGGTCTCTTGCTTCAAGAGACTGACTTTCATTCCATTGCATGAAATAGTGCCGACCATGAATTCATCCAACGAACGGGAAAGCTTCAGCGTGCGCTTGCAGCAAGCGCTGAAAAACGCCCATTATTCGCCCGACAGTCCGACTCGCCTGGCGCGCGAATTTAACATTCGCTTCGACGGACGCCCGATTACCGTCCACGCGGCCCGCAAGTGGCTGGTCGGCGAAGCAATTCCGACCCAGGAAAAGCTGCGGATGATTGCCCAGTGGCTGGGCGTGCCCGCCGAATGGCTGCGCTTCGGCGGCCCCGAAAGCGTCGAAGCGCATGCGGAGCCGGTCAACGGCTTCTCGCGCTTCGAATCGGCCGACGTCAAGCTGATTGCCGACCTGCAACTACTCGACGAGCATCACCGCAAGATCGCCCGCGAATTCATCCGCATGCTGGTGCGCATGAACTATCAGAAATAGCGGCAACACCCCTCCTCCGTTCGCGCCCCCGCCCCCGGCGCATTTCCTCGATACTGATTGCTCAGGCGCAAATATTCGCCGAAATTTCCATTTACCATAGCATTGGCGACGCGTTGATGCACAATGTCAATATGGGCTCTTCGAAATTCTATGTGGAAATTTTGAGTGTAGGGCGGCACAAACGCGGATTAGTGGCCCATAATCACAGCAGCGCCTGGCAGTCCCGCCACCGAGTTTTGTAATGCATCCGAGGATATCGCCGCCCTATGAAAAGCAACTACAGCAACACTGCGCAGCTGAAGGATTTGATGACCGTGCCGCCGATGACCGCGGCCCAGCATGCCGAAGTGATGCGCAAGCGCATCGCCCACCGCAGGATGGTCGAAGAAGCGAAAGAGATGAAAAAGGCAGAAAGCTGGCAGTTCGACAAGCGCTAGGCTTGTCCCGGCAGTTCAGGAATCCGCGGGGGGCTTCATGCCGCCCCAGCGTGGCGCGAGCGCATGCTCGATGCCGAACAGGTCGATGACCCGCGCGACGGTGTGATCGACCATCTCGTCGATGCTGGCCGGGCGGTGGTAAAAGCTTGGCAGCGGCGGGAAAATAATCCCCCCCATTTCCGTCACGGCCGTCATGTTGCGCAGGTGCGCCAGGTTGAACGGCGTCTCGCGCACCATCAGCACCAGTCGGCGGCGCTCCTTGAGCACCACGTCGGCCGCGCGCGCGATCAGGTTGTCCGACAGGCCGTGGGCCACGGAGGCCAGGGTCTTCATCGAGCAGGGCGCGATAATCATGCCGTCGGACTGGAACGAGCCGCTGGCAATGGCGGCGCCGACGTCGCGGTTCTTGTGCACCACGTGGGCCAGCGCCTCGACTTCGCGGCGCTGCATGCCCACTTCCTGGTGCAGGGTCAGGCTGGCGGCGTCGGAGATGACCAGGTGGGTCTCGATGCCGTCGATTGCCCGCAAGTGCTGCAGCAGCCGCACGCCGTACACCGCGCCGGTGGCGCCGGTGACGGCGATGACCAGCCGCCGCGGCTTTGGATCAGGCATCGAGCAGCGCTTTGAGCTCGCCCGATTCGAACATCTCGTTCATGATGTCCGAGCCGCCGATGAATTCACCCTTCACGTACAGCTGAGGGATGGTCGGCCAGTTCGAGAAATCCTTGATCCCCTGGCGTACTTCCGGATCGTCCAGCACGTTGACGGTGGCGATGTTATCGACGCCGCAGGCCTTCAGGATCTGGATCGCGCGGCCGGAAAAGCCGCATTGCGGGAATTGGGCGGTGCCCTTCATGAACAGCACGACGGGCGTGCTGTTCACGGTCTCTTTGATCCAGGTTTGTACGTCGCTCATGGCTGCCTCGGTAAAAAATTGATTAATGGGTGCATTTTATAAGAAAACCCCGGTCGCTGCCGCGGACCAAGGGCCGGGGTCGGGTCCGGCGGAGCGACGGGGACGCCTGGCCCCCCGGGTTGGTCGCCGCCGCCTGATTACTTGCGCAGTTTGGCGAAAGCGGCCGCCATGCTGCCGGCCGCGTCAGGCTCGCGCTGCTTCTGGTGCTGCGCCACGCGCTTGCCATCGGTGCGGTCGGCGCGCTGCTCCGGCTTGGCGCCCGGCTGCGGGGCGCTGTCGGTCAGGCGCATGGTCAGCGCGATGCGCTTCCTCTTCTCGTCGACTTCCAGCACCTTCACGCGCACCACCTGGCCGGCCTTGACCACCGTGTGCGGATCCTTGACGAAGGTATTCGACAGCGCCGAAATGTGGACCAGTCCATCCTGGTGCACGCCGATGTCGACGAAGGCGCCGAACGCCGCCACGTTGGTCACCACGCCCTCGAGGATCATGTCGGGGCGCAGGTCGCGGATCTCCTCGACGCCTTCCTTGAAGGTCGCGGTGGTGAATTCCGGGCGCGGATCGCGGCCCGGCTTCTCCAGCTCCTTCAGGATGTCGGTGATGGTCGGCACGCCGAACTTGTCGTCGGCGTAGCGCGCAGGGTTCAGGGTTTTCAGCAGGCCGGCGTCGCCGATCACCGCCTTCATGTCTTTCTTGATATCGGCCAGGATCTTCTCGACCAGCGGGTAGGACTCCGGGTGCACCGCCGAGGCGTCGAGCGGATTGTCGCCGCCCATCACTCGCAGGAAGCCCGCGGCCTGTTCAAAGGTCTTGTCGCCGAGGCGCGGCACGGCTTTGAGCGCGGCGCGCGAGCCGAAGGCGCCTTTCAGGTCGCGGTAGGTCACGATGCTCTGGGCCACACTGGAGGACAGGCCGGACACGCGCGCGAGCAGCGGCGCCGACGCGGTGTTGACGTCGACGCCGACCGCGTTCACGCAGTCTTCGACCACGGCGTCGAGCGCGCGCGCGAGCTGGCTCTGCGAAACGTCGTGCTGGTACTGGCCGACGCCGATCGACTTCGGATCGATCTTCACCAGTTCGGCCAGCGGATCCTGCAGGCGGCGCGCGATCGAGACGGCGCCGCGCAGCGACACATCCATGTCGGGCAGCTCGCGCGAGGCGAATTCGGAGGCCGAGTAGACCGAGGCGCCGGCTTCCGACACTACCATCTTGGTCAGCTTGAGTTCAGGGCGTTGCCTGATCAGGTCCTGCGCCAGCTTGTCGGTTTCGCGCGAGGCGGTGCCGTTGCCGATCGAGACCAGCGAGACGTTGTGCCTGGCCGCGAGCTGCGCCAGCACGTGCAGCGAGCCGTCCCAGTCGTTACGCGGCTGGTGCGGATAGATCACCGCGGTGTCGACCACCTTGCCGGTGGCGTCGACCACCGCCACCTTGACGCCGGTGCGCAGGCCGGGATCGAGGCCCATGGTGGCGCGCGGGCCGGCCGGCGCGGCCAGCAGCAGCGCCTTCAGGTTCAGCGCGAACACGTTGATCGCGTCGATCTCCGCCTTTTCGCGCAGGGCGCCCATCAACTCGGTCTCGAGGTGCATGAAACTCTTCACGCGCCAGGTCCAGCGCGCGGTGTCGGCCAGCCACTTGTCGGCCGGGCGGCCCAGGTTCTTGATGCCGAAGCGCGCGGCGATGCGGCCTTCGCACGGATTGTGCGGCGCGTCCCACTTCGGGCGCTCGGCCTCGGTGTCCAGGCGCAGGGTGACGTCGAGGATGCCCTCGCGGCGGCCGCGCAGCAGCGCCAGCGCGCGGTGCGACGGCACGGTGCCGATCGTCTCGGAGTAGGCGAAGTAGTCGGCGAACTTCTCGCCCTCGTCCTCTTTGCCGGCAACGACCTTCGATTCGACCACGCCGTGTTCGCGCACGTACTCGCGCAGCGACTGCAGCAGCTGGGCGTCTTCGGCGAAGCGCTCCATCAGGATCTGGCGGGCGCCGTCGAGGGCCGCCTTGGCGTCTGGCGCGCCGGGGTTGGCGCCGTCGTCGCTGGTGAAGGCATCGCGCAGGAACTTGGCCGCCTCGGTGTCGGGATTGAGGGTCGGATCGGCCAGCAGGCTGTCGGCCAGCGGCGCCAGGCCTGCCTCGATCGCCAGTTGCGCCTTGGTGCGGCGCTTCTGTTTGTACGGCAGGTACAGGTCCTCGAGGCGGGTCTTGTCCTCGGCGTGGGTGACGGCGTCGAGCAGGGCCGGCGTCATCTTGTTCTGCTCCGTGATCGACGCGATGATCGCTGCGCGGCGGTCCTCGAGTTCGCGCAGGTAGCGCAGGCGCTCCTCGAGCAGGCGCAGCTGGATGTCGTCGAGGCCGCCGGTGGCCTCCTTGCGATAGCGCGCGATAAAGGGCACGGTGGCGCCCTCGTCGAGCAGGGCGATGGCGGCGGCGACTTGGGCCGGCTTGGCGGCGAGTTCGAGGGCGAGGCGTTGTTCGATAGTCGGGAGCATGGGGCAAATTCGGGTAAGTCGAGGGGTGGATGATACGCAATCGACTGGAATGCGCCAGTCTTGACAGCGTAAATCGTAATCTCGCCGGGGTCAGACCCGTTTTTTCGACGAGTGATTTCTTCTTCCGAAAAATAAAAAGCGGGTCTGACCCCTTCATCTTCCTTCATCTTCAGGGCTGGCCTGCTATCCGCACTGCCGGTTCGAATTTCGTCGGGGTCAGACCCGTTTGTTCGATAAGTGATTTGTTCTTTCGGCGAATAAAAAGCGGGTCTGACCCCATATTTTCTTGTGGAGTGCCGTCAATCGCTTGTCCGACTGGCTTGTTTTGCCAGCCGTTTGAGGCGATGATGTCAGACGGACGCTGCAGTTTGTTGCGTGTGGTAATCTTTTTCGCATCTGTGCGGTCGCGGACAAAACAAGCGGCCGCGGATGACGCATAATATTGGGTCTTGTCTTTTTTGATACAGAATGCACAGAACAATGCACACGATGGATTTGATGCGCGAAGACCCGAGTGACGCGCCGGCTGCCCCGGCGCCGGCGCCAGCCCAGCCATCCGCGCCCGCGGCGCCGCTGGCGCCCCCGGTGGCCAGCTGGCTGCAGCGGGTCGACGCCGCCGCCCACCCGCGTCCCAAGCTGAGCGCCGAGATCAAGGATCCCAAACTGGCGCAGTTCAAGTTCGTCTATGTGCTCGCGCCCACCAGCGGCGGCCGCCACGTCGCGCTATGCCTGTGCAAGGCGCGCCTGCGCCCGAACGGCGACGTCGCCGCCGCGAGCCCCGTCAGCGAAGTGTTTTCGCTGCTGTCCGCCCCGCCCGCCTATCTCGAGGGCGATGACGAGGACCTGGTGCGCTTCTTCATCGCCATGCGCAGCGGCGCCCAGCAAAGCAGCAGCGCCACCGAGCCCAAGGGCAAGATCGGCGCCATCCTGCTGCAGATGCTGCTGGAACAGGACAAGCTGCTGTGGGCGAACTCCTGGCCCGACATGTCCAATGGCCTGGTGTATCCGCTGCAGGCGGGTCCCGTGCGCAAGGCCAACCTGGTCTGGCGCGACGAGGGCCGCACCGTCCGTCTCGGCTGGCAGGTCGAGCCGGCGCCCGGCGCCACCCACAGCGCCGCCGACCAGATCGATTACATGCTGCCGACCGATCCGCCGTGGTACATCGATAACCTGTCCTGCGGCGCGCTCGAACTGAACCGCGGAGGCGTCGACATCTCGCTGGCCGAGCTGCAGGCGCTGGTTGCCCAGGCGCCGGCGCTGACCGGCGCCGACAAGCGTCGCGTCTCGCAGCTGCTGCTGGCGCACGGCCTGCAGCAGCTGATGCCGCTGCCCCAGCCGCTGACCCAGCGCATGCGCGACGACGTCAAGCCGCGCCCTTTCCTGCTGCTCGACTCGGTCCAGCTGGCCGACGGCGCCACCCAGCGCTGGCACGACATGGGCGTGCTGTCGTACGACTACGACGGCGAACGCGTCTCGTTCGACCCGGCCCAGCGCGTGGTGCGCCAGATCGGCGACGTCACCGAAGTGATCGCGCGCGACGCCGCCGCCGAGGCCGCCGCCTTGGCGACGCTGAACGCGCTCGGCTTCCGCAAACCGTCGACCCCGCCGCTGAACGGCCTGGCCGGCGCCCTGCAGCTCGACAGCCAGGCGCACTGGATCCGGTTCGCCCAGGGCGACCTCGATACGCTGAGCGCCGCCGGCTGGCAAGTCAAGCGCTCGAAAACCTACCGCTACGACGTGGTCGCGGTGGAAGACTGGTACGCCGACATCGACCAGCCGCCCGAAGCCGGCAACGCCTGGTTCGAGCTGGAACTGGGCATCGTGGTCAACCAGAAGCGCGTGCCGCTGCTGCCGGTGCTGGTCCAGCTGATCCGCAGCGCGCCGGCCGACTTCGATCCGGACGTGCTGGCCGCCCACGCCGACACCGACCAGATGCTCGCGCCGCTGCCCGACGGCCTGCGCGTGGCGCTGCCGTGGGGCCGCCTGAAACCGATCCTGGCCACCCTCGGCGAGTTGTATTTCAGCGACAAGATCAAGAACAAGGTGCGCCTGTCGACGCTCGACGCGGCCCGCCTCGAAGACCTGGCGCGCGGCACCGAACTGCGCTGGAGCGGCGGCGAACAGCTGCGCGAGACCGGCCGCAAGCTCAGCATGTTCGGCGCGGTGCAGAAGGTGCCGGCCCCGGCCAGCCTGCAGGCGACCTTGCGCGACTACCAGGCCGACGGCCTGGCGTGGATGCAGTTCCTGCGCGAATACGACCTGGCCGGCATCCTGGCCGACGACATGGGCCTGGGCAAGACCGTGCAGACGCTGGCCCACATCCTGGTCGAGAAGGAAGCCGGCCGCCTGACCAGCCCGGCGCTGGTGATCGCCCCGACCAGCCTGATGACGAACTGGCAGGACGAAGCCGCCAAATTCGCCCCGAGCCTGAAGGTGTTGCTGCTGCAAGGCAAGGAGCGTCTCGACCTGTTCGACCAGATCGACGGCGCCGACATTGTGCTGACCACCTACGCGCTGCTGCCGCGCGACGAGGAAAAGCTGCGCGAGCACGCTTACCACCTGGTCATCCTCGACGAATCGCACTACATCAAGAACAACCGCTCGAAGGCGGCCCAGAGCGCCGGCCTGCTGAACGCGCGCCACCGCCTGTGCCTGACCGGCACGCCGCTCGAGAATCACCTGGGCGAGCTGTGGTCGCAGTTCCACTTCCTGCTGCCGGGCCTGCTGGGCGACGAAAAGACTTTCAACAGCCAGTTCCGCCATCCGATCGAGCGCCAGGACGACCCGCTTCGGCGCGCCCTGCTGAACCGCCGCATCAAGCCCTTCCTGCTGCGCCGCACGAAAGACAACGTCGCCAAGGAACTGCCTCCGAAGACGGAAATGGTGCGCAAGGTCGAGCTGTCGGGCGCCCAGCGCGACCTGTACGAGACCGTGCGCCTGGCGATGGACAAGAAGGTGCGCGACGAAATCGACAAGAAGGGCGTGGCGCGCAGCCAGATCGTGATCCTCGAGGCGCTGCTCAAGCTGCGCCAGGTCTGCTGCGATCCGCGCCTGGTCAAGGCGCTGCCGTCGCGCAAGAAGGACAGCGGCTCGGCCAAGCTGCTCGACCTGATGCAGATGGTCGACGACCTGCTCGACGAAGGCCGCAAGATCCTGGTGTTCTCGCAGTTCACCAGCATGCTCGAGCTGATCCAGCAGGAACTCGACCTGCGCCGCATACCGTTCGCGCTGCTGACCGGCGAAACCAAGGACCGCGCCGCCCAGGTCGCCGCGTTCCAGCAGGGCGCTGTGCCGATCTTCCTGATCAGCCTGAAGGCCGGCGGCGTCGGCCTGAACCTGACCGCGGCCGACACCGTGATCCACTACGATCCGTGGTGGAATCCGGCCGCCGAGCAGCAGGCCACCGACCGCGCCTGGCGCATCGGCCAGGACAAGCCGGTGTTCGTCTACAAGCTGATCGCCAAGGGCACGCTGGAAGAAAAGATCCAGCTGCTGCAGCAAAAGAAATCCGACCTGGCCCAGTCGATCCTCGCCGACGGCGAATCGCAGAAGCTGGTGCTGACCCAGGAAGACTTGCAAGCCATTTTCGCCCCACTCGAGGAGTAAGCATGATCCCAGGCAGCGCCGACCAGTTCCGCACCATTGCCGAAATCGGGGGCGACGTCGCCTGGATCGTCGATTGCGCCACCGGCCAGCCCACCTATATCAGTCCCTCGGTGGCAGAGCTGGTCGGCTACAGCCCGGACGAGCTGCGCGACCAGGCGGCCGACGGCGCCGTGATGCCGCTGCTGGCCGGCCTGCCGTCGCGCCTGGCGCGCTTCGCCGCAGGTGACCTGAGCCGCCTGAAGCTGGTGCGCGAAATCGAATTCCCGCACCGGGATGGGCGCCTGATCCCCATCGAAATCATTTCCAGCGTGCTGGTCGACCAGGCCGGCCAGCCCAGCGCGGTGGTCGGCCTGGCGCGCGACCTGTCGGCGCGCCGCGAACACGAAGCCGGCCGACGCCGCTTCGCCAGCATGTTGAACCACGAATTCCGCACCCCGTTGTCGACCATCGACGGCGCCATCCAGCGACTGGAAGTTACAGGCGCCGACGCCGACCAGCCCACGCGCGACCGCTACCGCCGCATTTCTACCGCGGTCGAGCGCCTGATCGGCATGCTCGATCAGTATTTGTCGCCCGACCGGGTCGAGGCCAGCGGCACGGTGCGCCGCACCGACAGCATCAACCCGCGCCGCTTGCTGGAGGAAGGCGCCCTGCTGGCGCGCGCGGCCGGCCGCCACGCCACGCTGGCGCTGGGCGACCTGCCCGACACGATGCGCGGCGAACCGCAGGGCCTGCGCCTGGCGCTGAAGGTGTTGGTCGACAACGCGCTGCAGTATTCGCCGGCCGGTTCGCCGATCGAACTGTCGGGCCAGCGCACGGCGAACGGCATCGAACTGCGGGTGCGCGACCACGGCGCCGGCGTGCCGGACGGCGAGTCCGAACTGATCTTCGCCAAGTCGCGCCGCGGCAGCAATGCGGGCGAGCGCGCCGGCTCCGGACTGGGCCTGTACATGGCCCGCTCGGTCGTCGAAGTGCATGGCGGCACAATCGTCATGGACAAAACTGGCGCCGACGGCTCCGCGTTCAAAATCTTTCTTCCAATACGTGAGTCCGCAGGGAAACTTGTTGCGTGAACGGGGGACAACAGTGATAATTCCGGTAACAATTTTCAGGTTGGCACTGGGTCTCGCAAATGCCCAGGGTTAATGAGACGAACAAAATGACCAACCCATGACGCAAATACTGATCGTTGAAGACAACGGCGAATACGCCGGGGACATGGCCGAATTCCTGGTGGAGCTCGACCATGACGTCACGATCGCCACCACGGCCGGCGAGATGTGGGCCGCGCTGACCAAGACGCCGACCGCGGTGGTCGTGCTCGACCTCGGCTTGCCCGACGAGGACGGCTTCAATGTGATTCCTCGCATGCGCCAGCTGTATCCCGAGATCGGCCTGCTGGTGCTGACCGGCCGGGTCGCCTTCGACAACCGCATCCTCGGCCTGCGCCTCGGCGCCGACCATTACCTGACCAAGCCGATCAAGTTCCCCGAACTGGCCGCCCACATCGAAGCGCTCGACCGCCGGGTGCGCCCGCCGGAGGCAGTCGCGCCGGTGCCGACCAAGTGGACCCTGCGCGTCAGCGCGCGCCAGCTCGAACTGTCGGGCAGCGTGATCGACCTGACCGAAAAAGAGTGCAACTTCCTGCATCTGCTGACCATCAACACCCGGCCGGTGCCGCGCCAGGTGATCGTGGCCGGCATGGGCGGCGATGATCCGGACGCCAGCCGCCGGGTCGACATGCTGGTGTACCGCCTGCGCAAGAAGGCCCGCAGCGGCCTCGGCCAGGACCTGCCGTTGCGCAGCGCCTACGGCGAGGGCTACAGCCTTTCGGCCGGATTTACCCTGCTCTGACGATAAATAGGGACAGGGTCAACGCGAGTTTGACCTTTCTATAAAACAATTAGGGACAGGGTGGTGTAGAATCGGGATTTTCCACCGATTTCACACTGCCATGGCCCGTTTGCCCCGCCTGATCGTCCCCCATCAAGCCCACCACGTTGTCCAGCAAGGGATCGACCGCGCGCTGATTTTCCGCGAGCCCGAGGATTACGCGCGCTTTCTCGGCTGGCTGCGCGACAGCGCCAAGTCGTACAAGGTCGCGATCCACGCCTACGTGCTGATGCCGTCCCAGCTGCAGCTGCTGGCCACGCCATCCGATGCCGACGGGCTGGCGCTGGCGATCCAGCGCGTCGGCCGCTACTACGTTCCCTGGTTCAACGCCAAATATGGGCGCTCGGGCAGCCTGTTCCAGGGCCGCTTCAAGACCGCGGTGCTCGACGCGCCGGCCTACCTGATGCAATGCAGCCAGTACATCGAAGCGACGCCGGTGCGCGAGCACGCCGCGGCGGACGCGCTGGCGTATCCGTGGTCGAGCTATGCGCATCACGCGGGCGTGCGACCGGATCCGGTCATTACCGACCATGCGCTGTACTGGGCGCTGGGCAACACCCCGTTCCAGCGCGAGGCCGCCTACAAGGAACTGGCCGAGCGCGGGCTGGGCGGGGCGCAGCTGGCGGCAATCGAGCAGGCGGTGCTGAAGGGCTGGCCGCTGGGCTCGGATGCGTTCAAGCTGGATTTGCAGAACAAGGCCAAGCGCCAGGTCCTTCCGGCCAAGCGGGGCAGACCGTTCAAGGCCAAGCCGGCCGCTGAATGAAAAATGGGGTCAGGTTCAACGAACCTGACCCCGGTTTTGCGCGCCGCCCGCTGAGTAATCGAAAACCTATCGGCTCTGTCCCCATTTAATTTTGCAAGCTATAGGAGCAAAATTAATCCTACTCCGACCCTAATTGTTTTAATTGACGGCTTCTGCTGCATTGCACTATTCTCAGCCTTCACCTGTTTAAAGTTGTGGAGAATGCACATGATTGCCCAAGGCTTGTACGATCCCTCGAATGAACACGATGCCTGCGGCGTCGGTTTCATCGCCCACATCAAGGGCAACAAGAGCCACTCCATCATCGAACAGGGTCTGCTGATCCTGAAAAACCTCGACCACCGGGGCGCGGTCGGCGCCGACAAGCTGATGGGCGACGGCGCCGGCATCCTGATCCAGATCCCCGACCAGTACTACCGCGACGAGATGGCGCGCCAGGGCGTCGAGCTGCCGCCGCCCGGCGAATACGGCGTCGGCATGGTCTTCCTGCCGAAGGAAAACGCCTCGCGCATCGCCTGCGAACAGGAAATCGAACGCGCCGTGCGCATCGAAGGCCAGGTGGTCCTCGGCTGGCGCAACGTGCCGATCGACGACGCCATGCCGATGTCGCCGACCGTGCGCGCCAAGGAGCCGGTGATCCGCCAGATCTTCATCGGCCGCGGCCCGGACATCATGGTCACCGACGCGCTCGAGCGAAAACTGTACGTGATCCGCAAATCGTCCGGCCACGCGATCCAGGCGCTGAAGCTCATTCACGGCAAGGAGTTCTTCGTGCCATCGATGTCGGCCCGCACCATCGTCTACAAGGGCCTGCTGCTGGCCGACCAGGTCGGCGTGTATTACAAGGACCTGCAGGACCCGCGCTGCATCTCGGCGCTGGCGCTGGTGCACCAGCGCTTCTCGACCAACACCTTCCCCGAGTGGCCGCTGGCCCACCCGTACCGCCTGATCGCACACAACGGCGAGATCAACACCGTCAAGGGCAACTTCAACTGGATGCGCGCGCGCGAAGGCGTGATGAAGTCCGCCGTGCTGGGCGACGACCTGGGCAAGCTGTTCCCGCTGATTTACGAAGGCCAGTCCGACACCGCCTGCTTCGACAACGCGCTCGAACTGCTGATCATGTCCGGCTATCCGATCGCCCAGGCGATGATGATGATGATCCCGGAAGCGTGGGAAAACCACACGCTGATGGACGACAACCGCAAGGCCTTCTACGAGTACTACGCGTCGATGATGGAGCCGTGGGACGGCCCGGCCGCGATGGCCTTCACCGACGGCCGCCACATCGGCGGCACGCTCGATCGCAACGGCCTGCGCCCCGCGCGCTACATCGTCACCGACGACGACCTGGTGGTGATGGCGTCCGAGTCCGGCGTGCTGCCGATTCCCGAATCGAAGATCATCCAGAAATGGCGCCTCCAGCCGGGCAAGATGTTCCTGATCGACCTCGAAGCCGGCCGCATCATCGACGACAAGGAACTGAAGGACACCTACGCCAACGCCAAGCCGTACAAGGCCTGGATCAATTCGGTGCGCATCAAGCTGGGCGAGATCAAGCTGGCCGAAAGCCAGCTCGCGCACAACCGCGCCAAGGACACGCCGGCGCAGGGCGAGAAGCCGGCGCCGAGCGTGCTCGATCGCCAGCAGGCCTTCGGCTATACGCAAGAGGACCTGAAATTCCTGATGGCGCCGATGGCCTTGCTGGGCGAGGAAGCCACGGGCTCGATGGGCAACGACTCGCCGCTGGCGGTGATGTCGAACAAACTCAAGCCGCTGTATAACTACTTCAAGCAGCTGTTCGCGCAGGTGACCAACCCGCCGATCGACCCGATCCGCGAAGCGATGGTGATGTCGCTGGTGTCCTTCATCGGCCCGAAACCGAACCTGCTCGACACGAATAACGTCAATCCGCCGATGCGCCTCGAAGTGTCGCAGCCGGTGCTGGGCTTTAACGATATGGTGCGCCTGCGCGGCATCAGCTCGCACACCGGCGGCAAGTTCAAGTCGTATGAGCTGAATATCTGCTACCCGATCGCCTGGGGCAAGGAAGGCATCGAAGCCTCGCTTGCTTCGCTGTGCGCGGAAGCGGTCGACGCGGTCAAGTCCGGCCACAACATCCTGATCATCTCCGACCGCGCGGTCTCCAGCGCACAAGTGGCGATTCCGGCGCTGCTGGCCACGTCCACCATCCACCAGCACCTGGTCGGCCGCGGCCTGCGCGCCTCCACCGGCCTGGTGGTGGAAACCGGCTCGGCGCGCGAGACCCACCACTTCGCGCTCTTGGCCGGCTACGGCGCCGAAGCCGTGCACCCGTACCTGGCGATGGAAACGCTGGTCGAATTGTCGCAAGGCCTGGCCGGCGACCTGTCGGGCGACACCGCCATCTACAACTACACCAAGGCGATCGGCAAGGGCCTGCTGAAAGTGATGTCGAAGATGGGCATCTCGACTTACATGTCGTATTGCGGCGCGCAGATCTTCGAAGCGGTCGGCCTGAACAAGTCGCTGGTCGACAAATACTTCCGCGGCACCGCGTCGGGCGTCGAAGGCATCGGCGTGTTCGAAGTGGCCGAGGAGGCGCTGCGCCTGCATAACCTGGCCTTCGGCGACGATCCGCTGCTGGAAGAGAACCTCGACACCGGCGGCGAGTACGCCTACCGCGTGCGCGGCGAAGACCACATGTGGACGCCGGACGCGATCGCCAAGCTGCAGCACTCGACCCGCGCCAACAACTTCAACAGCTACAAGGAATACGCGCAGATCATCAACGACCAGACCCGCCGTCACCTGACCCTGCGCGGCCTGTTCGAGTTCAAGCTCGACCCGGGCAAGGCGATTTCGATCGATGAAGTCGAGCCGGCCAAGGAGATCGTCAAGCGCTTCGCCACCGGCGCGATGTCGCTCGGCTCGATCTCGACCGAAGCCCACGCCACGCTGGCGATCGCGATGAACCGCATCGGCGGCAAGTCGAACACCGGCGAAGGCGGCGAGGACCCGGCGCGCTACACCCAGGAGCTGAAAGGCATCCCGATCAAACAGGGCCAGACCATGTCGTCGGTGATCGGCGAGAAGAACGTCGTCGTCGACATCCCGCTGCAGGACGGCGACTCGCTGCGCTCGCGCATCAAGCAGGTCGCGTCGGGCCGCTTCGGCGTCACCGCGGAGTACTTGAATTCCGCCGATCAGATCCAGATCAAGATGGCGCAGGGCGCCAAGCCCGGCGAAGGCGGCCAGCTGCCGGGCCACAAGGTCTCGGAATACATCGCCAGCCTGCGCTTCTCGGTGCCGGGCGTCGGCCTGATTTCGCCGCCGCCGCACCACGACATTTATTCGATCGAGGATTTGGCGCAGCTGATTCACGATTTGAAAAACGCCAATCCGCGCGCATCGATTTCTGTGAAGCTGGTGTCGGAAGTGGGCATCGGCACGGTGGCCGCCGGCGTCACCAAGGCCAAGGCCGACCACGTGGTCGTCGCCGGCCATGACGGCGGCACCGGCGCTTCGCCGCTGTCGTCGGTCAAGCACGCCGGCACGCCGTGGGAGCTGGGCCTGGCCGAAACGCAGCAGACGCTGGTCCTGAACGGCCTGCGCAGCCGCATCCGCGTGCAGGCCGACGGCCAGATGAAGACCGGCCGCGACGTCGTCATCGCCGCCATGCTGGGCGCCGACGAAATCGGCTTCGCCACCGCGCCGCTGGTGGTCGAAGGCTGCATCATGATGCGCAAGTGCCATCTGAACACCTGCCCGGTCGGCGTCGCCACGCAGGACCCGGTGCTGCGCGCGAAGTTCTCGGGCAAGCCGGAACACGTGGTCAACTACTTCTTCTTCGTCGCCGAGGAAGCGCGCCAGCTGATGGCGCAGCTGGGCATCCGCAGCTACGACGAATTGATCGGCCGCGCCGACCTGCTCGACAAGTCGAAGGCGATCTCGCACTGGAAGGCGCAGGGCCTGGACTTCTCGGCGATCTTTTATCAGCCGCCGGTCCAGCCGGGCAAGTCGGTGTTCCACACGGAAGAACAGGAGCACGGTCTTGAAAAGGCGCTGGACCACAAGCTGATCGCGCAGGCCAAGGCGGCGCTGGAGAAGGGAGAACGCGTCTCGTTCATCTCGCCGGTGCGCAACGTCAACCGCACGGTCGGCACCATGCTGTCGGGCGAAGTGGCCAAGCGCTACGGCCACGCCGGCCTGCCGGACGACACCATCCACATCCAGCTGCAAGGCACGGCGGGCCAGTCGGCCGCGGCCTTCCTCGCCGCCGGCATCACGCTCGACCTGGTCGGCGAGGGCAATGACTACGTCGGCAAGGGCCTGTCGGGCGGGCGCATCATCGTGCGGCCGAACACCGAGTTCCGCGGCTGGGCGGTCGACAACATCATCGTCGGCAACACCGTGCTGTATGGCGCGATTTCGGGCGAAGCCTTCTTCAACGGCGTGGCCGGCGAGCGTTTCGCTGTGCGCAACTCCGGCGCCACCGCGGTGGTCGAAGGCTGCGGCGACCATGGCTGCGAGTACATGACCGGCGGCACCGTCGTCGTGCTCGGCGCGACCGGACGCAATTTCGCGGCCGGCATGTCGGGCGGCGTCGCGTACGTCTACGATCCGGCCGGCGACTTCGA
Organism: Massilia sp. P1_C10; assembly: GCF_056406475.1. Lineage (NCBI taxonomy): Bacteria > Pseudomonadati > Pseudomonadota > Betaproteobacteria > Burkholderiales > Oxalobacteraceae > Massilia > Massilia sp. P1_C10. The sequence continues at coordinate 450,471 of NZ_JBFUAC010000003.1, forward strand.
GAAGCGCTGCAATACCACGATGGTCAATCTCGAGCGCGTGCAAAGCGCGAAGGAGCAGGGCGACGTGTCGGGCTGGCACAGCCAGACCCGCGACGGCGAGCGCGAATCGGACGAAGCGATTCTCAAGCGCCTGATCGAGCGCCACTTCAAGCACACCGGCAGCACGCGGGCGCGCTACCTGCTCGACAACTGGGCCGAGGGCCGCGCCAAGTTCGTCAAGGTGTTCCCAACCGAGTACAAGCGCGCGCTGGAAGAGATGCACAACAGCAGCATGGAAGAAGCGGCCGAGAAGATCGCCGCCTGACAAACCGTCGCCGTACCAGCGAAGGCTGGTACCCATGCCGAGTCGGCCAGGCCAGAGCGACTCGCGTGACAGTACAAAATAAAAGGATTAATCGTGGGTAAAATCACCGGCTTCATGGAATTCAAGCGCCAGGACGAGGAGTATCTGCCGGCGCCGGCACGGGTCAAGAACTACCAGGAATTCGTGCTGCACCTGTCCGATCCGCAGGCCAAGCTGCAGGCGGCGCGCTGCATGGACTGCGGCATCCCGTTCTGCAACACCGGCTGCCCGGTCAACAACGTGATCCCTGACTGGAACGACCTGGTCTATCACGGCCATTACCGCGCCGCGCTCGACAACCTGCACTCGACCAACAACTTCCCCGAGTTCACCGGCCGCGTTTGTCCGGCGCCGTGCGAGTCGGCCTGCACGCTGGGCATCAACAACGACCCGGTCGGCATCAAGTCGATCGAGCACAAGATCATCGACACCGGCTGGGAGCATGGCTGGGTGGTGCCGCAGCCGCCTGCAAAGCTGACCGGCAAGAAGGTCGCCGTGGTGGGATCGGGTCCCGCCGGAATGGCCGCGGCGCAGCAGCTGGCGCGCACGGGCCACGCCGTCACCGTGTTCGAAAAGAGCGACCGCATCGGCGGCCTGCTTCGCTACGGCATCCCAGACTTCAAGATGGAAAAGTCGCACATCGACCTGCGCGTCAAGCAGATGGAAGCCGAAGGCGTGGTGTTCCGCACTAGCACCCTGATCGGCAAGGATTTTCCGGCGACCGTCAACAACTGGGCCAAGGAAACCATCTTCCCCGAAGACCTGGCCAAGGACTTCGACGCGATCATCTTGGCCGGCGGCGCCGAGCAGCCGCGCGACCTGCCGGTGCCGGGCCGCGAGCTGAAGGGCGTGCACTTCGCGATGGACTTCCTGCCGCTGCAGAACAAGGTCAACGCCGGCGACAAGGTCAAGGACCAGATCAAGGCCGGCGGCAAGCACGTGGTCGTGATCGGCGGCGGCGACACCGGTTCCGACTGCGTGGGCACCTCGAACCGCCACGGCGCCGCGTCGGTGGCGCAGTTCGAACTGATGCCGATGCCGCCGGAAGAAGAAAACAAGCCGCTGGTGTGGCCTTACTGGCCGACCAAGCTGCGCACCTCGTCGTCGCACGAAGAAGGCTGCGAGCGCGATTGGGCGGTGGCCACCAAGCGCCTGGAAGGCAAAGGCGGCAAGGTCGAGAAGCTGATCGCCTGCAAGGTCGAATGGAAAGACGGCAAGATGACCGAAGTGCCGGATTCGGAATTCGAGATGAAGGCCGACCTGGTGCTGCTGGCGATGGGCTTCGTCTCGCCGGTGCAGCAGGTGCTGGACGCGTTCGGCGTCGACAAGGACAACCGCGGCAATGCGCGCGCCACGACCGACGGCGAAGGCTGCTATGCCACCTCGGTGCCGAAAGTGTTCGCGGCGGGCGACATGCGGCGCGGGCAATCGCTGGTGGTGTGGGCGATCCGCGAAGGCCGCCAGTGCGCGCGCGCCGTCGATGAATTCCTGATGGGGTCTTCGGTCCTGCCGCGCTGATCGCAGTATCGGGGTCTGGTCCTGCGGACCTGACCCCATTCTTCATCTACTGCTTGCGGATAAACGACGTCACCTTGCTCAGAACCTCCGGGGAGATCGTCTCGTCGAGCGCGCCGTACTCGTCCGTCTTCCCAGTCTTCGCGGTCTGGAACATGTGATTGAGCGATGGCATGACGGCCGACTCCACCTTCCGGTTCCCGCCCGCCTTTAATGCGGCCACGATGCCGTTCATGCTCTCGACCGGCACCTGGCGATCGAGGCTGCCGTTCAGCACAAGCACCGGGCAGCGCACCGCGCGCCAGTCGGGGACCGGATTTGCCTTGAGCAGCGCCGGCAGCATCGGCTGCGCCGCCATCGCGGTCGACAGCGTGCCCTGGTTCATCCGGTGCTTGACCACCAGCGCACGGTCTTCCGCCGACAAGCCATCGTACAGCGCCTTGAGCGCGGCGACGCGCGCAGCAGGATCATCCTGCGTCATGACGATCCGGTAGTAGTCACGCACATACGGCATCAACCGCTCCACCGCAGCCGCATCGGCGCCATGGTCGGCCGCCTCCATGCGGTCCTGCAGCAGCATCAGGTCGATGCCGGGCAGGCCGACGCCGGCCAGCGAGACGATGAAGTCGATCGCGCCCGGATGGCCGGCCGCATAGCGCGCGGCGAGCATCGGTCCTTCGCTGTGGCCAAGCACGCCGACATGGCGAAACTCCCTGGTGGCCCTCATCGCCCGGACGACCGCGCCCACATCGTCAGCCAGCTGTGCCTGCGTGTGATTCGCATAGTCGCCGGTGGAGCGGCTGATCCCGCGCTTGTCGTAACGCAGCACCGCAATTCCCTGGCGCGCGAGATGGTCCGCCAGCACGGCAAAGGTGCGGTGGCCTTCGACTTCTTCGTCGCGCGTCTGCGGGCCGCTGCCATGCACCAGGATGACCAGGTTGGGACGGTTGGCGCTGGCCGGCATCGACAGCGTCGCGCCGAGCATCACGCCGTCGGCGCTGGGAATTGCAAGCGTCCGTTCGAAAGGCATGGGCGCCACCGGCGTCTGCCTGCGCACCTTGCGCGGAAAGTCGGCGACCTGCTTCAGGTCGAGCGGGAATGCCGCGCCGCCCTGTTTCCATTCCCCCTTGAAATGGTCGTCGGCCCAGGTCAGCGTCATCGAACCGAAGCCCAGTTCGAGTAGCGCCGTACCGCCCGTTTCGCTGACGCTCTTCATCGGAATGTCATACGCGCCCTGGTCCGGACTGGCAAAACTTGCCCACGCCGAACCGTCCGCCCGCTTGAATATTTCGGCGCCGAGCTTCAGCACGCGCCCGTCGGGCAAGGTCAGCTCGCCCATCCAGCGGCCGGGATGATTGTCCAGCATGCCGGCGTTGGCGCTCACCTGCGCGAGCAACAGCAAGACTGGGGCAAAATTTCGCAAAAACGGTTTCATCAGCGGTCCCATCGGAAAATGAAGAAGTATACGAACGGCAATGTTTTCAACTTGGCGAATCTTACGCGCAAAACCGGATCGTGTACGAAAAAGCCAAGGTTGTTTGATCCATATGTTTTTCATTGCGCGCCGCACAAGCGTCCCGAATGGTACGATTTCAGCTTGCTCGGATGATCAGATGGAAAACCTTCCATCCCCAGCCGTAGTCGAACAGTGAGGTGGGGTTGGAAAAAGTGTCAGACGTAGTCGAACCGGATGTGCTGGGAGCCTTGCGTCGCGCCACCGCCGACCGCCACGACATCCTTGACCGCGCCATGCCGCTGGCGGCCGCCGCGCCGTCGCTGGCCGATTACGGCGCCCACCTGGCTTTGCTGCACACCTGGCTGGCCGCGATCGAGGGCTGGCTGGCCGGCTACCACGACGGCCCGCAGGATCCCGCGCGCCTGGCGCCGATCCCGCGCGCCGCCATCATCGCGGCCGACCTGGCCGATCCCGCGATGCCGGCCCAGCTTCCGCTGCTCACACACGCCGCACCGCATTGGCCGGCCGGCGCCGGCGCCGCCTATCGCTGGGGCGTCTGCTACGTCGTCGAAGGCTCGCAGCTGGGCGGCGCGGTGCTGTTCAAACGCCTGCGCGGCGCGCTCGCCCCGCATCCGCTGACCTATCTGGGCGCCGACGGCGCCGCGGTCGGCGCGCGCTGGCAGCACTTCATCGCGCAGCTGCGCGCCAATGTCACCGCGCCGTGCGACGTCGCCGACGCCTGCGCCGGCGCCTGCGACGCGTTCGACAGCCTGCTCGCGCTGATGGACGCCGCGCATGAGTGACACCGACCTGACCCTGGCCAACTGCGCCGCCGAGCCCATCCACATTCCCGGCTCGATCCAGCCGCACGGCGCGCTGTTCGCGTTCAGCGCGCAACGCCTGCTGGTGGCGTGGAGCGCCAACTGCTTTGACCTGACCGGCGTGCAGCCGTCGCTCGGCGCCGAACTGGCGTCCTTGAACCTGCCGCTCGATGCGGTCGAACTGATCTACCAGGCCGGCGACGATCTCGATGCCGGCGAAGCGATGCCGTCCGCGTGCGAAGTGACTATCGGCGACGAGGAATTCGACTGCATCGTGCACGCTCACGACGGCCGCATCATCGCCGAATTCGAGCGCCGCGCGCTCAGCTCGGACGTGGTGGCCTCGTTCGCCCTCAAGGCGCACGGTGCGATCGACCGCCTCAAACGCCAGCAGTCGGTCGACGCATTGCTGAACATGGTGGTGCAGCAGGTGCGCCAGCTGACCGGCTTCGACCGCGTGATGGCCTACCGCTTCCGCCACGACGACAGCGGCGACGTGGTCGCCGAAGCCTGCAGCGAGGCCGTCGAAGCCTACCTCGGCCGGCGCTATCCGGCCAGCGACATCCCGGCGCAGGCGCGCCGCCTGTACCTGATCAACACCCTGCGCCTGATTTCGGACGTCGGCTACACGCCGGTGCCGGTGCTGGGCTGCGAAGGCGACGCGCCGCTCGACATGAGCCACGGCGTTCTGCGCAGCGTCTCGCCGATCCACATCGAGTACCTGCAGAACATGGGCGTGCATGCGTCGATGAGCATTTCGATCGTGGTCGGCGGCCGCTTGTGGGGCATGCTGGCCTGCCATCACATGGCGCCGCGCCAGGTGCCGTACTCGATCCGCATGGCGGCCGACGTGCTGGCCCAGGTGCTGGCGTCCAGCGTGCAGACGCTGGAAGCGCGCGGCCACGCGGCCGGCATCGAACGCGCCGCGGAACTGGGCTCGCGCGTGCTCGAGGCCATGAGCCACGAAGACCAGGTGCTGCGCGCGCTCGGCGATCACGCGCCCGAACTGTGCGAGGCGCTGCAGGCCGATGCGCTGGTGGTCGCCCAGCACGGCGAGTTCGTTATCCACGGCGCCATCGAACCCGAACTGGTTCGCGAAATTCTCGCGTCCATCGCCGACGTCGGCGAGGTGCTGTTCCAGCGCACCGAGGTGGCCGACTGGCCGGAGGACCTGCAAGCGCAGCTTGGCAAGTGGGTCGGCATGCTGGTGATGTCGTACGACGCGTCCTCGCAGGGCATGCTGCTGGCGCTGCGCACCGAGCAGGTCGAGGCGGTGCGCTGGGCCGGCAAGCCCGAAAAGATCGTCGCGCTCGGGCCGCTCGGCCCGCGCCTGACGCCGCGCGGCTCGTTCGACGAATGGTGCGAAACCGTGCGCGGACGCGCCGTGCCGTGGGACGCCACCAGCCTGACCATCGCCAGCGGGCTGCTGTCGAAAATCAGCCGCGCGGTCGCCGCGCGCAACGCCGAAATCGACCGCGCGCGCACCGAGCTGATGGCGATGCTGGGCCACGACCTGCGCGATCCGCTCCAGGCCATCAACATGGCCGGCGCGCTGCTTGAACGGGGCTCGCAGTCGCAAACCATCGGCCGGCGCATCCAGTCGTCCAGCAACCGCATGCAGCGCCTGATCGGGCACGTGCTCGACATGAGCCGCATCAACGGCGGCATCGGCCTGGGCATGCAGCTGGCGCAGACCGATCTGCGCGCGATGCTGGCCGACCTGGTCGAGGAGCTCGGCGCCGCCCACCCCGGCGCCAGTTTCAGGCTCGAGGCACCGGCGCCGGTCAGCGCGATGGTCGATCCCGACCGCCTGGTGCAGGTGATGACCAACTTGCTGTCGAATGCGCGCCATCACGGCGAGGCGGGCAAACCGGTCACGATTTCCTTGCGGGCTGAGGGCGCCGAGGCGGTGATCGGCGTGCGTAATTACGGCGCGCCGATTCCGGATGCGGTGGCCGACAAGCTGTTCGACCCGTTCAAGCATACGTCGCTGAACAATCCGCGCAACCGCAAGGGCGTCGGACTGGGGCTGTACATCGCGCACCAGATCGCGCGCGGGCACGGCGGCACCTTGGCCTACCACTACGACGAGCCGGAGATTGTCTTCACGCTGCGACTGCCGCTGGGGCATTGAGCAAAAATGGGTTCAGGTCCGCAGGACCAGACCCCGATGCTGCATGCCGGCGCGGGCATCAGCCGGGGACTGGTCCTGAGCGACCTGGCCCCATCTTCGCGTCACTCTGGTGCAATTTACATACACGTATGTATTTTAAATTTCTGGCTTGCATGCTGCGCTGCGGAAATAAATATGTGCGTAAAAACAGACACTTACGAACGCAATTATCTGACCCGTCGTTCATTAGTGTTGTATTCTAGGCCACATCGCGCGCGCCAGATCGGCCGTCCGCCAGCAGAGATTGACCTTTCTGCACTACAATACGGCATTCCCAAATACTGACTAAGCCTGTGTCCAATCTTGTCGAAATCCGCGATCTGCAGTTTGCATATGGAGAGCGCGTCATCCTGTCCAACCTGCGCATGGACTTCCCGCGCGGGAAGGTCATCGCCGTCATGGGCGGCTCCGGCTGCGGCAAGACCACGGTCCTGCGCCTTATCGGCGGCCAGATCCGCCCGCAAAAAGGCGAAGTCAAGGTCGGCGGCGAAGTGGTGCACCAGCTCGACACCGACGGCCTGTACCGCCTGCGCCGCAAGATGGGCATGCTGTTCCAGTTCGGCGCGCTGTTCACCGACCTGTCCGTGTTCGACAACGTCGCCTTCCCGCTGCGCGAGCACACCGACCTGCCGGAAGAGCTGATCCGCGACCTGGTGCTGCTCAAGCTCAACGCGGTCGGCCTGCGCAACGCGCACAAACTGAAGCCGTCCGAGATCTCGGGCGGCATGGCGCGCCGCGTCGCCGTCGCGCGCGCCATCGCGCTCGACCCGGAACTGATCATGTACGACGAGCCGTTCGCCGGCCTCGACCCGATCTCGATGGGCGTCACCGCCAACCTGATCCGCAAACTGAACGACGCGCTCGGCTCGACCTCGATCCTGGTCTCGCACGACGTGCACGAATGCTTCGCCATCGCCGACTACGTCTACTTCATGTCGGCCGGCAAGATCGTCGCGCAGGGGACGCCGGCCGACATGCGCGTGTCCGACGACCCGTACGTCAAACAGTTCGTCAACGCCGAAGCGGACGGCCCGGTGCCGTTCGACTATCCTGGCAGGGCGCTGGCCGACGACCTCGGCCTGGGAGTGGCGGCATGATCGGCACCCTGCTGGCCGGGATCGGCCGCCCGATTCGCGAAAGCCTGGCCCACGTCGGCTTCGCCACCCGCTCCTTCTTCGGCCTGATGGGCGTGACGCCAGGCGCGCTGCGCCGCCCCGCCCTGATTTCCGAGCAGATCCACTTCATCGGCAACTACTCGCTGGTGATCATCGTCGTCTCCGGCCTGTTCGTCGGCATGGTGCTCGGCCTGCAGGGCTACATCACCTTGACGCCCTACGGCGCGGAACAAAAGCTCGGCCAGGTTGTCGCACTGGCACTGGTGCGCGAATTGGGCCCGGTCGTGACCGCGCTGCTGTTCGCCGGGCGCGCCGGCACGTCGCTGACCGCGCAGATCGGCCTGATGAAGGCCGGCGAGCAATTGTCGGCAATGGAAATGATGGCGATCAACCCGATCCAGCGCGTGCTGGCGCCCCGCTTCTGGGCCGGCGTGATCGCAATGCCGATCCTGGCGACGATTTTCAGCGCCGTCGGCATCCTCGGCGGCTACCTGGTCGGCGTGCAGCTGATCGGCGTCGACGAGGGCGCGTTCTGGTCGCAGATGCAAGCCAACGTCGACGTGCGCGCCGACGTGCTGAACGGCGTGATCAAGAGCGTGGTGTTCGGCATCGCCGTCACGTTCACCGCGCTGTTCCAGGGCTACCATGCCGAGCCGACGCCGGAAGACGTCTCGCGCGCCACCACGCGCACCGTGGTGATCGCCTCGCTGATGGTGTGGGGCCTCGATTTCGTGCTGACCGCACTGATGTTTAACAAGTAATTGAATCCGGCAGCGTTGCCGAAGCGAATAACAAGTTTAGGAAATAAATTATGCACCGCAAAACGATCGACGTCTGGGTTGGCCTGTTTGTCCTGCTGGGCCTGGCCGCCCTGCTGTTCCTGGCCCTGAAGGCCGGCAACATGAGCACCCTGTCGTTCAGCAAGACCTACGCCGTCACCGGCAAGTTCGACAACATCGGCGGCCTCAAGCCGCAGGCGCCCGTCAAGAGCGCCGGCGTGGTGGTGGGCCGGGTCGGCGACATTCGCTTCGACGACAAGACTTACCAGGCAATGGTCACGCTGGACATGGACGCGGGCCACAAGTTCCCGAAAGACAGCTCGCTGAAGATCCTGACCGCCGGCCTGCTGGGCGAGCAGTACATCGGCATCGTGCCGGGCGGCGACACCGTCAACCTGGCGGCGGGCGACCGCATCAACAGTACCCAATCGGCCGCCGTGCTGGAAGACCTGATCAATCAGTTCATCTACAGCAAGGCCGCGGACGGAAAGGACAGCGCAAAATGATCAATTACCGATTCCGCTCGGCCGTGCTGGCGCTGGCCGCCTGCTCGACCCTGGCCGGCTGCGCGACGGGCCCCAACCCGCGCGACCCGTACGAGAAATTCAACCGCAAGATGTTCGCCTTCAACGACGCGGTCGACCGCGTGGCGCTGAAGCCGGCCGCCACCGCCTACAAGCAGGTGCTGCCGTCGTTCGTGCAGACCGGCGTGTCCAACTTCTTCGGCAACCTGTCCGACCTGTGGACCGGCGCCAACAACCTGATGCAGGGCAAGGGCGCCGACGGCTTCTCCGACTTGTCCCGCTTCGCGCTCAACTCGACCTTCGGCCTGTTCGGCCTGATCGACATCGGCTCGGAAGGCGGCTTGCAGAAGCACAACGAAGACTTCGGCCAGACCCTGGGCGCCTGGGGCGTGCCGTCCGGTCCCTACCTGATGCTGCCGCTGCTGGGCCCGTCGACGGTGCGCGACACCGCCGGCATCCCGCTCGACGTCGCCGCCGATCCGTGGGCCTACGTCTATCCGGTGCACACGCGCAACGTCGGCACCGCCGTGCGCGCCGTCGACCAGCGCGCCCAGGTACTCGACGCGTCGAACCTGATGGAAGAAGCCGCGCTCGACCGCTACGAATTCATCCGCGACGGCTTCCTGCAGCGCCGCGAAAGCCGCATCAAAGACGGCGGCGGCAAGGAAAAGCTGAAGCAGCTGCTGCAGAAAAACGATAAAAAGGACGACCAGCCGGCCGACGCCAAGAGCATCAAGGCCGCCTATCCGGACGATCCGGGCCCGACCGGCGGCGCGGCGCCTGCGCCAGCCCCGGCGCCGAAGTCGGACAAGCCGTCGTCCGAATCGAAGTCGATCAAGGACGCGTATCCTGACGATCCGGGCCCGACGCCGGAACCCGCCGAACAGAAAAAGCCGCCTGTGTCATCCAAACCGCCGGTCAAGTAGTTAACCCGTATTCCGTACCGCCATGTGAGCGGTATGCACCTGCAGTACCCGCAAACTTGAAAGAGGGCATATGAAACTGATCAAACAACTCATCGCATTAAGCGCCATCGCCATTTCGGCGTTCGCCACCGCCGCGCCAGGCGAAGCGCCGGACGCGCTCGTCAAGCGCATCAGCAACGACGTGATCGAAACCGCCAAGGCCGACAAGGACATTCAGAACGGCAACGTCAACAAGGTCACCGCGCTGGTCGACTCGAAGATCCTGCCGTACGTCGACTTCCAGCGCATGACCGCGCTGGCGGCCGGCCGTTACTGGCGCGAAGCCACCCCGGAGCAGAAGACCGCGCTGTCGAACGAGTTCCGCACCTTGCTGATCCACACCTACTCGGGCGCGCTGTCGCAGATCAAGAACGAAACCGTCGAATTCAAGCCGATGCGCGCCGATCCGGCCGATACCGAAGTCGAAGTGCGTTCGGTGGTCAACGTCGCCCGCGGCGAGCCGATCCAGCTGAACTACCGCCTGGCCAAGAGCCCGTCGGGCTGGAAGATTTTCGACATCAACGTGCTGGGCGCGTGGCTGGTGGAAACCTACCGCGGCACCTTCTCGACCGAGATCAGCAAGGGCGGCATCGACGGCCTGATCAAGAAGCTGGCCGAGCGCAACAAGGAACTGGCCAACAAGCCGATGAAGACCGTCAAGAAGTAACATGACCGAATCGACCTCTTCCGCGCCGCTCGAGTACCTGACGTTCGCCACCGCGCGCGCGGCGCTCGAGCGCGGCCTGGCCGCACTGCGCGCCGGTCAGACCGAGTTCGACCTGGCCATGCTCAAGTCGTCCGATTCGTCCGGCGTGGCGGTGCTGCTGGAGATGCAGCGCCAGGCCCGCAAGGCCGGCGTCACGCTGTCGTTCCGCAACCTGCCGGTCAGCCTGCAGAGCCTGCTGACCCTGTACGGCGTCGACTCCCTCCTGGCCGAATCGCCGGCCAACCTGCAGCACCATTGACCTTCCCTCCGGGGGCTGGCCGTTCCGGCCGGCCTTCATCCTGGGCCGCCCCGCGGCTCATCGGCAATTTCCCCTATAATTGACCGTTCCCCCCGCGAAATTCTTCAAAAGCAACGAATGACAGCAGCAATCCAGATCAACAACGTCGAGAAAAGCTACAAGTCGCTGAAAGCCTTGGGCGGCGTCTCCCTGACCATCGAGCAGGGCGAATTCTTCGGCCTGCTGGGCCCGAACGGCGCCGGCAAGACCACCCTGATTTCGACCATCGCCGGCCTGATCCGCCCCGACGCCGGCAGCGTCTCCATCCACGGCCACGACGTGGTCACCGATTTCCGCGCCGCGCGCAAGAACCTCGGCGTGGTGCCGCAGGAGCTGGTGTTCGACCCCTTCTTCACGGTGCGCGAGACCTTGCGCCTGCAGTCGGGCTACTTCGGCCTGAAGAACAACGACAAGTGGATCGACGAGGTGATGGAGAACCTCGACCTGACCGCCAAGGCCGACGTCAACATGCGCGCGCTGTCGGGCGGCATGAAGCGCCGCGTGCTGGTGGCGCAGGCGCTGGTGCACAAGCCGCCCGTGATCGTGCTCGACGAGCCGACCGCCGGCGTCGACGTCGAGCTGCGCCAGGGCCTGTGGAAGTTCATCTCGCGCCTGAACCGCGAAGGCCACACCGTCGTGCTGACCACCCACTACCTGGAAGAAGCGCAGGCGATGTGCCAGCGCGTGGCGATGCTGCGCGCCGGTAAAGTGGTCGCGCTCGACACGATGAAGTCGCTGATCCGCCGCATCTCCGGATCGCAGCTGATCGTGCACGTCGCCAGCGGCACCTTCCCCGAAGACCTGCGCCATCTGGTCTCGCACGACGAGAACAACCACGGCAAAAAATACAGCCTGCGCGTGAACGAATACGCCGAAGTCGAGCAGATTCTCGCGCGCCTGCGCGAAGCCGGCGTGGTGATCGACGAAATGCAGTTGCAACAAGCCGACCTGGAAGATATCTTCTTGCAGATCATGGATGGAGGTTCGCTGTGAACGTGTTTTCCGTAGGATTCCAGACCCTGCTCTACAAGGAGACGCTGCGCTTCTGGAAGGTTGCTACGCAAACCGTAGCAGCGCCGATCCTGACCGCCATGCTGTACCTGCTGATCTTCGGCCATGTGCTCGACGGCCGCATCGAGGTCTATCCCGGCTCCGGCGTGTCGTACACCGCCTTCCTGATCCCGGGCCTGGTGATGATGAGCGTGCTGCAGAACGCCTTCGCCAACTCCTCGTCCTCGCTGATCCAGTCCAAGATCACCGGCAACCTGGTGTTCATCCTGCTGCCGCCGCTGTCGCACTGGGAGATCATTTCTGCCTACGTGCTGGCGTCCGTGGTGCGCGGCCTGGTGGTCGGCACCGGCGTGTTCGTCATCACCGCCTGGTTCGCCCACCTGTCCTTCGTCGCGCCGCTGTGGATCATCGTGTTCGCGCTGCTGGGCGCCGCGATCCTCGGCACGATGGGCGTGATCGCTGGCGTCTGGGCCGAGAAATTCGACCAGCTGGCCGCATTCCAGAACTTCCTGATCATGCCGCTGACCTTCCTTGCCGGCGTGTTCTACTCGATCAAGTCGCTGCCGCCGTTCTGGCTCGCGGTGTCGCACTTCAATCCGTTTTTCTACATGATCGACGGCTTCCGTTACGGCTTCTTCGGCCAGTCCGACATCTCGCCGTGGACCAGCCTCGCCATCGTCAGCGCCTTCTTCGTGGTGCTCGCGTCGATCGCCGTCAATTTGCTCAAGCGCGGCTACAATCTGCGCCATTAAAAGGAACCACCATGGCTACTACTCCAGAAGCGATCCACAGCTACATCAGCAACGGCATGGAATGCACCCACCTCGAAGTCGAGGGCGACGGCCAGCACTTCACCGCGCTGATCGTCTCGCCGCAATTCGCCGGCAAGCGCCCGATCCAGCGCCACCAGCTGGTGTACGCCGCGCTGGGCGACCGCATGCGCGAAGAAATCCACGCGCTGTCGATGAAGACCCTCACCCCTGACGAATACCAAGGATAAGACCATGGACAAGCTCCAGATTGTCGGCGGCAAGCGCCTCAACGGCGACATCACCATTTCGGGCGCCAAGAATGCCGCTTTGCCGATCCTGTGCGCCGGCCTGCTCACCGCGGGCGACCTCGAACTGACGAACGTGCCGCGCCTGCACGACGTCAAGACCATGCTCACGCTGCTCGAGCAGACCGGCCTGTCCGTCCAGCGCGACGACGAAAGCGTCACGCTGAACGGCAGCGCGATCGACAAGCTCGAAGCGCCGTACGAACTGGTGAAAACCATGCGCGCGTCGATCCTGGTGCTCGGTCCCCTGCTGGCGCGCTTCGGTTCGGCCAAGGTGTCGCTGCCGGGCGGCTGCGCGATCGGCTCGCGCCCGGTCGACCAGCACATCAAGGGCCTGGAAGCGCTGGGCGCCGAGATCACCATCGAAGGCGGCTACATTTACGCCAAGTGCGCCAAGCTGAAAGGCGCCAGCATCCGCACCGAGATGATCACCGTGACCGGCACCGAGAACCTGCTGATGGCGGCGACCCTGGCCGAAGGCGAGACCATCCTCGAGAACGCGGCGCAGGAACCGGAAGTGACCGACCTGGCCAACCTCTTGGTGAAGATGGGCGCGAAGATCGAAGGCATCGGCACCGGCCGCCTGGTGATCCAGGGCGTGCCGTCGCTGCACGGCGCGAAGCATGCCGTGATCTCCGATCGCATCGAAGCGGTGACCTTCCTGTGCGCCGTCGCGGCCACCGGCGGCGACATCGTCATCAAGAACACCCGCACCGACATCATGGACGCCGCGCTCGACAAGCTGCGCGAGCTTGGCCTGGTGATGGACATCGGCGCCGACTCGATCCGCGCGCGCATGGATGCGCGTCCGCTGCCGGTGAGTTTCGTGACCACCGAGTACCCGGGCTTCCCGACCGACATGCAGGCCCAGTTCATGGCGGTCAACACGATCGCCGACGGCGCCAGCCAGGTCACCGAGACCATCTTCGAGAACCGCTTCATGCACGTGCAGGAGATGAACCGCCTGGGCGCGTCGATCCGCACCGACGGCAACGTGGCCAACATCAGCGGCGTGTTCCGGCTGCGCGGCGCGCCGGTGATGGCGACCGACCTGCGCGCTTCGGCCTCGCTGGTGATCGCCGGCATGGCCGCCGAAGGCACCACCCTGGTCGACCGCATCTACCACCTCGACCGCGGCTACGACAGGATGGAAGTCAAACTGTCCGCCGTCGGCGCCGACATCGTGCGGATCAGGTAACCATGAATCCATTCGCGCCACAGGCGAGCGGCCAGCTGATCCTCGCGCTGTCGAAAGGCCGCATCTTCGACGACACGCTGCCGCTGCTGGCGGCGGCCGGCATCGAGGTGACCGAGAATCCGGAAACCTCGCGCAAGCTGATCCTCGCCACCAACGACCCGAACGTGCGCGTCATCATCGTGCGCGCGTCCGACGTGCCGACCTACGTGCAGTACGGCGCGGCCGATTTCGGCGTGGCCGGCAAGGACGTGCTCAACGAGCATGGCGGCGAGGGCCTGTACCAGCCGATCGACCTGAAGATCGCGGCTTGCCGCATGTCGGTCGCGGTCAATGCCGGCTTCGACTACGAGACCGCGGTGCGCCAGGGCGCGCGCCTGCGCGTGGCCACCAAGTTCGTCCAGACCGCGCGCGAACACTTCGCCGCCAAGGGCGTGCACGTCGACCTGATCAAGCTGTACGGCTCGATGGAGCTGGCGCCGCTGGTCGGCCTGTCCGATGCCATCGTCGACGTCGTTTCCACCGGCAGCACGCTGCGCGCCAACAACCTGGTCGAAGTCGAGACCATCATGGAGATCTCGTCGCGCCTGGTGGTCAACCAGGCCGCACTGAAGCTCAAGCGCGCGCGGCTCCAACCCATTCTCGACGCGTTCGAACGCGCATCCAAGTTGCAAGGCTGATTTCCCATGACGATCCAGATCCGCAAACTCGATTCCACTGAAGCGGGCTTCCGCAAGAAGCTCGACACGCTGCTCGCGTTCGAGGAATCGGCCGACGACGCGATCGAGTCCGCAGTGGCGAAGATCCTGGCCGACGTCAAGGCCCGCGGCGACGACGCGGTGCTGGAATACACCAACCGCTTCGACCGCATCAGCGCCGCTTCGATGGCGGAATTCGACATCGGCCAGGCCGAACTGGACGCGGCGCTGGCATCGCTGCCGGAAGCCCAGCGCGCCGCGCTGCAGACGGCGGCCGACCGCATCCGCGTATTCCACGAGCGCCAGAAGCAGGAACTGCAAGACTTCAGCTACACCGAGCCTGACGGCACGGTGCTGGGCCAGCGCATCACGCCGCTGGACCGGGTCGGCATCTACGTCCCGGGCGGCAAGGCCGCATATCCGTCGTCGGTGCTGATGAACGCGATTCCCGCCAAGGTGGCCGGCGTGGCGGAGATCATCATGGTGGTGCCGACTCCGGACGGCGTGAAGAACCAGATGGTGCTGGCCGCCGCGGCGATCGCCGGCGTCACGCGCGTGATCACCATCGGCGGCGCGCAGGCGGTCGGCGCGCTGGCTTACGGCACCGCGACCATTCAACCCGTCGACAAGATCGTCGGCCCTGGCAACGCCTACGTGGCGTCGGCCAAGCGCCGCGTGTTCGGCACGGTCGGCATCGACATGATCGCCGGCCCGTCGGAGATCCTGGTCCTGTGCGACGGTACGACCGATCCGGACTGGGTGGCGATGGACCTGTTCTCGCAAGCCGAGCACGACGAGCTGGCGCAAGCCATCATGCTGTGCCCGGACGCCGGCTACATTGCCCGCGTCGAGGCCAGCATCCACAAGCTGCTGCCGACCATGCCGCGCCAGGACACGATCCGCACGTCGATGACCGATCGCGGCGCGCTGGTCAAGGTGCGCGACATGGACGAGGCGTGCGAGATCGCCAACGCCATCGCCGCCGAGCACCTCGAGATTTCCGCCGAAGACCCGCAGCAGTGGGCCGACAAGATCCGCCACGCCGGCGCGATGTTCCTGGGCCGCTTCTCGTCCGAGTCGCTGGGCGACTACTGCTGCGGCCCGAACCACGTGCTGCCGACCTCGCGCACGGCGCGCTTCTCGTCGCCGCTGGGCGTGTACGACTTCCAGAAGCGCTCGTCGATCCTGTTCGTGTCCGAAGCCGGCGCGCAGACGCTCGGCAAGGTCGCGGCCGAACTGGCCTACGGCGAAGGCCTGCAGGCGCACGCCCGCTCCGCCGAACTGCGGCTGAAACCATGAGCGACTGGCTCAACCGGGTCTTCTGCGAAGACGCGCTGGCGGGACTGGCGCGCATCCCCGATGGATCGGTCGACCTGATCCTGACCGACCCGCCCTACAACCTGGGCAAGGACTACGGCAATGCCTCCGACCAGCAAAGCGTGGCCGACTACCTGGCGTGGACCGAGCAGTGGGTCGACGCCGCGCTGCCCAAGCTGAAAGCCAACGGCAGCCTGTACATCTTCCTGACCTGGCGCTTTTCGCCGGAGATCTTCGTCATGCTCAAGAAGCGCATGACGATGATGAACGAGATCATCTGGGACCGCCGCGTGCCGTCGATGGGCGGCAGCGTGCGCAGCTTTACCTCAGTGCACGACACCATCGGTTTTTTCGTCAACCGCAAGGACTACTACTTCGACCTCGACGCAGTGCGCATCGCTTACGACGCCGAAACCAAGAAGGCCCGTTCGCGCTCGATTTTTGTCGGCGCAAAGTGGCTGGAGATCGGCTACAACCCGAAGGACCTGTGGAGCGTGTCGCGCCTGCACAAGGAGCATCCCGAGCGCGCCGACCACCCGACCCAGAAGCCGCTCGAGATCATCGAGCGCATGGTCAAGGCCTCGTGTCCGCCGGGCGGCGTGGTGCTCGACCCGTTCATGGGCAGCGGCACCACCGCGCTGGCGGCCAAGCGCTGCGGGCGCGATTTCGTCGGCTTCGAGCTGAATCAGGATTATTGCGACATCATCGAGGCGCGCCTCGCGGCGCCCGAACCGCAGGCAGCGCCAAAGCGCAAGACCGCAAAGAAACCCATTGCCGCCGAAACGGCCAGCTGAGGAAACCATGTCCTTTATCGACACCCTGATCGCCAACACCATCCGCCCCGACGTGCGCAAGGCGAGCAGCTACAACGTCCCGGATTCGAGCGGCTACATCAAGCTCGACGCGATGGAGAATCCCTACCAGCTGCCGGAAAAGCTGCGCGCGGAACTGGGCAAGCGCCTGGCCGACGCCGCGCTGAACCGCTATCCGGTGCCGTCCTACGCCTCGCTGAAAGACGCCATCTGCGAGAAGCTCGGCGTGCCGGACGGGTATGACGTCATCCTCGGCAACGGCTCGGATGAACTGATCTCGATCATCGCCATGGCGACCGCGCGCCAGGACCGCCGCGCCGTAATCCTCGCGCCGGTGCCGGCCTTCGTCATGTACGAGCGCTCGGCGCAGTTTGCCGGCATGGACTTCGTCGGCGTGCCGCTCAAGCCCGACTTCTCGCTCGACATGCCGGCCCTGCTGGCCGCCATCGCCGAGCACAAGCCGTCGGTGCTGTTCCTGGCCTACCCGAACAACCCGACCGGCAACCTGTACGACGCGGCCGACATGGCCGAACTGATCGACGCACTGGGCGACACCGGCATCGCCGTCGTCGACGAGGCTTACGAGCCGTTCGCGCGCACCAGCTTCATGGGCCACCTCGAAGAATTCGAGAACCTGGTGGTGATGCGCACGCTGTCCAAGCTTGGCCTGGCCGGCATCCGCCTCGGCTACATGTCTGCCGCGCCTGCGCTGCTGGACCAGTTCGAGAAGGTGCGCCCGCCCTACAACGTCAATGTGCTCACCCAGGCCGCCGCCGAATTCGCGCTCGAGCACCTCGACGTGCTGAACCACCAGGCGGCGCTGCTGAACGCCGCGCGCACCAGCCTGGCCGAGGAACTTGCCAGGCTGCCGGGCGTCGAAGTGTTTCCCTCCTCCGCCAACTTCCTGACCATCCGCGTGCCCGATTCCGATGATGCTTGCGCGAAACTCACCGGCGCCAGGGTGCTCGTCAAAAATCTCGGTAAAATGGGCGAACTGCTGGCCAATTGCATCCGCGTGACGGTCAGTACGCCCGAAGAAAACGCCGCATTCCTGACTGCCCTCAAGGCAGCACTGAAATAAAGATCCTGTCCATGACCCGCACCGCCGAAATCATCCGCAACACCAACGAGACGCAGATCCGCGTCGCGATCAACCTTGACGGCACGGGCGTGCAGAAGCTGAATACCGGCGTGCCCTTCCTCGACCACATGCTCGACCAGATCGCGCGCCACGGCCTGATCGACCTCGACATAGAGTGCGTGGGCGACCTGCACATCGACGCCCACCACACGGTCGAAGACACCGGCATCACGCTGGGCATGGCGGTGGCCAAGGCGATCGGCGACAAGAAGGGCATCCGCCGCTACGGCCACGCCTACGTGCCGCTTGACGAGGCCCTGTCGCGCGTGGTGATCGACTTCTCCGGCCGTCCTGGCCTGGAAATGCACGTGCCGTGGAAGCGCGCGATGATCGGCGCCTTCGACGTCGACCTGGCGCACGAATTCTTCCAGGGCTTCGTCAACCACGCGCTGGTGTCGCTGCACATCGATAACCTGCGCGGCGAGAACGCGCACCACCAGTGCGAGACCGTGTTCAAGGCATTCGGCCGCGCGCTGCGCATGGCGTCCGAACTCGACGCGCGTTCGGCCGGCGTGATCCCGTCCACCAAAGGCAGCCTGTAAATCCGCCATGAACAAAATCGTCGTGGTCGATTACGGCATGGGCAACCTCCGCTCGGTGGCGCAGGCGCTGCGCGCGGTGGCGCCCGACGCCAATGTGCTCATTTCCGGCGAAGCCGCGGACATCGACAGCGCCGACCGCATCGTGCTGCCGGGCCAGGGCGCGATGCGCGACTGCATGCTCAGCCTGCGCGAATCGGGCGTCGAGGATGCGCTACTGCGCGCCTCGAAAACCAAGCCGCTGATGGGCGTGTGCGTGGGCGAGCAGATGCTGTTCGACCGCAGCGAGGAAGGCGATACCGCCGGCCTCGGCCTGTTGCCGGGCCGCGTGGTGCGCTTCCGCCTCGACGGCATGATCCAGGCCGACGGCTCGCGCTTCAAGGTGCCGCAGATGGGCTGGAACCGCGTGCGCCAGGTGCGCGCGCATCCGATCTGGGAAGGCATCGGCGACGAAGCTTACTTCTATTTCGTCCACAGCTTCTACGCCCAGCCGGTCGACCCGCGGGACTCGATCGGCGAGTCCGATTACGGCGGCCAGTTCTGCTGCGCGGTCGCGCGCGAGAACATCGTCGCGACCCAGTTCCACCCCGAGAAAAGCGCGGCCGCCGGCCTGCGCCTGTACCAGAATTTCGTTCACTGGAATCCGTGATTCCCCCGTTTTCACCCACCTAACTGACACTGCCCACCATGCTGCTCATTCCTGCCATCGACCTCAAAGACGGTCACTGCGTTCGCCTCAAACAGGGCGATATGGAACTCGCCACCGTGTTTTCCGAAGACCCGGCCGACATGGCGCTGCACTGGCTGACGAAAGGCGCGCGGCGCCTGCACCTGGTCGACCTGAACGGCGCATTCGCCGGCAAGCCGAAGAACGAAGCGGCGGTCAAGGCCATCCTCAAAGTGGTGCAGGAATTCGCGGTCGAAAACGAGATCGACGAGATCCCCGTTCAGCTGGGCGGCGGCATCCGCGACCTCGACACCATCGAGCGCTACCTCGATAACGGCATCACCTACATCATCGTCGGCACCGCCGCGGTGAAGAATCCCGGCTTCCTGCACGACGCCTGCGGCGCCTTCCCGGGCAATATCATCGTCGGCCTGGACGCCAAGGACGGCAAGGTCGCCACCGACGGCTGGAGCAAGATGAGCGGCCACGAAGTGATCGACCTGGCCAAGAAGTTCGAAGCCTACGGCGTCGAATCGATCATCTACACCGACATCGGCCGCGACGGCATGATGGGCGGCGTGAACATCGAAGCGACCGTCAAGCTGGCGCAGTCGGTGCGCATCCCGATCATCGCGTCCGGCGGCGTGCACAACCTGAAGGATGTCGAGGACCTGTGCGCGGTGCAGGACGAGGGCATCGAAGGTGTGATCTGCGGCCGCTCGATCTACGAAGGCACGCTGGACCTGACGTCGGCCCAAGTGCGCGCCGACGAGCTGACGGGAGACGCGCAAGCGTAAGCCCATGCTCGCAAAACGCATCATCCCCTGCCTGGACGTGACCGACGGCCGCGTCGTCAAAGGCGTCAACTTCACCGAGCTGCGCGATGCCGGCGACCCGGTGGAAATCGCGCGCCGCTACGACGGCCAGGGCGCCGATGAAATCACCTTCCTCGACATCACCGCGTCCTCCGACGGGCGCGACCTGATCCTGCACATCATCGAAGCGGTGGCCTCGACCGTGTTCATTCCGCTGACGGTCGGCGGCGGCGTGCGCAAGGTCGAGGACGTGCGCAGGCTGCTGAACGCGGGCGCCGACAAGGTGAGCATGAACACCTCGGCGGTGACCAATCCCGAGCTGGTGTTCGAGGCGTCGCAGAAGCATGGCTCGCAGTGCATCGTGGTGGCGATCGACGCCAAGCAGGTCGCGCCGGGCAAGTGGGAGGTCTTCACCCACGGCGGGCGCAAGGCCACCGGCCTGGACGCGATCGAGTGGGCCCAGAACATGGAGCGCCTCGGCGCCGGCGAGATCCTGCTGACCAGCATGGACCGCGACGGCACCAGGTCGGGCTTCGACCTGGGCCTGACGCGCGGCGTGTCCGACGCGGTGAACATCCCGGTGATCGCCTCGGGCGGCGTCGGCGGCCTGCAGGACTTGGCCGACGGCATCAAGCTCGGTCGCGCCGACGCGGTGCTGGCCGCCAGCATCTTCCACTATGGCCAGCACACGGTCCAGGAAGCCAAGCGCTTCATGGCCGCGCAGGGCATTCCGATGCGCCTGGATTGAGGAACGCCGCATGAGCACCATCGCCATCCCCGCCAACAACGCCAAGTGGCTCAAGAAGGTCCGCTGGGACGAACACGGCCTGGTGCCGGTGATCGCCCAGGAAGCGTCCACCGGCGACGTGCTGATGTTCGCGTGGATGAACCGCGACGCGCTGCACAAGACAGTGGAACTGGGCGAGGCGGTGTACTGGAGCCGCTCGCGCAAGAAGCTGTGGCACAAGGGCGAGGAGTCCGGCCATGTGCAGAAGGTGCTGGAGATCCGCCTCGACTGCGACGAAGACGTGGTGCTGCTGAAGATCGAGCAGGCCGGCGGCATCGCCTGCCACACCGGCCGCCATTCCTGCTTCTTCCAGAAGTTCGACGGCGACGCCGAACACGGCGACTGGCAGACGGCGGAGCCGGTGCTGAAGGATCCGGACACGATTTACACCAATCCGAAAAAGAAGAAATGAGCGAAACCCTGAAGCGCCTGGCCGCCGTGATCGAATCGCGCAAGCTGGAAAACGGCGGCGATCCCGCGACCTCGTATGTGTCGCGCCTGTTCTCCAAGGGCGACGACGCGATCCTGAAAAAAATCGGCGAGGAAGCCACCGAGACCGTGATGGCGGCGAAGGATGCGCGCCACGGCGGCGACGCCTCGAAGGTGCTGTACGAGTGCGCCGACCTGTGGTTCCATTCGATGGTGCTGCTGGCCCAGTTCAACCTGACGCCGCAGCAGGTGCTCGACGAACTGGCGCGCCGCGAAGGCGTGTCCGGCATCGACGAGAAGGCCGCGCGGGCGCCCGACAATCAATAACAAGGAGCGTTATTTTGGACAACTGCCTGTTTTGCAAGATAGCCGCCAAGCAAATCCCCGCGTCGGTGGTGTACGAGGACGATGAGTTGCTCGCGTTTAAGGACATCCGCCCGCATGCGCCGGTGCACCTCCTGGTGATTCCGAAAATTCACGTGGCGACCCTGTCCGACTGCGACGCCAGCCATACCGAACTGCTGGGCAAGATGCTGGCGCTGGCGCCGCGCCTTGCCAAGGAGCACGGCTGCGAAGTCACCTGGCAGGATGGCAAGCCCGCCGGCGGCTACAAGACGCTGGTGAATAGCGGCCCCGACGGTGGCCAGGAGGTGTACCATCTCCATCTTCACATGTTCGGCGGGCCGCACCCCTGGCGAGTTGAACGGTAATCCGGAACACAAAGCCGTCGCATCGCTTATACTGGCGCCGTACGTTTCCAAGAATTGATGGCGTTCGCGCCGCGCAAGGAGAATATGATGGGTTCAATGAGTATCTGGCACTGGCTGATCGTGCTGCTGGTCGTGGTCCTGCTGTTCGGCACCAAGAAGCTGGGCAACATCGGTTCGGACGTGGGCAAGGCCGTCAAGGGCTTCAAGGATGGCGTCAAGGGCGACGAAGACAAGAGCGGCACGCCGGTGCCGCCGTCGCAAGTGTCCGACAAATCCACCATCGACGTCGAGACGAAAGAAAAATCGAAGTTCTGATGGCGGGTAGCTGCCGCCGCATGACTTTGTCCCTCCATGATTGACCTCGGACTTTCCAAACTCGCCATCATTGGTGTCGTCGCGCTGATCGTCATCGGTCCCGAAAAGCTGCCCAAGGTGGCCCGGATGGCCGGGACTTTGTATGGGCGGGCGCAGCGCTATCTGCACCAGGTGAAGTCTGAAGTGAGCAAGGAAATCGAGCTCGAAGAACTGCGCAACCTGCACAAGGAAGTGACCGAGACGGCGCACTCGATCAAGTCCGAGGTTGAAAATACCATCGGCAGGAACATCGACGATGTCGAAGCGGCGTGGCGCGGCCATCCCGCCGTGGAGGCCGCGTCGCCGGCCACGGTGTCCGACCTCGAACGCAAGGCGCGCGACTTTCGGCGCAAAAAGCTGAACCGCAATTCGGCGGTGCCGGGCTGGTACAAGCAGCGCCACGGCGGCCGGACCCACGTGGTGTCGGGCGCGGCCCGCGTCAAGAAATTCCGCCCGCGCGCGTCCACCCCAACCTCATTCTTCTAATGACAGAACAAGCCCCGGTCGAAGAAACCTTCATCTCGCACCTGTTCGAGCTGCGCGACCGCCTGGTCAAGGCGACCATCGGCATTGCGCTGGTGTGCGCCGGCCTGATGTTCTGGCCCGGTCCGTCGAAGATCTACAACTTCATCGCCCAGCCGATGATCGCCGCGCTGCCGGCCGGCTCGAAGATGATCGCCACCGGCGTCATCTCGCCGTTCCTGGTGCCGATGAAGGTGACCCTGGTGATCGCGCTGATCCTGGCGCTGCCCTGGGTGTTCTACCAGTTCTGGGCCTTCATCGCGCCCGGCCTGTACGCCCACGAAAAGAAGCTGGTGCTGCCGCTGGTGATCTCGTCGTCGCTGCTGTTCATCGGCGGCGTCGCGTTCTGCTATTTCTTCGTGTTCGGCCGCGTGTTCGCGTTCATCGGCGACTTCGCGCCGACCTCGATCGCGGTCATGCCCGACATCGAAAACTACCTCGACTTCGTTATGTCGATGTGCCTGGCGTTCGGCGCCACCTTCGAGGTGCCGGTGGTGGTGGTGATCCTGGTCCGCATGGGCATCGTCAGCGTCGCCAAGCTGAAGGAAATCAGGCCGTACTGCATCGTCGGCGCCTTCGTCATTGCCGCCATCGTGACGCCGCCCGACGTCGTCAGCCAGCTGTCGCTGGCCATTCCGATGTGGATGCTGTTCGAGCTCGGACTGCTGGTGGCGCCGATCTTCGTGCGTGCCACCCAGGCCCCCGAAGAGCCGGCTTAAGCCTGCCGGCCCGTCGGAAAACGTTACAGCGACTTCTTCGCCGCCGGCGCCTCCTCTCAATTACGCGTTCCGCGCGCCGGCCAAAATAATCGGGCCGGTTCGCCGACGCCGCGGCGAGCGCCGTTGCCAAGTCCGCCTTCGCAAAATCTCCCAATCGTAGCGCAGCTGCTGCTGCCCCGATTCATCGCGTACCAAAGGCGATTTCGCGCGCTACCCGATTAAGTTGAATCCGGCGCGCGGTCCTGAGCGTAGAAGATTGGGCTTCGAACACTTCTTAAACGTTTCCAAGGACCTCATCATGAACCATTTCGTAAAAACCCTGATCGCCGGCGCCTGCATCGCCATTTCTTCCACCGCGTTTGCTGCCGATGTGATGGTGGGCGGCCAGTCGATGATGCCGTCGCGCGACATCGTCGACAACGCCGTCAACTCGGCCGACCACACGACGCTGGTGGCGGCGGTCAAAGCGGCCGGCCTGGTCGACACGCTCAAGGGCAAGGGGCCGTTCACCGTGTTCGCTCCGACCAATGCGGCGTTCGGCAAGCTGCCGGCCGGCACCGTCGACACGCTGGTCAAGCCGGAAAGCAAGGCTACCCTGACCAAGATCCTCACCTATCACGTTGTGCCCGGCAAGTACGACTTCATGGCGCTGTCGCATGCGATCAAGAAGGGTAACGGCAAGGCCGAACTGGCCACCGCCAGCGGCGGCAAGCTCATGTTCATGATGAACGGCATGCACAACATCATGATCATGGACGAAGCGGGCGGCCACGCCAGCATCAGCACCTACGATGTGTATCAGTCGAACGGCGTGATCAACGTGATCGACACGGTGCTGATGCCGAAGTAAGGATTACGCCGCGGCGGTGCGCCTGGTCATCAACAGCGCGGCCAGGCTGATCGCGGCGGCGGCGCTCAGGTAGTAGCCGACGTAGGTCAGGCCGTAGTTGGTGGCCAGCCAGGTGGCCGCGTACGGCGCCAGCGAGGCGCCCAGGATGCCGGCCAGGTTGAAGGTCAGCGAGGCGCCGGTATAGCGCACTTCGGCCGGGAACATCTCCGACAGCAGGGTGCCGAGTGGCCCGTAAGTCATCCCCATCAGCCCGAGGCCGATCGCCAGGAAGGCCACAACCATGGGCGTGCTGCTGGAGCCGAACAGCGGCGCCAGCGCCAGGCCGAATGCGGCGATCGCCACCGAGACCCAGATCATCGTCTCGCGCCGGCCGTGGCGGTCGGCCAGCACCGCCGACAGCGGAATCGTCAGGCCGAAGAACAGCACGGCGAACAGCTGCATGATCAGGAACTGGGTGCGCGTGAATCCGAGGTGGCTGGTGCCCCAGCCCAGCGTGAACACCGTCATCAGGTAGAACAGCACGAAGGTGGCCATCGCGATCAGGGTGCCGAGCACCAGTTCGCGGGTGTGGTCGCGCAGCACGGTGAGCGCGGGGATCTTGACGGTCTCTTTTTTGGCCAGCACTTCCTTGAACGCCGGGGTCTCGGTCAGCGACAGCCGCACGTACATGCCGACGATGACCAGCAGCGCGCTGGCCAGGAACGGAATGCGCCAGCCGTAGCTGAAGAACTCCGCTTCCGTGAGTGTCTGCGCCAGCAGCAGGAAGGTGCCCCCGGAGAGGAAGAAGCCGAGCGGGGCGCCGAGCTGCGGGAACATGCCGTACCAGGCGCGCTTGCCCGGGGGCGCGTTCTCGGTGGCCAGCAGCACCGCGCCGCCCCATTCGCCGCCCAGGCCGAGGCCCTGGCCGAAGCGGCACAGCGCCAGCAGAGCCGGCGCCAGTGTGCCGATCGTCGCGTAGGTCGGCAGCATGCCGATGATGACGGTGGACAGGCCCATCGTCAGCAGCGCCGCGACCAGCGTGACCTTGCGGCCGACCCGGTCGCCGAAGTGGCCGAACACCGCGGAGCCGATCGGGCGCGCCAGGAAGGCCAGCGCGAAGGTCGCGAGCGACTGCAAGGTGGCGGCTGCCGCATCGCTGGCGGGGAAGAACAGTTTGGGGAAGACCAGCACCGCGGCGGTGGCGTAAATATAGAAGTCGAAGAACTCGATGGTGGTGCCGATCAGGCTCGCGAACAGGACGGTCCCGGCGGAATTGGGCTTGCCGGGGGAGGGCTGGGTCATGCAAGAATCCTTGGAAAGCGGAGGCGGAAAGTTTCAAACCATTCTAGCAGCCGGGCTTGTCCTTTGCTTGAGGCGGGGTCGACATGGGCCTGCTTACATTTTGAAAGCGAACCCCGTTATGAGACGTCGCAAGCATTTGAGGGCCAACCAATGTAGTATTGAATGCTACAGTGACGTATGTCCCCGAAAAAGCCAACCGTAAGGCCCGCAGCCGCGGCACCGCCGCGCCAACGCGTGTTCAAGTCCGCATGGTTTTCGAAGGCGGCTGCGAAGCGGGGCATTGCTGACCCTGAGCTGTGTGAGGCGATAAGGCAGGTGATGTTGGGGCAGGCAGTCGATCTGGGCGGTGGCGTTTGGAAAAAAAGGCTGAACGACAACATGGACCGGTCGATCATCGCCGCGAAAGGCTCCGTAAATTGGGTCTTCTTGTTTCTCTTTCAGAAAAGCGAGCGCGAAAACATCGACCAGGCAGAGTTGGCCGCTTTCAAAAGGCTGGCGCGCGGATACGCGGAGGCGACAGAAGCCGACATCACTCAACTTTTGACAGCCAAATTACTGGTGGAGATTTGCAATGATGGACAAAGCTAGAAAGCCAACGTCGAGAAAGACCGCGTCAGATGGCACCGGCACTGAACGCACTCGAAAAAAAGTTACGGCCTTCAAGAGCGACGCTTTCGAAGCGATTCATAGCGCGGCGGCGGGCCTGCACTCCGTAGGCGTATTCGATAAGAAGACAATGCGCGAGTTCGATGAAACCTGCTTAACTGCGCCTAACTTTAATGCTTCGGACGTACAGCGGATTCGCGCGAAATATCACGTGAGCCAGGAAGTCCTGGCGCGATATATGGGTATTACAAAGTCGACTGTTGTGAAGTGGGAGTCTTCGGCGAACACGCCGAGCCCATTGGCACAGCGACTCCTTAAAGTGATCGACGATCACGGGTTGGACATCATCTCACAATGAGTTGATGCAAGGATGCGGTCAGGGTCTGACCCGGCGGGTCAGACCCCGGTTTAGCGGCCTTCCAAATTACTGCATCAGTTCCTTGATCACTTTGACCGGCGCGCTGCCGTAGCTGAGGAACTGCTCGTGGAAGTCCTTCAGGACGAAGCGCGGACCGAGCGCCTGTTTGCGCTGCTCGCGCAGTTCCATGATGTCCGCATAGCCGCTGAAGTAGCTGGTCAGCTGCACCGACGTCAGCTGCACGCGGCGCCACTTCTCGCTGGCCTCGGCCGGCGTCTGGAACGCCTGGCGCACCAAAAGGTCCATCGCCTGCGCCTGCGTCATGCCGTTCACGTGCACGCTGTAGTCGAGGATCGTGTTGGTCACGCTGCGCAGGTTCCACTTGCAGTACATCAGCCACATCTCCGGCGCGTTGTCGCCGTAGCCCGATTCGAGCATCATGCGCTCGGCGTACACCGCCCAGCCCTCGACCATCGCGCCATTCCCGAACAGCGACTTCACCAGCGATGGCGACTTGTTGGCGTACACCAGCTGCGCGTAGTGGCCCGGGATCGCTTCGTGGATATTCAGGATCTGCAGGATCCACTGGTTGTACTCGCGCAGGCTGCTCTCGGCTTCCTGCGGCGACATCGAGTCCATCGGCGTCACGTTGTACCAGGTGCGGTCCTGCGGCCGGTACGGGCCCGGCGCGTCGATGCTGGCGCCGGCCACGCCGCGCTTGTACATCGGCGTCTCGCGCACTTCCAGCGGGCGCTTCGGATCGAGCGTGAGCAGGTTGTGGCTCACCACCCAGTCCTGCAGCAGCGGGATCTGGCGCCGGATCTCGAGGAAGAAGTTTTCGCGTGCGACGTGGTTGGCCGACAGCTTGTCGATCACCATGCCGATCTTGCGGAAGCGGTCCTCCGGCCTGGCGACGCCGCCCATCACCTTCGGCCACAGTTCGTCAGCCAGGCCGTTCATGCGCACCAGCAGCTCCTCCTTCGCCGCCAGCGCCTTGCGGTAAGTCTGCTCCGCGCTGTTGGCCGACTGGATGTCGTAGCCGAACTTCGCTTCGTACAGATCCTTGCCGATCCTGAACGAGCGCGCGCTGCGGCTTTCCTGCTGTTTCTTGTCGAGCGCCGCCAGGAAGTCGACGTAGCCAAGCAGCGCAGTGCCGGCGTTGGCGATGCGCTGCGCGAAGATGGCTTTTTCCTGCGGCGACAGGATCGATTCCTGCGCGGCCTTGCCCAGGTCGGCCAGCACCACCATCGTGCCCGGCGCCTGCGAGATCGCCAGCTGGGTGTGTTCGTGGGTCGGATTGACGATGCTCGCCTGCGCCGCCGCGTAGTAGGCCGGCACGTTGGCGATGCGCCGCATCAGCGTGCGCAGGCGCTGCGGCTTGGCCGCGTATTCGGTCGACAGGATCAGGTCGATCGGCTCGGCGATGTTGTACAGCGCCGGATTCCATTCGTATTCGCGCAGGGTGGTCAGGTACCAGCGGTCCGACTTCACCTTGTTCACCAGCAGTGCCAGGTCGGTGCGCTGCTTCGGCGAGAGCTGGCTCGCGTTCATCTTGGCGAAGCGGGCCAGCCACTCGTCGGCAAACGCCAGCTGGTGCGAGCGCGTCGCCGCGTTCGGGATAGTCAGGTTGGCCGCGCCGTCGTACTTGCCGGCCGCGATCGCGCTCTCCGGATCGAGCTTCCACTGCGCGTTGAGGAACTGCTGCGCCGTGCTGTTCATCCAGCGGTCCGACTTGCCTTCGCCCGGCGGCGCCGCCACCGCTGCCGCTACCGGCGCCTCGGCCTTGGGTTCTCGTTCCGGGGAACTGACCGCGTTTTTCTTGCCAGCCTTCGCTTTGCCGGGAGCGGCCTTGACGACCTTGCCCGCATGCGCCTTGGCCGCAGCCTTCTTCGGCTTGGCCGCGCCAGCCGGCGCCAGTGCGAACGCCGTCAACAGAACCGCCAGCGTCAATTTCGTTTTTATCATCGTGTAGCCTCGTAAATGGGATGCAAACGCGCGCGACAGGTTAGCATCAATCGCCCGCCTTGCGCTCCACGGTAACATTTGGATGCAGCGCGGCCAGCGCGTCGTCAATACGGATGCCGCGCGCCGCCTCCGCGACGTCGGCCGGCAGCCAGTCCTCGAACGGGGTTTCGATATTCCGATGGCGCCCGCCGGCGGTGTGCACCTGCGTGACCTGGCACAGGCGCGAGGCCGGCAGCCGCGGCGCCGCCGCCGCGAGCGCGGGCCACAGGCGCCGGTGCACCAGCGTCAGCTTGTCGCCGACCAGGCGGCACACCAGCACGTCCGGGTCGTCCGTGACTTGCTCCAGCACCAGGAAGATCTGCTTGCCCTTCGGGTGGCCCCACCAGCTGCCCTTGATCTTCTCGCCGGCGATCGCTTCGGTCAGCTTCGGCGCCGGCCCGCTGGCCGACACCAGCACCACGCCGTGTTCGCGCACGAACTCCATTGCCTGCGCGTGGTCCATCAGCTGATCCGGTTGGTGCGCAGCAGCTCCTGCTGGTACGCGTTCAGGGTCGCCACGGCCTGCTTGCCGCGCGCGATATTCGTCAGCACGATCTCGCTGGCTTTGGTGAAGCGGTGGCCGATGCGCACCGTGTACGAGCCGGTGACCCAGCTCCAGAAGCCCGGCTCGAAAGTCGCCTCGTCCATGTCGCGCCACTTCACGCCCGACACGCCTTTCTTCCACGGCAGGATGCCCGAATAGGCCCAGACGCCGACCTCGTCGTAGTACAGCTGCACGCTGCGCAGCAGAAGCAGGCGGTAGCCGATCACGATGGCCGAGCCGATGAAGACCACGCCGGCGGCGATCTCGTTCCACATGAACGCCAGCGGCAGCAGGCCGAAAAACAGCAGCGCGGCAAGCAGGAACGTGCCGAAATAGGCAATCCATGATTTGACGCCGACCACGATCGCGGTCGCCGGCACCTGGGTTGCAGTGTCCTGATCCATCATTTGGCCAATCCCTCCTCTAGCATTTTCATCATGTCCGCCGGCGACATGCGCGCCGACAGGTCGGATCCTTCCAGCAGGCTGTCGGCCAGGTCGCGCTTGTGCTTGTGCAGTTCGACGATGCCTTCCTCGATCGTGTGGCGCGCCACCAGGCGGTAGATCGTCACGGGCCGCTGCTGGCCCATGCGGTGCGCGCGGTCCGAGGCCTGGTCCTCGACCGCCGGATTCCACCACGGATCCATGTGGATCACGTAGTCGGCCGCGGTCAGGTTGATGCCGACGCCGCCAGCCTTCAGGCTGATGAGGAAGACGTCGCCCTCGCCGGCCTGGAAGGCGTCGACGCGCCGCTTGCGTTCGGCCATCGGAGTCGACCCGTCGAGATACTGGTACTTAATGCCGCGCGCGTCGAGGTGCTGGCGGATCAGGGTCAGGTGGTCGACGAACTGGCTGAACACCAGCACCTTGTGGCGGTTCTCCAGAAGCTCGTCGAGCAGGCGCGCGAACACCGTCAGCTTGCTGCTGGCCAGTCCCAGTTCGGGCGCCACCAGCGACGGATTGCAGCAGGCGCGCCGCAGCCGCATCATCTCGGCCAGGATCTGGATCGACTTCTGGCTTTGCGGCGCCTCCAGCGACGCCAGCTTCTCCAGCGCATCGCGGCGCAGCGATTCGTACAACGCGGTCTCTTCCTGGGTCAGGTCGACCGGCAGCACGATCTCGGTGCGCGGCGGCAGTTCGGCCAGCACCTGTGCCTTGGTCCGGCGCAGGATGAAGGGCTGGATCAGGCGCCGCAGCCGCGTGCGCGCGCCTTGCTCCGCGCGCTTGTCCTGGGCCTTCTCGATCGGGCCGGCAAAGCGCAGGCTGAACTGGTCGGCGGTGCCGAGCAGCCCCGGATTGATGAAGCGGAACAGGTTCCACAGTTCGCCGAGGTGGTTTTCAAGCGGCGTGCCGGTGGCCACCATGCGGAAGTCGCCCTGCAGCGCCATCACGGCCTGCGAGCGTTTGGTCGCGGTGTTCTTGATCGCCTGCGCCTCGTCGAGCACGATGCTGTGCCATTGGACCTTGGCGAAGGCCGCCGCCTCGAGCTGCAGCAGGCCGTAGCTGGCGATCACCAGGTCGAACGGCTCGGCGCCGTCGAGCATTGCGGTGCGGTCGCCGGCGCCGAACAGTTTCACTTTCAGCGTCGGCGCGAACTTCTCCGCTTCGGCCATCCAGTTCATGCACACCGAGGTCGGCGCGATCACCAGCGCCGGCCCTTGCGGGGCGCGCGACAGCAGCAGCGCCAGCG
Source organism: Massilia sp. P1_C10 (assembly GCF_056406475.1). Taxonomy (NCBI): domain Bacteria; kingdom Pseudomonadati; phylum Pseudomonadota; class Betaproteobacteria; order Burkholderiales; family Oxalobacteraceae; genus Massilia; species Massilia sp. P1_C10. The sequence continues at coordinate 481,271 of NZ_JBFUAC010000003.1, forward strand.
CCTGCACGGTTTTACCGAGGCCCATGTCGTCGGCCAGGCAGGCGCCGACGCCCCAGTGCGCGAGGCGCGCCAGCCACTCGAAGCCTTCCAGCTGGTAGTCGCGCAGTTCGGCCTGCAGGGTGCTTGGCAGCTGCGGCGTGAAGTTGCTGGTCGCGGCCATCCGCTTGAGGTGGTCCTTCCACATCTTGTCGGCCTTGACGCCCCCCGCGTCCAGCGCCAGTTCTTCCAGCGCGAAGCTGGCCAGCGGATGCACGCGCACCGTGTCGCCGGCCATCTCGCCGTAGGAGGCCAGGTCCATCAGGCGCCGGTGCAGCTCGAACGAGAGGGCCAGGAACTGGTTGTCGCCCAGTTCGACGAAGCGGCCTTTGCTCGACTTGAGCATGTCGAGCAGCGCGCGCAGGTCGACGATTCGGTCTTCGTCGATCTGCACTTCGCCGCTGGCGGCGAACCAGTCCTTGTCGCGCCTGATGTTCACGCGCACCGATTTCGAATCGACCTTCTTGCCGACCCTGAACGACTCGCCCTCGGGCCACGCCACCAGCACCTTGGCCGGATCGAGCTCCTGCAGTTCCGTCAGCAGTTCGAGGCAGGGCACCGGCTGGCCGAGCAGCCATTCGCCGTGCTCGGATTCGGCCTGCTCCAAGGCGTGGCAGGATGTCACCAGGTCGCGCTCGGCCTCGCGCTCGGCGTTCAGGTTGCGGCGCGCCTCCACCCGCGCGCCATTCAGGTCGGCGATCACGCTTTCGGCGCCGCTTCCGGGCGGGTAATAGGCGCCGGCGCCGGGCAGCGGCCGCACCAGCACCTGCATCTTCAGGCCCTGCTGGTAAGGCAGCAGGTGCACGTGCAGGCGCGGGTCCGCTTCGACCCGTTCGATGTCGGCCGCGCTGCTGCCGATGTCCGACTGCACCGTGACGATCGACGATATCGCGCTGATCGCCTTCAGCACCTGCTTCTCGGCGTGCAGCGGCACCACCAGGCCCTCGCCGATGATGGTGCCGACGCGCCGGTGCTCGGGCGTGATGCGGATCACGCGCAGCCGGGTCGGGGTTTCCCTGGTCACGCACAGGTCGTCCGCGCCGACCGTGGACGGGCGCATGGTGATCAGCACTTCGCCGGCGCGCGCCTTGACCAGCAGCTCCGGCTCGCCCGGAAGCAGCTCGACCCGGGTGCCGGGCGCATCGATCCAGAACAGCAGCGGATGGCCGATCAGCGCGGAAACCGCCTTGTCGTTATCCAGTTCGTAGCGCGAACCGCTGCTGCTGTAGTACTTGAACGCTTGCACGAAGCCGATCACGTTCAGGTCCTGGCCGGTGAGGAAATCGAGTTCGCCGGCGTCTTCGGACAGGCGCTTGAGCGAGATCGAGCGGCCCTTGGACCAGCCGCCCTGGGCGTCGCGCTTCTGTTCGCGCGGCTCGATGGTGGAAATTCCCCAGCTCGGCTCGAATCCGATCAGCCACACCAGGCGCGACTCCTTCACCACCTCGGTGTTCGTTGCGGGCTGCAGGTTGATCAGCGCGTTGAGCTGGCGCTGCCAGGCTTCCTCGCGCTCGAACCACAGGGTCAGGTCGGTCAGGCGGTGGCGCTGGCGCAGCGCGATGGCCTGCTGCTCGCGGCTTACCGCGCCCATGCTGCCCAGGATCTGGCCGAGCGGCGCGGCCAGCAGGTCGAAGCCGGCGGACAGCGCCACCTCGAACTCCTGTTCCATCGCCTCGCGCTTGTTCGACAGCTGCGGGGCGCCCAGCCAGTAATGCATCAGCGCGCGGAACACGAAGGGCTGCATCGCCTGCTCCCAGTTCCGCGTCGGCAGCACCTCGGCGTCGACCACGCCGGCGCGGATCTGGCGCAGCATCGACAGCTGCTGGTAGACGGCGGTGTCCTGGTTCTGCACCGCGCGCGTGGCGATGTCGAGGTACGCCTCGGCCAGCTTGTCGTGTTTCGCATCGCCGCTGCGGATCAGCGCCAGCACATACAGGTGGCCGCCGATGCCGCCGAAAACCGCCTTGCGCTTGCCGGTCTCCTTGCGCAGCGATTTCAGCGCCTGCTCGAACATCGGCAGCGCCTCGTCCGGCTGGTCGCGCAGCAGCAGGATCACGGCGCGGAAGAACTGCGCCTGCGACAGGTCGAGGTCCTGAAGCATGCGCGCCGCGTCGTCGAGGCGCCCGCACAGGATCAGGTGCTCGGCCAGCGCGGTGCGCAGGAACATCGACGCGCCAGGATTGGCCGCGTGGCGCTCGGCGTACTCGCGCAGCAGCGGGGCGCCCAACGGGTCGCGCTGCGCCTCCACCACCAGCACGGCCAGCACGTCGTCCTGCATGGCCGGCTGGATCAGTTCGAACATGGCCGGCTCGAACGGGCGGCCGAAGATGTCCACCAGCGGGTGCAGGTAAGCGGCTTCGTGGCAGGCCAGGCAGGCGTCCAGCAGGGAGGCGACGGTGCGCGCGTCCTCGCCGCCGATCAGCGCCATGCGCAGCAGCGCCACGCCCTGGCGGTAGCTGCGCAGCACCACCGCGCCTTCCCAGTTGCGTCGCAGCGGCGTCACTTTTTCGTAGACGCGGCACAGCGGCCCGAACATGTCCCCGGCAAACGCGACGCGGATCGCCGGCCACACCGCCTCGGGCGCGATCGCGAAGCCGCGGCCGATCGATTCGGTCACGATGCCCATCGCGCGGAACAGCTTCATGTCGGCGTCCAGCGTGTCGGCGGGGACGACGATGCCCATCTCCGCCAGGTGCAGCACGATGCGGCTCTTGCCCATCGGCTCCCCCGCCAGCGCGAGCAGCGCGGCGATCAGCTTCTGGGTGTCGGTGAACGCGTCGAACTGCTGGTGCAGACTGGTCATGCGGCGTCCGGCAGGTTCTCGATCTGCACCGGCGCCGGCGCGTCAGCCGGCGCGATGCCGAAGATGCGCTGATAGAAGTACAGCTCCGCCTCCAGCGTGCGCACGATGCTCTCGGCCTTGCGGAAGCCATGGCCTTCGCCTTCGAGCGTGATGTACGCCACCGGCACGCCGGCTTTGCGCAGCGCCTCGACCATCACTTCGGACTGCTGCGGCGGCACCACCTTGTCGTCGAGGCCCTGGAAGAAGATCATCGGGCGCTTCAGCTGCTCGGCGTGGTTGATCGGGGAGCGCAGCAGGTACAGCATCTGCGCTTCCGGCTGCGGCGCGATCAGGTATTCGTTGTAGTGCGATTCGAACTTGTGCGAGTCGTCGTCCAGGCCCTTCAGGTCCGACACGCCGTAATAGCTGGCGCCGGCCTTGAAGACGTCGTGGAAGGTCAGCGCGCACAGCGTGGTCAGGCCGCCGGCGCTGCCGCCGCGGATCACCAGCCGCTCCGGGTCGACCATGCCGCGCGCGGCCAGGTGGCGCGCGCCGGCCACGCAGTCGTCGACGTCGATCACGCCCCACTGGCCCTTGAGGGCGTCGCGGTAGTCGCGCCCGAAGCCGCTGCTGCCGCCGTAGTTCACGTCCAGCACCGCGAAGCCGCGGCTGGTCCAGAACTGGGTCGCGAGCTTCAGCGTATTCGTCGCCATGCCGGTCGGGCCGCCATGGCCGATCACCATCAGCGGCGGCTTGCTGCCCGGCGCCGGCTCGTACTTCGCGTTGCAGGGCGGATAGTAGAAGGCATGCGCCAGCCGGCCGCCGCTGGTCGGATAGCTGATGCTCTCCGGGACCGACAGCTCGCTCACGTCGGGCAGCTCGGCGATCGAGCGCGCCAGCACCTTGCGCGCGCCGGTCGACAGGTCGATGCGCGCCAGTTCGAGCGGGATCGTCGGCGCGCCACCCAGCAGGGCGACGATGTCGCCGGCCACGCGCAGCTCGCGGATCTCTTCGTACGGATTGGCGATCGGCTGCAGCTTGCCGGTCGCGGTGGACAGCTGCGCCAGCCGGCTGACGCCGTTCTCGATGTAGGTGCAGACGATTTCCTTATCCGAGCGGAAGCCGTACATCGAGCCGCCGAAGGTCCAGTGCGGCGCGCCGAATTCGGCGGCGCGGTCGCACAGCGGCTGCACCGCGGCGCCGTCGAAGCGGTACAGGTTCCACCAGCCGCTGCGGTCGGAGACGAAATGCAGCACGCCGGATGGCGACCACTCGGGCTGGCAGATCGATTCGTCCGCGCCGCCCGCCACCAGCCGGACGTTGGCCAGCGCGCCGCCGGCGTCGACCTCGGCCAGCCACAGTTCGGTGCCCTGCCACGGCATGCGCGGATGCATCCACGACAGCCAGGCGAGCTGGCCGCCGTCGGGCGACAGGCGCGGCGCGGCGTAGAAGTCGCTGCCTTCGGCCAGCACGGTCTCGGCGCCGTCGAGGCCCACCGCGCACAGCATGTTGACCGGATGATGGCCGTCGCCGGCGTGGTCCTCGCACACCGCGACCAGGCGCCGGTGCCGGCGATCGAGCACGAAATCGGCATAGCGGCGCGTGCCCTCCGCGGACAGCGCGACAGGTTCGGCGCCGTCGCGCGCGACGTACAGCCGGTTATCGGCGAAGTTCGAAAAATAGGCTTCGCCGTCGACCGCCAGCATCGCACCGCCGCCGTATTCGTGGACGCGCGAACGCACGTTGAACGGCGCCGGCGTCAGTTCCTCGGCGCGGCCGCCGCGCTGGCGCAGCAAGGTGTTGCGGCCTCCCTCGCTGGCGCGCCCGGCCAGCCACAGGACTTCGGCGCCGTCGATGGCCACCTGCGACAGCGGCGAGGCGCCGGCGGCGACCATGTCCGCGCCGATCGGGGAGGGCCAGGCGCCGCACACGGCGGCTTGTTTGCTGTTCGATATGGTCATGGGGAGGTGCGCTCGGGTTGAGGGGGTATGGCATGATAGATAATCCCGCGCCAAACTGCCAGCCCGTCACGGTCGGCGCGCGCCCATACAGTGCGATAATAGCGCCTTTCTTCAAGCACCCACTTGTCTCCGATGCCACAATTCGCCCCGCTCCAGAACGACACATTCCTGCGCGCGCTGCTGCGCCAACCCACCGAGTACACGCCGGTATGGCTGATGCGCCAGGCGGGCCGCTACCTGCCGGAGTACCGCACCACGCGCGAGCGCGCCGGATCGTTCCTGGGCCTGGCGAAAAATCCGGACTACGCCACCGAAGTGACGCTGCAGCCGATCGACCGCTACCCGCTGGACGCGTCGATCCTGTTCTCGGACATCCTGACCGTGCCCGACGCGATGGGCCTGGGCCTGTATTTCGTCGACGGCGAGGGCCCCAAGTTCGAGCGCCCGCTGCGCACCGAGGCCGACGTGATGGCGCTGCGCGCGCCGGACATGGAGTCGCTCGATTACGTGTTCAAGGCCGTCACCCAGATCCGCGGCGCCCTGAACGGCCGCGTGCCGCTGATCGGCTTCTCCGGCAGCCCGTGGACGCTGGCCTGCTACATGGTCGAAGGCGGCGGCTCGAAGGAGTTCCACACTATTAAGAAGATGGCCTACAACCGGCCGGACCTGATGCACCACATCCTGGCGACCAACGCCGCGGCGGTGGCGCAGTACCTGAACGCGCAGATCGACGCCGGCGCGCAGGCCGTGATGATCTTCGACTCGTGGGGCGGCGCGCTGGCCGACGGCGCCTATCAGGAGTTCTCGCTGGCGTACATGCAGCAGGTGATGGGCCAGCTCAAACGCGACAAGGACGGCGTGCGCATCCCCGCCGTGGTGTTCACCAAGGGCGGCGGCCTGTGGCTCGACCAGATCGCCGACATCGGCGCCGACGCGGTGGGCCTGGACTGGACCGTCAACCTGGGCAAGGCGCGCGCGCTGGTGGGCCACAAGGTGGCGCTGCAGGGCAACCTCGATCCGGCCATCCTGTTCGCCAACCCGGAGCAAATCCGCGCCGAAGTGGAGCGCTCGCTGATGTCGTACGGCACGCCGACGCCGGGTTCGGGCCACGTGTTCAACCTCGGTCACGGCATCTCCCAGTTCACGCCGCCGGAATCGGTGACGGCGATGGTCGAGGCAGTGCACCGTTTCAGCCGCGCGCAACGGGCCGGCTGATGTAGTTTGGGTACGCGCGGCGGCGGCCCGCGCCATTTCGGGGCGCGTCGCCGGGTGAGATTGCCGATACAAAATCACACTTATACACAAGTTTCAAATAAGCAAGACTGAGAAATGCATATTCGGTCGCATTTTTCATCGCTCCGCCAAGTCACTGATTCTTAACGAATTAAAAAATCTTGCGGTGCAGCACGACAGCCGCAATCGTGGCGCGGTGCAGAGTGAAACGATGGTTTGACGAAGATTGTCCACAAAGTTACCCACAGCTTGTGGGGATAAAAACAGAAAACCCTTGGTTTACCGTGACTTAGCGAATTTCCGCAAGTAACACATGAGCTGTGTGTTGCACTGCATGATATTTTGGTATTGAATTTCCTAGACTAGAAATTCGTGCTGCATAAATATCTAGTGCGCTCCGGCTTGGTGCACCGCAACGGCCGAAAGTGGTTTTTCGCACAAGCTCGCGACTACAGAAATTCCATCGGATCGCCCAGTTATGCACAATCGGGCGGTTACAGGAACGGTGGCTGGCCTCCTAGGGAGCGATTTGCAACTCATTGATTATGAAGATATTTTTTTGATTGATTTTTGGTAGTTCGGCGACTCTCTTGATTAACAACAAACTATTCGACACTGCCCCGATGCCATTGTCCACAAAGTTGTCCACATGCCCGTGCGACCTGTTTGGCGCCCCTGGGCGGCGCCGCGCACACGGCTGAATCGGCCCCGATGACCTTCTGCATCCTGACCGTTGCACTCGACACGCCGCTCAACAGCTGCTTCGACTACCGCTGGCCGTGCGCGCCGGGCGCCGAGCCCTTGCCGGGCCAGCTGGCGCAGGTCAGTTTCGGCCATCGCGAAGTAGTCGGGCTCATTGTGGCCGTCGGGCACAGCACCGATGTCCCGGCCGACAAGCTCAAAGACGCGCTCGCGGTGCGCGCCCAGCTGGCGCCGCTGTCGCCCGAATGGCTGGCGCTGGCGGCCTTCGCCGCCGATTACTACCAGCGCCCGCTGGGCGAAGTGGCGCTGCCCGGCCTGCCGAAGAACCTGCGCGTGCAAACCACGGTAGCGCTGGATCGCGCGATCAAGAAGCTGGCCAAGTTCGACGGCGCGACCGACGCCACGCCGCTCGACATGCCGCGCCTGAATCCGGCGCAGCAGGACGCGGCCGACGCGATCGGCGGCGCGGCCGGCTTCACCCCGATCCTGCTGTACGGCGTGACCGGCAGCGGCAAGACCGAGGTGTACCTGCAGGCCTGCGCGCAAGTGCTGGCGCGCGACGCGCAGGCGCAGATCCTGATCCTGGTCCCCGAGATCAACCTCACGCCGCAGTTGGAGGGCAACATCCGCGCGCGCTTCCCCGGCCTGATGCTGGCCACGCTGCACAGCAGCCTGTCGGAGGGCGAACGCATGCTGCACTGGCTGGCGGCGCACCAGGGCCAGGCCCGCATCATCCTCGGCACCCGGCTGGCGGTGCTGGCTTCGCTGCCGAACCTGAAGATGATCGTCATCGACGAGGAGCACGATCCCTCGTACAAGCAGCAGGAAGGCCTGCGCTACTCGGCGCGCGACCTGGCGGTGTGGCGCGCGCGCCAGCTGGCGATCCCGATCGTGCTCGGTTCCGCCACCCCGTCGCTGGAGAGCTGGCACCACGCGGGCTCGGGGCGCTACCGCAAGCTGGAGCTGCGCGAGCGCGCGGTGAAGGACGCCGTGCTGCCGCGCGTGAAGCTGCTGGACATGGAGAAGGACCGCCCGAAAGACGGCCTGACCTCGCACCTGGTGGCGGCGCTGCGCCAGCGCATGGAGCGCGGCGAGCAATCGCTGCTGTTCCTGAACCGGCGAGGCTACTCGCCGGTGATCACCTGCGAGTCGTGCGGCTGGATCAGCGAATGCACGCGCTGCACCTCGTTCATGGTGCTGCACAAGCCCGAGCACCGGCTGCGCTGCCACCACTGCAGCCTGGAGCTGCGCATCCCGCGCCACTGCCCGACTTGCGGCAACGTCGACCTGCAGCCTCTGGGGCGCGGCACGCAGCGCGTCGAGGAGGGCCTGCAGCAGCTGTTTCCCGAGGCGCGCATCCTGCGCATCGACGCCGACTCGACGCGCAAGAAGGGCAGCGCGCAGGCGGCGTTCGACACCGTGCACCGCGGCGAGGTCGACATCCTGATCGGCACCCAGATGGTCGCCAAGGGCCACGACTTCAAGAAGCTGACGCTGGTGGGCATCCTCAATCCGGACACCGCGCTGTTCTCGCAGGACTACCGCGCCAGCGAGCGCCTGTTCGCGCAGCTGATGCAGGTGGCCGGGCGCGCCGGACGCGCCGCGCGCAATGAGGGCGGGAGCGTGAGCGAAGTGCTGGTGCAGACACGCTATGCCACGCACCCGCTGTATGGGGCGGTGATGAACCACGACTACGACCGCTTCGCCGACGGCCTGCTGGTGGAGCGCCGCCAGGCCATGCTGCCGCCGTTCATGTACCAGGCCTTGCTGCGCGCCGAGGCGCGCGAACTGGCCACGGCGATCGAGTTCCTCGAGCAGGCGCGCGACTGCCTGCACGTCGAAGGCATCACCATCAACGATCCGATTCCGATGACGATGACGCGCGTGCACAACGTCGACCGCGCGCAGCTGCTGGTGGAGTCGAGCTCGCGGCCGGCGCTGCAGGCCTTCCTCAAGGAGTGGCTCGGGATGCTGCGCGACATGAAGAGCCGCGTGAAGTGGGGACTGGAAGTCGATCCGCTGGACATTTAGCGGCGAATAGTTTCCGCTCGACATCTCCGAAACGTCACGGTAAGCTTGGGCAACCTTACCCTTTGGGCAATAAATCAAATGCACACGCTCGCTCGCCTGGCTGCGCTCACCGTCCTGATCACGCTTGCCATCCCGGCCACCGCAAGGCGCATCACCGCAGGCGACGAGGTGGTCCGTAAAGTGGCATTGTATGTGGAGGCGCGCGACTGCGCCTCAGCCGTCGCCCGCCTCACCGAGGGTTTGGCAAAGAACTATCCGGAAGTACACCTGCTGGCGGGCGCCATGTTCGACCACGGCGTCTGCGTCAAACCCGACTGGGACCGCGCCGTGGGGTTCTATTCGAACGCGTTCGACGGCGGCCAGAAGGCGGCGATGTACAGCCTGATGGCCGGCTTTGCCGCGCCCGAACATGGTCCGGACATGGCGGCTTCGCTGTGGTGGGCGAACCGGCCGAAAAATGAATTCGGCACCGGTGTTTGCAAAGTCAGCGCGGCGAACCGGGACGACCCGGACCGTTTCGTCGCGGAGCTTCAGACTTGGCCGAAACCGCGTCTGGCGCAATGCAATTATGTGATCGGCGTGATGGCGACCATGACCGGCGAAGTCCGTTATCCCGTAAAGGCGGACAGGATGAGCCTGGGCGGCAGCGTGAAGTTGCGCTTCGAACCGGCCGTGCCGCGGATCGACATTAACACCGAGGAAACCCAGGAGGTCGCCGTAGGGGGATGGCTGGACGGCAACGCAATGGAGGACCGAAGATCGCGAAGCGTCAAGGGTTCCTTCGAGGCTTCCATGCGGCCGATTGCGGACCGCGCGCTCAAGCGCTATCCGCAGCCGGAGGGTATTGCGCCGGACACGGTGATTGAAACCAAGTTCAAATTCGGATTCGAGTACCAATAAGGGATTCTGTCCGGGCGGCGCATGATTTGCCAGACACTCGAAGCCGGCGCCGCCGACCATAATGGGGTCAGGTCCGCCGGACCTGGCCCCGGGTTTGACGCCGACGCTATCGTTTGCCGAGGCAGCGTATCATTGGCTGGCATCCACTTATGCCATCTCCATGAAAACAATCGAAGTTGACGTTGCAGTCATCGGCGCGGGCACCGCCGGCCTGTCGGCGTACCGCGCCGCCACATCGCAAGGCCAGCGCACCGTGCTGATCGAAGGCGGCCCGTACGGCACCACCTGCGCGCGCGTCGGTTGCATGCCGAGCAAGCTGCTGATCGCCGCCAGCGAAGCGGCCCATATGCTGCAGGCGGCGCCCGGCTTCGGCGTGCACGCCGGCGATATCCGCATCGACGGCAAGGCGGTCATGGAGCGCGTGCGGCGCGAGCGCGACCGCTTCGTCGGCTTCGTGCTCGAAGGCGTCGACGAGATCCCCGCGGCCGACAAGCTCCGCGGCCACGCGCGCTTCACCGGCCCGCAGGCCTTGCAGGTGGGCGACCACTCCGTCGTCAACGCCAAACGCATCGTTATCGCCACCGGCTCGACCCCGACCCGGCTGCCGCAGTTGGCCCAAGCCGGCCCGCGCGCGATCACCAGCGACGACATCTTCGAGCTGGCCGACCTGCCGTCATCGCTGGCGGTGATCGGCACCGGCGTGATCGGCCTCGAACTGGGCCAGGCGATGCACCGCCTCGGCGTGCGCGTGAGCTTCTTCGCGCGCGGCGGCAGCGTCGCGCAGGTGACCGATCCGCTGGTGCTGCATGCGGCCACCAGGACGCTGTGCCAAGAACTCGACCTGCGCTTCCAGCACCAGGTCGTGGACGCCAAGCCCGATGGCGATGCGGTGATGCTGACCACGCGCGACGCCTCCGGCGCCGAGCGCAGCGAACGCTTCGACTACGTGCTCACCGCGGCCGGCCGCACGCCGAACGTGGGCGCCATCGGCATCGAGCACACCGGGCTGGCGCTGGATGGCAGGGGCATTCCGCTGTTCGACCGCTGCACCATGCAGTGCGGGACCAGCCACATTTTCATCGCCGGCGACGCCGACGACGAGCGCCCGGTGCTGCCGGAAGCGGCCGACCAGGGCCGCATCGCCGGCGACAACGCCGGGCGCTATCCCGACGTGCGTCCCGGCCTGCGCCGCACCGCGCTGACCATCGCGTTCACCGAGCCGCAGATCGCCACGCTGGGCGCGACCTATCGCGAGCTGTGCGCCGACGGCATGCCGAAGTTCGCGATCGGCTCGGTGTCGTTCGAGAACCAGGGCCGCAGCCGCGTGATGCTGCAGAACCGCGGCATGCTGCGCGTGTATGGGGAATATGGGAGCGGGCGTTTCCTCGGCGCCGAGATGATCGGCCCGCGCGCCGAACACCTGGGGCACTTGCTGGCGTGGGCCTGCCAGTCGCGCATGACGGTCGACCAGATGCTGGCGATGCCGTTCTACCATCCGGTGATCGAGGAGGGCGTGCGCACGGCGCTGCGCGCGCTGCACGCGGAACTGGCCAAGGGCGCAACCGACATCGGCGGCGCCTGCGACGGGCCGGGCGTCTAGTTCAGGTAGCTGGCGTCGAGCCGGCCCTCGGCCGCCAGTTCGCGCAGGATGCGGATGGCGTCGATGTCCGCTTCCTGGTAGGCGGACTTCTTGAATTCGTCGTACATCGCGTTGGCCGCGTCGGTGGCGGCGTCGTGGCCGTCGTCGTAGCGGAAGCGCACGAACAGGCGGCCTTCGGACGGCGCCTCGATCGTCACCGACAGGCTCGACGCGCTGATGTCGCCCTGCTCGTGCACTTCGTAGCGCACTTCCTGCAGCGGCGTGAGGATCACGCGGTCGTCGATCGACAGTTCGCCGAAGCGGCGGCGGCGCCGGAAGCCTTCGCCGGTGCGGTCGCTGATGGTGCACTCGTCCAGGTGCGGCACGAACAGCTTGGGCGAGTCGGCGTGCAGCACCAGGCCGCGCCAGAGCTGCTCGCGCGACAGCTCGTCCATCAGCGGGTTGAGCGGGTCGTTGATTTCGATGAGGTGTTCAAATTTCATGATGGTGGTCTCGCAAAGTACGGCGCACGCGCGCGGCGCGTTTAAAGCAAGATGGTAACGCATGCGGGCCGCAAGACATATTCATCCGGTGCGCCCGGCGCCGATTCGATTACACTGCCGCTTTCGGAGGTGCACCCATGAAACATAAGCGCAACGGATACCAGGCCACGTACCAGGCGCTGCAAAAGCGCAGCCACGAGCGGGTCGCAGAGCACATCGCGGCGCGCCTGCCGATCACCCGCACTTTGCTCGAAGCCCCGGAACCGCCGTCGTTCGGCCAGCGCGCCGCCGACGCGGTGGCGCGCTTCGGCGGCTCGTGGACCTTCATCATGCTGTTCGCGATCGTGTTATGCGGCTGGGTTCTGCTCAACTCCTGGCTGCTGGCGCGCAACGGCGGCAAGGGCTTCGATCCCTACCCCTATATCCTGCTCAACCTTTTCCTGTCGATGTTGGCGTCGATCCAGGCGCCGGTGATCCTGATGTCGCAGAATCGCCAGGGCGAGAAGGACCGGATGGATGCGCGCAACGACTACGAGATCAACCTCAAGGCCGAACTGGAAATCATGGCGCTGCACGAAAAAATCGATGCGCTGAAGGTCAAGCAATGGGAAGAGTTGATTGCGCTGCAACAGGAGCAGATCCGTATGCTGTCGACCTTGTGCGGGGTGAACGCGCGGCCGGCCTGACCGGTCCCGTTTCGTCGCCGGGATGCTCGCCGGCGCGTGTGACGCGGTACAATGGCCGGCTGTAATCCTGCAAAGTCCCCTTCCCGATGTCCAACGCCCCCAAGTTCGGCCTGAACGTTCCCCAGAGCGAGGCCGTGATCTACCTCGACGGCCCCTGCCTTGTGCTGGCCGGCGCCGGCTCGGGCAAGACGCGCGTGATCACGCAGAAGATCGCGCACCTGATCGAGGACCGCGGCTACGATCCGCGCACCATCGCCGCGCTGACCTTCACCAACAAGGCGGCGCTCGAGATGCAGGAGCGGATCGCCAAGCTGCTCAAGCAGCCGCGCCAGGCCAAGCAGCTGACCGTGTCGACCTTCCACTCGCTGGGCGTGAAGATCCTGCGCCAGGAGGCCGCCGGCGTGGGCCTGAAGGACCGCTTCTCGATCATGGACAGCGACGACTGCTTCGGCCTGGTGCAGGATCTGGCGATCACCACCGACAAGCAGCTGATCCGCAGCATCCAGAATGCGATCTCGCTGTGGAAGAACGGCCTGGTCGACCCGGAGGACGCGATCCGCGACGCCGCCGACGAGGACGAGGCGCAGGCCGCGCGCGTCTACCGCAGCTACGTGGCGACCTTGTCGGCCTACCAGGCGGTCGACTTCGATGACCTGATCCGCCTGCCGGTGGAGCTGTTCCGCAACAACGATCCGATCCGCGACAAGTGGCAGCGGCGCCTGCGCTATCTGCTGATGGACGAGTACCAGGACACCAACACCTGCCAGTACGAGCTGGTCAAGCTGCTGGTCACCGGCATCGGCAAGAAGCCGATGTTCACTGCCGTGGGCGACGACGACCAGGCGATCTACGCGTGGCGCGGCGCCTCGGTCGAGAACCTGAAGACGCTGGGCGTCGACTTTCCCGACCTGAAGGTGATCAAGCTCGAACAGAACTACCGCTCGACCACGCGCATCCTGCAGGCGGCCAACGCGGTCATCGGCAACAACCCGAAGCTGTTCGACAAGAAGCTGTGGTCCGAACACGGGCTGGGCGAGCCGCTCAAGGTGCTGGGCATGCAGAACGACGACCAGGAAGCCGAGCAGGTAGCCATCATGATTTCGGCCGACCGCTTCCAGCGCAAGAACAAGTGGTCCGACTACGCGATCCTCTATCGCGGCAACCACCAGGCGCGCGTGATCGAGCAGGCGCTGCGCAAGGAGCGCATTCCGTACACGATCTCGGGCGGCCAGAGCTTCTTCGACAAGGCCGAGATCAAGGACATCATCAGCTACCTGCGCCTGATCGCCAACGACGGCGACGACCCGGCCTTCATCCGCGCCGTGACCACGCCGAAACGCGGCGTCGGCATGGCCACGCTGGAGGTGCTGGGCGCGTTTTCGAAGCAGTGGAACTGTTCGCTGTTCGAGGCCGCGCTCAAGGGCGGCATCGAGGCCAAGCTGGCCGACCGCCAGCTGATTCCGCTGCGCGAGTTCTGCAACTTCATCAACAACCTCGAGTCGCGCGCGAGCCGGCCGGGGCCGTCGGGCAGCGGCGAGAATGCCGCGGCGGTGCTCGACGACATGATGAAGGAAATTAATTACGAGTCCTACCTGTACGACACCTTCGAGGACCGCGCGGCGCAGAGCAAGTGGCAGAACGTGCTGGAGTTCACCAACTGGCTCAAGGAGCGCGGCTGCGGCGGCAAGGACAAGTCGGGCGAGGAAAAGAACCTGCTCGAGCTGACCCAGATGGTCGCGCTGATGAGCATGCTCGAAGGCCAGGACGAGGAGCCCGACGCGGTGCGCATGTCGACCCTGCATGCGTCCAAGGGGCTGGAGTTCCCGCACGTGTTCCTGGTCGGCTGCGAGGAGGGGATTTTGCCGCACAAGGGCGATCCGGACGCCTCGGTCGAGACGATCGGCGCGCGCGTGCAGGAAGAGCGGCGCCTGATGTACGTCGGCATCACGCGGGCGCAGCGCACCTTGCAGATTACCTGGTGCAAGCAGCGCAAGCGTGCGGGCGAGCAGGTGCATTGCGACCCGTCGCGCTTCATCAAGGAGATGGCGCTGGACGTGGGCACGGCCGCGCCGATGGAATCGGAAATTATTTCGCCGAAGGACAGGCTGGCGAGTCTGAAAGCCTTGCTGGCGACGCCGAAGCCGTAGATTATGCGAAATTTCGCATAATTTGCGAATGGCCGGGGGTCAGGTCCGTTGGACCTGACCCCGGTTTGGTCGCCGCGGCGAGATCAACTGCGACCTATTTTCCGGCGCCGGCGTTCAACATCGGGGTCAGGTCCACCGGACCTGACCCAACCCATCAGCAGCGAATCCCGAACTTGTCATGCAGCCCGCGCCGCTGCTCCGGCTGGTACAGCACGCGGTGCGCGACCTGCGGGTCGATCGCGTTGCTTTCCATGTATTCCGCAGCCGCAGGCGTGCCCAGCATCGCCTGCAGGATGATGCCGACCTCGACTTTTTGCGCGGTCAACAGGTCCGGCCGTCCGGCCAGACGCAAGGACGTCGCGGCCGGCGCCGCGCAGTCGATGAAGTGGTCTGAAAGAGTTTCCATGCGCACATGTTGCTCCGGAATTGACGAGTGTTCCGTGCGTTAGCGCGCATATGCGCACATCGCGCATAATGGCGGTTTTGCATCGGAAGCCCGCCGTGAGTGACGAAGACCGTTTTATCGATATCGAAATCAAGCTGGCGCACCAGGAAGACCTGGTCGAGTCGCTCAACGACGTGGTGTACCAGCAAAGCCGGCGCATCGACCAGCTCGAAGCGATGGTCGCGCAGCTGCTGGAACACGTGCGCAACGCCGCGCAGTCGGGGCCGAATGCCCCGTCCAACGAACCGCCGCCGCATTACTGATGCTGAAGCGACTCCTATTGCTGGCCGCGCTGGCGCTGGCATCTTCCGCGCAGGCCCAATCGGTCGCGTTCACTTTCGATGACGGCCCCAAGCTGGGCGCCACGCCGCTGATGACGCCGCCGCAGCGCAACCAGGCGCTGCTCGACACGCTGGCGCGCAACAAGGTGCAGGCCGCGCTGTTCGTCACCGCCAACAACGGCGCCGACCGGCCCGAAGGCTACGCGCTGGCGCGCGCGTGGGGCCAGGCCGGCCACGCGATCGGCAACCACACGGTTACCCATCCCGACCTCAACAGCGCCCAGCTGAGCCTGGCGCAGTACCAGCAGGAAGTGCTCGATTGCGATGCCGTGATCCGCGACTTGCCCGGCTACCAGAAGTGGTTTCGCTTCACCTTCCTGCGCGAGGGGAACACGCCGGAAAAGCGCGACGGCATGCGCGACTTCCTGCGCCGGCAGGGCTACCGCAACGCCTACGTCAGCCTCGACACCAGCGACTGGCGCTTCGACGACAAGCTGCGCGAGATCCTCCAGAAAAATCCGCAGGCCGACCTGGCCCCGCTGAAGGCGCTGTACCTGTCGCACATCCGGCAGCGCGCGCTGGCCTACCGCGCACTGTCGCAACAGTTGCAGGGACGCGACATCGCGCAGGTGATCCTGCTGCACCACAACCTGATCAACGCGCTGTGGCTGAACGACGTGATCGCGCAGTTTCGCGCGATGGGTTGGAGCATCACCACGCCGGCGGCCGCGTTTGCCGATCCCGTGTACCAGCTGATGCCGGATCGCGCCGCGGCGGGGCAGAGCCTGCTGCTGTCGATGGCGCGCACGCTCGGCCTGGGCAAATTCAACGGCTGGGAGCGCCTGGTCGACGACGGCGACTACGAAATGGCGCTGTTAAAAGCCCTGTGATCGATCGCCGCCGCGGGGGTTACTTATCCTCGAACGTGATCTGCCCCGACAGTTGGAGCTGCCCCTGGCCGGTGACCATGTCCGAGCCGCCCGCCAGCGTGCCGCCACCCGTCGCCTTGGCGTAGCGCCCGTTGCCGCCGGTGACCTGGAAGGTGGCGCCGCTGAACACGTAATTGGCGCCCGCGCCGGTCGGCACGAACTGGCCGCTGTAGTTGGCGAAAATCTGCTCGCCGGTGACGGTGACGATGACGATGCGCCCCTCGCTGAAATTGTACAACGGCCCCGACGGCGTGATGCAGTCGGAGGCGATGAAGACGACTTTGCCGGTCAGGGCGCCGTCGCCGTGTCCCATGATGGTGCCGCCGAAGTTGCTCGGGCAGCGCGCCGACGGCCCGACGACTTCCTGGAACACGCCCGCGATCGCGAGATTCCTGGTGGTGGCAGGGTTCGCCATGGCGGCGGCCGAAGCCAGCAGCAGGAGGGTGCTCGTCGCGACGCGCAGGGTGGTTTTCAGCATGATTGCTCCATTCGATTGATGATGAGTTAATGATATATTTTGTTCAAGACAATGCGCGCACGGCTGAACAACCGATGACACAATTCAACGACGCCCAGGTCATCTGTTCCTGGTCGAAAAACGCATCCGCTGATGGCCTGCGGCGACGCCCCCTACGCCGATGGCTGGCGCGAAGGATCGTGGGCGGTATTTTCCGTCGGCTTCTTCGATCCGCCGCCGTGGTATTTCCGCGCACTGGAAAGCTGGGTGCGCCTGTTTCATGACGCCGGACTGCGCCTGGCCGAGCTGCGCGAGCCGCTCCACCCCGTCACTGGCGAGCCGGCGTCGCTGATTCTTGTCGGCACGGTGTGAATCTGTTGCATTATTTAAAATTAAGTCTTTCTCAAGATTGCGTTAAATTCGGTTCCATGACAGCATGCGATGTCTATGGCAGTCATTCACGTATGGTCGATCGATACCTGCGGCCGTTCAGAAACACTTCATGCATTTCCTTGTCCCTCATACCGGCGCGGCGCCGACCTCCCTGATGCGATTGCTGACGCGCATGATGGCGTTCGTCGTGCTCGGCCTGTTCGCGACGGCCCTGCGCGCGGAACCGGTGGCGGTGGACTACCTGTGCAATCGCGCCGACCTGTTCGACCGGGGCGCGGTGCCGGCCGATGGCTGGCGCCATGCGGCCGACGGCAAGGTGATGTTGCCGCAGGGCGCAAGCTGCTGGGTCCGCGCCGGCGCCGCGATCCCGGCGGGGCAATCGCTGGCTTTCGCGGCCTCGTACGCGGACGTCGAGGTGTTCGACGCGAAGGGCCGCCTGATCGCCGCCGGGCGGCACGCAGGCACACGCTCGAACGCGCTGCTGACCAGCCGCCACGTGTTCTTTCCGGATATGGACGACGCCAAATGGCGCTACGCCCGCCTGTCGTATTTTTCCACCTTCAACCGCACCGAGCCGGTAACGGTGGAGCGGGTCGACCTGGCGAGCGTGTTCGAGGCCGACCAGCGCTTCGACCACGACAACCTGGCCATCCTGGTCGGCCTGGTCGCCATCGCGGTGTTTTGCGCGCTGTTCGGCGTGGCGCTGCGCGACCGCGATTACGCGCTGCTGGTGGCATGGCTGAGCTGCTACGCCGCCTACAAGTGGGGCTACGGCGGCTTTTCCTACGTGCTGTCGAACGCGCCCTACGCCAGCCTCTACGCGGTGTTCCCGGTCGTCACGCTGGCCTGCGTGACGCGCCAGCTGGTGGTCGCGCGGGTCGGCAAGTTCCACCAGCATTCGCCGCTGCTGAACCGCCTGAGCTGGGTGACGGTGGTCCTGTTCTTCCTGCAGATCCCGATCTTCTACTGGCGTCCGGACGTGATGGCGAAGGCCAACGCGTGGATCCTGCTGCTGGCCTCGTTCCCGCTGCTGCTGGCGGGCACCTGGCGCGGCTGGCGCGCCGGCGACAAGCTGTGCGCGATGCTATTTTTCGGCAACCTGCCGCTGGCGCTGTACTACTCGCCCATCTTGCTGGCTTTTCTCACCGGCAACCCGCAGTGGGCGCGCTTTTCGGTGCACGGATCGTGGCTCAACTACGCCGCCGACCTGTTGCTGCCCTTGCTGTTCTGCGCCGGCCTGGCCGTGCGCTCGCGCAACCTGCGGCGCGAGGCGCTGCATCTTGCCACCCACGACACGCTGACCGGCCTGCCGAACCGCGAACTGATGCTGCAGTCGGGCGAGCAGCTGGCCGGCCAGCAGCCGCTGGCGGTGCTGGTGCTCAACATCGAGCGCTTCAAGGCGATCAACGAGACGCTCGGTCCGCAAATCGGCGACCGGCTGCTGGTCGAAACCGCGTCGCGCCTGTCGGCGCTGGAGGTCGGCCAGGTGAGCCGGCTGCATGCCGACCAGTTCTGCCTGCTGGTCGACGACGCCGGCCGCCTGGACGCGGTGCGGCGCCAGATCGAACAGGCGTTCGCGGCGCCGATTGAAGTCAACGGCCAGACCGTCGACCTGTCGCTCGCGGTGGGCGTGGCGCGTGCCGGCGCCGGCGCCGGCACGCAGAGCGGCGGTCCCGGCATGACGGAGCTGCTGCGCAATGCCGAGATGGCGCTCGACCATGCGCGCGCGCATCGCCAGGGCTGGGCCGAGTACAGCAGCGCGCTCGAATCGCAGCAGCGCGCCGACCTGGGCCTGCTGTCCGAACTGGGCCGCGCGGTCGAGCAGGGCGAGCTGCGCATGTTCCTGCAGCCCAAGGTGCGCCTCGCCGACGGCGCCGTCATCAGCGCCGAAGCGCTGATCCGCTGGCAGCATCCGGAGCGCGGCCTGGTGCCGCCGGCCGAGTTCATCCCGTTCGCCGAGCAGACCGGCCGCATCGGCCAGTTGACGCGCTGGATCCTGCGCCAGGCGATGACGCAGACGGTGCAGTGGCGGCGCGCCGGGCGACCGCTGCAGATTTCCGTCAACCTGTCGAGCTGCGACCTCGACGAAGCCGGCTTCCCCGAGCGGCTGGCGGCGATGCTGGCCGAGACCGGCGCCGATCCGGCCGACATCCAGCTCGAGATCACCGAGAGCGGCGCGATGACCGACGCCGGCGCCGCGCTGACCGTGATGGCGGCGCTGCGGGCGATCGGCTTCACCTTGTCGATCGACGATTTCGGCACCGGCTACTCGTCGCTGATCTACCTGCAAAAGATGCCGGTGTCGGAACTCAAGATCGACCGCGCGTTCGTCAATGGCATCACCGAGAAGGGCGACGGCTCGGCGCTGCTCGAGTCGATCATCCAGCTGGGCCATCAGCTGGGCCTGTGCGTGGTGGCCGAGGGCGCCGAGAGCGCCGCCGAATGGCGCCTGCTGGGCGAGCTCGGCTGCGATTACGTGCAGGGCTGGTTCGCCGCCAGGCCGATGCCGGCCGAGGCCTTCGAGCGCTGGTGCGAGCAGCACACGCCGTTCCTGCCGGCGGCGCAGCCCCACGCCGCCGCGCACCCGCAAGCGCAGCCGTGCAGCGCCAACGAGGCGTGAACCCGCGCCCGGGGTCTGGTCCTGCGGACCCGACCCCATTCGCGATTGAGGCGGCTGCGCTAAACTGACCCCATGAAATTCAACATCTACGGTCGGTTCCAGTTGGAGGTGCGGCGGGAGAACGATGCCTGGCACGTGTATCGCCTGGAAGACGGCAAACGCGCCAGCATCCACGATGTCGTTATTCCGCCGACCTTCGCCGCGGAGGAAATCGCGACCTATCTCGACGACATCTATCACGAGCTGTCCGGTCCCGGCCAACGGGTCGAACCGCTATGAGCAGCAGAGGCCGCCAGTGATATCACACGTGTTCATCGGTACAAACGATTTCGACCGGGCGTTCGGATTCTATTCGAGGCTGATGAATGAGCTCGGCCTGTTCCTCAAATTTTGCGACCCCGAAAAACCATGGGCCGGCTGGCATGCAGCGCAATCGCCGCGCCCGTTGCTTATTCTTGGCGCCCCCTTCGATCATCATCAGGCGGCGCCGGGGAACGGCAACATGATCGCCTTGCTGGCGTCGTCGCCGGAGATGGTCGATCGCAGCCATGCGATCGCTCTCGCGGAAGGCGGACGGTGCGAAGGCGCCCCGGGACTGCGGCCTCACTATCACGCCCACTACTACGGCGCCTATTTTCGCGACGTGGACGGCAACAAGATCTGCGTCTGCTCCCACGGCGAGCCGTAAACCGATCGCTGGCTGAACAATCAGATTGTTGTCTTTGAGGCAATTTCGTGGGAGTATTGCTCACTTGCGCGACGTGATCGCGGCTCCTTGTTTTCAGTCTCAGTCGATCCCAGGAAAAACGATGCAACTATCCGTGTCCGAAGAGCAGCAAGATGAGATGCGCCACGCCCACTTCGACGGCGCCCCCGGCATTCTGGTATCCGGACTCGTGTGGCTTACCGCCGCGCTGGTGTGCCAGCTGCTCGGGATGCAGCGGGCCGTATGGACGCTGCTCATCGGCGGCGCGCTGATTTACCCCATCAGCGCCATTCTGACGAAGGCGCTCGGGCGACCCGCGAAGACCAGCAAAGCCAACGCCCTGAACCAGCTCGGGATGGCGTCGACAATCTGGCTGATACTTTGCTGCGCAATGGCGTACGGGCTTTTCCTCTTCAAGCCCGTGCTGTTTTTTCCAGCCATGATGGTAACGATAGGAAGCCGCTACCTGGTCTTTGCCAGTATGTTTGGACGAGCCATTTTCTGGGTGATGGGCATGAGCCTGATTGTCGCCGGAAATGTCGCCCTGTTCGCAGCGGTCTCGCCCGTCACGTCCGCGGCAATTGGTGGCTTGATTGAGGTGCTATTTGCGTGCGTGGTGTTCTCAAAAGCGACCCGGCCGGCAGTCTTGCAATGAAATCACGCCGCCTAGGTGGACGATTTGAGTCAGTATGCGGTCTGACGTTCACGTGAGATCCCGGTTGCTGAGTTCATGTTCGGATGACAGAGCGGACACAAGATAAAAACGAGAGCGATATGCCTGCCATTCCGACACAGGTTGAACGATTGATGCCGTAGCCACGAAAATCCGGGTCGTAGCGAGTGCAGCAGGCCGGTTCCCGATGTTCAGTTGTATGTGATCTATTGACGCCGCATGCTACTATCAGATGACCATCTGAATAGTTGGGAGGAGTGATGTCAACTTTTACGCTTGCCGAGGCCAAGACGCAATTGAGTCGGCTGATCAGCATGGTGGAAGCGGGCGAGGAAATCACTATCACCAAACGTGGCCGCGCTGTGGTGAAGCTCGTCGCGAGCGATCCGCCGCGTCAGAAAATTCCCAGTCTTGCCGAACACCGCGCCAAGATGACGCCACAGAAAGAGTCCGCGCGTGAGTTTATTCGCAAGCTGCGTGAAGCCGACCGGTATTGATGCGCTACGTTGACACGAGCGTCCTGCTTGCTTTCCTGGTTCCGGAGGCGGGGCAGTGAAGCGGCTGAAGCGTTGATGACCAGCTATCGGGATCCGCTCGTCATGAGTTCCTGGTCCGAAGTCGAGCTTGTGTCGGCTCTGGGTGTCAAACTTCGCACAAGGCAAATTACAGAGCGGGAAGCCGATAAGGCAATTGACGCCTATACATGGCTTGTGGCACCGTCCCTTCGCAAAATTCGGGTGGACGATGCGGCTTTTCGGCATGCAGTGATCTTGTTGGACAAATGGCGCACCGCACTGCGTGTTGGCAATGCTCTTCACCTCGCCATTGCAGCCGCGCACAGGGCCACAATTTTCACCTTCGATCAGGGGATGGCAAAAGCGGGCGCGATGCTCGGCGTCGCCGTGAAGTTAGTGGAGCCCAGGAACAGTGAATCACAATGATTATGAACGCGTAGATGAGGTCATTGCAAATGGGTGGCTTCGCACAAATTCACTCTCTTACACTGAGTGTGGCGGCTTGGAGCGCCGAGCTCATCATGGGTAGCATCAGTTAAAAAGTGAAGCGAAAAGATGAGTTGTATTTTGAGAATTTCTGGTGAGTGGCTCGATGTTGATACCCTGTTGAGCCAGCATCCGCTGCCTGTCGATCAAGTCTGGAGGAAGGGCGAACCGCGACTTCTCAAGGGAAAATACTATAGCGAATCTGGAGCTAGCTTTGTCGCTAGTGACGCAAAGCTTGACGAGTTTGCCGAGCAGGCGGCGGAGGCGACGGAGTTCCTAAATTTGCACCTGGGAACAATTACGAACCTTGTTGTGTATCCGGGTGTGCAAAATGCAATACTAGATTTCGGTGTCGCTCTTGTTCAGGGCTACGTCTCACAATGCTCATACTTGCCGCCCAAACTGATACAACTAGCGGCAAAGGCAGGTGTCAGCATCGCGATTACTAACTACGCTTGTAGCGACGAAAATTAATGGGCAAGAATCGACTCGAAGCATTCAGCGATGGCGTAATCGCCATCATCATCACCATCATGGTGCTCGAACTGAAGGTGCCACATGGCGCGTCGTTCGACGACCTGATCCCTGTGCTGCCCGTCCTCGGCAGCTATGTCCTCAGCTTCATCTACGTCGGGATTTACTGGAACAACCATCACCATATGCTTCACGTCGTCCAGCAGATCAGCGGCGGCGTGCTGTGGGCGAATCTGCACCTGCTGTTCTGGCTGTCGCTGACGCCGTTCGTCACCGCCTGGATGGGCGAGAACCATTTCCAAACCGCTCCGGTCGCGGCTTACGGCTTCGTGCTGCTGATGTGCGCGATTGCGTACACCATACTGGCCCGCGCGCTGACCGCGCACCATCGCGAGAACCAGGCGCTGGCCGACGCCATCGGCAAGGACACCAAGGGCTGGATCTCGATCGCCATGTACGTCGCCGGCATCTCGCTGTCGCTGTGGTATCCGTGGGTCGGCTTCGCCATGTACATCTGCGTGGCGATCATCTGGCTGGTGCCGGATACGCGGATCGAAAAACGATTGGCGTGACTTAAGGCTCGGGAGATTTGCCTGTCGTTCCTGCGAAGGCAGGAACCCATGCTGAGCGCCGAACTGGTGAGAGCAAGCTCAGCATGGATACCAGCCTTCGCTGATACAACCGGCTAGATCGTCGGGACGTGCAGCCGGCCGTCGTCGCCGAGGACCAGGCCTTGCCAGGTCGCCGGTTTGCCGGTCAGTTCGTGCGCCAGAATTTGCTGCGGCGTGCGGCCCATGCCGCCACAGACGGCAGCCATTTTTTCCTGCCCCAGGTCTTCAGCAATCGGCAGGTCCTTGATGGTCAATGTTTCCATTTCAGTTCTCCTTGAATAAATACGCTTCGGGTTGATCGCTCCAAGCCTGCGAGCTCAATGCATTCAGATGCAGGGAGCGTGCCAGCAAGCGGCACGGGGCGCAGTGCCGCGCTCCGGTGGCCGGCGCCCAACACCACCTCCTGCGGGTGTCGGCTTCCATCCAACACTGCGTCGCCGTATTGACACATGCATACATCGACGGACGGAAACCGCCCTGCTATGATCGTGTGCTCATGTGCTGCCGCTTATCCAGCCGCAGCTTCTCCCAAGCGCCCGTGAAAGATGCCATGACCCGTCCCCACCTGCTGATGATCGCCGCCAGCCTCGCCCTGATCCATCCGGCCATCGCCGCTCCCGCCGCCGCGGCGCTGGAAGCGTCGAACCCGTTCGCCAAGGTCAGCACGCTGCCGTTCCACTATCCCGCCTTCGACAAGATCAAGGACGAGCATTTCCTGCCCGCTTTTGCGGCCGGCATGCGCGAGCAGCTGCGCGAGATCGACGGCATCGCCAACAATCCGAAGGCGCCGACCTTCGACAACACCATCGTGGCGATGGAGCGCTCCGGCCAGCTGCTCACGCGCGTGAGCACCACCTTCTCCAACCTGCAATCGGCGAACACCAACGACAAGCTCGATGCGATCGACACCGAGATGTCGCCGAAGCTGGCCGCGCACAGCGACGCCATCTACCTGAACGACAAGCTGTACCGGCGCGTCAAGACCCTGTACGACAAGCGCGCCAAGCTGGGCCTCGATAAGGAATCGCTGTTCCTGCTCGAGCGCTACAACAAGGACTTCGAGCTGGCCGGCGCCAGGCTGTCGGCCGCCGACAAGGACAAGCTGAAAGCGCAGAACGCCGAAATCGCGACCCTGCAGACGCAGTTCTCGCAGAACGTGCTGAAGGAAGTCGCCGCTTCCGCCCTGGTGGTCGACACCCGCGCCGAACTGGCCGGCATGTCGGACGCCGCGATCGACGCCGCCGCCGCCGAAGCGAAGAAGCGCGGCATGGCCGGCAAATTCGTCATCGTCCTCGGTAACACCACCGGCCAGGCGCCGCTGACCGTGCTGACCAGCCGCGCGGTGCGCGAGCGCCTGATGGCCGCATCGCTGGCGCGCGGCAGCCACGGCGGCGAATTCGATAACCGCAACCTGGTGCTGCGCCTGACCAAGCTGCGCGCCGAACGCGCCGCGCTGCTCGGCTTCCCGAACTTCGCGGCCTACTCGCTGGCCGACCAGACCGCGAAGACCACCACCGCCGTCAACAACCTGCTGGCCGAACTGGCCAAGCCCGCCGTCGCCAACGCGCGAAAGGAAGCGGCTGAAATCCAGAAGGTGATCGATGCCGGCAAGGGCGGCTTCCAGGCTTCCGCGGCCGACTGGGACTTCTACACCGACAAGGTGCGCGCGGCGAAGTACAGCTTCGACGAGAACCAGCTCAAGCCCTACTTCGAATTGAACAGCGTGCTGACCAACGGCGTGTTCTTCGCCGCCGGCAAGCTGTATGGCCTGAGCTTCAAGGAGCGCAAGGACCTGCCGGTGTACGATCCGGACGTGCGCGTGTTCGACGTGTTCGACGCCAATGGCAAGCAGCTGGCCATCTTCATCGCCGACATGTACGCGCGCGGGAACAAGAAGGGCGGCGCCTGGATGAACGAATACTTGTCGCAGTCCGGCCTGATGGGCACCCACCCGGTCACCGCCAACCACCTGAATATTCCGAAGCCGCCGGCCGGCGAGCCGACCCTGCTCACCTACGACGAAGTGAAGACGGCGTTCCACGAATTCGGCCACGCGCTGCACGGCATGTTCTCGAACGTGAAGTACCCGCGCTTCGCCGGCACCAGCGTGCCGCGCGATTTCGTCGAGTATCCGTCGCAGGTCAACGAGATGTGGGCGGTATGGCCTGAAGTGCTGGCCAACTACGCCAAGCACTACAAGACCGGCGCGCCGATTCCGAAGGACCTGCTGGACAAGGTGCTGGCTGCGAAGAAGTTCAACCAGGGCTTCATCACCAGCGAATACCTGGCCGCGTCGCTGCTCGACCAGCGCTGGCACCAATTGACGCCGGCGCAGATCCCGACCGACGTGCTGGCGTTCGAAGCGAGCGCGCTGAAGGCAGGCGGCGTCGACTTCCCGCTGGTGCCGCCGCGCTACCGCACGACCTACTTCTCGCATACTTTCTCGGGCGGCTATTCGGCGGGTTATTACGGCTACCTGTGGGCTGAAAAGCTCGACGCCGATACCGTCGAATGGTTCAAGGAAAACGGCGGCCTGCAGCGCAAGAACGGCGACACCTTCCGCAAGGCGCTGCTGTCGCGCGGCGGCACGGTGGACGCGATGGACATGTTCCACAATTTCCGCGGCCGCGACCCGATCATCAAGCCGCTGCTCGAACGCCGCGGCCTGACCGCGGAGTAATGCATGTTGGGGTCTGGTCCTGCGGACCTGGCCCCATTTTTGAATTCAACGACCGAACAAAATGACCCGACCACACATTCTCCTGATCGCCTCCGCAATGGCCCTCTCATCGATCGCCCATGCCGCCCCGAGCGCGCTCGATCCCGCCAACCCCTTCGCCCGCGAAAGCGCGCTCCCGTTCCACTACCCTGCTTTCGACAAGATCCACGACGCCGACTACGCGCCGGCCTTCGCCGAAGGCATGCGCCAGCAGATGGCCGAAATCGACGCCATCGCCAACAACCCGAAGCCAGCCACGTTCGAGAACACGATCGTTGCGATGGAGCGCTCGGGCCAGCTGCTGAACCGCGTGAGCAGCGTGTTCGGCAACCTGTCCGGCGCCAACACCAACGACACCATGAAGGCGCTCGACCGCGACCTGGCGCCGAAGCTGGCCGCGCACAGCGACGCGATCCGCCTCAACGCCAAGCTGTACGCGCGCATCAAGTCGCTGTACGACAAGCGCGCGTCGCTGCACCTCGATTCCGAATCGGCGTGGCTGCTCGAGCGCTACAACACCGACTTCGTGCGCGCCGGCGCGCGCCTGTCGCCTGAAGACCAGGCCAAGCTGAAATCGCTGAACGCCGAACTGGCGAGCCTGCAGACCAGCTTCGGCCAGAACGTGCTGAATGAAGCCAACGCTTCCGCGCTGGTGGTCGACACGCGCGCCGAACTGGCGGGCATGTCGGACAAGGCGATCGACGCGGCCGCGGCCGAAGCGAAGAAGCGCGGCCTGGAAGGCAAGTTCGTGATCCCGGTCGTGAACACCACCGGCCAGGCATCGCTGTCGGTGCTGACCAACCGCGCCACGCGCCAGCGCCTGCTCGAAGCGTCGCTGAACCGCGGCAGCCATGGCGGCCAGTTCGACAACCGCGACATCGTCGTCAAGACCGCAACGCTGCGCGCCGAACGCGCAAAGCTGCTCGGCTACCCGAGCCACGCCGCCTACATCCTGGAAGACCAGACCGCGCACGACACCGGCGCCGTCAACAAGCTGCTGGCCGAACTGGCCAAGCCGGCGGTTGCCAACGCGCGCAAGGAGGCGGCCGAGATCCAGAAGGTGATCGACGCGGAGAAGGGCGGCTTCCAGGTGTCGGCCGCCGACTGGGACTTCTACTCGGACAAGGTGCGCGCCGCGCGCTTCAACTTCGACCAGCAGGAACTGCGTCCTTACTTCGAGCTGAACAATGTGCTGAACAACGGCCTGTTCTTCGCCGCCGGGAAGCTGTACGGCCTGTCGTTCAAGGAGCGCAAGGACCTGCCGGTCTACAACCCGGACGTGCGCGTGTTCGACGTGATGGACGCCAATGGCAAGCAGCTGGCGATCTTCATCGCCGACTTCTACGCACGCGGCAACAAGCGCGGCGGCGCCTGGATGAACGCCTACGTCGGCCAGTCGAAGCTGATGGGTACCCACCCGGTCATCGCCAACCACCTGAACATTCCGAAGCCGGCGGCCGGCGAGCCGACCTTGCTGACCTACGACGAACTGCGCACGCTGTTCCATGAGTTCGGCCACGCGCTGCACGGCATGTTCTCGGACGTGAAGTACCCGCGCTTTTCCGGCACCCGCGTGCCGCGCGACTTCGTCGAGTTCCCGTCGCAGGTCAACGAGATGTGGTCGGTGTGGCCTGAAGTGCTGAAGAACTATGCGAAGCACTACCAGACCGGCGCGCCGATGCCGCAGGAGCTGCTCGACAAGGTGATCGCGTCGAAGAAGTTCAATGAAGGCTATCGCACCACCGAGTACCTGGCCGCGTCGATCCTCGACCAGCGCTGGCACCAGCTGGCGGCAGGGCAGGTGCCGACCGACGTGCTGCAGTTCGAAGCCGGCGCCCTGAAGGACGCGGGCATCGACTTCGCGCCGGTGCCGACGCGCTACCGCACGACCTACTTCTCGCACGTGTTCTCGGGCGGGTACTCGTCGGGCTACTACGGCTACCTATGGGCCGAGCGCCTGGATGCCGACACGGTCGAGTGGTTCAAGGAGAACGGCGGGCTGACGCGCAAGAACGGCGACTACTTCCGCAAGATGCTGCTGTCGCGCGGCGGCACGATGGACGCGATGAAGATGTTCAAGGCCTTCCGCGGCCGCGATCCGGTGATCGAGCCGCTGCTCGAGCGCCGCGGCCTGACGGCGCAGTAATCGACGGATCACGCGGCGCCGACAAGGTCGGGGTCAGGTCTGAAGTGCCACCTAAAAGTTGGACGCCAACTTTTAGGTGGTTTATGACAAAGTATGACGAGCAATTCAAGCTGGCCGTCGTCCGTCAGTATCTTGATGGCGATATAGGCTACAAGCAGCTGGCCAGGCAGCGCGGGCTTGCGCATTCGATGGTCCATCGTTGGATTAGCTGGTTCCAGGCTCATGGCACGTTCATCGCGGGCAATCAGGTCGGCCCGTATAGCGCCGACTTCAAGCTGTCGGTCCTGCGGCTCATTTGGGACTATTC
>NZ_JBFUAC010000004.1:0-500836 GCF_056406475.1 Massilia sp. P1_C10
CAACTGCCATGACAATGCAGTGATGGAGAACTTCTTTGGCATCCTCAAAAGCGAGATGTTTCATCGAACGAAATTCAGCAGCGTCGACCAGTTACAGCTCGCGATCACAAGCTACATCGAATACTATAATTGCAAGCGCATTAAATCGAGGCTGAAGGGCCTGAGTCCTGTGAAGTACAGGATTCGGTACGCGATCAGCTAGTTATCCTCGCTGTCCAACATTTGGGTGGCACTTCAGACCTGACCCCGAATCTGTCGGCGCCGCGTGAATTACATGTTCGGGTAATTCGGCCCGCCGCCACCCTCCGGCGTCACCCACACGATATTCTGCGTCGGATCCTTGATGTCGCAGGTCTTGCAGTGCACGCAGTTCTGCGCGTTGATCTGCAGCCGCTCGCCCGATTCGCTCGGCACGAACTCGTACACCCCGGCCGGACAGTAGCGCGCCTCCGGCCCCGCATACTTGGCCAGGTTGATATTCACCGGCACGCTGTCGTTCTTCAGCGTCAGGTGGATCGGCTGGTCTTCCGCATGGTTGGTGTTCGAGATGAACACCGACGACAGCCGGTCGAAGGTCAGCTTGCCGTCCGGTTTCGGATACGCGATCGGCTTGTAGTTGGCCGCCGGCTTCAGGCACTCGTGGTCGGCGTGCGTGTGATGCAGCGTCCACGGCGCCTTGCCGCGGAAGACGATCTGGTCGATGCCCGTCATGATCGAGCCGAGGTACAGGCCTTTCGACAGCCACGGCTTGACGTTGCGCGCCACGTGCAGTTCTTCCTTCAGCCACGACTGCTCGAACGCGGCCGGGTAGGCGGCCAGTTCGTCGTGCTGGCGCTGCTCGCCCAGCGCGCCGAACGCCGCGTCGGCGGCCATCATGCCCGACTTGATCGCGGCGTGGCTGCCCTTGATGCGGCTCATGTTCAGGAAGCCGGCGTCGCAGCCGATCAGCGCGCCGCCCGGAAACACCAGCTTCGGCAGCGACTGCAGGCCGCCGGCCGTGATCGCGCGCGCGCCGTACGAGATGCGCTTGGCGCCCTCGAAGAAGGTGCGGATCGCCGGGTGGGTTTTGTAGCGCTGGAATTCCTCGTACGGCGACAGGTAAGGGTTCTCGTACGCCAGGCCGACCACGTAGCCGACGGCGACCTGGTTGTTCTCCAGGTGGTACAGGAAGGAGCCGCCGTAGGTGTCCGCGTCGAGCGGCCAGCCGGTGGTGTGGATCACCAGGCCAGGCTGGTGCTTGGCCGGATCGATCTCCCACAATTCCTTGATGCCGATGCCGTAGGACTGCGGGTCCTTGCCCGCGTTCAGGTCGTACTTCACCATCAGCTGCTTGCCGAGGTGGCCGCGCGAGCCTTCGGCGAACATCGTGTACTTGGCGTGCAGCTCCATCCCGAGCTGGAAGTCGGCGCCAGCTTGGCCGTCGCGCTTGACGCCCATGTTCCCGGTGGCGACACCCTTGACCGAGCCGTCGTCGTTGTACAGGATTTCGGCGGCGGGGAAGCCGGGGAAGATTTCGACGCCGAGCGACTCGGCCTGCTGGCCCAGCCAGCGCACCACGTTACCGAGCGAAATGACGTAGTTGCCGTGGTTTTCGAAGCAGGCCGGCACCATGAAGCCGGGCGTGCGGTAGGCCTTGGTCTCGGTCAGGAACAGGATGCGGTCTTCGGTCACTTCCGTGTTCAACGGCGCGCCGAGTTCCTTCCAGTTCGGGATCAACTCGGTCAGCGCGCGCGGGTCCATCACGGCGCCCGACAGGATATGGGCGCCCAGCTCCCCGCCTTTTTCGAGCACGCAGACCGACACTTCCTTGCCTTGTTCGGCCGCCAGCTGCTTGAGGCGGATCGCCGCCGAGAGGCCGGCCGGGCCGCCGCCGACGACGACGACGTCGTACTCCATCGCCTCGCGCGGACCGTACTGTTCAAGAATATTGATTGGCTCTGTCATGGTATTTTTATAGGGTGAAAAATTTAAGCACGAGTGTGCGGCTTTTTGATGCCGATTGCAACTCAGCCCTCCATTTTACGGGCTTTATTAGGTGAGGCAGTCTAATACTGGCAATTTGTGTAATGATTATGTTTTCTCAAGCAGACCGCACAGGGAGTCGAACGTGGGCATTGAAGTCAATTTCGAAGGAAAAATCGCGATGATCACGGGCGCCTCGAGCGGGCTCGGGGCGCGCTTCGCGAAGGCATTGGCGGGTGCCGGCGCGCAGGTGGTGCTGGCGTCGCGCCGCACCGAGCGGCTCAAGGAATTGCGCGCCGAGATCGAAGCCGACGGCGGCGCCGCGCACGTGGTGGCGCTGGACGTCACCGACATGGCCAGCATCAAGAGCGCGATCGCGCACGCCGAGACCGAAGCCGGCCCGATCGACATCCTCGTCAACAACTCCGGCGTGTCGACCACGCAGCGTCTGCTCGACGTCACGGAAGAAGACTACTCGTACGTCATGGACACCAACCTGCGCGGCGCCTTCTTTGTGGCGCAGCAGGCGGCCAAGCGCATGATCGCGCGCGCCAAGGGCGACCCGAAGAAGCAGCACCGCATCATCAACATCGCGTCGGTGGCGGGGCTGCGCGTGCTGCCGCAGATCGGCGTGTATTGCATGAGCAAGGCCGGCGTGGTGCAGATGACCAAGGCGATGGCGGTGGAGTGGGGGCGCTACGGCATCAACGTCAACGCCATCTGCCCCGGCTACATCTCGACCGAGATCAACGAAGAGTATTTCGGGACCGACCAGGGAAAGAAGCTGATCGACCTGCTGCCGCGCAAGCGGGTAGGCAAGCCGGAGGACCTGGATGGCTTGCTGCTGCTGCTGGCGGCGGAAGAGACCCACTTCATCAACGGCGCGATCATCTCCGCCGACGATGGAATGATGGCGCATTAACACAACGACTTTTCGGACCGAGGCCCCTGAAAACCGGGGTCAGGTCCGCCGGACCTGACCCCGTCTTCGAGTCAGCCGGTCACGCCCATCAGCTTGTGCACCAGCTCCGACGACGTCGACGCCGAGAACTTGCGCATCAGCTTTGCCCGATGCATCTCCACCGTCCGCGGACTGAGATCGGTCTCGCGCGCGATCACCTTGCTGGTCTTGCCCTCGACCAGCAGCGCCGCGATCTCGCGTTCGCGCGGCGTCAGCTCCGCCGTCACCGGCCGCTTCTCGCTCAGATCCTCGAACGTCCACACGCCGGCGCCCAGCGCATGGTGCGGGTCGAGCGCGCGTCCGCTCACGTGGCACCAGAACAGTTCCCCGTTGGCGCGCCGCATGATGCGCTCGTCCGAGTAGCGCCCCTTGGCATTCATGATCGGCACGATGCGGTCGCCCGTGCGCAGGAATTCGTCCAGGGTCGGGTACAGCACCAGGAAGGACTGGCCGCGCAGCGCGTCGCTCGGGTAGCCGAACATCGATCCGAGCGCCTCGTTGGCGGACTGGATCACGCGGTCGACCGAGATGCACATGCCGACCGGCGCATGCTGGAAAATCGTCTCGTAGTCGATGGCGTATGATGCTTTGATCTGGTGCAAATCGATGGATCCCGGTGGTTTGAATAGCAGGTATTTCTACGGTATTGTGCTTTTGGCTGGCGTATTTTATGCTGAGAATCTACTCTGAGGTACAGAAAGAGCGAATTCGGCTTAACTATAAAAAGGGACCGGTATGAATAAAGTTTATCCTGACGCGGCATCGGCGCTCGCCGGTATCGTCAAAGACGGCCAGACCATCGCGGTCGGCGGCTTCGGCCTGTGCGGCATCCCGGAGGCCCTGATCAAGGCGCTGCGCGATTCCGGCGTCACTGGCCTGACCGCCATCTCCAACAACGCCGGCGTCGACGACGCGGGCCTGGGCCTGCTGCTGCAGACGCGCCAGATCAAGAAGATGATCTCGTCCTACGTCGGCGAAAACAAGGAGTTCGCGCGCCAGTACCTGGCCGGCGAGCTTGAGATCGAATTTACCCCGCAAGGCACGCTGGCCGAGAAGCTGCGCGCCGGCGGCGCCGGCATCCCGGCGTTCTTCACCAAGACCGGCGTGGGCACCATCGTCGCCGAAGGCAAGGACGTGCGCGAATTCGACGGCGAACAGTATGTGCTCGAGCGCAGCCTGGTGTCGGACGTGTCGCTGGTCAAAGCCTGGAAGGCCGACAAGTCGGGCAACCTGGTATTCCGCAAGACCGCGCGCAACTTCAATCCGAACGTGGCAATGGCCGGCAAGATCACCATCGTGGAAGTCGAAGAACTGCTCGAAATCGGCGAGATCGAACCCGATCACGTGCATCTGCCAGGCATTTTCGTGCAGCGCATCGTCGTCAATGCGCACCCGGAAAAGCGCATCGAGCAGCGCACCGTGCGCCCAAACTAAGAACAGAATTCGGAGACTACAATGGCTTGGACTCGTGATGAAATGGCTGCGCGCGCAGCGAAGGAACTGCAGGACGGTTTCTATGTGAACCTGGGCATCGGCCT
Source organism: Massilia sp. P1_C10 (assembly GCF_056406475.1). Classification (NCBI taxonomy): domain Bacteria; kingdom Pseudomonadati; phylum Pseudomonadota; class Betaproteobacteria; order Burkholderiales; family Oxalobacteraceae; genus Massilia; species Massilia sp. P1_C10. The sequence continues at coordinate 4,462 of NZ_JBFUAC010000004.1, forward strand.
GCCGACCCTGGTGGCGAACTACGTACCGAAGGACATCGAGGTGTACCTGCAGTCGGAAAACGGCCTGCTGGGCATCGGCCCGTTCCCGACCGAAGACCAGGTCGACGCCGACGTGATCAACGCCGGCAAGCAGACCGTGACGGAACTGCCTGGCGCAGCCTACTTCAGCTCCGCCGATTCGTTCGGCATGATCCGCGGCGGGAAGATCAACCTGGCGATTCTCGGCGCGATGCAGGTGTCGCAGTACGGCGACCTGGCCAACTGGATGATTCCGGGGAAAATGGTCAAGGGCATGGGCGGCGCAATGGACCTGGTGGCCGGCGTCAAGCGCGTGGTCGTGGTGATGGAGCACGTCGCCACCGCCAAGGATGGCAGCACGTCGCACAAGATCCTCAAGCACTGCACCCTGCCGCTGACCGGCGTGCGCGTGATCGACCTGATCATCACCGACCTGGGCGTGATCGAAGTGTCGGACAAGGGATTGAAGCTGGTGGAGCTGGCGCCTGGCGTGACCAAGGAGCAGGTCATCGAGGCGACCGAGGCGGAGATCGACGTTTCGGCGGTGTAAGCAGGATGGGGTCAGGTCCACCGGACCTGACCCCGGGTTGGCGCCGGGGCTTACATTCTTATTTCAGCGACCAGACATACTGCATCTGCATCCACGCCTGTTCGGGCGTGCCGTTCAAGGTGGCCGGCTTGAAGCGGCACTTGGAAATACCCACGATGGCGGCCGCATCGAGAGAACGGAATCCGCTCGATTTGACGATCTTCGAATCCGCCACCCGACCGTCCTTGTCGATCAGGAAGGACAGTGTTACCGTGCCGGCCTGGTCGAAACGGCGCGCTTCCTGCGGATAGACCGGTTTCGCACACGAGTTGAAATCCGCGACTGCCGGCGTCCGTACATCAGGGGCCTGCATGGAGGTGGTGTTGGCGCATCCTGCCAGCGCGGCGGCCAGTCCGAGGACGGGAATCGCCGGTTTCAAGTTAAATCGGGACATCGATACTCCTTTGGTGGTGGGTGGTTTACTTCAGTGTCCAGACGTACTGCATCTTCATCCACGCCTGTACGGGAATTCCGTCTTCGGTAGCCGGCTTGAAGCGGCACAGCGCAATGCCTTCGCGCGCCGCACGGTCGAGCGGCCGGAAGCCGCTTGATTTGAGAATCTTCGAATCGGCCACGCGGCCTTCCGCATCGATCAGGAAGGAGATGGTGACGGCGCCGGTGTTCTCGTCACGCAGCGACTGCTTCGGCCACACTGGCTTCGCGCAGGTCTTGAAATCGGCGACGGCGCGGGTCCTCACGTGGTGCGCCTTGGCCTGGGCCGGCACATGCAGCGCGGCCGCACAGAAGACCACCGCCATCGCGCACATCGCGACCGCCGCTTTCCAGTTCAGGGCCTGCATGTCCGGTCGCAGCAGGCGCCGGATGCGCGACACCAGCTCGCCGCCATTCGCGGCCATCGCCAGGTGCTGGCCCGAGAACTGCATCTTCTCCAGTTCGGACAGGGCCAGCGCCAGACGGCGAGGATCGCCAAGATGGGCGGCCGCCAGGTCGTCGGCGATCTGTTCGCGCTCGGCGCGGATGCGGCCCGAGATCCACCACACCGCAGGATGATAGAACAGCAGCGTCTCGACCACGTTCTGCCCGAGGTTGACCAGGTAGTCGAAGCGCTGGATGTGGCCCATCTCGTGCGCCAGCAGCGCTTCGAGCAGGTCGGCCGGCATGCCGGTGAGCAGGCTTGCCGGCACCAGCACCACAGGGCGCCACCAGCCGGCGGTGATCGGGCTGGCCAGCTTGTCGACCAAGCGCAGGCGCACCTCGCGCGCGATGCCGAAATGGCGCGCCATCGCGGACACGCGCGCCTGCCATTCCGGATCGGCGCCGTCGCGCTTCCCCAACCGGCCGATCCACCACAGGCCCATGCCCATGCGCAGGGTCAGCGCGCAGGCGCAGGCGGCCCAACCGATCACGATCCATCCGAGTTTATCCTGCAGCCACGCCAGCGCGCCGGCGTCCGCGGCGTTCGAACTCGAAACCGTCTGCAGGGTGTATCGCATCGCCTCTCCGGCCGCGGCGGCGCCGGACAGGCGCGAAGCCAGCTCGAACGCAGGCCATGCCACGCACAGCAGCAGGGCGCCGCAAGCGACGGCGTAGCGCCGCTCCGGCCTCGCGCCGCGCATGGCGAACATCGCGATGGCGGTGGCGCAGCCGATCAGCGCGCCCTGCCAGACGAAATGGAGCAGCGTCCAGCCGATGCCGCTGACCAGCGAGGCGGCGGAAGCGCTCATTTCTTTTCCTCTTTCAGCATCTTCTCGATCTCCTCCCGTTCTTTTTTCGAGATCCCGCTGCGCAGGGCGGCCATCACCAGCGCCTTGGCCGAACCCGAAAATGCCTTCTGCATCAGGTCTTTCAGCAGGTTGGTCTGCAGCGCATCCTGCGCCTGCGCCGGCGCGTACACGTGCGAGCGCTGGCTCTCGTCGCGGATCAGCAGCCCCTTGGTGTGCATGATCTGCATCAGGCGCAGCACGGTGGCGTAGGTGACGTCCGGGCGCTCCTTCTGGATTTCCTCGTGCACCTGCCGGGCGCTGGCGGCGCCGAGGGGCCACAGGGTACGCAGCAGGTCCAGTTCGGCGGCGGTCGGCTTGGGGATATTCGGTGTGGTCATGATGCGGTCCTTCGATGTTTGATTGCAGGTTAGCGCAGATAGACAGGACCGTCTAGAAAATTATTTGAATACGAATGTCTTGTGCCGCCGACGGTTTGCATCTAGCATAGACATCATTGTCTACATTGAGTCGGGGTTTAAATGAATGTGCGTGACTTTCGGATCGGCTGGCGGCTGCTGCTGAAGGAGCCCGGCTATTCGACGGCGGTGGTGCTCGGCCTGGCAGTGGGATTCGCGGTGTGCTTCCTGCTGCTTGGCTTCGTGCGCTACAGCCTTACTTACAACGCGGCGATCCCCGCCAGCGACCGTATTTTCGTGGTCAAGGAGCGGCGCAACCTGCTGCCGCGTCCCGACTGGCGCGCGAGCGCTCCCTTGCCGCTGCGCGACGTCGCGGTGGCATCCGGGCCAAACATCACCGCCACCGCCGCCAAGACGTTCAGCCTGGCCGCGCGCATCGGGACGCGCGTGGTGCCCTTCCGGTTGCAGGTGGCAGACGCCAACTTCCTCGACTTCTTCGGCATCAGCGCACTGGAGGGTGATGCCGCCGCTGCGCTGGCCAGGCCCGATGCACTGGTGCTCAGCGAATCCCGGGCGCGCCAGCTGTTCGGCAGTGCGCACGCGCTGGGGCAGCGCCTGCAAATCGACGGCGCGACGTTCGAGGTGAGGGCGATCGTGCCGGATCTGCCGGCCAACACCACGATCAGCATCGACGCGCTGGTCGGCAACGGCGCCCACAGCTGGGACGCGGCGGCGCAGGGCGGTCTGCCGTGGCGCCGGACCGCCACCGTGTACGTGAAAGCGGGGGCGGGCGTCGATGAACGCGGACTCGAAGCGCTGCTTCAGGATGCCGTGGCGCGCGAGATCGACGCGCCCATCAAGGCGCGCATGGGCAGCAGCGCCCCTGCCGGGCACCTGACCGATATCGCGATCGCGCGGCTGTCGGACATCTACTTCGACCCGGACCTGCTCAGCGGCCGCTCGGGCGCCCAGTACGGCAACAAGGTCGGCGTCGCCGGCCTGGCCGCGCTGGCGGTGCTGATCCTGGTTCTTGCCAGCGCCAACTACATCAACCTTGCCACGGTGCGCACGCTGGGGCGCCAGCGCGAGATCGGCATCCGCAAGGTGATCGGGGCAAGCGGAGCGCGGCTTGCCGCGCAGTTCGTGGCCGAATCGCTGGTGGTGTCGATGCTGGCCACGCTGTGCGGCCTGCTATTGGCGTGGATCGCAATGCCGGTATTCGGCACACTAGTGAACCGGCCGTTGACCGGCATGTTCTCGGTCTCCGCCTGCGCGGTGATGCTGGCACTCGGCGCGCTGGTCGGCATCGTCTCGGCTGCCTATCCGGCTTCGCTGGCACTGGGCCAGGCAGCCGGCAGCGCGCTTCAGGGCCGCGGCAACAGCGAGACGCGGCACGGGCTCGCGGTGCGGCGCGCCCTGTCGGCGTTTCAGTTTGCTGCCGCAATCGCGCTGATCGCCATCACGCTGGCCGTGAGCTGGCAGACGCGCTACGCGAGCCATGCCGACCCGGGCTTCGACGCCGCGTCGATGCTGGTGGTAGCGATTCCGGGCAAGCCGGACTCGCCGGCCGTGCGCGCGTTCCGGGAGGCGGTGGCGCGCGTCCCTGGCGTGAGCGGGGTGGCGGGAATGTCCGATGCGGTCGGGCGCGACGGCAACAAGATCACCTACATGGTCAATCGCCCAGGGAGAGAAACAGTGCCGGTCGAGGCGCGTATCGTCAGCCCCGAGTTCTTCGGCGTGTATCGGATCGGCGCGCTGGCGGGCAGGGTGCTCGGGCCGGAGCAGGACGGACCGGAAAGCACGTCGGTCGTGATCAACGCCATCGCGGCGAAGGCGCTGGGCTTCGCTCCGCCCGAGGCGGCAGTGGGCAAAATGTTCAACGACACGCTGCGCATCGTCGGCATCGTGCCCGACCTGCGCTACCAGAACTTGCGGCAGGCGCCGCAGCCGATGGTGTACCGGATCGGCGCGGACCGGGAAGTGCTGACGGCGCGCGTCGAAGGCAGCGTCGCCGCGGTCCGGCCGCAGGTCGAAACGCTATGGGCGCGCCATTTTCCTGACGACGTGCCGGATATCGAATCGGCGGATGCCGTGTTCACGGCCGCCTACAGCGAGGATGCGCGGCTGGCCAGGATACTCATGGCTGCCAGCGTGGTCGCCACCGCGCTGGCGTCGTTCGGCATCTACGTGCTGTCGGCGTACAGCGTCAAGCGGCGCGCGCGGGAAATCGTCCTGCGCAAACTGCATGGCGCGCGCGGCGCCGACGTGGGCCGCCTGATCGCGCGCGAATTCGCGTGGCTGATCGGCGCGGGCGCCCTCGTCGGCCTTCCGATCGCATGGTTCGCTACCGCGCGCTACCTGTCCGGCTTTGTCGAGCGCGCGCCGATGGGCGGCTGGCCATTGCTATACGCATTAGCTTGCGTCGCCTTCGTGGCGGCGTGCGCGACGGCGCGTCACACGCTGGTGGCCGCGCGCATGTCGCCGGCCCAGGCGCTGCGCGATTACTGATTCAACCCACGAAGGACCATTACGGAGAACCCATGCTGAAGAAGATCATCCTCGTTGCCTCGCTGCTGCTTCCCTTGGCCTCATCGGCCACCGACTTGCCAGATTATCCGTTCATCCACGTGGGCGGCAATGGCTTTTCATACGTGATGCCGGACGTCGGCGAGATCGACTTCGAAGTCTCGGCCTACAACAGCGATCCGGAAGCGGCGCGCCAGGTGGTCGAAGGCCGCATCGCCGAGATCCGCGCGCTAGTGGCGCAGCTGGCACTGGTAAATACGGACGTCGAGATTCGCGACGTGCGCAAGGAAATCCGCAAGCCCGATCCGGCGCAGCCCGGCGTGGTCCTGTACGACGTCAAGTGCGGCGTGCATATCAAGGTAGCCGACCTGTCGAAGTGGCGAGAGCTTGTGGGGCCGCTGATCGCGATGCCCAACCTCGACGCCTTCATGGGAAGCTTCGACACCAGCAAGCGCGACGAGGTGGAAATGGACCTGACGAGCGAGGCGATCAAGGCGGCGAAGCGCAAGGCCGAAGGGATCGCCGCCGGTTTCGGCCGCAAGCTAGGCCCGGTGAGCGGCGTTTCCGCCGGCGACCTGAAAAACGTCTCGCGCGCGATGGGATTCGCGGGCGTCGAGCCGACTCGCGCGCGCAACGTCGTCGCCCGCAGCGATCGCGAGCGCGAGGCGCTGTTGATGGTCGAGGTGATGAAGATGTCTCGGTCTGTCGACGTTATCTTCAGATTCAAATAGCTGGATCAGCACGCACGCGGATTCCGACGCCGCGCAAAGAAGCAGGCCCCGAGTCCCGCCAACAGCAGTGTGAAGGGAGCGGGTTCGGGTACCGAAGCCCCGACATCTTGCGCGATTGCGTAGTCATGCCCAGACGCGCCGATGAAGTCGACGCCCGAAGCCGTGAAGTAGGTATGACTGCTGTGAAGAGCGCTCACCTGGCCGACATTGCCAGGGAAGGCGCCGGCCGCCTGGTTCGCGCCCACGTCCGCGTGGACTGCGCCGATGAGGTCGCCCTGCACGAGCAGCAGGGCTCCAATCACCGTGTCGAACGAAAATGTGTAGGAAACATTTTCGGCATCGTACCCGGAGGAACAACCCGCATATAGTTCCGGTGCGGTAGCGCTGCACGCCCTAAACTGCAGAAGGGGTCCCACAATATCTTGCTGATAGACGCTGTAGTCAGCCCAAAGATACGCGTAGGAACTTGCAGTGACTTCGCCAGTGATGCTGGTGGCCATGTTTCGGGCGCGTCCATCTATCGACAAGGTCACTGTGACTACCGTCGGCGTGCCAACTGAAAGTGTATTGCTCGTCACCAGGACCTCATCCGCATAGGCCGCCGAAGCGTGTGCGTCGGCGTATGTGCTGACCTGACCTGAACTCGCAAGGGTTGCCGCGTTCAGATAAAGACCGACATCGCCATAATTTGCCCGAACGCCGTATCCAGCCTGGCCAATGCCGGCCGCGATCGATTCGGTGGTCGCGGCGAGCGGTGCAGCAGTGGCTGATGACGCCGGAACGCAATTAACAACCGCCGTTCCTGTATTAACTTCGCACGATGCTGAAGTGGACAGCTGGCTGCACCATCCAGCAATAGGCATCGAGAGGATGCTCATCAAGGCGATTTTGATCGCTGGTCGCATATTCGTGCTCCTTCCGATTGGGCGAATCGTTTATCGATCCGGCAAACGGAGAACCAGAGCATAAAATGTACCAGTTCTTCAAAAGCTAGTTAAATCAATGACTTGCGGAAAATGAGACTGGGCGTTGTAAGAAATTTCGACGCAAGCAGACAGCACGTGGGCAGTCGTTCAAACACGGTCTCTTGCATGCGCTCGCCGTCGCTCACCGGGCAGGCTGAAGCACGGCGCCGTCGCGCTCACTCGTTCTTGACGATGCCACGCACGTTCATGGCGAATAGCCCCACCTGCAACGCGATCAGCGCCCAGGCTTCATCGTGCCAACCCCACACGATCCAGAGCACATTACTGAGCACGAACATCGAAAAGCCGAGGATGCGGCGGTCGGTGCGCTTCGAGCCGATAAGGTAGGCGGCATACAGCGTCACCGCCATCGCCGGCCACTGCACATGGTCGATCCAATCCGGCATGCTGATCAAGCCGCCGATTTGCGGCGCGCCGGCGCAGCCGCCTTGGCCGGCGCGGCCTTCGCCGCAGCCTTCTTCGGCTTCGCGCTTGCCGCGACGCGCTCGGTCGTCTTGCTGACCACCTTGCGCGGCTTGGCTGCCGGGGCCTCTTCCTCGTCGTTGGCCGCGGGCTTGCGCGCCTTGCGCGGCGGTGGCGGCTCGTCGTCGTCCTCCACTTCCGCGGCCGCGGCCTTGCCCGGCTTCTTGCCGATACTTTGCTGCAGCAGCGCGACCAGGTCCACGACGTTGCTCGACGACGGCCGCGCGCTTTCCTTGCCCGGCATCGTGATGGTCTTGGTCTGCTTGGCCTTGACCTTCTTCTCCACCAGCGCCAGCACGTCCTCGCGATAGGTGTCGTGATACTGCTCCGGCTTCCAGTCTTCGCTCATGCCTTCGACCAGCGCCATCGCCATCTTCAGTTCCTTGTCCGTCACCGCCGCCGTCTTGGCGCTCTTGGACGGGATCTTCAGTTCGTCGGTCGCGCGGATCTCGTCGGCGAAACGCAGCGTGTTGAGCACGATGGTGTCGCCCACGCACACCAGCGCGGCGAGGTGCTGCTTGACGCGGATGACCACCGTGGCGATGCCGATCTTGCCGGCCTTGCGCAGCGTCTCGCGCAGCAGCGCGTACACCTTGTCGCCGCCCTTGCCAGGCGCGAGGTAGTAGGGCTGCTCGTAATACAGCAGCGGCACCTGGTCGGCGTCGACGAAGGCGAGGATGTCGATGGTGCCGGTGGCCTCCGGATTGGCGCGCCGCAGGTCTTCCTCCGACAGCACCACGTACTCGCCGTCAGTGTATTCGTAGCCTTTGACGATGTCGTCCCAGGTCACTTCCTTGTTGTTGTTCTTGTTGTAGCGCTTGAAGCCGACCGGCGAAAAGTCACGCCGGTCCAGCATGGTCAGGTCGAGCGAATGCTCGCTCACCGCCGGGTACATATCGACCGGGATGTGCACCAGGCCGAAACTGATCGCTCCCTTCCACAGGCTGCGTGGCATATCGTGTCCTATTCTCCGACGTAACCGGTGGCCGGCAAGACCACGCCGGTGATGTAGCTCGAGCAGATCGACGAGGCCAGGAATACGTAGGCCGGCGACATCTCTTCCGGCTGCGCCGGCCGGCGGTACGAGGTGTCGCCGCCGAACTTGCTGATCTTGTCGGGCGACTGGTCGGCCGGATTGAGCGGCGTCCACACCGGTCCCGGCGCCACCGCGTTGACGCGGATGCCCTTGTCCAGCAGGTTGGCCGCCAGCGACATCGTGAACGCGTGGATCGCGCCCTTGGTGGTCGAGTAGTCGAGCAGGTGCGCATTGCCCTGCAGGCCGGTGACCGATCCCGTATTGACGATCGCGGCGCCGCGCTTGAGGTAGGGCAGGGCCGCCTTCGCCATGTGGAAGTAGCCGTAAATATTGGTGCGCATGGTCTCGTCGAAGCGCTCTTCTGTCAGGTCGAGCAGCGAGGCTGCGTGCTCCTGGAAGGCGGCGTTATTGACCAGCACATCGAGCCGGCCCCACTCCGCCACCACCTTGTCGACCGCCTCCTGGCAGAATTCCATGTCCTTGACGTCGCCGGCCACGGTCACGCAGCGCCTGCCCTCGGCCTCGACGCAGCGCTGGGTCTCGGCCGCGTCTTCGTGCTCGTTGAGGTAGAAGATGGCGACGTCGGCGCCTTCGCGCGCGAACAGCACGGCCACCGCGCGGCCGATGCCGGAGTCGCCGCCGGTGACGATCGCCACCTGGCCCTGCAGCTTGCCGCTGCCCTTGTAATGCTCGGCCATGAACAGCGGCTTGAGCTCCATGTGCGCTTCCATGCCCGGCTTGCTCAGGTGCTGGCTCGGCAGCGGCAGCCCCGGATAGGTCGCCGAACCGGTCTGCACCGCTTCCTTGGGCTCCTTCTCCGGCCCGGCCGCCGCGTCCTTCTGGTCCTGCCGGCTCTGGATCGCCTTCTGCTTTTCCGCTACTTCGTCCTGTATCGCCATTGGTCGCTCCCGTTGTGGTCTTTTAAGTATCCTCCTCAGGATGTCCTCGGGACGGTGCGCTTCCACACATAAGGCGTGCCATGGGTATGCGTGCCGGGTGCTTTATGGCAAACTACGGGCTACCATTTTCGAGGAGAAAGTATGTCGCAGCAGGCCGAAGCCCGCACCCCGCCGGTTGGATTGTATTTGCACCTGGCCGCCGAGCGCCGGGTCGCGTTCCAGGCGGCTTGCGGCGACCAGTTCGGCCGCCTGTTCGTGGCGGAAGACGCCGCGCAGGCCGCGCACATCCTCGCGCAGGAGCCGGTCGACCTGCTGGTGATCGACCTCGATCGCTTCGACCGCGGCCTCGACCTGGACGCGCTTGGGCAGCTGGTCGCCAGCCGCAAAGGCGCGCCGGTGCTGGCGATATGCCCGTACGACGCGGCCAACTGGCTCGCCGGCCTGATGGCGCACGGCCCAATCGATTACCTGATCGGCCCCACCACCGATGCCGCGCTGCGCCAGCGGATCGCCGCGCCGGCCGCCGCCATCGATGCCGGCGCCGACGCGCTGCGCTTCGTGCGCGCGGGCGTGCTGCAGGCCGTCGCCGGCATCGACGACCTGGCCGAACTGGCTCCTGGCCTGTGCGCGGCGCTCGCGGAGTGGCCCGGCGTGGTGCATTCGGCGCTGTTCCGGACCGGCGAAGCGGGCGAGGTCACGCTGGCCGCGCAGCATTCGCCGGCCGGCATCGACATCGCCCGCGCCGGCCGCGCCTTCCCCGGCTTCGTCGCCGCGGCGAGCGGCGAACTGGTGCTGCTGGACGCGCCGGAAAAAACCGGCGATCCCGAGCTGGCGGTCGCCCTGCACGACATCGACGTTGCCATGGCCGTCGCGGCGCCGATCCCCGCGCATGGCCCCGGCGCGCCCCAAGGCAGCATCTCGCTGATGTTCGCCCAGCCGCGCCAGCTTTCCCCCGGCTCGCTTTCAGCGCTGGCCGAACTGGCCCAGCTGGCGGGCCTGGGCCTGCGCATGGCCGGCATGGCGCGCGACGCCGAACTGCTGCTGGCGCGCGTAACCGACCTGGCCACCACCGACGCGCTGACCGGCGTGGCCAACCGCCGCCGCGGCGAGACCCTGCTCGAACAGGAAATCAAGCGCGCGCGCCGCTACAAGACGCCGTTGGCGCTGATCGGCTTCGACGTCGACCACTTCAAGGCCATCAACGACCGCTACGGCCACCCGACCGGCGACGCCGTGCTGCGCATCCTGGCGGATACAGTCAGCGCCGCGCTGCGCGGCAGCGACCTGCTGTCGCGCAGCGGCGGCGACGAATTCCAGATCGTCGCGGCGCACACGAACGCCATCGACGCCCTGAAAGTGGCCGAGAAAATCCGCATGGAGGTCGAAGCGACGGTGTTCCCGGGCTGCGACCGGCTGACCATCAGCCTGGCCGTGGCCCAGGTGGGCGAGGAGGAGAGCGCCGATTCGCTGATGCAGCGCGTCGCCGCCGCCCTGAACCGGGCCAAGCGGGCGGGACGCAACTGCGTCGAACTGGCGATGCAGTGACGCCGATGCTGGGCTGGCTGAAGCAGTACCGGCGCGGCCTGCTGGCGGGCGACATCAGCGCCGGCATCGTGGTCGCGATGATGATGATCCCGCAGGGGATGGCCTATGCGATGGTGGCCGGCGTGCCGCCGGTCGCCGGCATCTACGCCAGCATCCTGCCGCCGCTGATCTACGCGGTGTTCGGCACCAGCATGACGCAGTCGGTCGGACCGATGGCGATCATCTCGCTGATGACCGCCGCCGCGCTGGGCCCGCTGGCCGTCGCCGGCACCGGCCTGTATGCCGTGCTTGCGGCCCAACTGGCGCTGCTGTCCGGCGTCGTGCTGCTGGCCTGCGGGCTGCTGCGCATCGGCTTCCTCGCCAATTTTTTCTCGCGCCCCGTGATGAGCGGTTTCACCATCGGTTCGGCCATCGTCATCGCCTGGGGCCAGCTGTCCACGCTGGCCGGCGCCGAGCTGCCGCGCTTCCATGCGCACAGCGTGATGCTGGGCGGCGCCTCGCTCGTCTTGCTGCTGCTGGCGCGCACCTGGCTGGCGCGGATTCTGCGCACGCTCGGACTGAATGCGACGGCCGCCGACATCGGCGCGCGGCTGGCGCCGATGTTCGTCGTCGTCGGCGCCACCGTGCTGACGGCGTGGCTGCACCTGGACGTGCGCACCACCGGCGCCGTGCCGGCCGGCTTGCCGGGACTGAACCTGGCCATCTCCAGCGCCCACTGGCGCCCTTTGCTGCAGCCGGCGCTGCTGATCGGCTTCATGATTTTCCTGATCAGCATGTCGGCGGCGCAGGCGCTGGCCCTGAAGCGGCAGGAAAAGCTGCACAGTAATTTCGAGCTGATCGGACTGGGCGCGGCCAACATCGGCAGCGCGCTGTCGGGCGGCTTCCCGGTCACCGGCAGCATGTCGCGCTCCGCGGTCAATTTCTCGGCCGGCGCCAACACGCCTCTGGCGAGCGTCATCACGGCGGCGCTGCTGGCCATCGCGCTGGTGGCGCCTACCGGCTGGCTGGCGCTGCTGCCGCTGCCGACGCTGGCGGCCACCATCATCGTCGCGGTGCTCGGGATGCTGGAGCTGGACACCTTGCGCATGGCGCTGCGCTACGACCGCGGCGACGCGCTTGCGCTGGTCGCCACCGCCGCCGGCGTGCTGGCAATGGGTGTCGAGGCGGGCGTGGTGATCGGCGTGGTGCTGTCGATGGGGACCCTGATCTGGCGCGCCAGCCGGCCGCACATCGCGGTGCTGGGGCGGATCGCCGGCACCGAGCATTTCCGCAATATCGAGCGCCACAGCGGCGGCACCGCGCCCAACGTGCTGCTGCTGCGGATCGACGCCGGCCTGTTCTTCGGTAACGTCGAAGCGGTCAACCAGCGCATCGAGGAAGAACTGGCGGCGCGCCCGGCCACGCGCGACCTGGTGCTGGTGCTGTCGGCGGTGAACGCGATCGACACCTCGGCCCTGTTCGGCCTGACGGAGCTGAACCAGATGCTGCGCCACCGCGGCATCGGCCTGCACCTGGCCGAAGTCAAGGGGCCGGTGATGGACCGCCTGAACGCCAGCGACCTGCTGGCGCGGCTGAACGGAAAGATCTACCTGAGCACCGCGATGGCCTGGGACGAGCTGGCGGGAAAAGCGTGACAGCACGCTGCTCTTGTGGCATCGTTGGCGGGTACACAACCGACGGAGAATCTACGCCATGCGCCACCTGATCACCATCGCCTGCCTGCTGGCCGCGATCCTGTTCTACTCGCAGGGCAGTCCGGCTGCGCCCGTATTCCTTATTCTCGGCATGATCTTCGAAGGGGCCTTCTGGATGCGGATTGTCCGCCGCAAGCATCTGAAATGAAGCTCGAGCCGGGCATCCCGGTGCTGCGCAGCTTCTCGGAGCAGCACACGCGCGAGTTCTACATCGACTTCATGGGCTTCAAGGTGAACTGGGAACACCGGTTCGAGCCGGACACGCCGCTGTACATGGAGATCGAGCGGTCCGGCCTGGTGCTGCACATCTCCGAGCACTTCGGCGATGCGGCGCCCGGCGCAGCGGTGTTCATCCGCATCGACGACATCGCCGCGCTGCACGCCGAACTCAATGCCAGGCACTATCGCCATGCGCGGCCCGGCCTCCAGCAGCAGGACTGGGGCACGGTGATGCAGATCGACGACCCGTCCGGCAACCGCCTGCGCTTCTGCCAGTCCTGACGACGTCGCGCGCCGATCTGGGGCGGCGATAACTGTTCCGCTCCAAATCTCGGTCGATTGATTTCGAAAAGTTGTAGACAATGCACCATTTTGGTGCATTTTGCTGGCATGCATCCTGCTCAGGTATAGGAATGCGCGACTGCTCACCTACCGTTGGATCCACCGCCTGGCGCGCCTCGCTGCGGCTTCGCTTCGCCGGCGATGACGGCGTCACGCGTCTCGTCGAGCGCGCGCACAGCGGCCCGTTGCGCGTGCAGAAACCGCTGTACCCGGAAGGCCCCGCAATCTGTCACGCCATCGTGATCCACCCGCCCGGCGGCGTGGTCGGCGGCGATTGCCTGTCGGTCGACGCGGAAGCCGGTGCCGGCGCCCACGCCTTTATCACCACGCCCGGCGCGGCCAAATGGTATCGGGCCAACGGCAAGGTGTCGCGCCAGGACGTGAAGATCGCGGCCGGCTCCGGCGCCGCATTCGAGTGGATGCCGCAGGAGACCATCCTGTTCGACGGCGCCGACGTGGTGCTGGACCACGAGGTCGCGCTGGAAGCCGGCGCGTGTTACATCGGCAGCGAAATCCTCTGCTTCGGCCGGCGCGCATCGGGCGAGTCGTTTTCTCACGGCGCGCTGCGCCAGCGCACGCAGATCCGCAGCGCCGGAAAACTGGTGTGGTGGGAGCAGGGCGCGATCGGGCCGGCGGCATTGGCCAGCCGTTTTGGACTTGGTGGCGCGACGGTGTGCGCAACCTTGATTGGCGTCGGATCGCCAGTGCCGGCAACGCTGCTCGCATCGATGCGCGCGCTCGATCCGGCGCTGGGGCTGACCCAAATGAAGTCGGTGCTGGTTGCGCGCTGGCTTGGCGACGACAGCGAAGCGGCGCGCCACGCACTGATCAAAGTCTGGCAGTCGCTGCGCCCGCATCTGCTCGGATGCGAGGCGCCGCTGCCGCGCATCTGGAACACCTGACCCGGAGCCGACATGGACCTGACCCCGCGCGAAAAAGACAAGCTGCTGATCTTCACCGCCGGCCTGCTGGCCGAACGGCGCCTGGCGCGCGGCCTGAAGCTCAATTACCCGGAGGCGGTGGCACTGATCAGCGCGGCCATCATGGAAGGCGCGCGCGACGGCAAGAGCGTGGCGCAGCTGATGTCCGAGGGCGCGACGATCCTGACGCGCGCCGACGTCATGGAGGGCATCGCCGAAATGATCCCCGACATCCAGGTCGAAGCCACTTTCCCGGACGGCAGCAAGCTCGTGACCGTTCACAATCCGATTCCCTGAGGAGCGCCATGATACCGGGCGAATACCGGCTCGAGCCGGGCGACATCGAGATCAACATGGGCCGCGACACGCGCACGCTGTTGGTGGCGAACAGCGGCGACCGGCCGATCCAGGTCGGCTCGCACTTCCACTTCTACGAGGTCAACACGGCGCTGCTGTTCGAGCGCGCCGATGCGCTCGGGATGCGGCTGAACATCGCCGCCGGCACCGCGGTGCGCTTCGAGCCGGGCCAGCGGCGCACCGTGGAACTGGTCGCGCTGGCGGGCGAGCGCAAGGTCTATGGATTCAACGGCCTGGTGATGGGGGCGCTGCCATGACGAGGATCACGCGCGCGGCCTACGCCGAAATGTACGGCCCGACCACGGGCGACCGCATCCGCTTGGCCGACACGGAGCTGTTCATCGAGGTCGAAAAGGACTACGCGATCTACGGCGAGGAAGTCAAATTCGGCGGCGGCAAAGTGATCCGCGACGGCATGGGCCAGTCGCAGCGTAGCCACGCCGATGTGATGGACACGGTGATCACCAACGCCGTCATCGTCGACCACTGGGGCATCGTCAAGGCCGACATCGGCATCAAGGCGGGCATGATCGCGGCGATCGGCAAGGCGGGCAATCCGGACATCCAGCCCGGCGTGACGATGGCGATCGGCGGCGCCACCGAGATCATCGCCGGCGAAGGGATGATCGTCACGGCCGGCGGCGTCGATACCCACATCCACTTCATCTGCCCGCAGCAGATCGAGGAAGCCTTGATGAGCGGCGTGACGACGATGATCGGCGGCGGCACCGGGCCGGCTGTGGGCACCGCGGCCACCACCTGCACGCCAGGGCCGTGGCACCTGCATTCGATGCTGGGCGCGGCCGACGCCTTCCCGATGAACCTCGGCTTCCTCGGCAAGGGCAACGTCAGCCTGCCGGAGCCGCTGGAAGAGCAGGTGCGCGCCGGCGCCATCGGCCTGAAGCTGCACGAGGACTGGGGCAGCACGCCGGCGGCGATCGACAACTGCCTGGCGGTGGCGGACCGCATGGACATCCAGGTCGCGATCCACTCCGACACGCTCAACGAAGGCGGCTTCCTGGAGACCACGCTGGCCGCGTTCAAGGACCGCACCATCCACACCTTTCACACCGAGGGCGCCGGCGGAGGCCACGCGCCTGACATCATCGCCGCGGTGGGCCAGACCAACGTGCTGCCGTCGTCGACCAATCCGACCAGGCCGTTCACCGTTAACACGCTCGACGAGCACCTCGACATGCTGATGGTCTGCCACCACCTCGATCCTGCAATCGCCGAAGACGTGGCGTTCGCGGAGTCGCGCATCCGTCGCGAGACCATCGCCGCCGAGGACATCCTGCACGACATCGGCGCCATTTCGATGATGTCGTCGGACTCGCAGGCGATGGGGCGGGTCGGCGAAGTGATCATGCGCACCTGGCAGACCGCGCACAAGATGAAGGTGCAGCGCGGCGCGCTGGCGCCGGATGGCGCGCGCAACGACAACTTCCGCGTCAAGCGCTACATCGCCAAGTACACCATCAACCCGGCCATCACGCATGGCGTGGCCCATGCGGTCGGCTCGCTCGAGCCGGGCAAGATCGCCGACATCGTGCTGTGGAAGCCGGCCTTCTTCGGCGTCAAGCCGTCGATGATCCTCAAGGGCGGCATGATCGCGGCGGCGCAGATGGGCGACCCGAATGCGTCGATCCCGACGCCGCAGCCGGTGCATTACCGGATGATGTTCGGGGCCTTCGGCGGCGGGCTGAAAAAGTCGTTCACCTTCGTCTCGCAGGCGGCGTTCGACGCGGATATCGGCCGCGAACTGGGACTGGCGAAGACGCTGATCCCGGTGCGCGGCATGCGCCACCTGCGCAAGTCCGACATGATCCACAACGGCGCCGCGCCGCACATGGAAGTCGATCCCGAAACCTATGAAGTGCGCGCCGACGGCGAGCTGCTGGTGTGCGAAGCGGCGGCCGTGCTGCCGATGGCGCAGCGTTATTTCCTGTTCTGAAAGCGAGCCATGCTGACCCTGCATACCAAAGTCCCCGACGCCTCCGAACTGCATGGCCGCCTGGTGCTGCCCTACGACCAGCGCGAGAAGTGCCGCCTGCGCGGACGGCTCGAATCGGGCGAGGAAGTGGCGATCTTCACCGCGCGCGGGACGGTGCTGCGCGACGGCGACCTGCTGGCCGGCGAGGACAAGCGCGTGGTGCAGGTGGTCGCCGCGCTGGAGCCGACTTACGCGGTGTTCTGCTACAGCGAGCCGGCGCTGGCGCGCTGCGCCTTTCACCTTGGGAACCGGCATACCCAGGTGCAGATCGGCGCCGGCTACCTGCGCATCAGGGTCGATCCGGTGCTCAGGGAGATGGTCGAGGGGCTGGGCGCGCACGTGGTCGAGGAGATGGCGGCGTTCGAGCCGGAGGCGGGCGCGTATGCCGCGGGGCACAGCCATGCTTCGCCGGTGCCGGTGCGGCAGAAGATTCATCGGCCGGCAATCGCATGAACGCCGCTGCGCTCCTGCATTTACTGCAGTTCGCCAGCCCGGCGCTGCCGATCGGCGGCTACAGCTATTCGCAGGGGCTGGAGACGGCGATCGAGCGCGGCATGGTCACCGATGCCGCTTCCGCCCGCAATTGGATCGCGGCCTACATGGATCTGATCTCCCTGTGGGACGCGCCGATTCTGTGGCGGCTGATGAAAAGCGACGAGGCCGGCGTGGCCTTGTGGAGCGAGCGCTTCATCGCCTCGCGCGACAGCTCCGAGTTTCGCGCAGAGACGATTCAGATGGGGTATTCGCTGGCTCGCCTGCTGGACGAACTGGGCGTGCCCGGCGGCGAAGGCGAGGTGGCGTTGCCGACAGCGTTCGCCCGCGCAGTGGCGGCGTACGACATCCCGCACGAAGAGGCGCTGCTTGCGATGCTGTTTTCGTGGTGCGAAAACCAGGTGCTGGTGTGCGTGAAGTCGGTGCCGCTCGGGCAGGTCGCGGGGCAGCGCCTGCTGCTTTCGCTGGCGCCCGAGATCGAACTGGCCGCGGTGCGTGCGCGCGAGCTGCGGGATGACGAGATGTCGAACTGGTCGCCCGGATTATCCATGCTGTCGATGCGGCACGAGGTGCAGCATGGGCGGCTTTACCGTTCCTGAAAAGAGAGAATTGCTATGAGTTCCAATCCACTGCGCGTAGGCATCGGCGGGCCGGTCGGATCCGGCAAGACGGCCTTGTGCGAGAAGCTGTGCCGGGCGATGCGCGACGACTACGACATGGCCGTCATCACCAACGACATCTACACGCGCGAGGACATGGAGATACTGTTGCGGGCGAACGCGCTGCCGCCGGAGCGGCTGATGGGCGTGGAGACGGGAGGCTGCCCGCACACGGCGATCCGCGAAGACGCGTCGATCAACCTGGAGGCGATCGCCCGCATGCAGGCCGACTTCCCCGACCTCGACCTGATCCTGATCGAGTCGGGCGGCGATAACCTGGCGGCCACCTTCAGTCCCGAGCTGTCCGACCTGACGCTGTATGTGATCGACGTGGCGGGCGGGGAGAAGATTCCGCGCAAGGGCGGTCCGGGCATCACGCGGTCCGATCTGCTGATCATCAACAAGACGGACCTGGCGCCGCACGTGGGCGCGGACCTGGACGTGATGGCGCGCGATGCGCGGGTTCAGAGGGGAGAGCGGCCGTTCCTGTTCACCAACCTGCGCACCGGCGAGGGCGTGCAGGCGGTGACGGCGTTCATTCGCGAGCAGGGGCTGCTCGACGCGGTCCACTAGTTTGTCGTACCAGCCTTCGCTGGTACGACAAGCTTAGGCATTGGCCCGCGGCGGCGCCAGCACGATCGGCGCTTCGAGTTCGGGATGCAGGCCATGATGGCCCTTGTATGCCGCGGCGATTGCGGCCATGTCGCGCTCCTGGTCGCCGGTCAGGTCGATGGTGTCGACCACCGACAGTTCCTTGTTCGGATAGTCGATGTAGACGATCAGCAGCGGCACCTTGGCGGTGACGGCCAGGTGGTAGAAGCCGCTGCGCCAGTGCGGCCGGTAGCTGCGCGTGCCTTCCGGCGCCAGCGCGATCCAGCACCAGTCGGCCGCGTTCATGGTGTCGGCCAGGCGCTGGGTCGCGCCGGTGGTCTTCTCGCGCTCGACCGCCATGCCGCCCCAGTGGCGCATCGCCACGCCCATCGGGCCCTTGAACAGCGACTCCTTGCCCAGCCAGCGGAATGGCAGGCCGACCGCCCACTTGGCCAGCAGGCCGACGATGAAGTCCCAGTTGGAGGTGTGCGGGTAGACCACGGCGACGCCGTGCGGGCCGGGCAGCGGCTTGAAGCGCACGCGCCAGCCGAACATGTTCAGGAGCCGCAGCGATATCCGCTGGCCCAGGGTGGGTAGTGCAGCCGCTTTGAGCTGGTATTGGTCCATATTTTCTCCGACGACCTGTCCAGCAGGATCTGATAATTTTGCCATCTTTCCCACGGAAGCTTGAAACAATTGCAATTGGGAAATTCGCGCATCGCATTTTATAGCGGTCGGGGCGGGGGAGACAAGCAAAAAGAGGTGGCGGCGTTGCGCGCGCGGCTTGTATCATGCGGTGACTGAATTGACAGGATTTTCATGGACATCACGATTTATCACAACGCCCGCTGCGGTACGTCGCGCAATACGCTGGGCCTGATCCGCAATGCCGGCGTCGAGCCGACCATCATCGACTACCTGGCCAACCCGCCGTCGCACGCGCTGCTGAAGGCGATGACGGCCGCCGCCGGCCTCAAGGTGCGCGACGTGATCCGCACCAAGGAAGCGGCCTACACGGAGCTGGGGCTGGACAATCCTGCGCTCGACGACGATGCGCTGATCGACGCGATGCTGGCGCATCCGGCGCTGATCGAGCGTCCGTTCGTGGTCAGCGCGCAGGGCGTGCGCCTGTGCCGGCCGTCGGAGCTGGTGCTCGACATCCTGCCTCCGCAGCAGGGCCCCTTCACCAAGGAAAACGGCGAGCAGGTGATCGACGAAAACGGCCAGCGCATCGCGCGCTGACCCCCGGCCTCAATGCTGCCAGGCGCCGATGTCGACGGCGCCGCTGCGGGGCGCCCCCTTGAAATCGAAGGGCAGCGCGCGCGCGGCGTCGCCCTTGCCGATCGCCGGCGAATTGCTGGCCAGCCGGAAGTCGGGCGTGCCGGTGCGGTTGTAGGCCAGGAACTGCGGCGCCGCAGCCACCGAGGCCTTGGGCGACAGGCCGTTGGCCAGGCTCCAGTCGCCCGCCGAATTCTGGAACACCAGGTTATTGCTGTAGCTGTTGTGCTTTCCCGTCGCGCCGCTCTCCGTGATGCCGTGCTTGTTGTCGAACACGATGTTGTTGGCGACGTGCGTGTTGTCGTTCGGGCCGGCGGTGAAGAAGTAGTCGCCGCCGCCGACCAGGATGCCGTAGGTCGACGCCGTCACGGTGTTGTTCACCACCGTGACGTTGTTCGCGTCGCGCCACAGGTGGATGCCGGCGTATGCCGCGCGGTAGACGATGTTGTTGGCCACCAGCGCCGAGGTGTTGACGTTGATGCCCTGGATAGCCTGGCAGCCCGCCGGGCCGATGTCGTGCACGTGGTTGCCGACCACTTCGGCCTTGATCCCCTTGAAGTAGCTTTCGATGCCGATGCCGGCGCCGTCGGTGCTGCTGCAGGTGACGTTGGTGGCGATGTGGTGCACGTGGTTGTGGCGGATCGAATCGTAGGAGCCGCCGTTGTAGATCCCGTGCATCCACTTGACGCCGCCCTGGTAGGCGCTGCCATCGACTTCGAAGCCGACGATGTCGACGTAGCTGCCGCGGTTGTCCCAGCCGGTCGGGTTGGCGGAGCTGGCCGGCGGGACGATCTTCGCGCCGCCGCGCACCGTCGACACGTAATACACGCGCGCCTTGGCGGTGCCGTTGGTAAGCGTCTTGAAGCCGCCCGGATAGCTGCCGGGGGCGACGTGGATGGTGGTGTCGGGGAAGGCCGCCTGCGCGGCGCGCTCGATCGAGCGGAACGGCGCCGCCTCGGTGCCGACGGCGGTATCGAGGCCGGCGGGGCTGACGTACAGGTGGTAGGCGGTGCGCGGCAGCTCCTGCGTCTGCGCGGTGTTCTCTCGGACGCCGCAGGAGGTCGCCGCCGCGGCCAGTCCGATGCAGCCCAGCGAGCGGGTCACAATATGGTTCATGGGGTAATCCTCGCAACAAAATTCACTGGACAAGTTTGGACCATGGCAAAAAACGGGGAGGTCGAATCGATCAATCTTGATTTTGCGTTTGCTCAAGACTTGGGCCGGAAATCTATGGATGAGCCCAGCCGTTTGCCTTGGCGCGCGGGCTGCGGTATGGTGGACTTTTGACTCTGCGGGGATAGGCGATGAGAACACTGATGCTGCCCTCGGGACGGCCGATTCCCGTGCTGGGCCAGGGCACGTGGGGCATGGGCGAGGATCCCGGCCGCAAGCGCGCCGAGGCCGACGCGCTGCGCCTCGGCATGGACCTGGGCATGACCCTGATCGACACCGCCGAGATGTACGGCGAAGGCGGCGCCGAGGAAGTGGTGGCCGCGGCGCTGGCCGGGCGGCGCGACCAGGCTTTCGTCGTCAGCAAGGTGTATCCGCACAACGCCGGCAAGCGCGCGGTGCAGGCGGCGTGCGACCGCAGCCTGGCGCGGCTGGGCACAGACCGCATCGACCTGTACCTGCTGCACTGGCGCGGCTCGGTGCCGCTGGACGAGACGATGGAAGGGTTCGAGGCGCTGAAAAAGGCCGGCAAGATACTCGATTACGGCGTCAGCAATTTCGACGTGAGCGACATGCGCGAGGCCGGCGCAGGCGTCGCGGCAAACCAGGTGCTGTACAACCTGGCGCGCCGAGGCGTCGAATGGGATCTGCTGCCGTGGTGCCGCGAGCGTGGGGTGCCGCTAATGGCGTATTCGCCGCTGGAGTCGTCGGCGTCGGAGCAGGCCGGCTTGCTGCGCACGCGGGGCTTGGTGAAGGTGGCCGAGCGCCATGGCGTGAGCGCGGCGCAGGTTGCGATCGCATGGCTGCTGCATCAGGCGGGCGTGGTGGCGATTCCGAAGGCGGTGAAGCCGGCGCACGTGCGCGAGAATCGCGCCGCGTACGATATCGTGCTGACCGCGCAGGACATGGCGGATCTCGATGCGGCGTTTCCGCCGCCGCGGCGCGCCAGTCCGCTCGATATGCGATAAAAAATTGGGGTGAAGCAGGGGTTTAGTGAAGCGAAGCTTCGCTCCTGCGGAACGGTCGAGCCTTGCAAGGCTCGACTCCTTCCAGGTCCGCCGGACCTGACCCCGAGGTTGACGCTGCGGTTAGATCAGCTCTTCGGCGTCGTCATGGCCTGCTTGATCATCACGCAGCGCTTGTCTTCCTGGTGCGTTTGCAGCAGCGCGCGGCGGGTGCCGGCCGACAGGTCCTTGTACTGCGCCACCGCCGTCTCGAGCCGCTTGACGCTGGCCGGCGAGCAGCCCGCCGGAATCAGCTCTCCGTAGCTGCGCATGAACACCGGTCCGGCCGCCTTGTCGATCGCAGGCAGCCTGGCCAGTCGCTCGGCGGCGCTCTTTTCGCTCAGCGCGTTTTGTTCGACCGGGTACAGGTTGTCCATCGCGACCCGCACCTTGGAGAACGGTAGCGTGGTCTTCAGGTCGTGCACCTTGCCCAGCCACTCGCTCTTGACCGCCGGGTCGGGACGGGCCACGGTCGCGGCCAGCGCCGACGACTGCCCCGTATCCGACTTGTCGCGCGCCAGCTCGGCCGTCACCAGCTCGGCGCTGCCCGGGTAGGCGAAGCGGTTCAGGCGTTCGATGATCGACCAGCGCACGTCCTGGCTCACCGCCAGGCCTTCCACTTTCAGCTTGCCGTCGAGGAGGCCGGCGAGGCGGTCCAGCGCGCCCTTGCTGGTGGCCACGCCCATGTACATGCCGAACCAGCGGCGCTGGAAGTTGGTGTCGCCTTTGTTCGATTCGACGCCGGCCCAGGCCATGTCCTCCAGCGCCTGCGTGGTGGCGCGCGTGTAGGCGGCGTTGGCGTGCATCGCGTCGAGGTAGTACTTCGACGTCTGCATCATGCCGAGCACCTTGCCGAGGAGGGTGTAGTCCTTCTCGGCGCCGGCGTTGGCCAGCGCGGTCTTGAGGAAGTCGTTGAGCGGCAGGTGGCCGTCGCGCACGCCGTCCCACAGGCTTTGCCACAGCATCGAGCGAAGCAGCGGATCTTCCACCTGCGCCAGGCTGGTTTGCGCGGTGGCGAACGAGCGCTTGTCCAGCTGGACCTTGGCGAAGCCCCAGTCCTCGTAGTTCGGATAGACCAGGTCGGGACAGGCGCTGCCCACCAGTTCCGGCACGCGCGTGCTGGCGCCCTTGTAGGTGGTGGCGACGTTCTTCGCCAGGACCATCTTGCCGCCTTCGAGCTTGAAGGTGGCGACCTGCACGCGCTGCTCGCGCAGGGTCGGCAGGGCGGCGCTCGGCGCGCTCTGCTGCAGCGCGAAGCTGGCGATCTTGCCGTTGGCGCAGCTGTACCTGGCGGCGACCGTGTTCACGCCGGCGTTATACAGCCACTGCTGCGTCCACGGCCCGAGGTCGCGGCCGGCCGCTTCGCCCAGGCTGCCGATGAAGTCGTCCAGCTTCGCATTCTTGAAGGCGTACTTGACCAGGTAGTTGTGCACGCCCTTGCGGAACACTTCTTCGCCGAGCAGGTGGCGCAGCTGCATCAGCGTCGACGCGCCTTTCGCGTAGGTGATCGAGTCGATGTTGTCGAAGGCGTTGGCGGTCGACGGCACCGGCACTTCGATCGGGTGCGTGGTCAGCGACTGGTCCTGCATGTAGGCGCCTTGCTTGGCGCCCGAGTAGAACGACTGCCAGGCGTTCTTGAATTCGGTCGATTCGGCCGTCGCCAGCGTGCCCATGAAGGACGCGAAGCTCTCGTTCAGCCACAGGCCGTTCCACCATTTCATCGTCACCAGGTCGCCGAACCACTGGTGCGCCATCTCGTGCATGATCACCGAGGCGAGGCCCTGGCGCTGCGACTCGGTCATCGCCTCCTTGTACATGAAGCCGCGCTCGGCGAAGGTCACCGCGCCGGCGTTCTCCATCGCGCCGTACAGGAAATCCGGCACCAGCAGCTGGTCGTATTTCTCCCACTGGTAAGGGATGCCGAAGTATTCGTCGAAGAACGCCAGGCCCTGTTTGGTGTACTTGAACCAGTCGGCCGGATGGATCTGCGCCGCCACCGACTGGCGCGCGAACAGCCGCATCGGATATTCGGCGCTGCTGTCTTCCCATACCTTGTACGGGCCGGCGTGCAGCGAGAAGTTGTAGGGGCTGAGCTTCTTCGATGCCGGGAAGGTCCAGCGCTTGCCGGCGGCGTCGGGCGCCACGGCCGATTCGCGCCTGGTGGAGACGACCACCCAGTCGGCCGGCGCGGTCACGTTGACCTGGAAGGTCGCTTTCAGGTCGGGCTGGTCGAACAGCGCAAACATCTGGTGCGCGGCGGCCGGCTCGAAGTGCGAGTAGGTGTAGACCTTGCCGTCGACCGGGTCGACCATGCGGTGCAGGCCTTCGCCGTTGGTGCTGTGCAGGCGGGTGTAGTTCACCACCACCGTGTTGCGGCCCTTTACCAGGTCCTGCGGCTGCAGCGTGATGAAGAACTGGTTGTACTCGGGCGCCAGCTTCTTGCCGTTCACTTCGAGCGAGGCGATGGTCGCCTTATCGAGGTCGATGGTCAGCGGCGTGCTGTTGTCGGACAGGTCGAAGCTGATCTTGCTGGTGCCGCCGAACGACTCCTTGCCGGTCAGCGCGAAATCGAGCACGTAGTCGACGTTGGACACGCGCGCCGATCGGGCGGCCGCTTCGGCCTGGGTGATGTAGGTGTTGACGGCGCGCGGCACTTCGGCGACAGCGGCGCCGCTGGCGAGGGCGGCGGCGACGGAGAGGGCGAGGACTCGGCGGGTGAAGATTTTCACGGTGTTCCTTTTGTTGGGGGGGTGACGAAAGTGCGGGCCAGAATATCACGCGAATTGCGGAAAGAAAATCTTGACTTGATATGTATATCAACGTATTTTACCAACTGGTTAATTAGGGATCGCCATGGAACACGATCGACTCAGCATGACTTTCGCGGCGCTGGCCGACCCGACCCGGCGCGCCATTCTCGCGCGGCTGACGGCGGGCGAGCTGTCGGTGACCGAGCTGGCCGAGCCGTTCGAAATCAGCCTGCCGGCGGTGACAAAGCACCTGCAGGTGCTCGAGCGCGCCGGCCTGGTGTCGCGCAGCCGCCACGCGCAGTGGCGCCCGTGCAAGCTGGAAGCCGAACCGCTGCGCGCGGCCAGCGGCTGGATCGACGAGTACCGCAAATTCTGGGAGGCCAGCTTCGACCGGCTGGACGATTATCTTCAAGTTCTTCAACAGGAGCGCAACGATGAATGACAACGCCTCAGTCGACCTGCGGATCACCCGAACCTTCAACGCGCCGCGCGAGCTGGTGTGGAAGACCATGACGCAGGCCGAGCACCTGAAGCACTGGTGGGGACCGAAGGGCGTGCCGATCGACGTGAAGAAGTACGAGCCGCGGCCGGGCGGCGTTTTCCACTATTGCATGCACTTCCCGGGCGGGATGGATATCTGGGGACGTTTTTTGTACCGCGAACTGGTCGAACCGGAGCGCATGGTGTGGATCAACGGCTTCGCCGATGCGGAGGGCAACGCGATTGCCAATCCGATGAGCCCTGTGTGGCCGCTGGAGGTGCTGAATACGACCACGCTGGAGGAGGTCGACGGGAAGACGGTGCTGCACTTGCTGTCGCAGCCGTTCAACGCCAGCGATGCCGAGCGCGCGGCGTTCCTGGCGATGCATGCGTCGATGCAGGGAGGCTTTGGCGGCATGTACGACCAGTACGAAGAATATCTGGCCACGCTGCAGAAGGCGTGAGCCGGCGATAAACCCGGGGTCAGGTCCGGCGGACCTGACCCCATGTTCCTCGTTACGCTTGCAGTGCAGGGTAGTCGGTGTAGCCTTCGGCGCCCGGACCGTAGAACAGCTGCGGACGCGCCGGATTGAATTCGGCGTTCGCCTTCAGGCGCTGCGGCAGGTCCGGATTCGCGATGAACAGCTTGCCGAAGGCCACCGCATCGGCCTTGCCGTCGGCGATCAGCGCATCGGCGCTCTCGCGCGTCAGCTGCTCGTTCGCGATGTAGACGCCGCCGAATTCCTTCTTCAGCAGCGGCCCGAGGCTGTCGTCACCCACCGCTTCGCGCGCGCAGATGAAGGCGATGCCGCGCTTTTTCAGTTCGCGCGCCACGTAGCCGAAAGTCTCGGCCGGCGTAGAGTCGCCCATGTCGTGCGCATCGCGGCGCGGCGCCAGGTGCATGCCGACGCGGTCCGCGCCCCACACCTCAATGCAGGCGTCCGTCACTTCGAGCATCAGGCGCGCGCGGTTCTCGATCGAGCCGCCATAGTTGTCCGTGCGCTGGTTGGTGCTGTCTTGCAGAAACTGGTCGAGCAGGTAGCCATTCGCGCCATGGATTTCAACGCCGTCGAAGCCGGCCAGCTTGGCGTTTTCGGCGCCCTTGCGGAAGGCCGCGACCACGCCGGCGATTTCTTCGGTCTCCAGCGCGCGCGGCACCGGGTAGCCGCGCTCGGGACGCAGCAGGCTGACGTGGCCCTTGGCGGCGATCGCGCTCGGCGCCACCGGCAGGTCGCCGTTCAGCAGTGCGGGATCCGAGATGCGGCCGACGTGCCACAGCTGCAGGAAGATGCGGCCGCCCGCGGCGTGCACCGCCTCGGTGGTCTGCTTCCAGCCTTCGACCTGCTCGTCGGACCAGATGCCCGGCGTGTTTTCGTAGCCGACGCCCTGCGCGGTGACCGAGGTCGCTTCCGACAGGATCAAGCCGGCGCTGGCGCGCTGCTCGTAGTACTTGGCCATCAGCGCGTTCGGCACGCGCGCGCCGCCGATGGCGCGGGCGCGGGTCAGCGGCGCCATGATGATGCGGTTCTTCAGTTGCAGGCCGCCGATGGTGATCGGATCGAATAATGTCGTCATGTTGAATTCCTTAAAGTCCTTGGTGGATATGGGCAAGGAAAGCCTGGATGGTTTCCTCGTTGCGTTTGTAGAAGATCCATTGGCCGACGCGGCGCGAGGTAACCAGCCCGGCGCGCTGCAAGGTCGCCAGGTGGGCCGACACGGTCGACTGCGACAGCCCGGTGCGTGCGTCGATCAGGCCGGCGCATACGCCGATGGCGAGCGGGTACTCCTGCTGCGCGAAATTGGCCTCGGGGTCTTTCAGCCAGCAAAGAATTTGCCGCCGTACCGGGTTGGCCAATGCCTTGTGGATGATGTCGATGTCCATGGATCTATCGGGTTTCTTCGAATCTAATATCGTGATTCTACGATATATCCAGAAATGGTGCTGGCGACCGGAAAAACAAGGGGGCGCTTACGGGAAGTGGGCCAGGATCAGCGCGACCAGGGCCGGCAGCGCCTGGATGTACAGGATAGAGCGCTTGACCGTCACCGCTCCCAAGACGCCGGCGACGATCACGCAGGTCAGGCCATAAATCTTGAACAGGAACCCGACGTGCCAGTCAGGATGCAGCAGTCCGATCAGCAGCGCCGCCACCAGGAACAAGTTGTAGCAGCCCTGATTGGACATCGCCGGCGCCAGGATTTCGGCTTTCTCGGCCGACAGCCCGAACACCTTGCGCCCCTTCGTCTTGAACAGCACCGTCTCCAATAAAAAGAAGTACACGTGCAGCAGCGCGACCAGCGCGATCAGGACGTTGGTGAGGGTATGCATGACTGGCTCCGAATATTGTTATGGAGCACAGTGTACATGTGGTCAACGCGGCGCCATCGCGAATGCCCACAGGCGGCCGCCGAACTGGTTCAGCGCCAGGCCGCCCAGCACCAGCACGCCGGCGACGATTTTCCACCATTGCAGCGATTCGCCGAGGAACAGGGCGGCGCTGGCCATGCCCGCCACCGGCACCAGCAGCGAGAACGGCGCCACCGTCGACGCCGGGTAGCGGCGCATCAGCATCGACCACAGGCCGAAGCCGAGGATGGTGTTCGGGTAGGCCTGGAACAGCACGGTGGCGAGCGACTTCAGGCCGAACCGGCCGGCCGCCAGTTGCCACGCGGCGCCGCCTTCGACCAGCCATGAGGCCACCAGCAGCGGCGGGGTCGCCACCAGCGAGCCCCACACCACCAGCGACAGCGCATTCACCTGGCCCATCTTCTTGGTCACGATGTTGGCGCAGGCCCAGCACACGCCGGCCAGCACCACCAGCAGGAAGCCGATCAGCGTGGCCTTGCCCTCCAGGTGGATCGCCACCAGCGCCATGCCGCCGAACGCGACCAGCGCGCCGAGCAGCTGCGCGGCCCTTGGCCGCTCGCCCAGCATCAGCACCGCGAGGCCGATCGTAAAAAAGGCCTGCAGCTGGATCACCAGCGATGCCAGGCCGGCCGGCAAACCGAGCTTGATGCCGGTGAACAGCAAGGTGAATTGCAGCGCGAACTGGAACATGCCGTAGGCCAGCACCAGGCCGATCGAGGTGGCCGGGCGCGCGACGAAGAACACCAGCGGCAGCGCGGCAAACAGGAAGCGCAGCGCGGTGAACAGGATGGGCGGCAGGTCCTGCAGGCCGATCTTGATGACGACGAAGTTCACGCCCCAGATGCTGACCACGGCGAGTGCGGTGAGGATGTCGGCGGGCGTCATCGCGTGCTTCATGGGAGCGGCCTTCTGCTTGTCCGGTGGTCAGCGTGCGATTATCGCGCACATCGGCCGGGCTTGCTGGGCGCTGCCCGCTGTGCTAACGTCGCTGCAATTTTGCAGGGACGGTCCTGCCAACACCGGGGGCTGTCCAATGAGCTGGATCATTCTGTTTTTCGCGGGCGTGCTGGAAATCGCATGGGCGGTCGGCCTGAAGCACACGGCCGGCTTCACGCGATTGTGGCCGTCGGTGTTCACGCTGGTGACGATGGCCGGCAGCGTCGGCCTGCTCGGCCTCGCGCTGCGCCACCTGCCGCTCGGCACGGCCTACGCGGTATGGACCGGCATCGGCACGGTCGGCACCGCGGTGTTCGGGATGGTGATGATGAACGAGCCGGCAGGGGCCTTGCGCCTGCTGTCGATCGCGATGATCGTCGCCGGCATCGCCGGGCTGAAGCTGCTGACGCCGGCCTGAATGGCGGTGGCGACAAACCCGGGCATCGGGCCGCGGCCTGTGCTTACCGATTATTTGATGCGCGCCCAGCGCTCGTAGATGCGCGCCAGTTCGCCGCTGGCCTTGAGCTGCGCCAGCGCCTGGTCGATCATCGGCGCGACGGCCGGATTGGCCTTCTTGCTGGTCC
Source organism: Massilia sp. P1_C10 (assembly GCF_056406475.1). Classification (NCBI taxonomy): domain Bacteria; kingdom Pseudomonadati; phylum Pseudomonadota; class Betaproteobacteria; order Burkholderiales; family Oxalobacteraceae; genus Massilia; species Massilia sp. P1_C10. Next base: position 33,171 of record NZ_JBFUAC010000004.1, read on the forward strand.
AGAAATACACATAGTCTTCGTTGAATACCGCCGGCAGGATCCGCAGCTTGTCCTGCAGGTGCTCGACGCGAATCAGGTACTTGAGCGTGAACTCGCTCATGTAGGTGTAGCGGCCGTGGCCATGCACGGTCTTGCGCAGGTTGACCACGTTGTCGCCGGTGCTGTCGTCGACCTGCAGCCCGCGCGCCTTCAGCTGCCCGATGTAGGCGGAGCCGCGCGCCGTGTTGATCAGCGGGTGCAGCCGCAGCAGGTCGTCGAAGTTTTCGACCACCTGCGTGTCGCTGGCAACGGCGGCCAGGCGGTGGCGGATTTCGAACAGCGGCACCGTGGAGCGGATCGCGATGCGGCGGCGAAGCTCGGATTCCATCACGCCGCAGGCGGCCCAGCTGGTGCCGCGGTCCAGGGCGTCTTCGATCACCGGCAGGGAACGCGGGCGCTCGAATCCGATGAAACGAAGGCGCGGCTCGATCCGCTCGATGGCGGCCAGGAGATCCGGGCAGAAGCCTTGCGGAACCCCGCGATTGTCGATCCACTTGGGCGGAATGCTTTCCTGCGCCATGATCCGCACGGCGATCTGCCCGGCGCCGGCACTGGCAGCAAACAGCAAGGCGCCCGCAAACGCCGTCGCTCGCAGCAGAACATTTCCGTTGCCCAGAGTTATCATTGTTGTGGATAAGGCGCTATACAGCCGAGGATTGTCGCATATTCCAGAACGGTCCGATGCACGCTTATGGGGCAGGCGGCGGGAGGGGCGGGCCAGGCATTCCTGGCCCACGGGGTCAGGCGAAGTTCGGATTCGCCCTTGTGAGGTAGTACCACTCCTGGTTGGCGCCGGCGTTCACGTCCGGGAACAGGATGCGGCCATCGAGCTCGGACAGCACCGGCGTGCCGTCGGCGCGCACGCCGATTTGCGTGCCCTTGGTTACCGGGTCGAAGCTCGACCACTGGCGCACGAAGGCGTCGTCGGCGTGCATCTTGTCGTGCACCACCACCATCGACAACGCTTCCATCTGGTCTGCCGGCACGGGCGCCGGCGCCGGGGCGTCGATAATTTTTTGGAAGGCGAGCGTGTTCATGATGGCGCGGTACGCCACGTCCGGCGCGGCCGGATCCTTGTGCTGGCCGCATTCGAGCGTCAGCGCGTAGCCGCCGGTGCTGCGCATGAACTCCGTGGTGCCGACGCCGTAGCGCAGCACGGTTTCGAGTTGCGACTTGTCGCTCATGCGGCGCTGCACGCCGTCGCCGTAGGTGGCCAGCCAGCCGTCGACGAAGCGGCGCACGCCGAGGATGCGCGCCATCGCGCGTTCTTTTTCGGCGTGTTTGAACGGCTGCAGCGTGCCTTCGTTGTTTTGCGGGCCGACCATCACGAACGGCTCGCTCTGCGCGTTGAACGAGTGCAGGTCGAGCAGCACGTCGTGCTGCGCCAGCAGGGGGCACAGCCAGTTGGCGATCTGGTCTTCGAAGTCCTGCGGGTCCTCGTTCGGGAACAGGTTGCGGTTCAGGTTGCGCTCGCCCGAACGCTGCTCCAGCCGGTAGGCGAGGGGATTGGTGACCGGGACGAAGGTGACGCTGCCGTTCGCGATCAGCAGCTTGCCGCTGTCGATTTCTTCAATCACGCGCAGGATCGCCTTGGTGCCGCAGGTTTCGTTGCCGTGCACGGCGCCGGTGATGATCAGCCGCGGCCCTTTGCCCAGGCCAGTGTAGTTGATCGATTTGAATTGCAGGTCGCGTGCGATGGTCATTGCTGCCAGATCCATGAAAAATGTCGGTGCCGACATTTTATCGGGAAACGGTGGCGCGTGCGGAAAGCCCGTGGCATCATGCGCCGCATGACTATCCAGGCAACTTCCCAGCGCGTGCACGGCCTCGACACCCTGCGCGCGCTTGCGATCGTGCTGGTCGTGCTGCACCATTACGTGCTGTTCGTCAGCGGCGACGACACCTTCGGCTGGGTCGGCGAGGTGGGCTGGGTCGGCGTCGACCTGTTCTTCGCGCTGTCCGGCTACCTGATCGGCAACCAGATCTTCGGCGCGCTGCGCAGCCGGCAGGGATTCTCGCTTGGCCATTTTTACGGAAGGCGGCTGCTGCGCACGCTGCCTAACTTTTACGCGATCCTGGCGCTGTACTTCCTGTCGTCGTGGTTCCGCGTCGACAAGCCCTTGCCGCCGCTGTGGAAGTTCGTCACCTTCACCCAGAACATCCACCTCGAGCCGGGCACCGCGTTCTCGCACGCCTGGTCGCTGTGCATCGAGGAGCAGTTCTACCTCCTGCTGCCGGCCGCCGCGCTGCTGGCCGGCGCGCTGCGCGGCGGCGTGCGCTGGGGCTGGGCCGCGATCGCCGCCACGCTTGCCGCCGGGATGCTGGCGCGCGGCTTTCTGTGGCAGGACTTGGTCCATGGCCCGCTGGCGCAGCACAACTACTTCAAGTTCATTTACTACTCGTCGTTCTGCCGCTTCGACGAACTGGTGGCGGGCGTGGCGCTGGCGCTGCTGAAAAATTATCACGCCGGCGCGTGGCGGCGCCTGACCGAGCACGGCAACCTGGCGCTGGGCGCCGGCGCCGCGGTGTGCGCGCTCGCGTGCGCGCTGTTCCTGGCCGACCGCTACGCCTTCGCGGTCACGGTCGTCGGCTATCCGATGCTGGCGCTGGGCTTCGGCCTGCTGATCGTCGCCGCGCTCGGCGAGCGCTCGCTGCTGCGCACCGTCCGCGTGCCGGGCGCCGGCAGCCTGGCGCTGTGGTCGTATGCGATCTACCTGACGCACAAGCAGGTCTGCATCCTGGCGGCGCGGCCGCTGGCGGCATGGGGCTACGGGCCGGAGTCGCCGCTGGCGATCGGCGTGCTGCTCCTGCTGTCGGTGCTGTCGGGAGGGGTGCTGTTCAAGCTGGTGGAGACGCCATTCATGGCGCTGCGCGATCGCTACCTGCCGTCGAACCTGCGGACGGCGCCGGCAAGGGCGGGATCAGGTCCGGCGGACCTGAACCCGGGCGTTTAGCCGACGGCGTCGATGACGTTGTACGCCGCGAGCATCGCGCCGAGGTAACCGAGCACCGCGCCGGTGTCGTAGCCGCTGTTCTCGATCACGCCGCGCAGTCCGGGCACCGCTTCGAGCGTGTGCGGGCTGCGGTAGGCGTTGATCAGCAGCGTCACCAAGTCGACCGGATTGCCGCAGGAGCGGCGCATGCGCGTTTCGATCACCGACAACAGCGCGCGCTGCATGCGCGGCGTCGGATTGACGATGTGGGCGAAAATGAGCGGGGTGTTGGCGATCGACTCGCACAGCGAGCGTTCGATCCGCTCCGGCTTGAGGTCGGAGGCGATGTCGAAATAGGCGGGATTCCAGCGGGTGCGCGCGTACTGGTGGCCGGGCGGGAAAGAGTCGACCGTGTCGAATCCGCACTTGCGGCTGATCCAGGACATGAGGTCCGAAATGTTATCGAGGAGTGACATGGCGGCAGTGTAGCCGAAAAAATGGGGGTGTAGCAGGGATGAGCGAAGCGCAGCTTCGCCCTGCGAAACGGTCGAGCCTTGCAAGGCTCGACTCCTCCCTGGTCCTGCGGACCTGACCCCATCTGTGCACTTACGCAGCGAATTTACCAGCCCGGAAGTCCTCGACCGCCTGCTGCAATTCGGCCTGGGTGTTCATCACGAACGGCCCATACTGCGCGATCGGCTCGCCCAGCGGCCGTCCCGCGATCAGCAGCACCCGGGCCGGCTCGGCGGCCTTGATGCGCACGCCGTCGGCGCCTTCCGGATTGGTCAGGATCGCCATCCGCGCGCTCGGCACGCCTTTGTCCTCGACCGTCACTTCGCCCCTGAACACGTACAGGAAGGCGTTGTGCCCCGGCGGCAGATGCTGCTCGAAGCTCGCGCCGGCGGCCAGCTCGATGTCGAGGTAGACCGGCTCGGTGCCGTCACGCTGCACCGCGCCCTGCACGCCATGGCTGGCGCCGGCGATCACCTGCACCGTCGCTCCCGCATCGGTCGAAAAGCGCGGAATCTCCTGGTTCGGGATGTCGCGGTACCACGGCGCGCGCATCTTGTCCTTGCCGGGCAGGTTGAGCCACAGCTGGAAGCCTTCCATCAGGCCGTCGTTCTGCTCCGGCATCTCGGAGTGGATCACGCCACGCCCGGCCGTCATCCACTGCACGCCGCCGTCGGTGATCAGGCCCTCGTGGCCGGCGCTGTCCTTGTGCCGCATGCGGCCCTTGATCATGTACGAGATGGTCTCGAAGCCGCGGTGCGGATGCTCGGGGAAGCCGGCGATGTAGTCGCCCGCCTTGTCGCTGCCGAAGGCGTCGAGCATCAGGAAGGGATCGAGCCGGCGCTGCAGCGTCTGCGTCAGCACGCGGTTGATCTTCACGCCGGCGCCGTCCATCACGAACTGTCCGTTGACCACGCGCTCGACGCCGCGCGGCGTATTCACTCGTTCTGCTGTCAACTGCTTGCTCATCATGTTCTCCTTGAGTTGGCGGCGCCGGTTCGGCTTACGCCAGTGCTGCTTCGATGTCGGCGTCGGCTTGTGCCTGTGCCTTTGCCACTGCTTCCGGACCCATGCCATGGCCTTCCGAGTACACGAACGTCACGTCGGTCAGGCCGAGGAAGCCGAGGAAGGTTTGCACGTGAGGCACTTGCGAATCGCTGGCGCCGCCGCGGTGGATGCCGCCGCGCGACAGGGTCACGAATACCTTCTTGTCCTTCAACAGGCCTTCAGGGCCGGTCGCGGTGTAGCGGAAGGTCACGCCGGCGCGGGCAATCGCGTCGAACCAGGTCTTCAGCTGCGAGGTGATGCCGAAGTTGTACATCGGCGCGCCGATGACGATCACGTCGGCCGCCTGCACTTGCGCGATCAGGGCGTCGTCGAGGGCCACGCGCGCCGCCTGCTCCGGCGTGCGCTGGTCGGCCGGGGTGAACAGCGCGCCCAGCGCCGCTTCGTCGATCGACGGGTGCGGGTTGCTGGCCAGGTCGCGGCGCACGAGGGTGGCGCCCGGATTGTCGGCCAGCAGGCCGGCGACGATCTTGTCGTTCATGCGGGTGGACTCGGAACCGGTGCTGCGGGCGCTGGAATTGATTTGCAGAATGTTCATGTGGAGCTCCTTGGTGACTGATGTGAAACTACGATGAAGATCACTTTAACAGTCCCATAATCAATCCGGAAGACGCTACAATGGATAACATTAATCCGCTAGTGGGACAATGAAAATGGACGTCGAACCGAATGATTTGCTGCTGTTCGCCCGCATCGTCGAGAGCGGCAGCTTCAGCAAGGCCGCCTTGCGCGTCGACCTGCCGAAGTCGACCGTGTCGCGCCGCATCGCGCTGCTCGAGGCGAAGCTGGGCGAACGGCTGCTGCAGCGGACCACGCGCAAACTGATGCTGACCGAATTCGGCGAGAGCCTGCTCGAACACGCGCGCAAGGTGGTGGAAGAGGTGGAGGCGGCCGGCGCGCTGGTGCAGCACCGGCAGCAGGAGCCGAGCGGGCGGCTGCGCGTGTCGATGCCGAACGACTTCGCGAACCTCGGGCTGACGCGCGTGATGCAGGAGTTCATGGCGCGCTACCCGGCGATCACGCTGGAACTGGACCTGTCGCCGCGCCGGGTCGACCTGGTGGCCGAGAACTTCGACATCGCCATCCGCATGGGCGACCTGCCGGACGATTCGTCGCTGGCGGCGCGCCGCGTGGCGCTGGAGAAGGTGGGCCTGTACGCGTCGCCATCCTACATCGCCACGCGCGGGCTGCCGGAGTCGCCCGACGACCTGCTGAAGCACGACCTGCTGTGCCTGTTGAGCCGCAACGGCGGCGCTCAGCCCTGGGTGCTCACGCGCGGCAAGGCGCAGTGGGCGCGCGAGCTGCCGGCGAAGCTGACCGCCAATTCGCCCGACCTGCTGGCGCGCATGGCATGCAACGGGGCGGGCATCGCGGCCAGCTCGGACCTGTTCGCGACGTCGTTCATGCAAAAGGGAGAGCTGGTGCGGGTGCTGCCGGATTGGGACCTGCCGATGGTGACCGGGTGGGCGGTATTCCCCGGCCGGCGCCTGATGCCGGCCAAGACCCGCGCCTTCCTCGACATGATGGAAGGGCTGTGCTGCGAGGACGCGAAGAAGCGGCTGTCGGCTTAAGGGCGGTTGCCCATCATCTCGCCGAGGCGGATCGAGCGCTCCGGCGCCCACGCCGGATTGAACGAAATCGTGTTCGGCTTGAACAGCATGACGATGGTGGACCCGAGCAGGAAGCGTCCCATCTCCTCGCCTTTTTTCAGCACGATGTCCTTGTCCTGGTAATCCCACTCGGCGATGCGGCCAGGGCGGGTCGGGTTGACCACGCCGTGCCACACGGTCTCCATGCTGCCGACGATGGTCGCGCCCACCAGCGTCATGACAAACGGCCCGTGCTCAGGCGACTCGAACACGCACACCACGCGCTCGTTGCGGGCGAACAGGCCCGGAATGCCGCGCGCGGTGGTCGGGTTCACCGAGAACAGCGCGCCCGGCACGTAGATCATGCGCGTCAGGCGGCCGTCGCACGGCATGTGCAGGCGGTGATAGTCCTTCGGGCTGAGGTACAGGTTGGCGAAGGCGCCGTGCTGGAAATGCGCGGCCAGGCTGGCGTCGCCGCCGACCAGTTCCGCGGTGGTGAACTTGTGGCCCTTGGCCTGGAAGATCTGGTGGTCGTCGATCGCGCCGAACTGGCTGATGGCGCCGTCGACGGGGCAGATGAAATCGGCATCGGCCAGCGGGCGCGCCTGCGGCTTGATCGGCCGCGTGAAGAATTCGTTGAAGCTGCTGTAGCTGGCGATGTCGGGATTGACCGCTTCGTCCATGTTGACGCCGTACTTGGTGACGAACCAGCGGATCAGGTTGGTCGTCCACACGCCGCCCCTGGCGCCGGCGACGCGGCCGGCGAGGGTGGTCAATGCCTGTTTCGGCAGCAGGTACTGGGGCAAAACCTTGATGCGGTCGGACACGGTGTCAGCCTTTCAACTTAGACGATTGACAATTATAACGGTGCGCTGATGTAAGTCATAGTTTTCCAGCCGGCGCCGCTTGCGGTCGCGCCGTCATGGTCCTATGCTTTGGGGATGGAACAGCGGATCGCGAAGGTTGAGGATTTTGTCGTAGAGGCGCGAGATCGCCTGACGACCATCGAAACGCGCCTCGACCAGACCGCTACCAAGGCCGACCTCGCTGCGCTGGAAGCGAGGATGCACAAAGGTTTTGCCGAAATGATCCGGTGGGTGGTGGGAACGGCCATCGTGCTGGGAGCAACTTCGATCACCGTCATCACTTTCGTGCTCAACTATGCATCGCCTCCCAGGCAGACTCTTGCGCAGGTGCCTGCTCCGATAGTGATTCAGGTGCCGCCGTATCCGGAGCCGGCACGATAGTCCCGATCGATATGCATGTGGAAACAAAACATGCATATCAAAAATAGTTCTTCAATGCCAACGCAGCGCCGACGGATTCACGGACAATGGCGGCTTCAGCCATTTTCCGCCTCGTCGCCATGCCTTCGCCAAAGAACAATCCATTCCGCCTGACCGTCCTTGCCGCTGCTTTGGCCGCGGCGATGTCCGCCCACGCGCAGCAAACCGCGCCCGCCGCCAAGCCGCAGCCGGCCAAGCCCGCCGAGGAAAAGATCCAGCAAGTCGAAGTCAAGGGTTCGGCCGAGGCCTACAATCCGCGCCGCGACGACACCGCCAGCAAGATCGTCGTCAACCACGACGAGATCGTGAAATACGGCGACACCAACGTGGTCGATGTGCTCAAGCGCCTGCCCGGGGTGACGGTGAGCGGCGCGGCCGGCCGCAACGGCGCCGAGGTGCGCATGCGCGGGCTGGGCGCGGGCTACACCCAGATCCTGCTCAATGGCGAGCGCGCCCCGGCCGGCTTCTCGCTCGATTCGCTGTCGCCCGAGGTCATCGAACGGATCGAAGTGCTGCGCGCGGCCAGCGCCGAGTACTCGACCCAGTCGATCGCCGGCACCATCAACATCATCCTGAAGAAGGCGATCAAGAAGGCGCAGCGCGAAGTGAAGCTGGGCGTGGGCGGCGGCCAGGGCTTCGTCAATCCGAACGCCAACCTGCAGATGTCCGACAAGGCCGGCAAGCTCTCGTACTCGCTCACCGCCAACGCGTTCTACCAGCGCTTCGACCGCGAATCGCCGGTCATCGAAGAAGTGTCCGACCTCTCGGGCCATCCGCTTGGCTATCGCAGCACCGCAACGCGAGACAAGGGGCAGTTCACCGCCATCAACATCAGCCCGCGCCTGAACTGGACGTTCGATAACGGCGACACGCTGACGTCGCAGACCTTCATCAACATCAACCGCTTCAGCATTACCTCGAATGCCGCGACCACGACGAAGCTGGGAAGCCCGCCGCCTTATCCGCTGGCGATGGTGATGATGTCGAACGAAAACGAATTCTTCCGCACCGACCTGAACTGGGTCCACAAGATGGATTCCGGCGCCAAGTGGGACATCAAAGTCGGCGGCCTGGTCGGAGGCCTCGGTAATGAGCTGCATCAGCTGGGGTCCGGCGGTCCGTCGAACATCCAGCCACTCGATTTGCAGGTGCACACCAGGGGCACCGATCACGGCGTCAATACGACCGGCAAGTTCTCGACGCCGATGTTCGAAGGCCATGCGCTGTCGATGGGCTGGGACGGCGGCATCAGCACGCGCGCCGACGCCCGCAAGCAGGATGCGCCGTTCAGCGACGAGCACTTCGACTCGCGCGTGACCCGCATGGCCGGCTACGCCCAGGACGAGTGGAACGTCACGCCGCGCTGGTCGGTCTACCTGGGCGCGCGCTGGGAAGGCATCCGCACCGTCACTTCGGGCACGTCGTTCGCGACGGCCGAATCGACCAGCAGCGTGTGGAGCCCGGTGTTCCAGACGCTGTACAAGCTGCCGGGCACGAAGTCCGACCAGGTGCGCTTCGCGGTGACGCGCACCTACAAGGCGCCGAGCACCCAAAGCCTGATCCCGCGCCGCAACGTCAGCGTCAACAACGACGAAGCCAATCCCGACTTCCAGGGAAATCCGAACCTGAAGCCTGAGCTGGCCCTGGGATTCGATGCGTCGTACGAGCACTATTGGGGCGAGGGCGCGCTGTTCTCCGTGAGCGCATCGTCGCGCCGCATCAGCCAGTACACCCGCAACGACATCGTTCCGATCGACGGTCGCTATGTCCAGATGCCAATCAACGACGGCGAGGCCAATACCCACGGACTGGAGGTGGAAGCCAAGTTCCCGTTGAAGTCGGTGATTGCGACCGCGCCGGCGCTGGACCTGCGCGCCAGCATTAGCCGCAACTGGTCGACGGTCGATTCGGTGCCGGGCCCGAACAACCGCCTCAATTCGCAGACGCCGCTGTCGGCGACCTTCGGCGTCGATTACAAGGCCGGCGCGCTGACCACCGGCGGCAGCTTCGCGTTCAAGAACGGCGGCCCGGTGCGGATCTCCGCAGACCAGTACGGGTACCAGTCGGTGCGCCGCGACCTCGAGGTCTACGGCTTGTGGAAGTTCAGCCCCGCCAACCAGCTGCGGGTAGCGGTCAACAACATCCTGCACCAGGACTTCGTCAACCAGACCACCTTCGTCAATTCAAAGGCCGGCACGGTGACGACCCGCACCGGAATCAATCCGGGCGTGGTGGTCCTGCGCGCAACGATGGAAATGAAGTTCTGATGTGCGCTACGCCAGCCGCATCGCGACCGCCCCGCAGGCGACCAGCGCGATCGCGGCCAGGCGTTGCGGGCTGATTTTCTCGTGCAGCACCAGGGCGGCGATCGCGGCGGCGAACAGGATCGACGTCTCGCGCAGCGCCGCCACCGCCGCCACCGGCGCATGCGTCATCGCCCATAACGCGATCGCGTACGAGCCGATATTGGCGGCGCCTCCCAGCAGCATCACTCCCACGTTCATTCGCGCGTAAGCGACGATCTGGCCGGGCCGGCTCTTGCCCGCCCATACCAGCAGGCCGATCGCGGTCAGCATGAAGATCCACATCGTGTACGCGATCGGCGAGCCGGACTTGCGCACGCCGGCGCCGTCGATCAGCGTGAACGACGCGATCATGCAGGCGGTAAGCAGCGCGAACATGGTGGTGCGGCCCGCGCCAGGCTTGCGCGAACGCGCGGTGAAGAACAGCGCCAGGATGCCGCCGCAAATGCAACCGGTCGCTATCCACTGCGCGACGCCGAGCCTTTCGCCAAGCACCGGGCCGCTCGCCAGGGCCACCAGCAAGGGGGCGCTGCCGCGCATCAGCGGATACGCATGGCTCATGTCGCCGTCGCGGTAGGCGGCGACCAGCAGCGAGTAATAGGCAAGCTGCGTTACCGTGGACACGGCAATGTACATCCAGCTTTCCTGGGCGGGCGCGGGAAGGAAGGGCAGGGCGATTGCTGACAGCAATCCGCCGCCGCCCGCCACCAGCACGGTGACCAGGAAGATGTCCGGACGTGATTTGACGAGCGCGTTCCAGCTCGCGTGCATCAGCGCCCCGAACAGCACCACGCACACTACCAACGTACTCATTTTGAACGATTTCGGAAGTAGCGCCGCGCCACGACGATGGCGACCGCCTGCATCGCCGCGCACAGGAAAAACGTCGTGCCGACTCGCCAGTCCTGCGGCGGCAGGTGGCTTGCGGCGCCGAGGATCGCGGTGCCGACCAGCGGCATCACGATGACTCCGAGGCTGGAGATCGACTGCAGGGATCCCATCAACTCGCCTTGCTGGCCGGCGGCGGTTTCCTTGGAGAGGATCGATTGCAGGGCCGGGCCGGCTGCGAACGCCAGCAGGTTGCACAGGATGAAGACGTACATCATCCAGCCCTGGGTGGCGAGGCCGTACAGGATGTAAGTGATGGCGCCAGAGAGAAGGCCGAGCAGCGACAGGCGCACTTCGCCGAAGCGGTGCATCAGCACGCCGAGCAGGCCGGCCTGCACTACCGCGGCGGACACGCCCACGCAGAACAGCGCGATGCCGTTTTCGCGCGGGGTCCAGTCGAAGCGGAAGATGGTGTACAGCACCCAGGTCGATTGCAGCGTCATCTGCGCAAACGTCATCAGCGCGTAGACCACGACCAGGCCACGAATGTCGCCGCGTTTCAGCAGGCGGACAAGGGCGCCGAACGGGTTTATCCGCGCCAGCGAAAACGCGGCGCGATTCTCGGCCGGCAGCGACTCGGGCACGGCGAAATAACCGTACAACAGGTTGGCCGCCGACAGCGCTGCCGCGACGTAGAACGGCAGGTGCAGGCCGACGCTGCCCAGCAGGCCGCCGAGCATCGGGCCGCAGATGAAGCCCAGGCCGAAGGCGGCGCCGACCTTGCCGAAGCTTTTGGCGCGGTTGTCCGCGGTGGAGATGTCCGACGCGTAGGCCGAAGCGACCGACATGCTGGCCGAAGACATGCCGCCGATGACGCGGCCGATGAACAGGCATGCCAGGTTCGGCGCCCATGCGGTCGTCAGGAAGTTGATGCACATGCCGGCCATCGACACCATCAGCACGGGACGGCGGCCGACGCGGTCGCTGAGCGCGCCGAGCATCGGCATGAAGATGAACTGCATCAGTCCGAACGTCGCCGACAGCACGCCGAACCACAGCGCCTGCTGCTCGCGGCCGGCGACGAACTCCCCCACCAGCAAGGGCAGCACCGGCACGATCAGGCCGATGCCCAGCATGTCGATGAAAACGCAAACGAGGACGAAGTTCAGGTTGCCGGCGGGCGGACGGGCGATCGCGGAGCTGCTGGTCATGGGGTGGGGCTCGATTCGGATGAGCTTGTATCTTACCACCGGGGTCGGGTCCGCCGGACCTGACCCCGGTTCCGCGAGCCGCGACAATTCTTCATGGGTGCGTTCTTGCGAGCTGCGACAGGGCGTCGGCATCGGCATTCTTATGTCGGGGGATCCAGCGAACCGCCACGTCGCGCAATTGGCCGATCAGCGCGAGCGCGGCGTCGCGATAGTCAAGCAGCGAGACCGCCGCTTTCTCATCGGGGCCATTCAGGTCGTCGATCACCACCTTGCTGTCGCCGTAGATTGTCAGGCCGTGGGCGTTGCTGCGCACGGCCGCCTCGAGCAGCGCGATCAGGGCGCGATATTCCGCTTCGCTGCTGTTGCCGTGGCCGGCAGGGCGGGAAATCTCGATCTTCTCGCCGTCCGGACCTTTAAGCAGCGCGCCGATGCCGCACTCTCCCGGATTCGGATGCGCCGAGCCGTCGAACCACGCGCGCCACGCGGTCGGCGCGCCGTCGTGCCTCGCCTGGCGTCGGGCCAGCACGCCGGCGCGTGCGGTTCGGCGCGCGGCCGCGCGTTCGGCATTGGCGGCCTTAAGCGCAAGGCGGGACGCGACCAGGGTCTCGAGGGAGTCCGAGCCGGCGCTTGCCAGCATGGTCTCGCGCAGCGCCTGCTCGGGCGTGCGGGAGTTGCGCACTTCGAGCCTGCGGCTGGCAGTCAGTTCGGATTTGAAGGCGGCGGACAACAGGCTGGCGAAATCGGGCATCCGCGCAGGATACCCGTTTTGAAGGAATCGCGTCATCGAAAAAAGGCGCCGAAGCGCCTTTTCTATGCCGCGTTAATTGCGGTACGGGTTGTTGGGACGGGAGTCGCGGTTGTTCGGCACACCGTCGCCGTCGCGATCCCGGTCATAGCGGTTCGGAACGCCGTCGCGGTCCTGGTCGCGGCGGCCATGCTCGTAGCGGTCGGGGATGCCGTCGCGGTCACGGTCGCGGCCATGCTCGTAGCGGTCGGGGATGCCGTCGCGGTCGCGGTCACGCCCGCGCTGGTTCCAGCGCGGCTGCTCGAAGAACCAGCGGCCGTCGCGCTGCACCCAGACCGGCTGCGAGTACACGTAGCCCGGACGTTCGGCGATCCAGATACCCGGGACCCATTCATAACGGTTGCCGCGCCAATCCCAGTACCCCGACTGCCACACATACCCGTGGCGCGGGCGCGGGATGCGCTCGTAGCGTGGCGCCGGCGGTGCGATGCGGATTTCGTTATAGGCTGGCTGCGCGACCGGCTGCCAGCCGCCCGTCACCAGGCGGTAGCCGCCGCCGTCGCGGACCCATTCGCCGGGGCGATAGTGATAGCCGCCGCGTTCAGGCTCCCAGTGGCCGGCCACCCACACGTGGCGGCCGCCGTCCCAATTCCAGTAGCCTGGTGCCCAGACGTAACCGTGGCGCGGCGCCGGCACGCTTTCGAAACGGGGCGCCGGCGGCGCGGTCTGGATGACGACGTTGAAGCCGGACTGCGCCAGTGCCGGCAGCGGAACCCAGGCAGCGGCGCCAAGGGTGATCAGTGTTGCGAATGCGAGTGTGCGTTTCATTTTGGTCTCCGTTTTTCAAAAGCCTGCAATTCAATATAACAAGCTGATGCGGCCTTGCGGAGATTTGATTAATTTGCTTACAACTGAAACAGGTCGCGCCCAATTCGATGTGCGCCAACGTACGGATGGGGCGCGCTGCCAGGCAGCGGCCCGTCCCGGTCAGATGCTGCTGCGCGGTGCGTCCTGCTTCGCCAGCAGGCGCTCGTCTTCCAGCGAACGCTGCTTCTCGATTGCGCTCATGCGCTTGGCGGGAACCGACACGACGGCCATCCTCGACGGCGTCGCCACGCTGCTGTCGATGATCTGCGCAGCAGGGACGGCGGCTTCGGTCGGGGCCATGAGGTTGGCGGCGGTGACCGTCACACCGAGGGCCACGGCGAAAACGGCTTCGAAGTTTTTGAGGACGTTCATGGTAGTTCCTTTCAGTGTGGCGTTGCGATGACTCCAATGTAGGCAAAGGCCCGCGCGGTCGCCAGCCGATTGCGACGAGGCGCGGATTTGGCGGGCCGGCCTGCGAAAAAAGGCGACGAACCGCGCCAGCGAGCCCATCCCTTTTTCACTGTCCCCCGGCTAAGGATGAGCGGTCGGCGTGCGCGGGTGCGCAGCCGCCTCATACAGACGGGAATCCAATGCTCGGCACGATCCGAAACCTGATGCAGCAGGCGCACTCACGGCGCATCGCATGGCGGCGCGCGCGCAACCTGAACGCCGCGGTTCGCGCCGGCGCCAAGCCAAAGCCGGCTGCGGCGGTCCCGGTCGAGCGCGTTGCGTTTCGTCCGCGCGCGCTGACGGCCGTGCACTGGATCGGTGCGGCCGGCTTGCTGGCGGCGATTGGCGGCGCCTTCCTGCTGGCCGCGCACGCGCGCAGCCTGGCGGTCGCCGGCGACGTTCCCGGCGCCGGCGGCTTGCCGCATCCGGTCGCGGTGTTCCAGCCGGCGCTGCCGGGCGTCGCGTTCAGCGTCCCGGAAGAAGGCGCCATTTCGCTGGAGGCGCACGAAGGCGGCATGCTGCTGGTCGCCGCCGGCATGCGCAGCGCGCCGCCGCTGCGCATCGACCTGTGCGCCCAACTGGCCGGCAAGGTGGATGGCCGCCTGCTGCCGATCCGGATCGGCTACGGCTTCGACGACGTGGCCCGCTGGGCCGAGCGCGGCGCCCGGGTGGCGCCGCTGCGCAATGTGGCGCTCAGCGGCCCGGATGCCGCCGACATGCCGCGCGTTCAGGTCAGCGGCAACGCGGTGCGCGATTTCGCCGCGGCCGATTCCGAGCCGCTGCAGCTGCGCTGGGACAGCCTCGATCCCGCCGTGCGCTGGATCGGCGACGCCGGCTGGGGCAAGGCCGAGCAGGGCGCGCACGGCCAGGTCGCGCTGCGCCGCGACGGCTGGCTGCTATGGCGGCATGACGCCGCAATGCATATCCAGCGCCGCGCGGGCGGCGCTTGTCCCGCCGGGGAACTGGTGGTGCAAGTGGTGCGCACCGGGCCTGCGCGCTCGAAGGCGCTGGTGACGGCGTATCCGGCTGCGGGCCAGCCGGTGACGGCCTGGCTGGCCGCGGGACGCTACGTGGTGCCGGCCGACCCTGGCCGCGGCGTGGAAGACCAGGCGCTGTTCCTCGAGCTGCGGCGGCGCGGCATGATCCGGCTGGGCGCCGGCGGCTTGGCCGAACTGGCGCCGCGCGACCTCGCCGCCTGGCGCGCGGCGCCGGCGCCGGAGCGTGCGGGCCGATTGGCGGGGTGGGACAAGATCGTGCTCGACCCGGCCGGCGTCAAGCTGCTCAAGCGCCTGTACCGCATGGCCGACGGCGAGTACGTACGCGAACAGGTACGTGTATTCAATGGCGAGCGCCGCCTGCTGGCATGGCGCTCCGTGCAGCGATCGCCGCTGGGGCAATGGCATGCCAGCGTCGCGTCGGCACCGGCCTCCGAAACGTCCCTGATGCCGGCTTCGGCGGCGCGCCTGTTCTCCGAAGTCGCGCAGGGATGGGCGCCGTGGACCCGCATCGACGAGTGGCCCGAGGGCGCCGCCGCGCGCCTGTCGCTCGACCTGGCGCAGCCCGCGCGCGGCGGCGAGACCGTGAGACTTATGCTGGTCGGGCGCGCGTCCAACGTGCAGGGAGCGCGCGTGCTGGCGGCGCACGGCGTATGCAGCGGACGCGCGTGTCCGGCGCGCGACGCGGTCCAGGCGCTCGCGCTGGAACTGCTGCCGGGCGCGCGCAGCGTGTCGCTCGACGCCGCCCCGCTCGACATGACCGTGCTGGCGATGCCGGGCGACCAGCAATACCGCCACCTGCGCGTGGCGAACGGCCAGCTCGATTGGCAGCAATTGGCGCCGATGGCGGCGGTGCGCACGGCGGCGCTGGCTGACGTGACGCTCGAAGACCGCAACGGCGCGCCGCTTTGGAGCGGCGGCGCGCCGACCCGCGCGGCGATCGACGCCGGCCTCGCGCCGCTGCTCGGCATCCGCGCGGACCATGCAAGCAGCGTGGCCGGGATGCTGGCCCGCGTGCCGGCCCCCGGCGGCTTGCCGCACGATGCGCGACTGACGCTCGACCTCGCGCTTCAGGTCGTCAGCCAGGGCGCGCTCGATTGCATCGGCATGAAGCGCGGGCGCTGGGATGGCAAGGCGTGCAGCGGCGGAACTCCCGCGCCGGCCGGCAGGCACGCCGGCATCGTCATCCTCGACACGGAGACCGGCGACATCCTGGCCGCCGCCGGCGCCGGCAATGCCCCCGTCACCGCGGCGAACTGGAACGAGGTGCGCAATTTCGACCGCACCGACCCGGCGCGCAGCCCCTTGCGCCTGCCGGCCCTGCAGCACGACGGCGGCGCCCATTCGAGCCCCGGCTCGACCTTCAAGGTGATCAGCGCGATGGGACTGGAACAGGCGGCGCGGCGCGATCCGCAGCTCGAAGCGCTGTTGGCGGGGATGCCGCTGCCCGCGATCAACCGCATGGCGAGCCAGAAGGGTTTCGCGTTCCGGACCGACGCGTCGGTGTACCCGATGTCGACCACGCTGGCCCACGTCACCAACTACAAGGACCAGCACCTCGATCGGCGCGCGCAGGACGGCAAGCTGGGACTGGCGCAGGCGCTGACGTACAGCCTCAATACCTGGTTCGCCTGGTCGGGCGAATTGAGCGACCGCAGCCTGTTCGGCCGCGCCGAGGGCGGGGCGCCGGACCTGCAGCCGCTCGAAGCCGGGGCCCTCGACGGCGTGCGGCCGATCGTCGGCATGGCGCACCGCCTCGGCTTCGGCCAGTCGCTGCGGCTCGACGGCGGCCTGCTGCCGCCCGACTACAACTGGTCGGCGTGGGACGCGCTGCAGGCCAGCGCCGCGAACATCGATCCGATCCACACCCGCCACGAGCTGCGCCAGATGTCAATCGGACTGCGCATGCAGGTCACGCCGCTGCAGATGGCGCTGGCGGCCGGCGCGGTCGGGCAGGGCCGCATTATCGCGCCGCGTCTGCTGCTCTCGCTCGACAAGCGCGCGGCCGAAACACCGGCCATGCCGCCCGTCGGCGTGCGCCTGGACCGGATCAGGGCCGGCATGAAAGGCGTGGTCGATGTGGGCACCGGGGCCGGCGCCTTCCGCGACAAGCGCTTCGACGGGCTGCGCGCCGGCCTCTCCGGCAAGACCGGCACGGCGCCGACCTCTCCGAAGGGCGGCGGCGACTCCGCGACAGTGTGGTTCACCGGCTGGCTGGAGCCGGGCAGCCTGCCGAACCAGCCGCACCGGCTGGCGGTGGCGGCCTTCGTCAGCCACTCCGAAGCGACCGGCGGCGAGCACGCGGCGCCGATCGTCGCCGCGGTGCTGGCGTCGGCCCTTGCGCGGAATCAGGAACAGAAGGGTAAATAGGCGGTTCAAGCGAGCCTTGCCGGGCGCCGTTGTATGGCATCATTTTGGTGCGTCCAACGAGATTCGAGGAAAGGTATGCGCCTGCCGGGAACCCGGTATCAAGAGCACGGGTGGGAACAAGTGCGCAAGCTGCTGGGACTTTGCTCCCTGGCTGCGTTCGCCCATACGTCGCCGGGCCGCTTGCTCGATCCCTCCAGCCGCCTCGACGCCTTGTCCGAATATGTCGAACACACCTCCGGCGCATTGCGCGCCGCCTGGCGTTCGTCGCGCGCCGAATCGCCCGGCAACAGCTACGGCGAAAGCGTGCTCGAACTGGCGCTCGGCCTGCTGTTCGAACTGCAGGCGCGGCCAGCCGACTGGGATGCCTTCGCCGCCGCGGTCGACAATGAGCACCAGAAGATCGGCGCGTTCTGGGACCAGGCCGGCGGCGACGCGATCCTGCGCAAGAAGGTCAACGACATGTACGCGGTCCTGCGCGACAAGGTCGATTCGGACAACTACCAGGTTGCCTGCGGCCGCAACTGCAGTCCCAACAAGATGTACGCCTACCGGATGGTGGACACCGCGTACGGCGACATCGCCCGGATCTTCGAAGCATGGCGCCAGCATCCGGCGCAGGTCGGCGCCATCCTGGGCCGCGGGGTCGATGCGGCGGCGGCCCCGATCGAGGTGCGCCAGATGAAGTCGATCGGCGGCTGCAAACCCGAATGGGTGATCAACTGGAGCGAGTCGCGCGAACGGTTCACCGGCGCTGCGGGGCCCCTCCACACCAAATCCAAGCGCTTCGCCAGCCTGAAAAACAGCCCGGAGAAGATCGGCGCCATGCTGCGGGAGATCGGCGACTACGAGGAACTGTCGTCCAACCGCGATTGCGACTGGCAGCAGGACGGCATCGCCGCAGCCGGCTGGCTGGACGACCTGGCGCGCGTGCTGGACGAAGCCGAACCGGACCCGGGGGTTTCACCGACCCCCGGCTATATCGACTTGACAGGCGCCGTCCGGCCGATGGCCGGCGATTCGCTGCCCGTGCGGCTGGCGGTGTACCTGAAGATGCTGGGCGCGCACGACGACAGCTATCCGGTGGAATGGCTCGATCCGGCGACCGGCGAGCTGCCGACGATGCAGCAGCTGGCGGCGATGGACCAGGTGTCCTTGCCGACGCTGCGCAAACGGCGCGATGCGGCCATCGCCACGCTCCTCGGGGCACAACGACCATGAAGGAGAACGATTTGAAGACATTGGACGACAAGCTGCGCGAAAAACTGCTGCTGTCGCGCCGCGTCGAGGGCGACCGGCTGATGCTGGCCGACGCCGTGCTCAACGCCGCGCTGGACGGCAGCCGTCCCCTGAGCGCCGGCGAAAGGGCGGCCCTCGCGGACTCGCCATTGACGCTGCGCCGCCTGCGCCAGCTGTCGATCGACCGAGCCGCCGCTGCGAACACCTGGTCCGGCAGCGCCGGCATGCTGCGCGCGGCGTCCAGTGGGGGCATCGATGCGCTGGCCACCGACGACCAGCACTGGGCCCTGCATTTCGTGCCCCAGGGCGCGGGCTGGCAGGTGATCCTGAAACTGGCGGCGGATGCGCCGTTCGCGCCGCAGCTGATGCGCGAGCAGCCGATGCTGCGCGTGACGGACGGCGGCGGCGCCATCGTCCTGCAGGGACGCCTCGACGCCGACGGCGAATGCGAGACCGCATGGCCGTTCGACACGCCTCCGGCCCAGCATTTCCAGCAGTCCGGCGCGCGTTTCGCGGTCGAACCGGTGAGGGCGTAGCCACGATGGCGGGCATCTTCAAATGGCCGGAGCGCGGTCCCGTCGTCGATACGACGGGCCTGGGTTCGGCCGTGATCGCGATGCCGCTGCCTGCCGGCTGCGCCGTGCCGCCCGGATGCGGCGCCGTGATGGTGGACCGCGGCGGGAGAACGCGGCGCGCGCCCGACGGCGCCCGGCTGGCGCCCGATCCCGGCGAGACCGCGTGGGCTTTCCATCCCGGGCCCTACCGCGCGGACCTGGCGCCGTTCGCACAGGCGCCTGAAATCGGCTTGCGCGTGGCCTTTGCGATCGACAGTCCCGACCCGCGCGTGACGCAGCAGCGCTTCGACCTGTACCTGGCCAGCGAGGCGGCCGGCGCGGTGCCGGTGGCGCAGTTCTGCGCCGCGATCGAGGCGGCGCTGCGGCACGAATTGGCGCTGGGCCACCTTGACCTCCCGCCTTGCACCACGCTGGACGAATGGAACGCATTCCGCGCCGGCTTCAACCAGCTGCTCTACATGCGCTTCGGCGTGACGGTGGAGGAATGCGTACCGGCCGACCTGGGCGATGCGGTCGATTTCGCGCAGGTCCTGCTGGCCCGCGCCGAGGCGGCGCCGGAAACGGCGGTCGCGGCCGCGCCGGCGGCGGTGCCGGAGCCGCTTTCAGACGCGCGCGCCCTGCGCCGCCTGTTCCTCGAACTGCCTTGCGTCATGTGCGGCCTGCGCCTTGCGGTGCTGCCGTCAGGAGCGGGGCTGTTCCGGCGCCACCAGGACCTGCTGCAGCGGCTCGACCTGGCCAGCCTGTCGGTCGCCACCATGCCTGCACTGGAGCTGGCCGCGCCTGGCGTGCCTCTGGACGCGCATCAGCAAGCGCGCCGCATCCGCCACGCGCAGGGCGCGGTGGACGCGCTGGACGAAGCGTGGGCGCTGCTGGCGCGCCTGCAGTCCGGCGCCGAAGCGCAGATGCCCGGGCTGTTCGACGAGGCCGAGCGCATCGTCGCCAACCTCGAATACCACGTCGGCGAGCGCCGCATTGCGCTGCCTGAAGGTGAACCGGCATGAACCAGCTGCCCGACACCGCCGAATGCCGCAGCCTGCTGGCCGACGGCTCGATCCTGACCGTGACGGCGACCCGCCGCCCGCGCGCGAACCGCGCCGACATCAAATGCAGCGCCGCCGGATCGCCCGCGCTGGCCGAGCGCATGCTGCAGGTGCTGCGCCTTGCGCGCCACACCGAGCCGCGCTTCGACAGCCGCGACCAGGTCGTCGTCAGCATCGACCGCGCACCCGGCATCCATGAACGCGACTGGGAGCTGGCCGTGGTGCTGGCCGACCGCATGGTGCGCGGCGTGTGGCGGCCGGCCGGCCCGGCGCTGGCCAACGGCTGGTCCGACGCGTGGGAGCTGGGGCGGATCCGCGGCCACGACGCGGCCGGAGCGCCGGGCCACGCGCTGCTTGGCGGTCCCGACGGGCTGGCGCACCTGGGCATGCTGACCGGGCAGCCCGACCAGGCCGGAGCCGTATCGTCGGCGCTCGCCTGGTTCCCGCTGCACAGCGGCGGCATCAACGACAGCCTGTGCTGGGTCGAGGTCAGCGTGTATCCGCTAGCGCGCGACGCGGGCGAAGAGGAAGACGCGATCGCCACGCCGGGCCTGGACCTGACGCAGCAACTGGCGGTACGCCAGGCGCTGGCGGGCGCGCGCCACTTCGACGGCCGCGGGCTGGGACGCTGGCGCAGCGTGGTGCGCTTCGGCCAGCGCTTTCACGGCAATTCGTTCGAGCTGGCGCTGGTGATGGCCGACCGCCTGGCGCGCGGACGCGAGTTCCTGCCGCGCGGCCGCGTCATCGCCACCGGCTGTTCCAGCGCCTGGCACGCGGGCCGGGTCGACCCGGTCGACGGCCGCGAGCCGAAGTGCGCGCTGATCCTGCGCGAGGCCGTCGACGGCGACCGCATCCTGCTGCCGGCGGAGTGGGAAAGCGCGCTCGCGGCGGGGTTTGCGCAGGCGGTGCGCGACAAGGGCGCCAGCGTGGCCTGCGTCGGCCGCATCGGGATGATATAGACAATAGCGGCGCACGCCTCGCGTGCGCCATGTAAAAGCATGCCTGCCCCTGCTAGAATCGAAGCGGGAGGGCCACGGATCGAATAACCAGGAGTGGATATGTTCCAGATGTTTGGGTTTGGCGGCGTCAAATGTCCGCGCTGCGAGCACAAGAACGCGGACGGCGCGGGTTACTGTGCCCAGTGCGGCCTGACGCTCGGCGCGCCGCGCAACGAGCCGGTGCTGCGCGAGAACCGCTGGATCCCCGGCCCCAACGAGCTGGCCGTGTTCTTCGGCGTGCGCGAGCTTTCGGGGCTGTTCGTCAAGACGCTGCGCGTGCCGGCCACGACCCGCGCCTACATCCTGCAGGGCGACAAGGCCACCGAGGTGCCGCAGGGCGAATACGAAATCGAAGGCTTCTTCACGCGCCTGAACCACCTGCTGCGCAACCAGCACGCCGAAATCCTGATCACCCGCAGCGCCGCGATGCCGGTGCGGTTCGAATTCGCCGACCTGCCGACCGCGGAGCACCTGACCGTTTCGGCCAGCGTCACCGTCAGCGTGAAAATCGAACAGGTGGCCGCGTTCGCGCGCCACTTCATGACCATGCCGGGCACCGTCACCACCGAACACCTGAGCGAGCTGCTGGCGCCGTCGGTGCGCCAGCTGGCCGCCGAATTCATCGCCGGCCAGTCGCTGCGCGACATGGCGCGCAATCCGGACCTGCGGGCCCAGCTCGACGAACGCCTGCAGGGCGCGCTGAAGATGCGGCTGGCGCAGTACGGCCTGGCGGCGGTGCAGGTCGACACGATCTCGCTGAAACACGAGAAGTTCGACGCCAACCGCGAGCGGATCGGCACCTTGTGGCTGGCGGCGGACGATCGCCACGTCGAACTCGAACACGCGAAACAGCTCGACCAGCTGTATGACGACGCGGAATGGCAGCGCATCCACCGCGAGGAACTCGAAAGCCGGCAGCGCTACCGCCGTGCCGAGCTGCGCCAGGACGAAGCGATCGAGCGCGCCGAGCTGTCGCTGCAAAACTCCGAGCGCATGCAGGCGGTGCGCGCGCGCGAGATCGACCTGTATTCGCGCATCGTCGACTCGAAGAACCGCAAGGAAGCCGTCGAACGCGGCGCCGGCGAGGTGCTGGCCGAACTGGAACACGAACTGGCCAAGAAGGACGCGGCGCGCGCCGACGAATCGTCCGACTGGGCGCACTTGCGCCACGTCGCCCAGATCCGCATGCGCACAGAGCTCGAAATCGCCCAGCAGGATGCTTTGGAAGCGCGCCAGATGGCGCAGCAGCGGTTCTCGCACCGTCTGCTGCAGCAGCAGATCGAGAACAAGGTCGCCCAGGCCCTGCTGATCGAGGACGAGTCGCGCAAGCGCGCCGAAATCGAGCGGCTGCACGCGCACCAGCAGGCGGCCACGCGGCGCCTGGCGGAGATCGAGGAAGAAGAGCATAGGGCCAGGTTCCAGTCGCTGTCGCTGGTCAACGCGGCGCACAAGCGCGAGGCCGAGCGCATGCAGGAGTGGGAAAACCAGGTGGCGCTGGAACGGCAGCGCGAGCTGCTGCGCGGCGGTTCGCTGCTGGCCGAGGCGGCCAACCAGAAGCTCGAGGCGATGCGGCGCGAAGGCGCCACCAGGGATTCGATCGCGCAGTACGAGAAGCTGCTGCGCACGATCGAGGCCGACGGCATCCAGTCGCGCCAGGCGCAGAAACTGGCGCTCGAAGGCGAGGAAGCGCGCCACAACATGAAGCGCCAGGGCCAGGAAGCGGAGTGGCAGCACGAGCTGCGCCGGCTCGAGCACGAGCGCGAGGAGAGGTTCGCGCAACTGGCGCACCAGGCCGACATGGCGCGCATCGAGATTTCGCGGGTCGAGACCATCGGCGCCATGAGCGACACCGCCAAGGTGGCGCTGGCGGCGGCGCCGAATGCCGCCGCGCTGGCCGACTACATGAAGACGCAGATCCATGCCGGCATGAGCCCGCAGCAGCTGGCGTCGCTGGCCGGCGTGGTCGGCGCATCGAACAACGTCACCGCGCAGGAAGCGTCGCGCATGGCGGAGCAGCGCGTGCTGCAGGAAAGCGCGCGGCGCGACGCCGAAGTCGACAAGGACCGGCGCCACCAGATCGACCTGGTCAATTTGCAGCATGACCTGCACCGGGGCGCGCTCCGCTGCGAAAACGGCCACGCGGTGCAGGCGGGCGACCGTTTCTGCCCGCAGTGCGGCGCGGCCGTCCGACCCTGATTGGAAAGATGCAGACAGCACGAGACAAGATCCGCGAGCTGCGCGCCCTGCATGAAGACGGGCTGCTAAGCCAGCAGGAATTCGACAGCCGCAAGAACGCCATCCTGGACGCGGAATACGCGCCGCCGGGAGGCGTGCTCGCGCCCGTGCGCCAGGGCACCGAGATCGGCCTGATGGCGGGCCAGGAGATCGGGCCGCAGAACCGCCGCTACAAGCTCGAACGCCTGATCGCGCAGGGCGGCATGGGCCAGGTGTGGCAGGCGATGGACCTGGCCACGCACGAGGAACTGGGCCACAGCGCCTGCGTGGCGCTGAAGATCCTGCCGCCGCAGCTGACCCTCAGCCCGACCCTTGCCAAGCTGCTGGTCGAGGAAGCGACCCAGGCGCGCCGGCTGGCGCACGAGAACATCGTGCGGGTCTACGAATGGGCGCAGGACCCGGCCACGGCGAGCTACTTCATCATCATGGAATGCCTCGAAGGCGAGGACCTGGACAGCATGCTGGCGCGCGAAGGCCCGTTCCCGCTCGAGCGCGTGACGCGCATGCTGGCGCCGGTGGCGGAAGCGTTGACGTACGCGTGGGACAAGCACCGGCTGGTCCACCGCGACATCAAACCGGGAAACGTGTTCGTCACGAAGAAGGGCGAGATCAAGCTGCTCGACTTCGGCATCGCCGCGCGCGCCCGTTCGAGCGCGAGCAATATCGGGCTGGAGGCGCCGGCCAGTTCGGGCACCGCCGGCTACCGGGCGCCGGAAGCGGGCGTGCACCAGCGCGAGCCGGCGCGCTCGCTCGACGTCTACGCGGTCGCAGTGATGATTTACCAGATGGTCGAAGGACGCATGCCGTTCGACGGCGGCCGCGGCGCGGCGCTGCAGCCGCCGCAGCCGGCCGCGCTGACCGAGCGCCAGTGGCAGGTGCTGCAAGCGGGCTTTGCGATGGACCCGGAGCAGCGGCCGGCCAGCGTGGCGGAATTGCTCGACAAGCTGCGCCACGCGGTCGGGCCGACCCCGCAGGAAGTCGCCGCCGCGCAGGCCGAGTCGCGCAAGCAGGAGGAACTGCGCCAGCAGCAGCTCGCGGCGCAGAAGAAAGCCAACGCCGCCGCGGCCGCCGCGGCCCAGTTGATCCGCGACCAGGAACGGCGCGCAAAGGAAAAGGCCGAGCGCGCGCTGGCCGAAGCGGCGCGGCGCGAGCGCAAGGAAGCGCTGCGCCAGCAACTGCGCGACCGGCGCGCGGCCGATGCCGAGAAGGCGCGGCTGGAGCAGGAAGCGCGCCAGCACAAGGCGCTGCAGGCAAAAGCCGCCGCGGCATATCGCGAGGAGCAGCACCGCGCCAGGCTCGAAGCGGCCGCGCGCGTGCAGGCGGAGCTGGACCGGCTGCTGCCGTCGCCGTCGAGCCCGGTCGCCGACACCGAAGGCGTGCTGCGCGACCGCTTCCTCGATGGATCGGGCGTGGCGCCGGACCTGGTGCTGATTCCGACCGGGCGCTTTCAAATGGGCTCGCCCGAGCACGAGCGCAAGAAGGCGATGGAGGCCGGCTCGCTGCAATCGTGGGTGGACCGCGAAACGCCGCAGCATTGGGTCGGCATCGAGCAGCCGATCGCGCTGGGCCGCTATCCGGTGACCGTGGGCGAGTGGCGGCGATTTGCGGAAGCCACCGGCTGGCAGCCGCACGAGGAATTCAACTGGGACGCGCCGGGCTTCAGCCAGGACGAAGGCCATCCGGTGGTTGGAGTGTCGTGGAACGACGCGCAGGCGTATGTGGCATGGCTGGGGGAGATGACCGGCCAGAAGTATCGGCTGCCCAGCGAGGCGGAGTGGGAATACGCCTGCCGCGCCGGCACGAAGACCGCGTTCAGCTTCGGCGACACGATCAACACCGAGCTGGCCAACTACGACGGCAATCACAGCTACGACGGCAGCCCGCCGGGCGAATACCGCCGCGGCACCACGCCGGTCGGGCAGTTTCCGCCCAATCCGTGGGGGCTGTACGACATGCACGGCAATGTGTGGGAGTGGGTGCAGGACCCGGTGCACGACAATTACAACGGCGCGCCGAATACCGGCGTGGCGTGGGAAGACGGCGGCGATCCGGGACGGCGCATCCTGCGCGGCGGCTCCTGGCTGTACAGCCCGCGCTACCTGCGCTCGGCGCTGCGCAACGGCTTTTCGGCGGGGCGCAGCAATGGCATCGTCGGGTTCAGGGTGGCGCGCAACCTGCTCTGACCGGGCCTTCTGAAATGGTGTAAATTCTCAGGTTCCACCACAGCTTTCAAAAGGAACCTTATGTCGATCTCCGTCACCCGCGACTTGTCGCAGCCGATGGGCCAAGTGGTCCATATTCGCGACCACCAGTTCGGCATCGATGGCAGCGTCGCGGAGGGAGGCACCGATTCCGGGCCGTCCGCGCATGACCTGTACGACGCGGCGCTCGCGTCCTGCAAGGCGCTGACGCTGGTGTGGTACGCCAAGCGCAAAGGCATTCCGTTGCAGGACGTGAAGGTCGACGTGGCGCGCGACGACAGCGGCGAGCGGCAGGGCGTCTACAAGCTCGCGACCACCTTGCATCTCGGCGGCGACCTGACCGAGGCGCAGCGCCAGGAGCTGTTGACGGTGGCCGGCAAGTGCCCGGTTCACAAGCTGATGACCACCGTGACCACCGAAATCACCACCGCGCTGGCGTGACGCCATGGCCATCGACTATTTCTTCAAGGCGCACGAAAAGGACCTCGGCGGCGGCTTCATGGTGCGGCGCATTTTGCCGGCGGCGGCCAAGCAGGCGGTCGGGCCTTTCATCTTTTTCGACCACTTCGGCCCGATCGACGCGCCGCCCGACGCCAACCACGACGTGCGTCCGCATCCGCACATCGGCCTGGCGACTGTCACCTATCTGTTCGAAGGCGCGATGCTGCACCGGGACAGTCTCGGCTCCCTGCAGCGCATCGAGCCGGGCGCGATCAACTGGATGACGGCCGGCAGCGGCATCGTCCACTCCGAGCGCACGCCGCCGGACCTGGTCGGCAAGCCGCGTCGCAGCCATGGCCTGCAGCTGTGGGCCGCGCTGCCCAGGGAGCACGAGGAAGGGCCGCCGGGATTCAGCCACACGGCGGCGGACCAGATTCCCGTCGCGGCGTTCGAGGGCGGCGTGGCGCGTGTGCTGATCGGCAGCGCGTTCGGCCTGACCTCGCCGGTGGCGACCTTCAGCGAAACGCTGTACCTCGACATCCGGCTCGAAGCGGGCGCCCAGCTCGAACTGGGCAAGCTGCCGGAAGAAGCGGCGATCTACCCGGTGATCGGCGAGCTCGCGATCGACGGCGCGGCGCTGGCGCCGAACACCATGGCGTATTTCCAGACCGGTGCGCGCCCGCGCATTTCAACGGCGGCGGGAGTACAATTTGTAGTGATTGGCGGCGCGCCGCTCGATGGCCATCGCTTCCTGTTCTGGAACTTCGTCTCGTCGAGCAAGGAGCGCCTGGCGCAGGCGGCGGACGACTGGGAACAGCAGCGTTACGCGAAGGTGCCGGGCGAAACCGAGTGGATTCCGCTGCCGAAACCGCTGCGCTGATTTCCCTGGCGGCGCGGCACTCGTTTAACGTGGCAACGCCTGGAAGGAAGCGCCATGAAGATCCCTAAAGATCTGCAAATCCCGGCCATTGTGTTCACGCTCGAAGCGGCCCTGCTGATCGGCCTGTCGCTCGTGTTCCTGGTGCTGGTGCCGCACTGAGGCGCCCGGTTCACGCCTTTTTCTTGCGGCTCGCTTTCGAGGCCGCAAGCACTTGCTGGTAGCGCTCGATGTAGCGCTGCGCGGGGATGCGCCGCACCGATTCGGCGATGACGTCGAGCGCGATGTCGTCGAGCTTCTTGAAGCGCAGGCAGGCGCGGCCCTTGTCGAGCTTCTTGCCCGACGCGGCCCACGCGTCGGTGAACCATTGCGCCTCGCCGCTCAGTTCCTCCTCGCAGCCGCAATACAAGCCCATCAGGTAGACCGACACGTAATTCTTCTGCGATGCGATCGCGGCGAACGGCAGCGGCTGCTTAGGGTCGCAGTGGTAGCCGGCGGGGAACACGCTGTGCGGCACCGCGTAGCCGATCATCCCGTACTGCATGCCTTCGCGGTAGCCGCTGTCGAGATTGTCGAGGATGACCTTGCGCACCGATTCGACGATGTGGCGGCGGTCTTCGGGCAGCGAGGCGAGGTAGTCGGCGACGGTGGAGGCGGACGATTGCATGCGGGACTCCTTCTGGCGATGGAGTCGATTCTATGTGTCCTGCGTGCAAATCACAACACTAAGCGGTGTGCATGTCCTGCGCCAGCGCCTGCTGCAACTGGCCCGAACGGCTGCGGATGATCCAGCTCTCGGGATACGGTTCGCTGGCAAAGCGCACGTGCCGCTGAAACGGGCTGAGCCGATCGAGCGGCGTCGCCGGCCCCAGCGCCGTCTCGACGCCGGTCACCGCGTCGAGGTGCCAGAAGCCGCCGTTCTGGTGGAACAGCACCGGCATCACGGCCGCGCGCGGCTCGCGCGGGAACGCCGGCATCGGAAAGCCCGGATGGCGCCCCGGCTCGAGGAAATAGAAGCACTCGGCGAACTCGCCCTGGTCGATGCGGTGCATGATCACGCCATGCGGCAGCAGCGCCGTCACGTTGAGCACGACGACGCCCTTGATGCTGGCCGTCAGTTCGATGCGCATGCCCAGGCGCAGCGGCACCGGCTTGTGCTTGCCCGGCCACACGCCGTCGAGCAGGATGCCGTAGCGCGACACGTCCTCGATCTCGAAGCCGCGTTCGCCGCGCCGGATGATGGCGTGGCGTCCCGACAGCCGGCGCGTCAGGCCGCTGTTGTCCTGGCCGTCGTCGCCGAAGTGCGCCAGCAGCACGTCTGCCTCGGGATCGTACTGTTCCCAGCGGCCCAGCACGCATTCGTCCAGCGCGAACAGGCGCACCTGGCGCTGGGCGCCGGCGTCCGGCGCCGCGTTGACCAGGCAGGCGCTGCTGCTCGGATACGGGTGCGGCTCGGCGCGCGACGGAATGTCGATTTCGATCAGGTCTTCGTCCCACGCGATCGTCGAGAAGCCGAGATCGACCTTGCCGGCGCCGCCGTCGAGGTTCAGGTGGGTGACCGAGGCGTTGCGCGCGGTGACGTCGATGTCGAGCCGGCCGCCGCCGGTCTGCGCGTCGACCTTGGCGATCGAGGCGTCGTCGGCGATCACGCGCACGTTCTTGTGGGTCGACAGGAAAGTCTGGTGGATTTCGGTCAGCGAGGCGTCGGCGCGCGGCACCAGCAGCACCATGGTGCAGGCCCAGCGGCGCGCCGGCAGGCTGTCCGGTTCGCTGTCGAGCTGGACGTCGATCTGGTACTGCCCGTGTTCCTTGTCGCGCGAGGAGAATTCGATGAACACCGGGCGCCAGTCGCCGCGGGTGGTGCGGGCGAACGCGTGGCGCGCGCCGCCGCCGGCGATCAGCGCCGAGCGCAGCTGCATGGTGATCCGAGGCGCCGCGTCGGCCGGCATGCTCCGCAGCTCGACCTTGATGGCCTGGCGTCCGCCGGCAGCGCGCGGATCGAAGCCGCTCACGTGCAGGTGCGGTCGCTGCAGCAGCGGAATGCCTTGCGCGTAGGCCGTCGGGACGAGCGCCTGCGCCGCCTCGCCGCCGGCGGCGCGGGCGCTGCGCACCGCGCTGATCAAGTCGAAACTCGTCGGCGTCGATGCGGCCGGCTGGGCATGCCCGCTGGCGCAAGTTTTGTCCCCTGGCATCACCCACAAGGTGCAGTGCGGGTGGTCGGAGTTACTACATTTATTCATAGTAACGTTGATCGCTTGTTTAGCTCTAGCTTACCCGGGTTTAATCACATTCCGGCAAAGCAATTGTTGCAGAGTGTGACACTTATCTTTCCTCTACGCAATTAAAGATACTTGACTAGTCAAGCATATGTCTCATCCGCGGGATCCGGGTCGGCCAACGGCCTCAGCATGATCGCGGTCAGGTTGTCGATATGCAGGCCCGGCGGCGGACTCGTGGCAATCGCGCCGAACAGCAGCTCGATCATTTCGGCCGCGCTATGGCCGGCGGCCAGCAGTTCGGGCCAGCGGCTCACCCACAGGTGCGGCTCGGCGCAGGCCCAGAAGCCGTCGGTGGCCAGCAGGTAGACCGCGTCCTCGCGCAAGGCTATCGCGCGCCGGTCGGGCAGGTGGCGCAGGAAGCGCGGCAGTCGCGCCGGCGTCAGTTCGAACAGCGCGTCGTCCAGCGCGGCCGGGTCGGCAAAGGCGTTGCCGAGCACGAAGGCCTGGGCGATCTGCGAGCGATGCTCTCCGTGCACCTGCTGCCACCATTCCTGTTCGCCCAGCACGCCGGTCATGGCGAACGCGGTGGCCGGCACGTGGTCCACGGTCAGCGGATAAATCCGCTCCGGCGTGATTTCGTACAGGCGCGAGTCGCCCACGTGGTACAGCAGCGGCGCTTCGCCGGGCGGCAGTTCGAGCAGGGTCAGCGTGGTGCCGGGACGTTTTTCGGCGTCGGCGCCCTCGGCGAACTCGGCCTGCAAGCGTGCATGCAGGCGTTCCAGGAGCTTGCTCAGCTGTGCGAGCGAGGTGCAGGGCGGCATCTCCAGCAGCCCGGCCACCGCGGCTTCGGCGGCTTCGCGGCCATGGCCGTGCCCGCCCATGCCGTCCAGCACCGCCAGGCGCGCATGGCCGCGCGGCCAGCCCTCGATCAGCCGCTGCTCGAGGCGCTCGCCGCGCAGGAATGCGGCGCGCCCGCCGGCGTCGATCATCAGCAGGTTGTCCTGGTTTTCCAGCTCGGTGCCCGGATCGGCGCCGGCAATGCTGGCGCCGGCGATGTCGAGGCGGGGGCCGAACCGGAGGCTGTCGGGCGAACGAATCATGGGCATGCTTCAGGCAGAATAACGATGCTGACAGCTTACCAAGGATTGTCCAAATCCCATGCGTCGATTAGAGCGGCTTTTCCCGCTTGCCGGTGGCCAGCACGATGGCGTTGACGATCACGCAAGATCCGGCCACGGCGAACGCGAAACGCACGCCGAAGTGGTCGGCCAGGCGGCCCCAGACCAGGCTGCCGACGGTGTAGCCGGCCGCCATCACGAACAGATAGATCGACAGCGTGCGCGCGCGGATGTGGGGCGGAAACGACGACTGCGCCGCGGCGTTCAGGGTCGAGACGGTGGCCGACCACGCCATGCCGGCGAACACGATCATCGGCACCAGCACGACCAGCGAGCGGGCGAACGACAGCGTGATCAGCATGGCGCCGTAGAGCAGCAGCGCGGCGCTCAGCAGGCGGGTCCGTTCGAAGCGGGTGCGCAGGCTCGGCAGCAGGAAGGCGGCGACCACGGCGCCGGCGCCCAGGCTGCCCATCAGCAGGCCGAACACGCTCGAATTCATCCGCAGCACGTCGCGCACGAATACCGGCAGCAGGCCGGCGAAGGCGATGGTGGCGAAGAACACGGTGCACACATTGACCAGGATGTGGCGATAACGGCTGCAGCCGAAGGCGCACGACAGGCCGGCTTTCAGGCTGTCGATGAACGGGGTGGAGGCCGCCGTGGAAGGCAGGCGCTCCTGCCACCACGCCCAGTAGACGGCCAGCAGGCCGACGAAGGACAGCGCGTTGGCCAGGAACAGCGCGCCCGGGCCGACCAGGTTGAACAGCACGCCGCCCAGCGCCGGCCCAAGGATCGCGGCGACGTTGTAGCTGAGGTTGTTGAGGGTGGCGGCCGCTTCGAGCTCGTCCGGCTCGACCAGCGCCGACATCGACGCCTGCCAGGCCGGCCACATGAAGGCCGATCCGGCGCCCAGGCAGAAGGTCAGCACCAGCACCGGCGCCGCCGTCACGTGGCCGGTGATGACCAGGCCGGCCAGGGTGCAGGCGCACAAGGCCATGAACAGGTTGCAGGAGAACAGGAATTTCGGCCGGTCCACCGCATCGGCGACCACGCCGGCGAACAGCGCGAACAGGAAGATCGGCACGTAGCTGGCGGTCTGGACGAGGGTGGTGGTCGAGGCGGAGTGCGACAGCGAGGCGATCAGCCAGGCTGAGGCGAAAGTCTGGATCCAGGTGCCGAGGTTGGACACCAGGTTGGCCGTCCACAGGCGCCGATAGCGCGCGTGCCGAAGCGGCTTCGACAGGGGCACCTTGCGGCGCACCGGCCGCGCCGGCAGGGGAACGGACAAACTGTCTTTGGACATGGTGGATCCAGTCTAGGCCTGATGGTGCTGTGCGTCAACATTCGTGTGGGCATTATTTGATCCGCTGTGCTATGTTGGCGGCAGTAACAACATGGACGAAACGACCAATGATTCGAATCAGGGCAATGGAAGCGGAGGATGTGCCGGCGATGGCGGGACTGTTGCGCACGCTGATGCTCGAATTCGTGCTGCATGATGCGACGCCGGAAGGCCGCGCGACGGTGCTGCGCGAAAACAACGAAGACGGCTTCCGCGGCTTCATCGAGAGCGGCTTCGTCTATCACGTTGCCGAAGCGGGCGGCCAAGTCGTCGGCTTTGCCGGGATGCGCGACCGCTCGCACCTGTACCACATGTTCGTCGACCGGCACTGGCATCGCCAGGGCGTGGCGCGCCGGCTGTGGGAAGTGGCGCGCGCGGCCGCGATCGAGGGGGGCGGCAGCGGCAATTTCACCGTCAACGCATCGAACTACGCGGTGCCGGTCTACGAGGCGATGGGCTTCGTGCGCACCGGCCCGACGCAGGAGCTCAAAGGGATGGTGTTCAATCCGATGGCGCTGCAGGGAACTATCGGCAGCTGATGCGATTGAGGCGCTGGCGTTTCCCGGTCGGCAGCAGGTCGTAGGAGACGTCGCAGCGCTCGACTCCGGGAGTCACCCGGATCATCAATTTCGCAGTGGTTCCCGAATACGCACAACCCATCCAGTATGTCTCGCCCGGCGATGCCGGCAAGTGCCAGCGTACGCGTTCTTGGCGTTTGGCCGGGGTGGTCGAGTCGGGAACCTGCGCGCTGTATTCGCCGCCGATCGCCACGTAGACTCCCGCCTGTTCCAGCTGGCGTGAACCAGGGGCGGCAACGAGGATCCATTCGGATGGCACGTGCGACACTGACGGTTTCTCGACAATCATCGGAGGGCATTGAATTATTTCCGGCTTCGCAAAAGCTGGATATTCGAATCCGGCTCCGAGGACTACAAATGCGGCAAGGCTTTGTATCATAAACGGCATCATTCAATCACATAAAAGGTGTCTGCGTCACGTATCTGGCTTTACCAAAGACATCGGCGTGTGGCACCTTCGACATGTTGGTCATGACGTACTTTCTCGAAGGAGGGAAGTACTTTTATGATGAGCGTGGACCTTTAGCCCGGCTAGCTAGCAGAAATGACAGTGTGGCGCACGCAAAGGGCTAACTTGCGGCCGGCATGCCTGTGCCGCCAACCGGCTCGGTCTCGAAGCGCTCGCCGAAGCCGGCGATCATCGGCCGCCCCCTGGCGATCGCCTGCTGCACGGCCGGAAGCGACAGCGACGCCTTGTGGCTGTCCTGGCTGTCCCAGGCTTCCGTTATCCAGATGGCGTCCGGATTCGACTTGTCGTGCGCGATCACGTAACTGAGGCAGCCCGGCATGGCGGCCGTGCCTTCGAGGAGGATAGCGACGAGCGCGTCACGCTGGCCCGGCACGCACAGCATTTTTCCGATCAAACCGTACATTGCGGCCGCTCCTTGAAAGTGATGGATGCGAGCGAGTGTAAGAGCAAATGATCAAATCGGCAATGGCCGCGGCCCAAGAGCTGGGGTCAGGTCCGGCGGACCTGACCCCGAATTCGTCGGCGCCGCACGAACTTGCCTCGAACTTCGAATTCAGCGCTGCCTACGCTGTTCGTCCGCGCGCCGCAGCCACAGACTGCTGACCCAACCCGTGACCGGCTTGCCGCCGACCCGCGTGCCGACTTCCCACCAGTCGCCGTCGCGCGCCCCGGTCGTCGTCACCACCGCGCCGACCGGCACCACCGCCAGCCGCCGCGCGCCGATTCCGCTGCCGGCGCGCAGGTTCAGGTCTTCGAACACCAGGTAGCTGTGGCCTGTCGATGGCCGGACGGGCGCTATCGACGCCACGCCCGCCGACGCCGCGGTCGTGGCCATCGCCGGCTTGGGCATCGCCGACAGCAGCAGGCTGCCGATGCCCCACGTCCCCGCAACCAGGATCGCCAGCGCGCGCGCGTTGGGACGCTTCCACCAGCGGGCGGGCGTCAGGAAGGCCGCCAGCACCAGCGTCAGCGCCAGCCCTACCGCAAACGCTCCGATCATGTAAGCCATGCCAGCCTCCGTCACGCGTCGAAGCGCATCACATAATGTCCCGCGACCAGGTGATGGCCGGCCGGCAGCAGGTAGGGCGTGTCGGCCCCGATGCTGGCGACGAACTGCATCTGCTCGTCGAGGTGGTACAGCGCCTGGGTCGTGCTGAGGCGGCCGATTTGATAGCCGCCCGCCGTCGCTTCGAAGCTGAACGCGTTGCGCGACAGTCCGATGCGGTCGGCGCTGGCGCTGTCGAAGCCGTCGGCGCGCTGCAGGAAACGCGCCGCGTCGAGCACGCGCAACGCGGCCAGCATTGGCGCGCTGCGGCCGAACACGAAGCGCGCGCCGCTGGCCACGGCCACGCCCGGCGGATTTGGCAAGGTGAGGATCGCCGAATAGCGGTCGGCCATCTCGGGCGCCGCGGCGGACAGGTTGACGACGCCGCCGTCGACAGGCGTGAAGCTGGCCGGCGCCGAGATGCGCTCGCGGCCGGCGCCGGTGATGGCGTGCAGCTGGTCGCTCGCGTCCACCGCGAAGCTGATCACCGCGTCCTCGGCGCGCGCGGCCACGCCGAGCGCACGATCGAGGCCGATTTCGAGCGCCAGCGCGCCGGTTTCGCGGTAGCGCGACAGCCGCGGCATCGCCAGCGCGACCAGGCTGATGCGCTGCTGCGCCACCGGCGCATAGGTCGCGTCGCCTTCGGCGGGCATCGTCGGCCGGTGGCTGACCGGCACCGCGGTCTGTTCGACTTCCTCCGGCGCGCGCGATCGCGTCTTCCATACCGCGGCGGGTTTGAGCTGGATCGGTGCGGCGGGCGGCGCCACGGCTGCCGGCGCCGGTCCGACGCGCGTCACCTTCATCAGCAGCCTGTCCGAGGGCCCGTCCATTTTCGACTTGATCGCGAAGTAGCCGCCGATCGGGTCGAAGGTGCAGTCGAACGCACCTTTCGGGCGCGCCTGGACCTCGATCGGCGCATCGGGCCCGTCGTTGATCAGCAGGATCGCGCCGTCCGCGCCGAACGGCCACGCCGGCACCGCGTGGCTGGCCGACTGGTCGTCCGCGCCGATCAGCGCCAGCCGCTGGTTCGGGTAAATCGCGCAGACCGGCTTCCAGATCGCGCTGTCGCGCGAAGTGGTGACCGCGTACAGCACTTTTTCGTCCGGCGCCGGCAGGTACACGGCGTGACCGAACTTGACTTCGACCTGGCCCGGCTCGAGCGATTCGGCGCCGACCACGTCGTAGCGCACTTCGTCGCTGCCCAGCAGGTCGCCGAAATCCTTCTGGTGCAGCTGGGCCAGCGACTGCGCCAGGTCGCGCACGCGCGCGCCGCGCGTGAGGTGGCGGTCGTCGTCGACCTCGTCCTGCGGCAGCATCAGGGTCACGTGCGAGAAGCAGCGGGTGGCGGCGCGGCCCCGATGCTCGCGCGGGGAGCGTTCGAGCAGGTCGCGCAGCAGCGGCCTGCGCGAAAACAGCGCCAGGCCCGGCGCCTGCCAGAGCGCCTCGGCGTTGAAGACGTCAGGCACTTTGCCTAGGACTTCGTGTTGGACATAGACCGGCATGATTGAATCTCCTCGGATGATTGGGCGCTGATTGCACTGAACGCTAGCAGGGGGCAGATGAAAAACAGCAGGTGGCTGCCGCCTGCCGAAAGAAAGCTCATGGGCTGGCCCATGATCGGGAAGATCGCCAGGTTGGTGCCCCAGGACAGCAGGAAGTGGCCCAGCACGAAGGCGGCGCCGCCGCACAGGGCGAAGCAGCGGAAGCGGCCCATCCAGGCGTGGCGGAAGTCGCGCGCCTCGCGGCTGGCGGCATACGAGCGCGCCGCCGTCTGCAGCACGCCGACCAGGAACAGCGCCTGCAGCATCCACAGCGCGAGGGCGCCGAGCAGTCCGTGGCGGTTCAGGAAGAACGAGGGCGCGAAGTCGTCTTGCACCTGCGGTATGTGCAGCGCGCCGCCGGCGGACTGGCCCAGCGACGAGAGGCCGAGCAGCGAGTCCGATCCCCACCACGCACCCTCGGCGATCGCGCGCGCGCCGAGCAGCAACTGCTGGCCGGTGTGCGGATGGCTGGCCGGATCGAGCCAGACCAGGAAGCGGTCGGCGTAGAAGGTCCATTGCGATACCTCGCCGGCGCCGGCGCTGCGCAGCCAGGCGATCGACGCGGCGGCGGCGCACGCAATGCAAACGACGCAGGCCGTGGCGAGATATTTGCGCGCCGCCAGCGACCAGGCGAACGCCATCGCCATGCTCCACACCAGCAGCAGGATCATGGGCGAGTAGTCGTCTACCTGGACCAGCGCCAGGCCAAGCAGGGCGATGAACAGCAGCGCGGGCGCGGCGAGCCGGAACCAGCGCAGGGCGGGGTGGATGTGCGCGGGCAGCGCCGCATTCCAGCCCAGGCCGAGGGCGATGCAGTGCGCCGTCAGCGCGGTCAGCGCGAGCTTGGCGAATTCCACAGGCTGCAGGTCGAACACGCCGGTTTCGTCGCCGAACACCACTTGCAGCAGCAGGGCAGCCAGCGCGCCGCAGGCAAGCAGCGCGAGCATCCACTCGAGCCGGGTCTGCGGCATCATGAATGGGCGCCCGCCCAATCGCAACCGCAGGTGCGCGCCGAGACCGAGGCCGATCGCCAGCAGCGCGGTGGTCTTCTGGTAGTGGCGCAGCCAGGACGATTCCATCGCGCCGAGGCCCAGTTCGAGCTGCGCCACCAGACCTACCGCGAGCAGCAGCACTCCGGCAACGGTCACCAGCGTCAGGCGGCCGGGCAGCAGAAGGCAGCACCACAGCGCGGCGCCGCCGAGCAGAATCGAAATGCCGACGCCGGGAGGCGTGCCCGCGCGCTGCAGCATCAGGGCGGCGATGCCGGCGATTGCCAGCAGCACGGCGGCGAAGCTCGCTGCGCGGGTGGCGAAGGCGACGCCGCGTTCGAACGGCCAGCTTCCGCGCTGCCACGCCAGCGCGCCGGCCAGCGCGAGCGCGCCGCAAAGGGCGATTGCGACCCACCACGCAGGCCCGCCCGGCACCGCCCATGGCCGCCGCTGGCGCCACTCCCATTGCACCTGCGGCGGCAGCTGGACGCGCGCGTCGGCGAACAACGCGACGTGGCCAAGCGGCCTGAGTTCCATCCGGTCGCCGGCCAGGTGCAGCGCCAGCCGCGTGCGGCCGGCAACCAGCGCCGTCACGCCGTCGAGCGACGTCTCGCTGCGCGCCAGGTCGAAACTGCCCGCGCCGGACGACACCAGCAGCGGCGCCGGGCCCGCGCCGCTCGCCAGTAGCAGCCGGCCATTGCCCCGGACGAGCGTCGCCGCGCCCGGGTCGATGTGTTCCAGCCCGAGCCGGTTGTCGCAATACAGGTTGCCGCCGAACGCGAGCGGGCGGGCGATGGTGATGGCGCGCGGCGCCCAGCGGTTCCAGGCCGCGGCGATGCGCGCGGCGGGGCGAGCGTCGGGGCAGGCAGCTTGTGCGCGGCCGTCGCGCAACAAGGTGGCGCCGTCGTAGCGCCAATGCTGGCCGGCGCCGGCGAATGCGACCGACTTGTCGTCGGCCGCTTCCACCGTGAACAGCGTGGCGCCGATGCGAAACTGCTGCCCTTCGCGCGGGGCGAGCGTTCCGGTGCGCCGGTCCGATCCGTCCCGTTGCAGCAGCAGCTGGCGATTGCTGACGTTTTGTGCGAACCAGCGGCCGGCGAGGTCGCGGCGAATGCCGATGTGGGCCTTGTCCGCCTGCGGCGCGGCCAGTTCCTGGCGTCCCAGCGTTATCGCTTCGCCGGGCTTGAGCGTCAGCGTGACCAGTGCCGGGGAGACCACAGCGGGCGAGCGCAACAGCGCCACCAGCTGCAAGGCGCACAACAAGCCAAGCAGGCCGGCGGCGATGGCGAATCCGCCATAGCGGAGGCGCCGGATCATGCTGCCCTCAGCGCAGTGGCCGATGCGCGCACGTCCGCGATCATGCGGCTGATCGCGATCGCGTGGGGCGGCCTGCCATCAGGGGCGGCGCTGAGCAGCTGGCGCAGCAATCCAAGCGCCTCGCCGCCGGCGCGCCGTTCGAAGAGGTTCGCCTCCTCCGGATGCAGGGTGGGCGGAATGGCGCCGCCGTGGCGCGCCAGCAGGATCGCCGCGCCGCCGGCCTGGTGCTCGCGGTAGGCCTGGCCGCAATCGCTGCAAAAGCGCAGAGGCAGCCCGGCCGTGACCAGGTAGTAGAACATCGCGCCCAGCGCGAAGTAGTCGCTGCGCGCGTCGGTGCGATAGCGGCCGTCGCGGCCGGGGAAGAACTGCTCGGGCGCCTGCCAGTTGGCGGTGCCCGCGTAGCTGTGGGCGGCCGGCTCGCCCAGCAGGCGGTTGGTGCCGAAGTCGGCCAGCTTGACGCTGCCGCGGGCGGCGTCGAGCAGCACGTTCGACGGCTTCAGGTCGAGGTAGCGCCAGCCGTACTGGTGGACCTTGGCCAGCGCCTCATTGATTTGGGCCAGCCAGGCCAGCGCCTGGTCGAAAGCGATCGAACGGCCGGCGTTGCGCAGCCGCGCCACATGCCTGGACAGGTCCGCATCCAGCAGTTCGAGCGCCATCACCGGCAAGCCGTCGTGAACGCCGCTGTCGAGCAGGCGCACGATGTGGCGTTCGTCCCAAGGTTCGAGCGAGCGCAGGAAGGCGATCTCCTTGTGGGCGCTGGCGATCCAGCGGTCGCGCTGTTCCGGCTGGGCGCGCGCCATCTGTTGCTGGTTGATCAGCTTGAGCGCGACCTGGCGGCCGGCGGGCAGGGCGTCCGCGCTCCACACCACACCGTATGCGGATCCGGCCAGCGGCGCGCGCAGGCGGTAGGCGCCCGTTTCGAGTGTGATGATCGCGCCCGCATCCAGCATGCTTCCCCCGTTCGGTGAGACGGCGAGTGCCGTCATCGAGGCTTAGTCGAGGGAGGACGAAAAAAAACGCCGCCGGTTGCCCGGGCGGCGTTTCATTACCGACTACGTTGCGCGGAAATCAACGGCCGTGATGACCGCGGTAGTAGCCACCGCGATGGCCGCCGTAGTATCCGCTACCGGTGCTGAAGTACACAACGGTCGAAGGACGGCTGTAGTAGACCGGCGCGGGCGCGTAGTACACAGGCGCTGGCTGTACATACACCGGAGCCGGTGCGTAGTAGCTGTCGCTGTACGAGCTGCGGTTGTCGTAGTACGACACTGGCGCCGGCGCTGGTACATAGCGGTTGTCGTAGTAACCACTGCTGCGGTTGTCATAGTAACCAGTGCTGCGATTGTCGTAATAACGGTCGTCACGGGTGCTGATCGAGTTACCGACCGCCGCGCCCAGCACGCCGCCGACGATGGCGCCATCGCGGCCACCGGTGTTATGTCCGATGGCGGCACCGATCAGGGCGCCGACCGCGGTATTCGCACCGCGGTCCTGAGCCATTGCCGTCGTCGAGACGGCCGTTGCGGCCAGAAGCACCGCGCCTACGAATTTTTTGTTCAACATGGCGATTTCCTCTTGCCTCAACCTGGATCGGAATGATCGTATAAAGTGCTGGGCATGGAGTCACTATAGGGGTGTCCAGAATCCCGCGCCATTGTTAATACAGACTCTTACAACTCGTGTGTCGCTTGTAACATACACTGTATTTACGCTTGCGAAGCGCCGTTTGTGCCCCATCTGGCTAGGATAAATCATTCGTCCCGGACCCTCAATGCCCCGTCGTTCCTTCCTCTTCCTCGCCTTCCTGGTCGCGCTGCTGCACGCCTACATCGGCTTTCGGTTGATCCCCGCGATGGCGCTCGGCGCCGCCGGCCTGGCCGCCGGGATCGCGCTGCTGGCAGCGTCGACGCTGCTGGTGCCCACCGGCCTGTTCGCATCGCGCCTCAAGCGCGGGCGCTGGGGCGAGCGGCTGACCTGGGCCGGACTGCTGGCGATGGGCTTCTTCTCGTCGCTGCTGGTGCTGACCGTGCTGCGCGACGCCGCGCTGCTGGTGCTGACGCTGTTCGGCGCCGCCGGCCCGGCCTTCGTGCGCGCCAGCGCGGTCGGGGTTCCCTTGCTGGCCCTGGCGGTCACGCTGATCGGATTCGTCAACGCGCGCCGGGTCGCCCAGGTGGTCGAAGTCGACGTGCCGATCGCCGGGCTGCCCGACGCGCTGCATGGCTACACCATCGCGCAGATTTCGGACATCCACGTCGGCCCCACCATCAAGCGCGGCTACCTGAACGCGATCGTCACCAAGGTCAACGCGCTGCAGCCGGACGCGATCGCGATCACCGGCGACCTGGTCGACGGCAGCGTGGCGCGGCTGGCGCTGCATACCGCGCCGCTCGAGCGCCTGTCCGCGCGCGACGGCACCTTCTTCGTCACCGGCAACCACGAATACTATTCGGGCGCCGACGCCTGGATCGCCGAAGTGCGCCGGCTCGGCATCACGGTACTGATCAACCAGCACGTGGTGCGCGAACGCGATGGCCATGCGGTGATGATCGCCGGCGTCGCCGACTTCACGGCCCACCATTTCGACGAGTCGCATCGCAGCGACCCGCATGCGGCGGCGGCCGGCGCCCCGGCCAACGTGCGGGCGAAGGTGCTGCTGGCGCACCAGCCGCGCAGCGCCGAGGCGGCGGCCGACGCCGGCTTCGACCTCCAGCTGTCGGGCCACACCCACGGCGGCCAGTTCTTCCCCTGGAATCTGTTCGTGCCGCTGCAGCAGCCGTTCACGGCGGGCCTGAACCGCTTTCGCACGCTGTGGGTCTACACCAGCCGCGGCACCGGCTACTGGGGGCCGCCGAAACGCTTCGGCGCGCCTTCCGAAATCACCCTGGTGCGGCTGGTGCGCGCGTAAAGACGCCTCGCAAAGTGTGCAAATTGGGTACAAATGGGATATTGTTCGGTCCTCATGAACCCACCGAAGGACCTGCTGCATGAATCGCACTCTGTTCCCATCGTTCGCCTTGTCCATCCTTGCCGGCGCCGTGCTGGCCGCAAACGCAGTCGCCGCCACGCCGGGTAACGATCCGGCCGCGCTAGGGCAGATCCGCGCCGCGGCCCTGAAGAGCGACTGGGCCTACGAGCGCCTGGCCGACATGACGGACCTGATCGGACCGCGCCTGTCGGGATCGCCGGGCGCCGCCGCCGCGGTGACGCAGGTGGCCGAGGCGATGCGCAAGATCGGCGCGAAGGTGACGCTGCAGCCGGTCAAGGTGCCGCACTGGGTGCGCGGCGCCGAGAGCGCGGAACTGGTCGATTACACCGGCCGTCCGGCCGGACTGTCGCAGAAAGTGGTGCTGACTGCGCTGGGCGGCTCGGGCGCGACGCCTGCCGCCGGCCTGACCGCGCAGGTGATCGTGATCCGCGACTTCGATGAACTGAAGGCGCGCGCGGCCGAGGTGAAGGGCCGCATCGTGCTGTTCGACGTGCCGTTCGACCAGCAGATGGCCGAACGCGGCCAGGCCGGCCAGGCGTATGGCCAGGCGGTGCAGTACCGCGGTGCCGGCACGCGCATGGCGGCGCAGATGGGGGCCGCTGCGGCGCTGGTGCGTTCGGTCGGCGGCGCCGACTACCGCTTGCCGCACACCGGCGCCAGTGGCTTGCAGGACGGCGCGCGCATACCGGCGGCCGCCGTGTCCACCGAGGATTCGATGCTGATGGCACGCCTCGCCAAGCGCGGCCCGGTGACCATGCACCTGACCCTGACCCCGCAGACGCTGCCCGACACCGACAGCTTCAATGTGATCGCCGACCTGCCGGGCACCGACAAGGCCGATGAAATCGTCATCGTGTCCGGGCACCTCGATTCGTGGGACCTGGGCACCGGCGCCAACGACGACGGCACCGGCGTCGTCAGCGCGATGGCGGTGATCGAGACGCTGAAGAAACTCGACCTCCGTCCGCGCCGCACGATCCGCGTGATCGCGTGGATGAACGAGGAAAACGGCGGCCGCGGCGCCCAGGCTTACCTGGAAGCGAACAAGGCCGACGCCGCCAAGCACTTCGCGGCGATCGAGAACGACGAGGGATCGGGCCGGGTATTCGGCATGCGCACCAGCGTGCCGTTCGAATCGATGAAGCAGTTTGCGCCTTTGCGCGCGGCGCTGGCACCGATGGGCGCGGGCGCGCTGCAGCGCACCGACGTGCTGGGCACGGGCGATTTGCACGGAATCGAAGCGGCCGGCGTGCCGAGCTTTTCGCCGCTGATCGACGACTCGACCTACTTCAATTATCACCACACGCCGGCCGACACGTTCGACAAGGTCAAGCCGGAAGATCTGCGCCGCCATGTGGCCGTGATGGCGACCACTACCTGGTTCCTGGCCAATATGGACCAGCCGATCGGCCGCACGGTCGTCCCCGCCCGCTGATCGCGGCGTGCAAAAAAGAAAACCCGGCGCGAGGCCGGGTTTTTTTATGACTGCTGCGGCGCGCTAAAAGTTCAGCCGCGGCAGGTAGCCGCCCGGGATGATGCCGAAGACCGACAGCACGATCAGGATCAGCAGGATGACGAACAGGACGCGCACGATTTGCGCGACCGGAGCCGGCAGGGGCAGCAGGCTGACTAGCCACCAGATCAGTCCGAAGATGACGAGGTAGACGATGAGGCTCATTATTGTGGACATGTTTTTATTCCTCTACGGCGGGGTTGACGAGATTTCAAATTAACTGGCGCAACGATATCGGAATATTGAACTCTCGACTGTACGGTAGGGCACATAAACCCTGGAATACACGCGGCGGCCCAAAGCCTTGGGTCAGGTCTGCCGGATCGACGGGGACGCCGAGTCCCGGTTTGAGGCCGGCGCCTGAACTTGCCTTAGGCCGCCTGTTCCAGAACCACCCGCCGCACCGCCCGCGCGCGCCCA
This sequence comes from Massilia sp. P1_C10, assembly GCF_056406475.1. Lineage (NCBI taxonomy): Bacteria > Pseudomonadati > Pseudomonadota > Betaproteobacteria > Burkholderiales > Oxalobacteraceae > Massilia > Massilia sp. P1_C10. Next base: position 75,502 of record NZ_JBFUAC010000004.1, read on the forward strand.
TGGAACTGGCGCCCGTACATGGTCTGGATACCGCTGGAAAAATTTTCACCCCACACCAGCTGCGACCGTGTCTCGGACGGCTCGCGCGACCAGTACCAGACCCGCTGGAACTGTTCCTTCTGGTTGGCGAACAGCAGCGCCAGTTCGCGCCGGTTGGGCAACTCGCCACCGGCCTGCACGGCCCAGTCGCGCGCGGCGGCCCAGGTGACGTCGTCGATTTCGCCCGGCAAGAGGATCAGGTGGTGGTCCGGCGCGCCGTCCTTTCCGAGGATGAGGCCGGCGTAGTACTCGCCTTCCCGCAACATGTCCTTGACTGGTTCGAGCCTGCTCATGCGCGCCTTCCTCGGTGATGGTCCCGGTCTGTCTCTTAAGACCGCGGCGAGGGACGCAAGTTGCCGCGTTCTGCGGCAGATATCGATTGCATCAAGCCGGCCCATCCGGAAAGCAAAAAGCCGCCCCTGAGGCGGCTTTGGCGGGCGCGGCTAAAAATCAATACAGGGCGCGCCGGCCCATCACAGGAGGGCGGACGATCGCCCGCTCGGCGCGCTGGAACAGGCCCGGCCACAACACCAGGGACCGTTCGCCGCAGTTCGAGCACAGGATATTCTTGCTGTTGACCAGCACGAGGCGCTGGATCATCGAGCGGGGTATACGGCGGGTATGTGTGGATCCGCATTCCGGGCAGGCGTTCATGATGGTCTTCTCCGATTGATTAGTCGATTGAATGGGTTACTGGCAATTCAGGGTCAGGCTGTCGCCTTCGTCGGCCTGGGCGCGCACCAGCGGGCTGTCACCGCAGCGGTAGGTGACGGTCAGGCGCTTGCGGGCGCCCGGCGCGGGGTCGCCGCACAGTTGATTGTTCGCGGTAATGGCTGGGTTCGCGTAGCGTCCGGCGATCTGGCGCACCGATTCGCGCGCATCGCACGAGGCGTTGCGCACGCCGTACAGGGCTTCGGCGATGTGCAGGCGGCTGCGGCCGTATCCGCCGTGGTCTTGCGGTCCGCCGCGTCCCTGCGCCGCCGCCATGCCGTCGCGGTAGCCCTGGTCGTAGCCGCGGCGATATTCCTGGCTCTGCGCGGATGCGGCAGCCGAAACCACGCCGAGGCCGATGAACGCGAGCGCGCACATCAGGCGCTTGCTTGTAAGTTGCTGGTCCATCGTGCTCTCCTTGCGATGATGTATTTTGTCAACAATACAACCCGCCGGAACTTCCTTCTGTGCGGTGACGCGCACAACGACCGTTCAGTTCGCTTATTCTTTGATATTCGCTCGGGTAGCAATAGAACTGCAATATTGCAAGTCTATTAATAGATTCGCCAGCACTTGGGGATGGCGGAAACAAGGTGCGGAAACCGAGCCCGGCGACTGCGGATTGAGGAGGCCCGTCTGGAAAACTCGCGCGCTGACGCAGCGCGGCATTGTTGGAGAATTTCGTTGGGCTTTGGTAGATTGTGCGATGGTGCCCGGGACCGGAATCGAACCGGTACGCCATTTCTGACACGAGATTTTAAGTCTCGGGTGTCTACCAGTTTCACCACCCGGGCAGCGGGCGAGATTTTAGCACAATGGCACCATCGCGGGCGAGGCCGCTCGTGCAAACTGCGTCTCGCTGGCTTCGAATCAAATTCGCTGGCGCCGACAAAGTTGGGGTCAGGTCCGCGGGACCTGACCCCGCCTTTGCACGCCGCACCATGCCGCTCCCGGTGAGGCGGCCAAACCGGTAACGATTAGCTTTGGCGGCGCCCCCGGATGGTGTAGCATTCTGGCGGCGCGCCGGCGCCTGGGCGCGCATGAACTCCGAGGACAAGAATTGAACATCACTATCAACGAAGAACTGCGTTCGTTTATCGATCCGCTCACCGCCAACGAACATGCCGCGCTCGAACGCAGCCTGCTGGCCGAAGGTTGCCGCGATGCGCTGGTGCTGTGGGGCGATGTGCTGATCGACGGCCATAACCGCTACGATATCTGTACCCGCCACGGCATCGAGTTCCGCACCGTGCAGAACACGAACTTCAACTCGATCGACGACGTCATGCTGTGGGTGATCGACAACCACCTGGCGCGCCGCAGCGTGTCCGACTACCAGCGCGGCGTGCTCGCCTTGCGCAAGAAGGACATCGTCACCGCCCGCGTCGCCCAGCGCGCCGCCGAGCCGGAAGCGCAGGACGCGCCCGAAACGGAAAAGAAGGTGCCGGAATCGCCGCCGTGGAACACGCGCGAAGACGTGGCCAAAGCCGCGCGCGTGTCCAGCAATACCATCAGCCAGATCGAGCGGATCCAGAAAGCCGCCACGCCGCAACTGGTGGAAGCCGTGCGCTCGGGGACCATCTCGATCAACGCCGCGGCCAACGTCGCCTCGCTGCCGGAGTCGGTGCAGATCGCCGCCGTCGCGGGCGGGCGCAAGGAGCTGCAGCAGGCCGCGCGCCAGGTGCGCGAGCAGAAGGCCGCATCGCGGCCGCCGAAGGAGCCGGAACAGGACGAAGCCGGCGAGCTGCGCGCCCAGGTGGCGGCGCTGCGCCAGAAAGTCGACACGCTCACGCAGGAAAACGCCGAACTCAGGGAAAAGCTGGGCCTCTCCGGCGACGAACAACAATAACCTTCACGAGGATTTTGCCCGATGACGTCACAACGCTTCATTTGGAGCGCGCTGCTGGCCGGCGCCTGCCTGTTCCCTCAGCTTCCCGCGGACGCCGCGGCGAAGGCGCCGACCGCCCAGCGCACCTCGCCCGAGCAGGCGCGCTGGGCGGCCACTGCGAAACGCGTGACGATCATGCGCGACAAATGGGGCATTCCCCACGTGTTCGGCAAGACCGACGCCGACGCGGTGTTCGGCCTGCTGTACGCGCAGGCCGAGGATGATTTCAACCGGGTCGAGCTCAATTACATCAATGCGCTGGGCCGCCTGGCCGAAGTCGAAGGCGAGGGCGAGATCTGGCGCGACCTGCGCATGAAGATGTTCATCACGCCGCAGGACATGCAGGCGAAGTACGCGGCCAGCCCGGCATGGCTCAGGCAGCTGATGGTGGCGTTCGCCGATGGCCTGAACTTCTACCTGCATACGCATCCGGAAGTGAAGCCTAAGCTACTGACGCATTTCGAGCCGTGGATGGCGCTGGCGTTCAGCGAGGGCAGCATCGGCGGCGACATCGAGTCGATCGACCTGAAGAAGCTCGAGCAGATGTACGGCAAACCGGCGCAAGTCACGCTGGCCGACGCCGGCACCGGCTTCGATCCCGAACCGCGCGGCTCGAACGGCTTTGCGATCGCGCCGTCGCGCAGCGCATCCGGTCACGCGCTGCTGCTGATCAATCCGCACACTTCGTTCTACTTCCGGCCCGAAGTGCACATGGTCAGCGAGCAGGGACTGAACGCCTACGGCGCGGTGACCTGGGGCCAGTTCTTCATCTACCAGGGATTCAACGAGCGGGCAGGGTGGATGCACACCTCCGGCGGCGGCGACGTCATCGACGAGTACCTCGAGACGGTCACCGAAAAGGACGGTAAGTTCTATTACCAATACGGCGGCGAGCAGCGCCCGATGCGCGCGGTGCCGATCGCGCTGCCGTACAAGACCGCGACCGGCATGGCCAGCAAGACCGTCACCGCCTACTTTACCCATCACGGCCCGGTGGTGCGCGAAGCTGACGGCAAATGGGTGTCGGTCAAGCTGATGGAAGAACCCCTCAAGGCGCTGACCCAGTCATACACGCGCACCAAGGCGAAAAACTACGGCGCCTTCTACAAGTCGATGGAGCTGCGCACCAATTCGTCGAACAACACCGTGTACGCCGACGCCGACGGCGCGATCGCTTACTTCCACGGGAACTTCGTGCCGCGCCGCGATCCGTCGTTCGACTGGAAGCATCCGGTCGACGGCAGCAATCCAGCGACCGAGTGGAAAGGCCTGCACGAGATCCGCGAGACCATCACTCTGCACAACCCGGCCAGCGGCTACATCCTTAACACCAACAACTGGCCGTTCGCGTCGTCCGGCGCCAACAGCCCTCGCCAGCAGGACTATCCGGCGTATATGTGGGCGCTGCCGGAGAACGCGCGCGGCCTGCATGCGGTGAAAGTGCTGAAGGACCAGAAGGGCTTCACGCTCGACAGCCTGATCGCCGCCGCCTACGACAGCTACCTGACCGCGTTCGAGCCGCTGGTCCCCGCGCTGGTCCAGGACTGGGAGGCGCTCGCGCCCACCGATCCGCTGAAGGCGCAACTGGCCGCGCAAGTGGCGGCGCTGCGCGGATGGGACCTGCGCTTTTCGACGGCATCGGTGCCGACCTCGCTCGCGGTCTACTGGGGCCAGCAGATGGTGGCCGCCGCATCCGCCGCGGCGAAAGCGAAGGAAGTGCCGGTGGCCGATTTCATCACCACCAGCATAGGCGCCCAGGACCGCCTGCAGGCGCTGGCGCGCGCGTCGGCCAAGCTGGAAGCGGACTTCGGCACCTGGCAGACGCCATGGGGCGAGATCAACCGCTTCCAGCGCGTCAGCGGCGACGTCGACCAGCAGTACGACGACCGCAAGCCAAGCTGGCCGGTCGCGTTCACCTCGGCGACGTGGGGCTCGCTGGCGTCATTCGGCATGGTGGCGAAGCAGAAGACCAAACGCATCTACGGCGACCGCGGCAACAGCTTCGTGGCGGTGGTCGAATTCGGCCCGCGCCTGCGCGCCAAGAGCATCCTGGCCGGCGGCGAAAGCGCGAATCCTGCGTCGAAGCATTTCAGCGACCAGGCCGAGATGTACAGCAAAGGCCAGTTCAAGGATGTGCTCTTTTATAAGAGCGACATCGAAAAGGCGTTGGAGAGGAAGTACCACCCGGGACAATAGGTCGATCGGCGCCGCGGCCCAACAGCTGGGGTCAGGTCCGCCGGACCTGATCCCGGGTTGGTCGGCGCCGCGGGCGACAGCCACTTCGCCCTCCAATTTGGGGGCGCCGCTTGCTATAATCCCGCATCCAACAGGGGACGGGGCGGCAAGTGGCAAAACTCTATTTCAGGTATTCGGCGATGAACGCCGGCAAATCGACGGCCATGCTGCAAGTGGCGCACAACTACGAAGAGCAGGGCCAGAAGGTCAAGCTGTACACCGCCGCCATCGACAGCCGCTACGGCGTCGGCAAGGTCACCTCGCGCCTCGGCCCGCAGCGCGAAGTCGACATCTTCGAAGCCGACACCGATTTCCTGGCCGAGGCGCCGAAAGTGGCCTGCGTGCTGATCGACGAAGCCCAGTTCCTCTCCACCGCCCAGGTCCAGCAGCTGCACCAGCTGGCGCAGGTGCGCGGCGTGCCGGTGATCTGCTACGGATTGCGTAGCGACTTCCGCGGCGATCCGTTCCCGGGGTCGGCCTACCTGCTGGCGCTGGCCGACGACATCGAAGAACTGAAGAACATCTGCACCTGCGGGAAAAAAGCGACGATGAACGTGCGCGTCGACGCGCAGGGCAACCGCATTCGCGAAGGCGAACAGGTCAGCATCGGCGGCAACGAGTCCTACCGCCAGGCCTGCGGCCGCTGTTTCTACTCCTGAGCGGCGCGCGCGCCGGCCGACCGATGAGTTTTCTCGCCAGCTGCCGCGCGGTCGCGCCCGCGTTCCTGTGCCAGCACGCCGACGTGCTGCTGTACCTGGCGCCATCGGCCGCGCTGGCCCTGCTGATCCGCATCCTGGCCGGCTCGCACCCGTTCTTTTTTCTGTTCACCGCCGCCGGCACCGTCTGCCACGAACTGGCGCACTTCGTCGTCGGCCTGCTGACCGGCGCCCGGCCGACCTCGCTGACCATCATTCCGCGCCGCGTCAAGACCGGCCACTGGGAGCTCGGCTCGGTCACCCTGACCCGGGTGCGCTGGTATAACGCCGCGCCGGCCGCGCTGGCGCCTTTCCTGATCATCACGATTCCCTTCCTGGTGGCGTTCTGGCGCACCGCGCCGGGCTGGCACTTCCAGCCGCTCGACCTGCTGCTGGCGTTCGCGCTGGCGCCGCAGTTCCTGTCGTTCTGGCCGTCGCCGGTCGACTGGCGCATCGCCTTGCGCTCCTGGCCTTATCTGTTGATCATCGGCGCGGGTGCCGCGCTGTTGGCGCATTACCATCCCGGGCTGTATCCATTTGTAAAACCGTGACCGCACGGGTGTGCGCTCCCTTAAGCTGGGCTGAAAATCCCTCAAGCTGGCTCTGCGCTGGGCCGGTATCCTGTTAGAATCGATCAGATTGGCCGTTCCGCGCATTTCCACGCCCGGAGCGCCCGCTTTACACAGCATCCCGCACGGAGAGACCAAGAATGAAGAAGCAGATTTTCATCGTTGCAATGGCATTCGCCATGTCAGCCCCGGTCGCCCTGGCCCAGCCCGAAAAAGTCGGCGCCACCCAGCTCAAGCCGGACGCGGCGCAGGCGCAAGCCGCCCTGTGGGCCTCCAAATTCCTGGCGCGCTACCACTACAAGTCGATGCCGCTCGACGACGCCTTGTCGGAAAAGATCTTCGACCGCTATTTCAAGACGCTTGACGGCGAGAAACTGTATTTCTTGCAAAGCGATGTCGACCAGTTCGATGTCGTGCGCACAAAACTCGACGACGCGATCAACAATGAAAACCTGACCCTGCCGTTCACGATCTACAACCTGTACCAGCAGCGCTTCAATCAGCGCATGGCATACGCGCGCGAGCTGATCAAGGGCAAGTTCGATTTCACCTCCGACGAGACCTTCCAGCTCGACCGCGAAAAGGCGGCCTGGCCGAAGAACGACGACGAGGCGCGCGACCTGTGGCGCCGCCGCGTCAAGAACGACTGGCTGCGCCTGAAGCTGGCCGGCAAGGAAGACAAGGCGATCCGCGAAACGCTCGACAAGCGCTACGAAAACTACGTCACGCGCATGCGCAAGCTGAACAACGAGGACGTGTTCCAGATGTTCATGAACGCGTATGCCACCGCGATCGAGCCGCATACCAACTACCTCGGCCCGCGCTCGGCGGAAAACTTCGACATCGCGATGCGCCTGTCGCTCGAAGGCATCGGCGCCGTGCTGCAGACGCGCGACGAATACACCATCATCCGCGAGATCGTGCCGGGCAGCCCGGCCGCGCTGTCGAACAAGCTGAAGGTCGGCGACCGCATCGTCGGCGTCGGCCAGGGCGAATCGGGACCGTTCACCGACGTGCTGGGCTGGCGCATCGACGACGTCGTGCAGCTGGTGCGCGGCACCAAGGATTCGACCGTGCGCCTCGACGTGCTGCCGGGCGAGACCGGCACCGACGGCAAGCACACCACGGTGGCGCTGGTGCGCAAGAAGATCAGCATGGAAGAGCAGTCGGCCAAGAAGTCGATCATCGAAGTGCGCGACGGCGGCGTCAAGCGCCGCGTCGGCGTGATCTCGCTGCCGACCTTCTACCAGGACTTCGAAGCGCGCCGCAAGGGCGACAAGGACTTCAAGAGCGCCACGCGCGACGTCGCCCGCATCCTCGGCGAGCTGAAAAAGGACAAGGTCGACAACGTGCTGATCGACCTGCGCAACAACGGCGGCGGCTCGCTGGTCGAGGCGGTCGAGCTGACCGGCCTGTTCATCGACAAGGGCCCGGTGGTGCAGCAGCGCACCGCGGACGGCCGCGTCGACATCGAGAGCGACACCGTGCCGGGCCTGGCATGGGACGGCCCGGTGGGCGTGCTGATCAACCGCGGTTCGGCGTCGGCGTCGGAGATCTTCGCCGCGGCGATCCAGGATTACGGCCGCGGCCTGATCATCGGCGAGCCGAGCTTCGGCAAGGGCACCGTGCAGTCGCTGGTCAACCTCGACCGCTTCGCGCCGAGCGACAAGGTCCATTACGGCGAGTTGAAGATGACGGTTGCCCAATTCTTCCGAATCAACGGCGGCACCACCCAGCTGCGCGGCGTCACCCCTGACATCAAGTTCCCGATCACGGGCGACAACGAAAGCTTTGGCGAGTCGACCTACGACAATGCCTTGCCGTGGGTGTCGATCAAGCCGGCCAGCTACTCGCCGTCGGGCGACCTGAAGGAACTGGTTGCGCCGCTGCAGAAGCGTCACGACGCGCGCATCGCCAAGGACAAGGACTTCCAGTACCTGCAGGAAGACATCAACGAGTTCCGCCGCATCCGCAAGGAAAACGCGATCTCGCTGAACGAGACCGTGCGCCGCAAGGAGCGCGATGCCCAGGAAGCCCGGGCCAAGCTGCGTGAAGCGCGCCTGGCGGCGCAGGCGCCGCTGGACGAAGCGGCGGCCGGCCCTGAAAGCAAGGAAGCGCGCGGCAAGGTGCCGGCGCCGGTGAAGCCGGTCAAGGCGGTCGCGCTGAAAGGCTCGGCGCGCCAGGACGACGGCCTGCAGGCGGACGAGCGCAACCTCGCGTCCGAACTGGCGGCGGAGAAGGCCTTCAAGAACGCCAAGGACGTGGTGCTGCAGGAAGCGGCGCACGTGCTGGCCGACGAATCGGCGATGCTCAAGACCGACCTGCGCATGGCATCGCGCGTGATGCCGTACCGCGCGCCGACCAAGGACGCCGGCAACTAAGTGACGAGAAGGGGGGGCAGGTCCGCCGGACCTGACCCCGGTTTTGCACGCTGCAGAATGAACCGCCTACGGCGGTTTTTTTTCGGGTAGAATCTTCCTGAACGGTCGTGCTTTTTTAGGCGGCGTAATAACTAGGAGACTGCATGGACCTGACTTACACTGCCGAAGACTTGGCGTTCCGCGACAGCGCGCGCGCCTTCCTCGACGCCAACCTCCCCGCGGACCTGCAGCAGAAAGTGCGCAAGCACCTGCGCCTTGCCAAGGACGACTACGTGCGCTGGCACCGCATCCTGGCCAGGCAGGGCTGGGTAGCGCCAGGCTGGCCGGTCGAATTCGGCGGCCCGGGCTGGACGCCGGTGCAGCGCCATATATGGGAAGAAGAGTGCGCGCGCGCCGGCACGCCGCCGATCCTGCCGTTCGGCGTCAATATGGTCGCGCCGGTCATCATGGCCTTCGGCAGCCCGGAACAGAAAGCCCACTTCCTGCCGCGCATCCTGTCGTGCGAGGACTGGTGGTGCCAGGGCTACTCCGAGCCCGGCGCCGGCTCCGACCTCGCATCGCTGAAGACCACCGCGGTGCGCGACGGCGACCACTACATCGTCAACGGCCAGAAGACCTGGACCACGCTGGCGCAGCACGCCGACATGATCTTCTGCCTGGTGCGCACCGACAGCGGCGTGCGCAAGCAGGAAGGCATCTCGTTCCTGCTGATCGACATGCACGCGCCCGGCATCACGGTCCGCCCCATCATCATGCTCGACGAAGACCACGAAGTGAACGAAGTGTTCTTCGATAACGTGCGGGTGCCAGTGGCGAACCTGGTCGGCCAGGAAAACAAGGGCTGGACCTACGCCAAGTACCTGCTGGGCCATGAGCGCACAGGCATCGCCGCGGTGGGCCGCTCCAAGCGCGAGCTCGGCTTCCTCAAACGCTTCGCGGCCAAGCAGATGGTCGACGGCCGGCCGCTGCTGGCCGACCCGCTGTTCGGCGCCAAGGTCGCCACGCTCGAAATCGAGCTGATGGCGCTGGAGATGACGGTGCTGCGCGTGCTGGCGCAGGCGCACAAGGCGCCCGGTCCCGAGGCGTCGGTGCTGAAGGTGCGCGGCACCGAGATCCAGCAGATGCTGACCGAACTGATGGTCGAGGCGGCCGGGCCGCTCGCCCTGCCGTTCGACCCTGCCTACCTCGAAGGCGAGACGGAGCACAGCATCGCCGACGACGATGCGGCGCCGCTGGCCGCGCACTACTTCAACGTGCGCAAGACCTCGATCTACGGCGGCTCGAACGAAATTCAACGAAACATCATCACCCAGATGATCCTGGGCCTGTGAGGAACTGAGCATGGATTTCAACTTCAAGGAAGAACAGCTGCAGTTCGCCGACGCGCTCAAACGCTGGGTGGCGAAGGACTACAGCTTCGAGGAGCGCGCGAAAATCATCGGATCCGATGCCGGCGTGTCGGATGCGGCGTGGGCGACGCTTGCCGAACTGGGAATGACGGCGCTGCCGATCCCGGAAGAGCAGGGCGGCTTTGCCGGCAGCGCGGTCGACATGTTCGTCGTGATGCAGGAGCTGGGCCGCGGCCTGGTCGTTGAGCCTTACCTCGCCACGGTGATGGGCGCCGAGTTCCTGAAGCTGGCGGGCGGCCACGAGTCGATGCTCGAACAGGTCGCCGCGGGCGAGCTTAAACTGGCGTGCGCGCTGGGCGAGCGCCAGTCGCGTTACGACTTGGCCGACATCGCAACGACCGCGGTGGCCGACGGCGCAAGCTGGATCATCAACGGCAGCAAGAGTGTCGTCGTGCACGGCGCGCAGGCGGGACGCCTGATCGTCTCCGCGCGCACCGGCGGCGCGCAGCGTGCCCAGCATGGCGTGTCGCTGTTCACGGTGCCGGCCGACGCGCCGGGCCTCACCATCACCGGCTACCGCACCCTCGACGGCCAGCGCGCGGCCGACATCGCGTTCGCCAACGTCCGCGCCGACGCGCTGGGCGAAGCGGGCAAGGGCTGGGAGATACTGGACGCGGCGGCCGACTACGGCGCCGGCCTGCTGTGCGCCGAAGCGCTGGGCGTGATGGAAGCGATCTTCGCCGCCACGCTGGAATACCTGAAGACGCGCACCCAGTTCGGCGCGCCGATCGGCAAGTTCCAGGCTTTGCAGCACCGCATGGCGGACATGTACATCCACCTGGAGCAGGCGCGCTCGATGGCCTTGCTGGCCGCGGTCAGGATGTCGGCGCAGGCGGACGAACGGCGCCGCACGGTCGCCGCTGCAAAGTTCCGCGTCGGCCAGGCGATGAAGTTCATCGGCCAGCAGTCGGTGCAGCTGCACGGCGGCATGGGCGTGACCAACGAACTGCCGGCCGCGCACATGTTCAAGCGCCTGACCATGATCGAGCTGACCCTGGGCGACTCGGATCACCACCTGAAGCGCTTCATGGCGCAGCCGGGATTTGCCGAGGTGGCGGCATGAGGTATTTCGAAGACTTTCATCCCGGCCAGGTGATCGATTTGGGCAGCAAGACAGTCAGCGAAGAAGAGATCATCGCGTTTGCCACGCAGTTCGACCCGCAGCCCTTCCATGTCGACCACGACGCGGCGGCCGAGTCGATTTTCAAGAGCGTGATCGCCAGCGGCTGGCATACCTGCAGCATGATGATGCGCATGGTGGTCGATGGCCTGATGTGCGAAGCGTCGAGCATGGGATCGCCCGGCGTGGACGGCATTCGCTGGATGCAGCCGGTGCGCGCCGGCGACACCCTCAGCGTCAGCTACGAAACCATCAAGGTCAAGGCGTCGGCGTCGCGCCCGGACCGCGGCGTGGTCTGGTCGAAGTGGACCGCGACCAACCAGCACGGCGAAGCGGTGTGCACGATCGAAGGCATGGGCATGTTCGGGCGGCGTCCCGATGCGTGAGCTCGATAACCTGGATGGGCTGGTCGGCACCGAGGTCGCGGTGTCGGACTGGATCGACATCACGCAAGAGCGCATCGACACCTTCGCCGACGCGACTTCGGATCATCAGTGGATCCACGTCGACCCGGAGCGTTGCGCGCGCGAGTCGCCGTTCGGGAAGACCATCGCGCACGGCTTCCTGACCCTGTCGTTGATGTCCACGATGTTCGAGAATGCGATCCGCCTGGTCGGCGCGAAGATGGTGCTGAACTACGGGATGAACAAGGTGCGCTTTCCGGCGCCGGTGCCGGTGGACAGCCGCCTGCGCGCGCGGCTGACGCTGGCGAAAGTCGAGGCGATCGAGGGCGGGACGCAACTGGAGTGGTCCGTGATCGTCGAATGCGAAGGCAATCCGCGGCCCGTTTGCGCCGCCGAATTCCTGATGCGGCGTTATTGAAGTGCGGGAACTGGGCGTCCCCGTCGTTCCGACCTGACCCCATTTTTCAGCAACGGCTAGAATAAATAGAACCAAGGAGACGCCATGTTCGATGAAATGATGGGCACCAAGGATGTGTCGGAGCGCCAGCGCTTCGACGTCGATGCGCTGGGGGCTTACCTGCGCGCCCATATCCCCGAGTTCCCCGAAGGTCCGATCGCGGTCAGGCAATTCAAGGGCGGCCAGTCGAATCCGACCTTCGAGCTGTCGGCGGGCGGCCAGTATTTCGTCCTTCGCACCAAGCCCGGACCCGCTGCCAAGCTGCTGCCGTCGGCGCACGCGATCGACCGCGAATACCGCGTGATGGATGCGCTGAACCGGGCCGGCTTCCCGACGCCGCGTCAATATTTGCTGTGTACCGACGAATCGGTGATCGGCCGCGCCTTCTTCCTGATGGAGTACATCGAAGGCCGCGTGCTGTGGGACCAGTCGCTGCCGGGCATGACGCCGGCCGAACGGGCCGCCATCTACGACGAAACCAATCGCGTGATCGCCAGGCTGCACACGATCGATTACGCCGCCATCGGCCTGGCCGACTACGGCAAGCCGGGCAACTACTTCGCGCGCCAGATCGAACGCTGGACGCGCCAGTATCAGGCCTCGGCCACGGAGACCATCGAGGCGATGGACAAGCTGATCGAATGGCTGCCGCAGCACATCCCGCCAGGCGAGCAGACCTCGATCGTGCACGGCGACTTCAGGCTCGACAACATGATCTTCCACCCGACCGAGCCGCGCATCCTCGCGGTGCTGGACTGGGAACTGTCGACGCTGGGCCATCCGCTGGCCGATTTCTCGTATCACTGCATGAGCTGGCACATCGAGCCGGGCCAGTTCCGCGGCATCGCGGGCCTCGACCTCGAAGCGCTCGGCATCCCGAGCCAGGAGCAGTACATCTCCACCTACTGCGCGCGCACCGGCGCCACGATCCGCGCGGAGGACTTCAACTTCTACCTGGCCTACAACATGTTCCGCCTCGCCGGCATCATGCAGGGCATCATGAAGCGCTACGTCGACGGCACCGCATCGAGCCCGCAGGCGCTCCAGAACGGCAAGGCCGCGCGCCCGATGGCCGAACTGGGATGGCAGTACGCGCTGGCCAGCATGGCCTGACCCGATCACCTCACTCAAGGACCGACCATGAACTTCGATTACTCCGACCGCTGCAAGGATTTGCAGGGCCGGCTGCTCGCCTTTATGGACGAGCATATCTACCCGAACGAAAAGGCATTCAAGCAGGAGGTCGACCGCAACGGACTTGAAAAGGGCAACCGCTGGATTCCGACGGAGCTGATCGAACGCCTGAAGCCGATCGCGCGCGAGCAGGGCCTGTGGAACCTGTTCCTGCCGAAGTCGCCGCGCGCCCCGGACGGCCTGTCGAACCTCGACTACGCGCCGCTGTGCGAGATCATGGGCCGCGTGGTGTGGGCGCCGGAGGTGTTCAACAGCGCCGCGCCCGACACCGGCAACATGGAAACGATCGAGCGCTACGGCACCGAGGAGCACAAGCGCGAGTGGCTCGAACCGCTGCTGCGCGGCGAGATTCGCTCGGCGTTCGCAATGACCGAGCCGGGCGTGGCGTCGTCGGATGCGACCAACATCGCCACCCGGATCGAGCGCGATGGCGACTCGTACGTCCTGAATGGCCACAAATGGTGGATCTCCGGCGCGGGCGACCCGCGCTGCCGGATATTCATCGTGATGGGCAAGACCGATCCGAACGCCGCGCGCCACGCGCAGCAGTCGATGATCCTGGTGCCGGCCGATACGCCGGGCATCACCATCGTGCGTCCGCTACCGGTGTTCGGGTATGACGACGCACCGCACGGGCACTGCGAGATCCTGTTCGAGAACGTGCGGGTGCCGGCGTCGAACCTGCTGCTGGGCGAAGGGCGCGGCTTCGAGATCGCGCAGGGGCGCCTGGGGCCGGGACGCATCCACCACTGCATGCGCTCGATCGGCGTGGCGGAGCGCGCGCTGGAGCTGATGTGCAAGCGCCTGAATTCGCGGGTCGCGTTCGGCAAGAAGGTGTCGGAGCAGGGCGTATGGCGGGAGCGGATCGCGGAGTCGCGCATCAAGATCGATACCGCGCGCCTGCTTACCTTGAAGGCCGCCGCGATGATGGACACGGTCGGCAACAAGCAGGCGGCCGCCGAGATCGCGATGATCAAGGTGCTGGCGCCGAACGTCGCGCAGGAAGTGCTGGACTGGGCGATCCAGGCGCATGGCGCGGCGGGCGTGTCGGACGATTTTCCGCTGGCGTCGCAGTGGGCCGGCAACCGCACATTGCGGCTGGCGGACGGACCGGACGAGGTGCACCGCAACGCGATCGCCAAGCTGGAACTGGCGAAGTGGCTTAGCGCCTAGAAGGTTCACGCGGCGCGGGCGAAGGGCTGGGGTCAGGTCCGCGACCTGACCCCGGGTTTGCCGGCGGCGCATGCTTATCTCGAGCGCTTGTACTGCGCGAACAGCGCTTCCATCGTGGTGCTGCGCGAATCGCCGTGCAGCGGCGCCGGCGGCGCGTAATTGACGAAGCGGACGACCCAGTCGGCATCGGCCGCGCCGACGTCGAGCGCGTTGATGCAGCCGGCCGCCTGCGCCAGGCCGCCGAGAAACATGCGCTGGTGCGTCAATGCAAGCGACAGGATCGCGCAATTGACGCCGCCGTGCAGCACCAGCAGCACCGTGTCCCACGTTGGGTCGGCGCGCAGCCGGGCCATCGCGGGATGGATACGGTCCATCAGTTCGCCGACAGATTCTCCGCCGAGGAAGCGCTTGTCGGCGCTGACCATGCCTTCGAACGCGCCGGTGAAGGCGTCGCGCAGTTCCGCGTCGGGAATCGCCGACAACCGGCCGCCGCGGATCTCTTCGAGTTCGGGCCAGCGGTCGATGGCGATGTCCTGGCCGGTCTCGGCGAGTACGCGCTGCGCCGTTTCCACGGTACGCGGCAGTCCCGACACGATGACGCGGTCGAAGCGCACGCCGTGATCGGCGAACGCGCGGCCGGCGGCGCTGGCCTGGTCGCGGCCCTGCGCATTGAGCGCGACCGACTCGGGCAAAAACGGTTTGCCGGATTCGTCGAAATAGGTGACGCTGCCATGCCGCATCAGGTAGACGCGTCGGCGTGCCGGGTTGGGTTGATCGCTCATCGCCATATGGTACACCGCCGCGGCGCGGGCGTCACAGCGCGGCCAGCGGTCCCCACACCGCCTTCATGCTGAAGCGCAGGTGCGCGTCGTCCTCATGCAGCGCTGCGGCGATCGGCGTGTCTCCGGTGTGCCGCACCAGCGAGACCGATGCGCCGCCGGCGTCGCGCAGCACATGCACCGTTTGCGCGGCCGCCACCACGCCCACCTCGCCGTTCTCCAGCTTCACCAGCGTCCCCGGCGGATACGCGCCGATGCATTCCTCGAACAGCACCACCAGTTCGGGATCGTTGGCGCTGTCCGCGCGCAGCTTGGCCAGCGCCAGCGGCGGCGCCATCGAGCGACGGTAGTTGCGCGCCGAGACGCAGGCGCAGTAGCGGTCGGCCATCCCGACCAGCTTCGCGTCGGTGTTGATGTCGGACTCGCGCAGGCCATCCGGGTAACCGCTGCCGTCATGGTTTTCATGGTGCTGCGTGACGCAAGCGATCCACTGCTCGTCGCCGACGCCGGCGCAGCGCAGCAGCTCGGCGCTTTCCTGGGGATGGCTGTGCACCAGCGCGCGTTCGTCGGGACTCAGGGGCAGGGTACGGTCCTGGAAAGTCTCGATCTGGCGCATCATTCCCGCGTTCATGGTCAGGGCCGCGGCGGCGATGGTCATCACTTCGAGCGGCGGCTTGCCCAACGCGCGCGCCAGCACGGATGCGATCACCGCGGTGTCGATGCAGTGGCGCACGGCGTAGCGCCCGGCGATCTGGTTCAGCAGGATGCAGGCGATGGCAACGTCGGGGCCGCGTTCGGTGGCATAGGCGACTGCGTGCGCCAGCTCGCGCAGATCGGCAGGAGCGTCGCCAACATCGCGCAGGTGCGACAGCAATCGCTCGAGCCGCGCGCTGGCCGCGTTCAACGCATGCAGCACCGAAGCGGCCGGCGCGGTCATCTAGAGGCTCGCCAGGCGTTCGAGGGCCGTCTGCAAGGTGGCGTCCTGCTTCGCAAAACAGAAACGCACGATGCCGGACTCCGTGGCGTCGCGGTAGAACGCCGACACCGGAATCGCCGCTACCTTCACTTCGCGCGTCAGCCATTCGGCGAATTCGGCTTCCGGCAGCGCCGATATCGCGTCGTAACGCACGCATTGGAAGTAGGTGCCGTCGGCCGGCAGCAAGGTGAAGCGGCTGCCCGCCAGTCCCGCGCGGAACAGGTCGCGCTTGCGCTGGTAAAAAGCGGGAAGGTCGCGGTAGGGCGCCGGATCGGCCATGTAGCTGGCCACGCCATGCTGCATCGGCGTGTTCACGGTGAACACGTTGTACTGGTGGACCTTGCGGAACTCCGCCGACAGCGCGGCCGGCGCGGCGACGTAGCCGATCTTCCAGCCGGTGACGTGATAGGTCTTGCCGAAGCTCGAGACGACGAAGGCGCGTTCGGCCAGTGCCGGATGGCGGCACATCGACTCGTGCGGCGCGCCGTCGTAGACCATGTGTTCGTAGACCTCGTCGGACAGGATCAGGATGTCGGTGCCGCGCACGATGCCGGCGAGCGCGTCGATGTCGGCGCGCCGGAATACGGTGCCGGTCGGATTGTGCGGCGAATTGATGACGATCATCCGGGTGCGCGTGCTCACGGCGGCGGCCACGCGGTCCCATGGCACGCTGTAGCCGTCATCGCCCACCTGCATCGACACCGGCACCGCAACGCCGCCCGCCAGCTCGATCGCCGGGAGGTAGCTGTCGTAGGCCGGTTCGATGACGATCACTTCGTCGCCCGGGTGCACGCAGCACAGGATCGCGGTGGTCAGCGCCTGGGTGGCGCCGGCGGTAATGGTGATTTCCGTCGCGGCGTCGTACTGGCGGCCGTAGATGGTGGCGATCTTGGCGGCGACCGCTTCGCGCAGCGCGGGTGCGCCGGCCATCATCGGATACTGGTTGTGGCCGGCGCGCATCGCATCAGAGACCATGTCAGGCAGCGCCGGATCGCACGGAAAGTCGGGGAATCCCTGGCCAAGATTGACCGCGCCGTGCTCGATGGCCAGCGCCGACATCCGGGTGAACACCGTGGTGCCGACAGCGGGCAACCTGGTGCGAAGGACGGGTGTCGTCATGTGGAATGCTGGAAAAGTTGTTGGTGTGCCCATTCTAGCGCAAGGTTCCCTTCGGGGCTCTGCGGTGGCGCTGATTCGGCCGCCAGCCGACGGTCCATGGCATGCATACCAAGTTTTTCTGATTTTTTAACGCAAACGTGTGAGCATTCGTGTTCGCTAAATTTCACAGGAGATGGGTATGCGGGGGATATTTTGCCTGGCGATTTCGATGGCTGTTTCGGGCCTGGCCGCGGCGCAGGGCTACCAGCCCGATTTCGTTCCGAGCGCACTGAAAGGCCCGGCCTCCGGGACTCCGAACGAAGTGCTGGTGCTCGGTTCGCCGCACATATCCCAACTGCCGCCGTCATTCGATACCGCCAATTTGCGGCTGCTGAACGATCGGCTTGCCGACTGGCGGCCGCAGGCGATCGCCATCGAAGCGCTCTCCGGATTGCAGTGCGATTTCCTGCGCCGCTATCCGTACCGCTACAAGGACTCGGTCGAATATTGCTGGGATGCGGCGCCTGCGCGCGCTGCCACCGGGCTCGACGTGATCGCCGCCTCGGCGGAAGCGGAAAAAATGCTCGCAGCCTGGCCCGCAAGCCCCAGTGCGCAGCAGCGCCGGCGCCTGGCGGCGGTATTGCTTGCGGCAGGCGAGCAGGCTTCGGCAATGGTGCAGTGGCTGCGCCTGCCCGACGCCGAGAGGCATGCAGGCGAGGGCCTCGATGCGGCGTTGGTCGATCGGCTCAACACGCTGGGGCGCAAGCGCGACGAGAGTTACCTGATCGCCGCCGAGCTGGCCGCCCGGCTCGGCCACGAACGCGTGTATGCGATGGACGATCACACGGCCGACACCATGACCGAGGATGAAAAAGCCGCGGGCGCCGCGATCATGAAGGCGTGGGACAACCCGGCCAACCAGCAACGCAAACGGACGGACCAGGCGCAGCGCGAGCGGCTCGGCACGCCGGAGGACGTGCTGTCGTTGTATCGCGCCTACAACGGCGCCGGCATGGGCAAGGTGGTATTCGACAGCGACTTCGGCGCTGCCTTGAACGAGCCGTCGCCCCAGGGGTTCGGACGCGGCTACGTCGGCTACTGGGAAACGCGTAACCTGCGCATGGCGGCCAATATCCGCGACGTGCTCGGCGCGCGGCACGGCATCCGCATGCTGGTGGTGGTCGGCGCGTCGCACAAGGGCTATCTGGAAGCGTACCTGCACCAGATGCACGACGTGCGTGTGGTCGACGCCACGCCGCTGTTGAAATGATGTCTGGGGCGGCGTGCTATGGCGCGACGCCCGACAGCTTCGCGAGAAGTTCGCGCGCCTCCAGGGCGCCATCGGAGCGAGGCGCCAGCGCAATCAGGGCGTTCAGTTTCGCCCTGGCCTCGGCAAGCCGGTGCACGCCGGCCAGCGCCTGCGCCGCGCCGATGTACGGAGCGCCGCACTTCGGTTCGGCGGCGATGCCGCGTTCGAATTCGGCGAGCGCTTCGGGAATCCGCCCGGAGCGCGCCAGCACTCGTCCAGCGTCGTCGAACAGAATGCAGCGCCGGGGAGAATAGTACTGGCCCTGGCGAAGCAGACGAATCGCCTCATCGGGTTTCTGCAGTTTTTCAAGCGCCAGTGCGAGCCAGTGGTAGTCTTCCATCGAGCTGCCCGGCGCGGCCTGAAGGCGCGCGCCGGCTTCGCGTTCGACGCCGGCATAATCGGCGTTGGCATACATGACCGCCGCCTTCAGACGGGTGAAATCGGCGCGTTCGGTCGGCATCACCGCCCGCGCTTCCCGATACACCTTCTCGGCTTCGGCGCCTTCGCCCAAACCGGCCAACGCCGAAATCAGATTCGTATGCGCGAAATAATTCAGGATGTCGTGCTGGTCCTGGCTCCTGGCGATCGCCTGGCGGGCTGCCTCAGCCCCTTCGCGCAGATGGCGCACACCGGGCCGTTCGGTCAGGACGGCGCTCAGATAGACCCAGGAATTCGCGGCGTCCGGATGCAGCAGGGCGATATTTCGCGCAATCGCCGCTCCCTGTTCTTCCGCGTAGCCGCAATTGACCAGGTAGCGCGCTTCCGACCACTGTTCCCACAGCTCGTCGTACTTCGCGAAGTTCTTCAGGTCGGACAGCGCGTTTTCCGCGGTTTTGCAATCGAGCGAATTCAAGGCCAGCGACACGCGCCGCCGCAAGGCGCCGCGCTTGACCGATTCGGCAATCGGCATGCTCGCGGCCCGGATGTACAGGCGATCCGCCTCCTTGCGGTGATCGAGCCGGAAGTTGACTTCGGCCGCGTTCATCACCGCGAGGCCGAGGTTCGGATCGTAGTGCAGAGCGGTGTTGAAGGCGGCGAGCGCTTCGCGCAGACGGTCCTGCCGCATCAGCGCGCCGCCGTATGCGTCGTACGCCACCGCGATGGCGTTGCGCGGGAGGCGCGGACTGGCGTTGGTCATCTTTACGACGAGCCTGGACAGGGCGCCGATGTCCTGCGGCGTCTTCGCCGTCAGCCCCTGGTAACTGGCCAAAACCGCCGGCTGCGTCGCTTCGTAGACGTAATCGGCGACGCCGCCCATCAACGCTTCCCACTGCGCAAGCGGGCCGCGCACGGTCACAGGCGGGTTGCCGGCGACGCGGGCGCGGATCGTCACCGACTCGCCGTCGACCAACATCTCGCCGGCCACGCCGATCTCGTTGCCGGTCAGGTGGCGCAAATAGGAGAACACCGACTGCAGCGTGAAGTGCGTCTGCGGAATCGCCACTTCGCTGCGGTGGTCGGTCCACGCCTCCTTCAGTTCGCCCGCATCGAGCGTGGTGACCGTTTTGCGCCGTTTGATCAGTTCATCGAACAGGGTCTTGGCAACGATCTCCCCATTTACGCCGTGCTCCTTCATCCGGGGCGAAACGTCGAAGGCGGCGATATTCAGGGTTTGCCGATACGCCTCCAGATAGCAGATCGCCAGCGCGACAATGACGCCGGTGAGCACGGCCAGCGCGATGACGCCATTGCGAAGAACGATCAGGCGCTTGTTGACCCAGTCGTATTTGCTGGCATGGCCGATCAGCTTGAGCTCATGGCGCACGGCGACCAGGGTTTCCGCGAGGCCCTCGACCTGGACGGGCGCCGGGTGTGGGACTGGCGCGGGCTTCCGCGCAATCGCTCGATTGGGGTCCGCATGCTGCTCCGTCATGGCGCCGCCTTTCCTTGAAAAACGAAATCGGAAAGCTACTGGGGGTCTAAGTCAGATTCTCGAACGTAACGCTATTGTAGGATCGCGCGTCATTCGCATCCAATGAATCATCGCCGAAGATGTTGTTACTACGCACTCAGCGGCGGGCCGCCCGGCCAGCGTCGGTTCCTGTAATGTTTTCGCGTCTACATCGTGATGTTCGTTGGGAAATTTTGGATATCGAATGCTCGCGTTCAGGAGCCTTCGCGCTTCGGCAGCATTGGTGGAATTTTATTTTCCACCACGATGACGCGGGTGTCGATCGCACCGGAATGCTCCTGTTTGACTACTTGTGTGGCGACTTCCCGTCGACGCGGGGGCAGCTGGGGAGGACGAGGGAAAAAAGCCATTTAGCTCCTGGGTGCAGTGGTGAAAGTGACAGCTAAGTGAGGCTGATTATATTTTTCGCAAGTGCATTTTTCAGACCGGGCAACGGCCCTATAATTAAAGCACTGTCTGGAATGGAGGATCGCCGTGATTCGAATCCTGGGGAAAGCGAGTTCGATCAACGTGCGCAAGGTATTGTGGACTTGCGCGGAATTGGACTTGCCATTCGAGCGTGAGGACTGGGGCAGCGGTTTTCGCCCGACCGACTCGCCGGAATTCCTGGCCCTGAACCCGAACGCAATGGTGCCGGTGCTGGTCGATGGCGACACCGTGCTGTGGGAGTCGAACACGATTTGCCGCTACCTGGCCGGGCGATACGCCGCGGGCCGGCTGTTGCCGGGCGATCCGGTGCGGCGCGCCCGCGTGGAGCAATGGATGGACTGGCAGGCGACCGAACTGAACAACGCATGGCGCTACGCCTTCATGGCCCTGGTGCGCGACAGTGCCGCGCATCGCGATGCCGCCCAGGTGGCGGCCAGCGCGGCGCAGTGGAACCGGCACATGCGGATCCTCGAAGCCCAACTGGAACGGACCGGCGCATTTGCCGCCGGCGCCGAGTTCTCGCTGGCCGACGTCGTCCTCGGCCTGTCGGTCAACCGATGGCTGATGACGCCGATCGACCGTCCGGCGCTTGCCGCGGTCGATTCGTATGTGGCGCGCTTGCGCGAGAGACCGGCGTATCTTCAATTTGCCGGCAACGGCGTCCCTTGAGCGGAGGCGCACGATGACCATCACGATCACCGCGTTCGAACGGTCGCCCGACGGCGGCAAGGGACTGGCGCGCGACACGCGCGTGCGCTGGGCGCTGGAGGAGGTCGGCCAACCCTACGCGGTGCGCCTGGTTTCATTCGCCGCGATGAAGGAAGCCGCGCACCTGGCGCTGAACCCGTTCGGCCAGATTCCGACCTACGAGGAGGGCGACCTGGTCCTGTTCGAGACGGGCGGGATCGTGCTCCATATCGGCGAGCGCCATGCGGGCCTGCTGCCGGCCGACCCGAATGCGAGGGCGCGCGCGATCACCTGGATGTTCGCCGCGGTCAACACGGTAGAGCCGCCGATCCTCGAACTGTCAGGCGCCAAAGTGCTGGAGCACGACAAGCCGTGGTACGAGGCGCGGATGCCGCTGGTCGCGCAGCGCGTGAGGGACCGGCTGGTCCCGCTTTCGCGCCGCCTCGGCGATGCCGACTGGCTCGACGGCGAGTTCAGCGCGGGCGACCTGATGATGGTGTCGGTGCTGCTCCGGCTGAGGGCGTCGGGCATCCTGGACGAATATCCGAACCTCGCCGCCTATGTCGCCCGCGGCGAAGCGCGGCCGGCGTACAAGCGGGCATTCGAGGCGCAACTGGCGGTCAACGCAGGAGGAATCCGATGAAACCTTTTACTTCATTCGCGGTCGCATTGTTCGCGCTGATCGCAGTCGCCCACGTGCTTCGCCTGATTTTTGCCTGGGAAGTCGTGGTCGCGGGCTTTGTGATTCCGGTGTGGTGGAGTTTCGCCGGTTTCCTCATCGCCGGTGGTTTGGCGCTGATGCTCTGGCGCGAAACGAGCGCGTCGGCCCGCCTTTAATCGAGCTCCGCCGCCTGCGCCTTGATCCACGCTTCCGGCAGCATGATCCGGAACAGTCCCGCCTGCGCGGTCTTGCGCGCCAGTTTCAGCAGCGCCTTGTCCTTGGTGATCAGCACGGCGGCGCGGGCGTCGCGCGCCACTTCGAGAAATTTCTGGTCGTCGCGATCGGTGCAGACCGGCAAGCGCACCAGGCTCACTTCCGGCGCCACCACCTTGACCAGCGCATCGAAGCGCGCCGCCGCCAGCGGGCGGCTGTCGTCGTCGAGCGGCAGGTGCTTGTAGTGCAGCACGATGTTGTACTCGTCGCGGCAGTCGGCGCGGGTGACCGCTTCGACGGCGCCGCTCTCGAGCGCGGCGAGCAGGCTGGCCCAGCGCGGATCGTGGAATACCATCAGGTCGAGGCAAACATTGGTATCGATGACGATGCGTTCTGCTGGTACGGGTATCATGTCGGCAATTCTATTTGTTGGATGTTGATCGAATCTTATGCTGATTGTCTTGTCGCCTGCAAAATCCCTCGACTTCGAAACCCGCCCCACCACGAAACTGACCACCACGCCCGACCTGCTGGATCGCTCCGGCGAGCTGATCGACGTCCTGCGCGGCTACTCGCTGGGCCAGGTCGCTGAACTGATGAGCCTGTCCGATACGCTGGCCGCGCTCAACGTCGCCCGCTACGGCACCTGGAGCGCCGACCCCGCCGGCGCGCGCCAGGCCATCATGGCCTTCAACGGCGACGTCTACCACGGTCTCGATGCGCGCTCGCTCAAGCCGAAGGCGCTGGGCTGGACCCAGCAGAACGTGCGCATCCTGTCGGGCCTGTACGGCGTGCTGCGCCCGTTCGACCTGATCCACCCGCACCGCCTGGAAATGGGCACCCGCCTGCCGACGCCGGGGGCGAAGGACTTGTACGGATTCTGGGGCGACACCGTCACCGGCAAGCTGAACGAGGCGATCGCCGCGAACGGCGCCGAGGCGCTGGTCAATCTCGCGTCGGAAGAGTATTTCCGCTCGGTGCGGCCGAAGCTGCTGCCGGTGCCGGTAATCACGCCGGTGTTCGAAGACTGGAAGGACGGCCGGTACAAGATCATTTCGTTCTTCGCCAAGCGCGCCCGCGGCATGATGGCGCGCTACGCGGCGGAGAAGGGCATCACGGACGTCGAAAAGCTCAAGCGTTTCAAGGTCGACGGCTACGCGTTCGACAAGAAAGCGTCCAGCGCCAACGAGTGGGTGTTCCGGCGCAAGCTGGTGGCTTGATGCGAAACCAGGGTCTGACCCGATTGGGTCAGACCCTGCGAAGCCGATTTAGTCGGCCTTCTTGGACCAGAAGTTCAGCCAGTTGCGCTGGCCGGCGTTCGGGTTCATGAAGCGGCTGTTCGGATAGTTCTTGACGAACACGCGCTGGGCGTCGTCGCGCAGGTCGAGGTTGCCCATCTTGTCGTAGCAGCGGATCATCAGGAACAGCGCTTCTTCGCGCGCCGGCGCATCGGTGTAGTCCGTGACGGCGCCTTGCGCGCGGTTCAGCGCGGCCAGGTAGGCGCCGCGGCGGAAGTAGTAATTGGCCACGTGCACTTCATACTGCGCCATCGCGTTGACCAGGTACTTCATGCGCGCGATCGCATCCGGCGTGTACTTGCTGTTCGGGAATTTGTCGACCAGCGCCTTGAACGCGGCGAACGATTCGCGCGTCGCCTTCGGGTCGCGCTCGGTCGGATCCTGCGAATAGATGATGCTCATGAAGCCGACCGAATCGTTGAAATTGATCAGGCCGCGCAGGTAGTACATGTAGTCGGCCTGCGGATGATTCGGGTGCAGCTTGATGAAGCGTTCGACCGCGGCGAGGGCCTGGGCCTGGTCCTGGGTCTTGTAGTAGCCATAGGCGATTTCCATCTGCGCCTGGGTCGCGTACGTGCCGAACGGATAGTTCGCTTCGAGCTTTTCCCACAGCTTGATGGCTGCCTCGTAGTGGGCGCCATCCATTTCGGAGCGCGCCTCCGAGTATAATTTCGTCACCGACCAGTTTTTGGTCTCGTCGGATTTATCCGGCAACAAGCTGCAAGCAGACATACCTAGCAGTACACATGAAGCAACCAACAAAGATAATTTTTTTTGCATGACGTTTTGCAAGAGAGTATTTACCGAGATTCAACGAAAGGCTGATTATAGCCGATGGGACTGCTGTGACTTTAACTTCAACGCCGAATTCGGCGGTTTTACCCCTCGACCCTGATTTCGACGACGAGATCGACGTCGATTTCGCCTACGAGAACGGCGGCGCCGACCTGTCCCCGATCACCCTCGAGCTGACCCCGGCCGCCTGCGGCCAGCGTCTCGACAAGGTGATCGCCGGCCTGGTGCCGCAATTTTCCCGCAGCCGCCTGCAGCAATGGTTCGACGGCGGCTTCGTGCTGGTCGACGGCAAGCCGGCGCGCGGCAAGGATACCGCGTACGGCGACGAAACGATAGTCGTCACCCCGCAGGCCGCGCCGGAAGACACCGCCTTCACGCCCGAAGAGATCCGCCTCGACATCGTCCACGAGGACGAGCACATCATGGTGATCAACAAGCCGGCCGGCCTGGTGGTCCATCCGGGCGCCGGCAACTGGTCGGGCACCTTGCTCAACGGCCTGCTGTTCCACGCGCCGCAACTGGCCAACGTGCCGCGCGCCGGCATCGTGCACCGGCTCGACAAGGACACCAGCGGTTTGATGGTGGTCGGCAAGACGCTGGCCGCCCAGACCGACCTGGTGCGCCAGCTGCAGGCGCGCACCGTCAAGCGCGAGTACTTTGCGCTGGTGTGGGGCACGCCGCGCGAAGCCGGCACCGTCGACGCGCCGATCGCGCGCGACGCCAAGGACCGCATCAAGATGGCGGTGTCGAACAACTTCACGGCCAAGCCGGCCATCACGCACTACCAGGTGATTGCCAGCGGCCTGCTGGACCGCCGCCCGGTCAGCCTGGTGCAGTGCCAGCTCGAGACCGGACGCACCCACCAGATCCGCGTGCACATGCAGCACCTCGGCTTCGCGCTGGTGGGCGACTCCACCTACGGCAAGCAGCACCTGACGCCGGTATTCCCGCGCCAGGCGCTGCAGGCGCGCCGCCTCGGCCTGGTCCATCCGGCCACCGGCGAGGATTGCGAATGGATCGTGCCGCTGGCCGCCGATTTCGCCGCCTTGATCGAAGACGCGGGCATCGAAGAGCCGGACCTGGTCTGATGGCCGAAATGATCCTGCCCGACTGGCCGGACGCGCCCGCGAACGTCGGCGCACTGGCCAGCACGCGCCGCGGCGGCTGGAGCACCGGCCCCTACGACGACGGCGCGGGGGGCGGCGGGCTCAATCTGGGCATGCACGTCAACGACGATCCCGACACCGTCCGCAGGAACCGCGCCGCGGTGCGCGCCATGCTGCCGGGCGACCCGGCGTGGATCTCGCAGGTGCACGGCGTCGCCGTCGTGGACGCGGCCACCGTGGGGCCGGACCAGCCGGTGCGCGTGGCCGACGCCAGCATCGCGACCCAGTCTGGCGTGGTGTGCGCGGTGCTGACGGCGGACTGCCTGCCGGTGCTGTTCGCCGACGTGGACGGCAAGGTGGTGGGCGCCGCGCACGCGGGCTGGCGCGGCCTGGCGGCCGGCGTGCTGGCCGCGACGGTGAGCGCGATGCGCGAGGCCGGCGCCTGCGAGGTCACGGCCTGGCTCGGGCCGGCGATCGGTCCGGCGCAGTTCGAAGTGGGGCCGGACGTATTGGACAGCTTCCTTGCCAGCGGCGCCGACGCGGAAAAGGTGCGGGCGGCCTTTGCGCTTTATCCCGGGCGCCCCGGCAAGTACCTGGCCAACATGAATGCACTGGCCAAACTGCTGCTGGCGCGCGATGGCGTGACGCGTGTGTGGGGCGGCAGCCACTGCACCGCCAGCGAGACCGACCGATTCTATTCGTATCGGCGCGATGGCGTGACGGGCCGCCTGGCCAGCCTGATCTGGCTGAAGCCCGATTAGCACGGGCCGCGGCTCAAGGTCTGGGGTCAGGTCCGGTGGACCTGACCCCGGGTTTGTCGGCGCCGCGTGAACTTGCTCATGCCGCTGTCACGCCTCCGGAGGCGTCGGTTTTTCACGTCGTGCGCGCCGCGCCTTCGACCCCGCGATATAAAAAAGTAAAGACAACGGCAACACGCAATAGAACAAAAAGGTCATAATTCCAGCAACGACGGACGGTTCGGTGAGCGCCATCAGGCCCACCACATAAACCCAGGCAACGGCGACAATCCACATAGATTTCCTTCGGCAGAAACCGCAATTGTAACCAATGGAACCCACTCATGAACAAGCCTGATCCTCAAGCCATGGCAAGCGCCTGGATGGCGCAGTTTTCCGACCCCTCCACCTGGCAGTCGTGGATGAAGATGCCGCAGCAGGACGCCAACCCCCTGGCCGGCGTGCTGAAGGAAGTCGGCGCCCACATCAGCCCGGCCGCGATGGAGTCGCTGCGCAACGACTACCTGCAAAAGGCCGGCGCGCTTTGGCAGGACATGGCGATGATGAAGATGCCCGAGCTGAAGGACCGCCGCTTCGCCGCGCCCGAGTGGCTGGCCAATCCGCTGTCGGCGTTTTCCGCCGCTTCCTACCTGCTCAATTCGCACTTCCTGACCGCGATGGCCGAAGCCGTTGACGCCGCCCCGCGCGACAAGCAGAAGATCCGCTTCGCCGTGCAGCAGCTGGTCGACGCGATGTCGCCGGCGAACTTCCTCGCCACCAATCCGGAAGCGCAAAAGACCCTGCTGGACTCCAAGGGCGAAAGCCTGGCCAAGGGCCTGGCCAATATGCTGGGCGACATGCAGAAGGGCCGCATCTCGCTGTCCGACGAATCCGCGTTCGAGGTGGGCCGCAACGTCGCCACCACGCCGGGCGAGGTGGTGTTCGAGAACGACCTGTTCCAGCTGATTCAGTACACCCCGAGCAGCGCTACCGTACACGCGGTGCCGCTGGTGATGGTCCCGCCGTGCATCAACAAGTTCTACATCCTCGACCTGCAGCCCGAGAACTCGGTGGTGCGCTACGCGGTCGAACAGGGCAACACGGTGTTCCTGGTCTCGTGGCGCAATCCCGACAAGTCGCTGGGCAAGGTCACGTGGGACGACTATGTGGAGAAGGGCGCGATCGAAGCGATCCGCGTGGCGCGCGAAATCACCGGCGCACCGAAGGTCAATGCCTTCGGCTTCTGCGTCGGCGGCACCATCGTCACCACCGCGCTGGCGGTGCTGGCCGCGCGCGGCGAACAGCCGGCCGCCAGCCTCACCCTGCTCACCACCTTGCTCGACTTCGAAGACACCGGCGTGCTGGACGTCTTCATCGACGAAAGCCAGGTCGCGCAGCGCGAGAAGCAGCTGGCCAAGGGCGGCCTGATGCCGGGCCGCGACCTGGCCACGACCTTCTCGTCGCTGCGCCCGAACGACCTGGTATGGAACTACGTCCAGTCCAACTACCTGAAAGGCAAGGAGCCGCCGCCGTTCGACCTGCTGTACTGGAACTCGGACAGCACCAACCTGCCGGGCCCGATGTTCTGCTACTACCTGCGTAATATGTACCTGGAAAACAAGCTGCGCGAACCGGGCGCGCTGAGCACCGCGGGCGCGAAGATCGACCTCGGCGCCATCGACGCGCCGGTGTTCATCTACGGCTCGCGCGAGGACCACATCGTGCCGTGGGATGCGGCGTACGAGTCGATGAAGCTGCTCAACCCGGGCAAGCCGAAGAACAACCGCTACGTGCTGGGCGCGTCCGGCCACATCGCCGGCGTGATCAATCCCGCCTCGAAGGGCAAGCGCAGCTACTGGACCAACGACGCCAGGCCGAAGGCCAAGGCGAAGATCCTGGACGCCAAGTCGTGGATGGAAGGCGCCACCGAGCACAAGGGCAGCTGGTGGGTCGAATGGGCCGCTTTCCTGGCCGAAAATGGCGGAAAAGACGTCAAAGCGCCCGCCAAAGCCGGTAACAAGCAGTATCCGCCGATCGAGCCGGCGCCGGGCCGCTACGTCAAGACGCGTGCCGATTAAGGTTGTCAGGCTTTTACTTTAAGTTGCGTTCCGATAAATGCTGCACTTGCGCGCCCAACATGGTATTTTGACGAATATTCAACCTATAATTCACGTATAGGCCAGTCACGGAGCGGACTTCGGTTCGCTTTTTTAAGAAGGCGCTGCGGCGCAATAAGTGGAACTTGAGATGAGTAGTGCAAAGAAAAGTACTGAACGCCTGATCAAGAAATACCCAAACCGTCGGCTGTACGACACCCAGACCAGTTCGTACATCACGCTGACGGACGTCAAGCAACTGGTGCTCGACGCGGACGAATTCACGGTGGTCGATGCCAAGTCGAACGAAGACCTCACGCGCAGCATCCTCCTGCAAATCATCCTGGAAGAAGAAGCGGCCGGCGCCCCGATGTTCTCGAGCGCGGTGCTGTCGCAGATCATCCGATACTACGGCCATGCGATGCAGGGGATGATGGGTTCCTACCTGGAAAAGAACGTCCAGGCCTTCACCGACATCCAGAACAAGTTCACCACCGGCACGACCGGCGGTTTCGAAGGCAAGCCGTTCAGCCCGGAAATGTGGACCCAGTTCATGAACGTCCAGGGCCCGATGATGCAAGGCATGATGAACAACTACATCGACCAGAGCAAGAACCTGTTCGTGCAGATGCAGGAACAGATGCAAACGCAGAGCAAGTCGATTTTCGGCGCGTTCCCGTTCCCGCCGGTCGATACCAAAAAGTAGATCTTTGGCCGTAAGGCCGTCGTTCCTGCGAAGGCAGGAACCCATGCTGAGCTAGCAACACAGGTACCCGGATTCGGCATGGGTACCTGCCTCCGCAGGTACGACATTCCGTATGGATGCGGTACAATGGAAGATTAGTCTGCCTGAGTACAGCCTCCCATCATGTCCGAACTTCGCCGCATCCCCGTTCCCGCCGCATCCGATTCCCTCGTCAACGCCCCCGCCAACGCGCCCAAAGTCGGCTTCGTATCGCTCGGCTGCCCGAAAGCGCTGGTCGATTCCGAGCAGATCCTGACCCAGCTGCGCGCGGAAGGCTACGAAACCGCCAAGTCCTACGACGGCGCCGACCTGGTGATCGTCAACACCTGCGGCTTCATCGACGCCGCGGTGCAGGAGTCGCTCGACGCGATCGGCGAGGCGCTGGCCGAAAACGGCAAGGTCATCGTCACCGGCTGCCTCGGCGCCAAGAAGGATGCGTCCGGCGACGACATCATCATGAAGGTGCATCCCAAGGTGCTGGCCGTGACCGGCCCGCATGCGCTGGCCGAAGTGATGGACTCGGTCCACCTGCACCTGCCGAAGCCGCACGCGCCGTTCTTCGACCTGGTGCCGGCGCAGGGCGTCAAGCTGACCCCGAAACACTACGCCTACCTGAAAATCTCCGAAGGCTGCAACCACCGCTGCAGCTTCTGCATCATCCCGTCGATGCGCGGCGACCTGGTGTCGCGCCCGATCGCCGACCTGATGCTCGAAGCCGAGAACCTGTTCAAGGCCGGCGTCAAGGAGCTGCTGGTCATCTCGCAGGACACCAGCGCCTACGGCGTCGACGTCAAGTTCCGCTCCGGCTTCTGGAACGGCCGCCCGGTCAAGACCCACATGACGCAGCTGGTCGAAGCGCTCGGCCAGCTGGCCGCGCAGTACGGTGCGTGGGTGCGCCTGCACTACGTCTATCCGTACCCGCACGTCGACCAGGTGATCCCGATGATGAGCGGCGGCCACGTGCTGCCTTACCTCGACATCCCGATGCAGCACGCGCACCCTGATGTCCTCAAGCGCATGAAGCGTCCGGCCAGCGGCGAGAAGAACCTGGACCGCATCCAGGCCTGGCGCGCGATGAACCCGGACCTGACGATCCGCTCGACCTTCATTGCCGGCTTCCCCGGCGAGACCGAAGCCGAATTCGAATACCTGCTCGACTTCCTCAGGGAAGCGCAGATCGACCGTCTCGGCTGCTTCGCCTATTCGCCGGTCGAAGGCGCGACCGCCAACCTGCTCGACAACCCGGTGCCGGAAGAACTGCGCGAAGAGCGCCGCGCCCGCGTGATGCTGCTGCAGGAAGAGATCTCGGCCAAGCGCCTGCAGGCCAAGGTCGGCAAGACCGTGCGCGTGCTGATCGACGAAGTCAACGCCCGCGAAGCGATCGGCCGCTCGTCCGCCGACGCGCCTGAAATCGACGGCGTGGTGCACATCAAGCGCTCGCTGGTGCCGGGCAAGAAGCTGGCGGTGGGCGAGTTCGCCGATGTCGTCGTCACGTCCGCCGACGCGCACGACCTGTGGGCCTCGGTGGCGTAATGAAGAAGAAGTCGCCGCAGACCACGCTGATCCACAGCGATTACGCAGCGCCGGAAGGCTTCGCCGCTTACCCGACTGCGATCCACCACGCTTCGACGGTCCTGTTCAAGGACGTCGCGGCGATGCGCTCGGGCGAGTGGAAAGAGAAGAACGCCTATACCTACGGCCTGCACGGCACGCCGACCACGTTTACGCTGGAAGCGCGCCTGGCCGAAATCGAAGGCGGCAGCTACTGCCTGCTGGCGCCGTCCGGCCTGGCGGCGATCGCGATGGTCGACTTCGCGCTGCTCAAGACCGGCGACGACGTGCTCCTGCCGGACAATGTCTACAACCCGAACCGCGAGCTGGGAAACTGGCTCACGCGCGACTTCGGCATCACCGCGCGCTACTACAATCCGCTGGTGGGCAGCGCGATCGCGGACCTGATCCAGCCGAACACGAAGCTGATCTGGACCGAGGCCCCGGGATCGGTGTCGATGGAAGTGCCGGACCTGCCGGCGATCTGCAAGGCCGCCCACGAGAAGGGCGTGCTGGTCGCGCTCGACAACACCTGGTCGGCCGGCCTCGCGCTGCGCGGCTTCGATCACGGTGTCGACATCATCATGCAGGCGCTGACCAAATACCAGTCGGGCGGCTCGGACGTGCTGATGGGCGCTCTCGTCACGCGCGACCGCGCGCTCAACGACCGGCTGGCGCTGGCCCACATGCGGCTGGGGATGGGCGTGAGCCCGGACGACGCTTACCTGGTGATGCGCGGCCTGCCGAGCATGAAGCTGCGCTTCGAAGCGCACGACGCCAGCGCGCGGGCAGTGGCGCAGTGGCTCAAGGGACGTCCCGAAATCAGCAAGGTGCTGCATCCGGCATTCGAGGACTGCCCGGGTCACGACATCTGGAAGCGCGATTTCAACGGCGCCGGCGGCTTGTTCTCGGTGCTGTTCGATCCGAAGTACACCGAGGCGCAGACCGACCGCTTCGTCGACAAGCTGACCCTGTTCGGCCTTGGCTACAGCTGGGGCGGCGCAAACAGCCTGGTGATGCCGTACCGGATCCAGGCGATGCGCCAGGGCTGGCACGACGGCGGCATGCTGGTGCGCTTCAACATCGGGCTGGAAGACACGGCCGACCTGATCGCCGACATCGAACAGGCCTTCGCCGCGATGTGAAAGCAGAAGGGGCCCGGTCCCGGGCCCCTTCTTCGTTACACCGGCATCGGCCGATTGTTATTCAGGTCGATGAATCCCTTGATCACGCGGTACATGTACCACAGCCAGGCCAGGCCGAAGATCGCCCATGCAATTGGAATGCCGATCAGGATCCAGCCGAGGGTGAACAAGATTACCCAGGCGACCGCCGCCCATATCAAGTAAAACCAGAATGTCCGGATCATCCAGGTGTGATGGCTGTAGACCAACGTGCCCTCGGTGTACGGCCGTTTGACGTAGTTGACGATCAGCGGAATCAGCGACAGCGCGCCGAACGAACATAAGAACATCACGGCGTGCACGATGTACATGATGCGCGCGAACTGCTTGGATTCTTCGAGACTGCTGTCTAACACCAGTTGCTGGGACATGGTTACTCCTTCGTTGACGATGCGCCGATTGTAGCAGGACGCGTTGACAATTTGATTACTTTATCGTGCGTGCTGCATCGCCCACGCGACGATGCCGCGCGCGTCCATCGCGCCCGGCTGGCGCGCGACTTCGCGACTCGCCCGGAACAATGCCAGCGTCGGGATCGAGCGGATGTTGTAGCGCGCGCCGAGGTCCTGGGCCTGCTCGGTGTCGACCTTCAGCAGGCGCATGCCCGGTTCGAGCTGCGCCGCCGCCTGGGCGTAGGCGGGCGCCATCATCTTGCAGGGGCCGCACCACGGCGCCCAGAAGTCGACCAGCACCGGCAGGTCGTTGCGCTCGATGTGCTTGGCGAAGCGGGCGCCGGCGACGTCGAGCGGGCGTGCCTGGAACAGCGGCTGCGCGCATTTGCCGCACACCGGCTGGTCGGCCAGCCGTTCGTGGGCGAGGCGGTTCACGGCGTCGCAGTGCGGGCACACCACGTGGACTGGGTCGCTCATCGGTATCCTCCGGAGATCTTGTTCGAACGATCATTGTAAATCCATCGTGGCGGAGCCGGCGTCCCGGTAGATCGTCGTACCAGCCTTCGCCGGTTCGACGTGCATGGTGTACGACACCGTATCGGGCACTATCGTAAAATCGTTCGATGAGCTACCCACCCCTGTCTCCCTCCGCCCTGATCGGCTGCGCCGGCTGGAGCATTCCTCGCCAGTCCGCCGACGCATTCCCCATCGACGGCAGCCACCTCGAACGCTACGCCGCCGCCTTCGGCGCCGTCGAAATCAATTCCTCGTTCTACCGGCCGCACCAGGCGTCGACTTACGCGCGCTGGGCGGCCAGCGTGCCGGCCGGCTTCCGCTTCTCGGTCAAGCTGCCGCGCTCCATTACGCACGACGCGCGGCTGGTTGGCGGCGATGCCCAGATGGACCAGTTTGCGATGGAGGCGGGAGCGCTTGGTGAAAAACTCGGATGTGTGCTGGTGCAGCTGCCGCCAAGCCACGTGCTCGACGCGGACGTCGCCGCCGATTTCTTCGTGCGCCTGAAGCAGCGCTTCGGCTGCATGCTCGCGCTGGAGGCGCGCAACCCGAGCTGGTTCTGCGACGAGGCGACGGCGCTGCTGCACGATGCCGGCGTCACCCGCGTGATCGCCGATCCGCCCAAGGGACAGCCGGGCGAGCACGTGCCGACCGCGCAGGACATCTACATCCGGCTGCATGGCGCGCCGCGCATTTACTATTCGGATTACGAGCCAAGCTGGCTCGCGCAGCTGGGCCATGACATGGCGGGCCACATCGACGCCGGCCGCGCGGTCTGGTGCATCTTCGATAACACGATGTCAAAGACCTTTGTCGACCAGGCGCTGGCGCTGCAGCGCGCCGTGCGCGAGGCTCAGGCGCCCGAGCAGGCCAGCGGCACGGTCGATCTGGCGCGCGGCATGCTCGGATAGCCGATCTGGCGCGCCGCGGCGTGCGCTTCTTCCAGGCTCAATTGGGGATTGAGGGATTTGACGATGGCCGCGGTCAGCGGCGCATGCGCGTAGATATGCTCGATGCTTGCCAGCGGCGGCTCGCACTCGAAATAGTCGCTGGCGTAGTCGTAATAGCAGCTGGCCGGCGCCACCAGGATCGACAGGTAGTCTTCCGAGCCGTCGTAGCGGTAGGCCAGCGCCAGGTCAGGATGCTCGACCTTGTTCCAGGCGCTGTCGCCGCTGCGCAGCCAGTAGCAGTAGCTCACCGCGTCCATCGCGAAGGAGGGCTCGTGCAGGAAGCTGTCGAATTCGTCGGGCAGGCAGCGCTGCACCTGCAGCGCCATCGCGCGCGTTTCGGCGCGCGGCAGCTCCTGCACGTGGCCCTTGATTGCCGCGCCGAATTCGCCGAGGTGCAGGAACCAGTGGTCGCCCTCGCCGTTGCGCATCGACCCCATTTGCTCGGTGTCGCCCCAGGTCGCGTCGAAATTAAAGTAGCGGTACTCGAATTCGGGGCAGATGATCGCGTCTAGCATGGCCAGCGCCATGGCCCGATTACCCAGGGTGCGCGGGTCGGGGAAGGACTGGGGGTCAAGCTGCATGGCTGCCTTTGCGTTGCGCGGCTTATGCATTCGGCATGGCGCCGAGGCTGCATTCACCGGGCGGTGAGGGGGAATAAGGAAGAGCTATGGTCCCATGAAATCCAAATTCGCCGCAATCACAATCGCTCCGCTCAAGGCGCCTGGAGCGCACTTCAGTTGTGCGCCCACAACGCAGTTGGCGAGAGGGCAAGCTCCAGCTGCTCGATCGTTATCGGTTTCGTAAAATGATGCTGGAAGCCGGCGTCGAACGCGCGCTGGCGGTCGTCGGCGCTGCCGTATCCGGTCAGCGCGATCAGTTCGATCGGCGCCGTTGCCGGGTTGGCCTTGAGCGCCGCCGCGATGGCGTAACCGTCCATGCCGGCCAGGCCGATGTCGATGAAGGCGATCTCCGGCAGCGCGCAGCGCGCCAGTTCGATGCCTTGCACGCCGTTGGACGCGGCCATCACGTCGCACGACAGCATCTCGAGCAGTGCCGCCATCATGTCGCGCGCGTCCTCGTTGTCTTCGATCAGCAGCACGCGCCGACGCGACTGCGCCGGCGCGGCAATCCGGATCGCGGCCGGCGCCGACTGGTCCGCCGCCAGCGGCAGGTACACCGTGACGCTGGCGCCCTTGCCGTCGCCTTCGCTGTCCACCGCGACCGAGCCGCCATGCAGTTCGACCAGGCGCCGCACCAGCGACAGGCCGATCCCCAGCCCGCCCTGAGTCCGCTGCAGCGATTGCTTGCCCTGGACGAAAATCGTGAACACGTTGGGCAGCAGCTCCGGTGCGATGCCCATGCCGGAATCGCGCACGATCAGCTTCGCATTGGCGCCGTCGCGGCGCAGCACAACGTCGACCCGGCCGCCGCGCGGGCTGTATTTGACGGCGTTATCGAGAATATTGTCGATCACCTGCACCAGCCGGGTCGGATCGGCGGTGACCACCGCCGGCGCCAGGTCCGGGTGGAAGTCGAACTGCGCGGTGCGTCCGCTCGCCTGCAGCGTTTCGACGCAGCGCGCCACTGTATCGGCCATGTCGAGCGGCGTGCGCGCCAGCGTCAGCTTGCCCATCAGCGCGCGGTTCACTTCCAGCAGGTCGTCTACCAGCTTGCGCAGGTGGTCGGTCTGGCGCCGCACCACGTCGCGCGCACGCGCCGCCAGCGACTCGTCAATCGGTCCGGCGGAGTCGAGCAGGTGGACCGCGCTGGTGACCGCCGACAGCGGGTTGCGCAGTTCGTGTGCCAGCATCGCCAGGAATTCGTCTTTCGCCAGGTTCTGTTCTTCGGCGCGGGTGCGCGCCTCTCGCTCGAGCACCAGCAGCATGTTGCGCTCTCGTTCGGCCGTGCCGCGCGAGCGCACTTCCGCCTGCAACCGGGCGCCCGCCTCCTGAATCGCGTCGTGCAGTTCGGCCAGTTCGACGATGCTGGCCGATGCCAGCGGCGCGGCCGGCTCGCCGCCTCCGAGCTGGCGTGCCGCCTGCGATGCGCCGGACACGAACCTGACCAGGCGGCGCCCGGCGACGATCGCCAGCGTCAGCGCCGCGGCCATTGCGACGAACAAGCCGACGCCGATCGCGGCAACGCCGCGCCACACCGCGAGGTCGATTTCCGCCACCGGCGCGCCGACGATGATCGTCCATCCCGATCCCGGAATCCGGTGGAACACGTCGTAGACTTCGACGTCGTCGCGCGTGTCATGGCGCAGCACGCCGTTCGACGCGGCGCGCATGGCGGCGAGCATTTCGGGCTTCGCCGGCAGGCCGATGTATTTTTCCAGGTTGTGGCTGCGCGCGATGATGGTGCCGCTGGCGTCGAAGACCTGGACGCGCCAGCTTGCGGGGATCGCGCTGCCGGCGAAGGCGCGCGTAAAGAACTCGGGCGCATAGGCCTGGCCGATCACGTACTCGCGCCCCGAATGCGTGCGTACCGGCGTTTCCACCATGACGAAGTGGCTGTTCAGCACCGCCCCCCAGCGCAGCCCCGAGATGTTCGATTTGCCGCTGGACAGCAGGCGTGCAAGCTGTTCCGGGTCGGGCCGCACCGGCAGCTCGCTGCCGAACGGTTTGCGGGTGTTGACCAGCTGCTGGCCCTTGGTGTCATAGAGGATGATCCAGGCGCCCGCGCCGGCGTTGACGGCGCGCGCTTCATCGTAAAAGCGGCGCATGTCGCCGTCGTCCAGCGAACTCGAAGCGCCCAGCGCCTTCAGCACCGCATCGGCGCGCCGGGTGTCGCTGTCGATCACGATCGCGGCGAGGCGCACGCTGCCCTGGATGCGCTCGATCGCCGAGTCGTGCTGCGCGTCGAGCATGACCTTCAGCGCGATCGCGCAGAAAATCGCCGCGGGCACGAGGATCGCCATGGCCAGCAGAATGTAGTAGGTGCGCAGTTTCATCGGAACGGGACGGAGGGCGGAAGCGCGCATTTTACAGTATTGACGTAATTACATCGCATTGTTATCGGCCGCGTTGCAGCCAGCGCGCGCCGAACATCACGGTCGCCAGCGCCGCCACGACCAGCGCGATGCCGGCCCATTGCCAGGCGCTGATCGAATCGCCCAGCACCAGCATGCCGGAGCTGATCCCGACCACCGGCACGGCGAGCGAGAACGGCGCGACCCGGTTCAGCGGATGGCGCTTGAGCAGGCCGGTCCAAAGCGCGTAGGCGAGGATGGTGGCGAACCAGCCGAGGTAGGCCAGCGACAGCCATGTGCTCCACGGCGCGCCGGTCCAGCGCCAGCGCGTTGCGGGGTCGTCGAAGGCGAGCGACAGCAGCACGAACGGAATGATCGGCACCAGCGAACTCCAGACCATGAAAGGCATCACGTCGAACTGCGCGGTCGATTGCTGCGCGCGCCGCACCACGATGTTCGACGCCGACCACATCGCCGCCGAGCCGAGCACCAGCACGAAGCCGAGCGGGGTGGTGCCGCCAGCGTCGGCGCCCGGCGACAGATAGTTCATCGCAAAGCAGGCGATGCCCAGCGCGGCGAGCAGCAGGCCGGCGATCAGCGCGCGGCTGGCGTGCTCGCGCAGCAGCACGAAGCCGAACAGCGCGGTGAAGAAGACCTGGGTCTGCATCAGCACCGAACCCAGCGCCGCCGACATGCCGACCTTCAGCGCCAGGAACAGGAAGCCGAACTGTCCGACTCCTTGCAGCAGGCCGTACAGCGCGACGAACTTCCAGTGCAGTTTGGGAGGACGGATGAACAGCACCAGCGGCAGCGCGGCGAACACGTAGCGGCCGGCGCCGAGCTGGAACGGCGTCATGTCGTGCAGCGCGAATTTCATCGCGATGAAGTTGGTGCCCCAGATCAGGACAACGCCCAGCGCCGCGGCATAATCGCGCGCGCCGAGGGCGCCGTTGTTCATGGCCGCCGCCTAGTGCGAATGCCCGCCGCCGAGATATGCGGCGACGACTTTCGGGTCGTTCTTCAGGCTTTCGGCGGGGCCGTGCACCGAGATGCTGCCGTTTTCCAGCACGTAGCCGTAGTCGGCCACGTTCAGCGCGGCGGCGGCGAACTGCTCGACCAGCAGCATCGTCACGCCTTCGCTTTTCAGGCGCGTGATGATGCGGAAGACTTCCTCCACCAGGATAGGCGCGAGGCCCATCGACGGTTCGTCCAGCAGGATCACATCCGGGTTGAGCATCACGGCGCGCGCCATCGCCAGCATCTGCTGCTCGCCGCCGGACAAGGTGCCGGCCAGCTGGTGCTGGCGCTCTTTCAGGCGCGGGAACAGTTCCAGCGCCTTCTCCAAATCGTGCTTGATGTCGCCTTTCGGGCGCGCACGGGTGAAGCGCGGGAAGGCGCCCAGCAGCAGGTTGTCGGTCACGCTCATGGTGGCGAACACGCGCCGGCCTTCGGGAGAGTGGGCCAGGCCGGCGCGCGCGATCTTGTGCGATTCGAGCCCGGTAATGTCGCGCCCGTCGAGCGTGACGGTGCCGCCCTTGGGCCGGATCATGCCGGAGATGGCGCGCATCGTGGTGGTTTTGCCGGCGCCGTTGGAGCCGATCAGGGTGACCAGCTTGCCCTTGGGGACCTCGAGCGATATGCCGTGAAGGACTTCAACCTTGCCGTAGGCCGCTTGCAGGTTCTGGATCGATAACATGGGAATCCTTTCAGTGCGCCGCGGCTGGCGCGCTGTCGTCGCTGCTGCCGCCAAGGTAAGCTTCGATCACTTTCGGATCGCTCTGGACCGTCGCCGGCGTGCCTTCGGCGATCTTCTGGCCGAAGTCGAGCACCGTGACGGTATCGGAAATGCTCATCACGACATCCATGTGGTGCTCGATCAGGATGATGGTGATGCCGTGGTCGCGGATCTTGCGGATGATCGCCATCAGCTCCTTGATGTCGGGCGCGG
Source organism: Massilia sp. P1_C10 (assembly GCF_056406475.1). Classification (NCBI taxonomy): domain Bacteria; kingdom Pseudomonadati; phylum Pseudomonadota; class Betaproteobacteria; order Burkholderiales; family Oxalobacteraceae; genus Massilia; species Massilia sp. P1_C10. The sequence goes on from NZ_JBFUAC010000004.1 coordinate 114,127, forward strand.
TCAGGCCGGCGGCCGGCTCGTCGAGCAGCAGCAGGCGCGGATTCAGCCCCAGCGCGCGGCCGATCTCCAGCAGGCGCTGCTTGCCGTAGGGGAGGTTGCGCGCCTCTTCGTTGGCCAGGGCCGACAGGCCGACGAATTCGAGGATACTGGCGGCCCGCTCGCGCGCCGCCGTTTCTTCGCGGCGGTAGCGCGGCGTATGCAGCATCACGTCGGCCACGTTGGAGTGGAAGGTGTGGTGCAGGCCGACCAGCACGTTCTCGGTGGCCGTCATCTCGCCGAACAGCTGTACGTTCTGGAAGGTGCGGGCGATGCCGCCCAGCGCGATCTGCGATGGCGTGCGGCCGGTGATGACTACGCCGTCGAACGACACCTGGCCGGCGGTTGGCTGATAGATCCCGGTCAGCACGTTCATCATCGTGCTCTTGCCCGAACCGTTCGGGCCGATCAGGCCGTGCACCGATTGCGCGGCCACGTTCAGGTCGACCTTGTTCAGCGCCTTCAGGCCGCCGAACTGCATCAGCGCCTGGTCGACCTTGAGCAGGGGCGCGCCCGCGGCGCCGGCCTTGGCGCCGGCGAACGGATCGGCGCCGGCGGCGGCCACCGCCAGCGACGCGTCGTGCACCGCGCCGCGTCCCATCAGCGAACGCAGGAAGCCGACGATCCCGTCCTGCAGGTAGTAGACGACGAACAGCGTCATCAGACCGAAGATGGTCAGGCGCCAGTCGATCATGTTCTCCAACCGGTACGAGAAGAACACCATGCCGGCGGTGGCGACGACCGGCACGATCACGCGGCCCGGCGTGCTCTTTTTCTTGGCCAGCGCGATGCCGGCGCCGACCACGGCGAGGACCGCGGCGCCGATGGCGATCTTGCGGAACAGTTCGATGTCGGCCAGCAGGCTAGGCAGCATGACGACGATGATCGCGCCGATGATCGCGCCCGAGCGGGTCTTGCGTCCGCCCATGATCACCGCCAGCAGGAACAAGATGGTCAGCTCGAAGTTGAAGGTCTGCGGCGAGATGTATTCTTCCGAATAGGCGAACAGGCTGCCCGCCAGGCCGGCCAGGCCGGCGCTGATGACGAAGGCGTAGACCTTGTAGCGGTAGACCGAGACGCCCATGCAGTCCGATGCGATCGGGCTGTCGCGCAGCGCTTCGAAGGCGCGGCCCAGGTTCGAGCGCAGGATGCGGTGCACCACGATCAGCGAGATCACCATCAGCGCGGCGACCAGGTAGAAGTAGCCCACTTCGGTCAACTTGGTCCCGAACACCACCGGCTTGGCGATCTTGATGCCGAGCGGGCCTTCGGTGAGCCAGGTCATCTCGTTAAGCAGGATCTGGATGATGGTGCCGAATGCCAGCGTGACCATCGCCAGGTAAGGACCCGTCACGCGCAGCGCCGGCAGCGCGAGGATTGCGCCGAACAGCGCGGCGCCGCCGATACTGCCCACCATCGCCAGCGGCCACGGCACCCCGAGCTTGAACACCAGCACGCCGGTGATATAGGCGCCGATGCCGAACAGGCCGGCGTGGCCCAGCGAAACCTGGCCGGTGTAGCCGACCACGATGTCGAGGCCGAACAGGAGGATCGCGTAGATCAGGATCGTTTCGGCCAGGTGGATGTAGTAGGGGTTCGGGATCAGGATCGGATAGGCGATCAGCGCAGCGATGCCGACCAGCCCGATGACTAAGTTTTTCTTATCCATTCTTATACTTTCTTGATCGCGGTTTTGCCGAACAGGCCAGCCGGTTTCACCGCCAGCACCAGCAACAGCAGCAGCAGGCCCGGTACTTCCTTGTAGCCGGTGGAGATGTAGAAGCCGGTGGCGGTTTCGGCGATGCCGAGAATCAGGCCGCCGACAACGGCGCCCATGCCCGAGGTCAGGCCGCCGATGATCGCGACCGCGAACGCCTTGAGGCCGAGCGAGGCGCCCATGGTGGCGCCGGTCAGGGTCAGCGGCGCGACCAGCACGCCGGCGAATGCCGCGGTGGCCGACGACAGCGCATACGAGAAGGTGATCACCATGCTGGTGTTAATGCCCATCAGGCCGGCCGCATCACGGTCGTTCGAGGTGGCGACGACCGCCTTTCCGTATATCGATTTGCGGTTGAACAGTTCGACCGCGAGCATGATGGCGACGGCGCCGATCACCACCGCGACCTGCATCGGCTGCACATTGGCGCCGAGGACCTTGAACGGAGTGGTCGACAGCGGGGACGGGAAGGTGAGGTCGTCCTTGCCCCAGATGTTTTCGGCGACGTTCTTGAAGATGATCGCCAGCGCGATGGTCGACATGATCCAGCCGAATTCGGACTTGATCTTGATTGCCGGCCGCACGCCGATCCATTCGACGAACATGCCCTGCAGCGCGCCGAACACCAGCACCACGGGGATCATCAGCATGTAGCCCATGTAAGGGCCGCCGTGGATGTTACTGACCAGGGACAGGCCGACCAGCGCGCCGAGCATCAGCGCCTCGCCCTGGCCGAAATTGAGGGTGCCGGAAGTGGCGAAGGTCAGCTGGTAGCCGAACGCGATGACGGCATAGATCATGCCGAGCGCGATGCCGCTGAAAATAATCTGTAACAGGATATCCATGATCTCACCCAATGGATGGCGCGCGGGCGCCACCGGTCAACAAAAAAATGGCCAGGCTTGAATCCTCAAGTCTGGCCAGTGCGGCTTGAACCGAATCGCTTACTTCGCCAGCACCACTTTGCCGCCCTTGACTTCACCGAACACGGTGTTGTTGAAGTCGATCGCTTCGTGGTCGGTTTTGCTGTACGGCTTGTTGTAGGTGGTGACGACGCCTTCGACCTTCTCGTTCAGGTTCTCCAGCGCGTGCAGCACTTTCGGGCCTTCGGTGCTGCCGGCCTGCTTGATGGCCGCGGCCAGCAGGTAGATCGAGTCGTAGCCCTGTGCTGCCGACACGCCCGACGGCATGCGGTCGCCGGCCGGATGGTAGGCCTTGATGTAAGCGTCGATGAAGGCCTTGCGCTTCGGCGTGCTGGCGTCCTGGATGAAGGTCTGCGGCATGCGGGTGCCGTCGCCGTTCTTGCCGGCGTTGTCGATGAAGTTACCCATCGCGAGCGTCCAGCTGCCGATCAGCGGCACCTTCCAGCCCAGCTTCTCCATGCCGTTGGCGATCTGCGCCAGCTCGGGGCCGATGCCGTAGGTGAGCACGACTTCGGCGCCGGCCTGCTTGGCCTTCAGCAGCTGCGCCGTCATGTCGACGTCCTTGATGTTGTACTTCTCGACCGCGACCGCTTTCACGCCGCGCTTTTCGAGTGCCTTCTCCAGGTCTTCGCGGCCAAGCTGGCCGTAGTTGGTGGAGTCGGCCAGGATCGCGACCTTCTTGAACTTGCGGCGGTCGACCGCTTCCTGCACGATCATCTCGGACTGGATCGTGTCGTTGGCGGAGTTACGGAAGATGTAGTTCTCCGGCTCTTTGGCGAACTGCTGGGTGACGACCGAACCGGTGGCGACGTTGTTCATGACCGGGATCTTGGCTTCCTGGTAGAAGCGCTGCGAGGCCAGGGCGACGCCGGTGTTGATGTAGCCGACGGTGGCGGCGACGCGTTCCTTGTTGATCAGCTCCTGGGCGACCTGCACGCCGCGCGGCGGCGCCGCTTCGTCGTCGCGCTCGACCAGCTGGATCGGGCGGCCCAGGACGCCGCCCTTGGCATTGATTTCGGCGGCGGCCAGGCGCACGCCGTCGCGCATCGACACGCCCATCGGCGCGGAACCGCCGGTGAACGGGCCGGACACGCCGATCTTGATCGGTTCAGCGGCCATCGCCGACATGACAAAACCCAGTGATACGCCCGCAACAATCGCTTTCAACTTGAAATTCATTTTTGCTGTCTCCATAGTGTTTTTCTATTGCCGTACGCTGGTTTGCTGCTTCCATCGATAATTGATTGTATGGCAGCATTTTGCTGACGGCAATCGAATGCTATGCTGCGTCGCACCATGCCGCACTGTAAGGAATCGGTAAGGAAGCAACTGTAGGAAGATCAAGTACTTACGCCGCAAATGAAAAGGCCGCCCAAAGCGGCGGCCGTCGTTAATTTGTGCAAATCTACATTCGGTTACGGCCAGTGCGTGCCGATGCCGATTCCGCCCCAGTTGCGGCTGTGGCGGCCGCCCCAGCTGCGGCCGAAGCCCAGGCTGAGCGACACCGGCGGATAGTAATAAGCCGGCGCCGGCGCGTAGTACATCGGGGCCGGCGCGTAGTAAACCGGCTGCGCAACGTAGACCGGACGGGGCACTGCGACGATCGGCTGGGAAGTGGTTTCGACGTAGGTGCCGGGCGCGGCGCCCAGGCGGGCACCGGTGCCGGGCGCGACCGGCGTCACCGACACGGTGTGCCATTGGCTCTGATCGAGCGGCGCCCCGTAGCGTTGGGCGTACGGCGCCGGCGGCGGGTAGGCGCACCCGCTCAGGACGGCCAGGCCGAGAAGTGGAATCAGGATTTTCATGGTGTCCTCGCGAGGTGGGCGCTTATCATATGACTACTATATGAACTTTTTCGATTTCTTGCCGCGCATTTACAGCTTGTTACATCCACAACAATGACTGAAACAATATGAGACCGCTGCTGCGCGTGGCGCTGCCGAGCGACGTGCCGGCGCTTGAGGCGCTAATAGCGCGTTCGGCCCGTGCGCTGAGCGTTGGTTTTTACACACAGGCGCAGATCGACGCGGTCACGCGCGAGGTGTTCGGCGTCGACAGCCAGCTGGTGGCGGACGGCACCTACTATGCGGTCGAGTCCGACGGCGACATCGTCGCCTGCGGCGGCTGGGGAAAACGGTCGACCGGCTACGGCGGCGACCAGGGCAAGTCGAAGCCGGAACGGCTGCTCGATCCGTCGACCGAGGCGGCGAAGATCCGCACGTGCTTTGTCGATCCGGCGATGGCGCGGCGCGGGCTGGGCGCGACGCTGATGGCGCACTGCGCGGCGCAGGCGGCTGCGGCCGGCTTCACCCGGCTCGAGCTGGTGGCTACGATGCCGGGCGTGCCTTTATATCAGGCGCTGGGATTCGAGGCGGTGGAGCGTTTCGATCTGGCGCTTTCGCAGGGCAGCGTGATGGTGCCGGTGCTGCTCATGCGGCGCTGACCCCAGAGCCTGGTCCGCGCCGCTAGCCGAGAATCGTCAGCAACCCATCGAGCCCCGAATAATTGAGGGCGATGCCGGCCTGCTGGCGCACCACCGGCTTGGCGCGAAACGCCACCGACAGGCCCGCAATGCCCATCATCTTCAGGTCGTTGGCGCCGTCGCCCATGACGATGGCCTGCTCCGGATCGATTCCCATGTCGGTGCACACGCGCTCCACGGTCTGCATTTTACCGACCGCATCAACGATCGCGCCGACCACACGGCCCGTCAGTTTTCCGTGCTCGATTTCCAGCACGTTCGCATGCGTGTAGTCGAGCCCGAGCCGCTCCTGCAGCCGCTCGGTGAAGAAGGTGAACCCGCCCGACACCAGCAGCGTCTTCAGCCCGGCCGCCTTGACGCCGGCCAGCATCGCCTCGCCGCCCATCGAGATCCGCAGGCGCTCGTCGTACACGCGCTGCAGGGCGCCGGCGTCGAGGCCTTCGAGCAGCGCCACGCGCCGCGTCAGGCTTTCGGCGAATTCGATCTCGCCGCGCATGGCCGCTTCGGTGATCTCGGCCACCTGCGGCTTGAGTCCCTGCATGTCGGCGATTTCGTCGATGCACTCGATCGTGATCAGCGTCGAATCCATGTCCATCGCCACCAGCCGGTAATCGGCGAGCGTGCGCGAGGCGTCGATGAACGTCGCGTCCACGCGCGCTTCGAGCGCCGCCATTTCGACCGACTGGCGGATGCCGTTGGAAGCGTCCACCTGCTCGCAGCGCAGCGCGTGCGGGCTCAGGTCGACCATCCGCGCCGGCAGCGCGAGGGCGGCGAGGCGGCGCAGTTCCGGCATCGATGCTTCGGGGCCTTGGAGTACCAGGTTCAGCGTCATTTGTTTGTCACGCCAACAGTTGTTTGATTGTTTGCTTCACTTGCGTCACGCGCGCCGCCAGGTCCGGCATCGCCACGGTGATTTTCAGCCTGTCCTGGCCGGCCAGCTTGATGTGGCGGTTTTTCTGGATCAGCGCGATGATGCGCATCGAGTCGATCGGCGGATTGACCATGAACTGCAGGTTGGCCGCTTCGCTGTGCGCGTCGATCTTGACGATGCCGACCGCCTTGGCCGCGATGCGCAGCCGGTGGGTTTCGATCAGCGCCTTGACCGGCTCCGGCAGCTTGCCGAAGCGGTCGATCAGCTCTTCCTGCATGTCGTCGATCTTGTCGGCGTCGTTGCAGTTGGCCAGCCGCTTGTAGATCGACAGGCGCTCGTGCACGTCGCCGCAGAAGTCGGACGGCAGCAGCGCAGGCACGTGCAGGTTGATCTCGGTGGTGGTCGCCAGCGGCGCCGCCAGGTCAGGCTCCTTGCCCGCCTTGAGCGACTTGACCGCCTCGTGCAGCATGTCCGAATACAGCTGGAAGCCGATCTCCAGCATCTCGCCGGACTGGTTCTCGCCCAGCACTTCGCCGGCGCCGCGGATCTCGAGGTCGTGCATCGCCAGGAAAAAGCCGCTGCCCAGTTCTTCCATCTGCTGGATCGCATCGAGGCGGCGCTGCGCCTGCTTGGTCAGGCTCATCACATCGTGCACCAGCAGGTAGGCGTAGGCCTGGTGGTGCGAACGGCCAACCCGGCCGCGCAGCTGGTGCAGCTGCGCCAGGCCGAAGCGGTCGGCGCGGTGCATGATGATGGTGTTCGCGGTCGGCACGTCGATACCGGTCTCGATGATCGTCGTGCATAGCAGGATGTTGTAGCGCTGCGCCACGAAATCGCGCATCACGCGTTCGAGGTCGCGCTCGTGCATCTGCCCGTGCGCCACGCCGATGCGCGCCTCCGGCAGCAACTCCTGCAGCATCGCCAGGCGGTTCTGGATGGTCTCGACTTCGTTGTGCAGGAAGTAGATCTGGCCGCCGCGTTTCAGTTCGCGCAGGCAGGCCTCGCGGATCACAGATCCGTCTTCGCTGCGCACGAAGGTCTTGATCGCCAGGCGCTTCTGCGGCGCGGTGGCGATGATCGAGAAGTCGCGCAGTCCTTCGAGCGCCATGCCCAGCGTGCGCGGAATCGGCGTCGCGGTCAGCGTCAGCACATCGACTTCGGCGCGCAGCGACTTGAGCGCTTCCTTCTGGCGCACGCCGAAGCGATGCTCCTCGTCGATGATGACCAGGCCCAGGCGGGTGAACTTCACGTCCGGCGACAGCAGCTTGTGGGTGCCGATCACGATGTCCAGCGTGCCGTCGGCCATGCCCTGGATCGCGTTGTTGATCTCCTTGCCGGTGCGGAAGCGCGACAGCTCGGCGATGCGCACCGGCCAATCGGCGAAGCGGTCGGCGAAGGTTTGCGCGTGCTGCTCGGCCAGCAGCGTGGTCGGCGCCAGGATGGCGACCTGCTTGCCGCCCATGACGGCGATGAAGGCCGCGCGCAGCGCCACCTCCGTCTTGCCGAAGCCGACGTCGCCGCACACCAGCCGGTCCATCGGCTTCCCGCCGGTCATGTCCTTGATGACGTTGTTGATCGCCTCCTGCTGGTCGACCGTCTCTTCGAAGCCGAAGCTGTCGGCGAAGTTCTGGTAGTCGTGCGACGAGTACTCGAACGAATGGCCCTTGCGCAGCGCGCGCCGCGCGTACAGGTTGAGCAGTTCGGCGGCGGTGTCGCGCACCTGTTCGGCCGCTTTGCGTTTGGCCTTGTCCCAGCGGTCGGAGCCGAGCGCATGGAGCGGCGCGTCCTCAGGCGAGGCGCCCGAGTAGCGCGAGATTACGTGCAGCTGCGACACCGGCACATACAGCTTGGTGTCCTTGGCGTATTCGAGGTGCAGGAACTCGGTCTCGCCTTCGCCCAGGTCCATGCTGGTCAGGCCCATGTAGCGCCCGATGCCGTGGTTGATGTGCACAACCGGATCGCCGATCTTCAGCTCCGACAGGTCGCGCACCATCGACTCGACCTGGGTCGCGCCTTCCTGCTTCTTCTTGCCGACGCGGCGGCCCGAACCAGCATACAGTTCGGTCTCGGTAATGAACACCAGGTTGCCGGCCTGCTGCTCGAACAGCTCGAAGCCGGCCTGCAGCGGCGCGACGCCGAGGGCCAGTTTGGCATCGGACGCGCGGAAGCCTTCGAAGCCTTCGACAGGCGCCAGCGCCAGGCTGTATTCGTTGAAGTACTGCTGCAGCGTCTCGCGCCGGCCGTTCGATTCGGCGCAGATCATCACGCGCGAATCGTTCTGGAACAGGAAGGCGCGCAGGTTCGCCAGCGGATCTTCGATGCGGCGGTTGACGGCGATGTTCGGGATCGGCGCCGACAAATCGGATGCGCCGGAGTCGGCGTCCTTGGAGATCACCCAGCGCGGGAACGGCTTGGCCAGCGCGAAGAAGCCCTCGTCGCTGAGGAACAGTTCGTCCGGCGGCAGGATGGGGCGTTCGCGGTCGGCCTTGAGGAAGCGGTAGCGCGATTGCGTGTCGGTCCAGAAGCGCTTGATGGCGCCGTCGATGTCGCCCACCAGCGCCAGGCTTGCGTGCATCGGCAGGTAGTCGAACAGGGTCGCGGTCTCTTCGAAGAACAGCGGCAGGTAGTATTCGATACCGGCCGAGGCGATGCCGCTGCCGATGTCCTTGTACACCACCGAGCGCGATGGATCGCCCTCGAAGCGCTCGCGCCAGCGGCTGCGGAAACTGGTGCGCGCCGGCTCGTCCATCGGGAATTCGCGGCCGGGCAGCAGCCGTACTTCGCGCACCGGGTACAGCGAGCGCTGGGTGTCGGCGTCGAAGGTGCGGATGGTTTCGATCTCGTCGCCGAACAGGTCGAGCCGGTACGGCAGCGCGGAACCCATCGGAAACAGGTCGATCAGGCCGCCGCGCACCGAGTATTCGCCCGGCGACATCACCTGCGACACGTGGGTGTAGCCGGCCAGCGTCAGCTGCTGCTTTAGGCGCGCCTCGTCGAGCTTTTCGCCCTGCTTGAAGAAGAAAGTGTAGGCGGCCAAAAACGACGGCGGCGCGAGGCGCACCAGCGCGGTGGTCGCCGGCACGATCAGGACGTCGCACTGTCCGTTCTGGATTTCGTGCAGCGTTGCCAGGCGCTCGGACACCAGGTCCTGGTGCGGCGAGAAAGCGTCGTAGGGCAGGGTCTCCCAGTCCGGCAGCAGGTGGCAGGACAGTCGATCGTCCGCGAACCACGGGATCTCGTCGAGCAGCCGCTGGCCGTCGCTGGCATTGGCCACGACCACCGTCAGCATCTGCTTGTCCTTCTTCAGTTCCAGTCCGGCCACGGCGAGTGCGTACGCGTCCGACGAGCCGTACAGGGCCGGCAGCGCGAAACGGGTGCCGGGCTTGGGAAGGGATTTCTTTAAATCGAAGGGCATGCAGGAGGCGAAAACGATGGGCTTTAATGACTAATTATAGTCGTTATCGCCACCTTCGACCGCCCGCTACGCTGGCCGGCGGTTGGCGATCCCGAAGGGCACGTGCACCATCGGGATGGTGCCGCCGGGCGAGGACTTCAGGTGCGTCAGCTGGTCGTCAAAGAAGATGTGCGGCTTGAACACCGACAGCACGCGCGCCTTGTCCATCCCGCCCAGGAAAAACGTCTCGTTGGCCGACACGCCCCAGCTCTTGAGGGTGGTGATGACGCGCTCGTGCGATGGCGCGCTGCGCGCCGTGATGATCGCGATGCGCAGGACCCGGCGGTAGTTCGGATCGCGTTTCTCCATGCGCTCTTCCATCCGCTGCATCAGCGCCAGCTTCTGGAACATGTCGGCCAGGGGCCCGGGCTGGTGCGGCCGGTCGATGTGCAGCGCTTCGTGGGCGTGGAATTCGTCCAGCCCGTTGGTCTTGAAGACGGTTTCGGCTTCGTCGTCGGCGATCACGCCGTCGAAGTCGAAGGCCACGCGCAGCTCGGCGTCGTCATCGTCGTCGACGATCTTCGACGGCAGCACCAGGCCGGCCGGGTAGTTCGCTTCGATCGCGTTCTTGACGTCTTCTTCGTTCGCGCTGAGGAACAGCGACGTGTTGAAGGCCGGCAGATAGGCGTAGGGCGACTTCCCCGTGGTGAACGAGGCGCGCGAGATATCGAGGCCGTAATGGGCGATCGAACGCATCACGCGCAGGCCGGTCTCCGGCGAGTTGCGCGAAAAGAGCACGACTTCGACCGGGGCCTGGCGCGGGAAGCGCTTGTTGATGTTCAGGAAGCGGCGGATGAAGGGAAACGCCACGCCTTTTTCAAGGATGACATCGAGATGCTGCTCCTGGAATTTGCGGTATTCGTCCGGGCCGCTGTCCAGGTAGACCTGGTGCGATCCGGTCAGGTCGAACAGGGCGCTCGACGCGACCCCGATCACCAGCTTGTGTTCAATCTGAAACGGCATCAGTGTTCCTCGGTGCGGAGTTTGTCGAAGACGGCCCGCGCATCGGCGGAAAGGGCCAGTATCGATGGATGGTCGGCGTCGATCACGCCGGCGTCGGCCAGCAGGCGCAGCATGCCGATGTGGTCGGCCAGCGCAAGCGTCTGCGCCAGCGGCGAGGCGCCGGGCTGGGTGGCGTCGACGATGGCGTTGCATACCGATGCGGGAAATTCCCAAAGCGCGGCAATGCGGGCCGACAGCACGCGCGCGTTGGCCACCAGCGGCGCGCCGAATTCGTCGGACTGCGGCAGCGCGGGACCGGTGTAGATCTGGTCGATCAGGCGCAACGCGACGATCAGGCCGACGTGGTGCAGCAGGCCGGCGAGGTAGGCTTCGAAGGGATTGGCGCCCATCGCCGGCGCGAGCATGCTGCCGGCCAGCGCGCATGCCTCGGACTGGCGCCACACCAGCGGCGCGGCCTGCAGCGCGAACGGGCCGGACTGGCTGTTGATGATCGGGCGGAAGGCGACCCGCGCGAGCAGCATGCGCATGCCGTTCTGCCCGAGCAGCATGACAGCGCCCTCGATATTCTTGATCGGCGCGGCGGGGCTGTAGTACGGGCTGTTGGCCTCGCGGATCGCCTCGGCCACCAGCACGACGTCCTGCGCCAGCTGGCGCGACAGGTCGGCGCCGGACATGGATTCGTCGCGAAGGCTGCGCAGCAGTTGGGGGATCACCGCCGGCACGCGCGGCACCAGGTCGGCTGCCGTCGTCGGCGCATCGACCAGGCGCGCGAATTCGTCGAGGATGAGGCGTTCGGTGGAAGGAAGGACGTCGGCGCCGGGCGGGCCGGCCAGCCAGCGATAGAACAAGGTGGGGATGCCGGCAGGTTGGTGCGCCGGTTCGGCTTGCGCGATCTGGGCGACCGGCGCTGAAGACGCAGCGGGCGTCTTGTCAGCAGGTCGATAGAACCATCGCGCAAGCCATTTGATCATCGGTCCGGGAGCATCGCCAGTTAAAAAAGGATGGCTCATTCTACCCGAGAGGAGGAAAGGCCGGCGCACCGGCCCCTCGGTCAGGCTTCGACGCGCTTGGCGTTGTTCGCCGCCCACCGGTACAGGCCGGCCACCACCGCCGCGCCGAGCGCGGTGGCGATCATCATCGCCTGCGCTTCGCTCAGGTTATTCATGATGGCCAGCGGTTCGCCCTTGCCGGTCGAGACGATCAGGCCGGCCAGCGCCACGTTGAACAGGCTTTCGCCGACGATGAAGCCGGACATGATCAGCACGCCCATGCGCTTGGCCGCGCCGCCCCAGGTGCGGTGTTCGACCGAGCGCTCGAACAGGTAACCGGCGACCGCGCCGACCACCACCGGCAGCGTGACCGCGCTTGGAAGGTAGATCGCCAGGCCGACGCCCAGCGGCGGCAGGCTGTATTTACCGTGGCTCGATTTCTTCAGCACGAAGTCGATCGCCACCAGCGCCAGGCCGATTATGACGCCGTAGCCGAGCAGGTTCCACGGCAGGTTGCCGCCGATGACGCCTTTGGCCAGTGTCGAAATCAGCGTCGCCTGTGGCGCCGCCAGCGGCGTCGAGGAGATCGCCTGCAGGTTCGGCGCGCCGGCAAAGCCGTTGGCGCGATTGAGCAGTTCCAGTACCGGCGGCACCACGGCCGAACCGGCCGCCACGCCGATCAGCAGGGCGACCTGCTGCTTCCAGGGGGTCGCGTCGACGAGCTGGCCGGTCTTCAGGTCCTGCAGGTTGTCGTTGCCGATCACCGCCACCGCCAGCACCACGGTGGTCACGAACAGGGCATAGGCGACCAGCGCCTGGGCGACGTCGGGGCCGATGGTATGGCGCGCGACCATGCCGACGCTGAGCGAGGCGCCCAGGATGGTGAGGATGGCGATGCCGGACACCGGCGAATTGGACGAACCGATCAGGCCCGCCATGTAGCCGCAAACTGCGGCTGCGAACATCCCGGCCAGCAGGATGTAGCCGACTCCGACCGCAACCAGCGGCACCGACAGGCTGGCCAAAGGGCCGCCCTGCAGGAACATGGCCAGCAGCCATCCGGCCGGCACCATCGCGATCAGGGTCACCAGGCCGACGATGAAGATCGGCAGGTCCTGTTCCGAACGGGCGATCACCGCGCCCTCGGTCTTGGCGTGGCGCGCCGCCGCCATCGCCGAGCGCAGGCCGCCGAGGACCGGCTTGGCCAGGCTGGCCAGGGTGACGATTGCGGCTGCGCCGATCGCGCCGGCGCCCATCATGCGCACCTGGCTGCTCCAGACGCCCAGCGCCAGGTCGGCCGCCGGGACGGCGGATGCGGGCTGCAGCGCCGTCATGATTGGCACCAGCACGCCCCATGCGATGATCAGGCCTGCCAGCATCGCGATGCCGACGGTGATGCCCATCAGGTGGCCGGCGCCGATCAGCGCGAGCGAACTCGATGCGCCGATGCCGGTCGCGCCCTGGCCGGTGCGGAAGTAGACCGACACCTCGGCGGCGATCAGTTTGGCGGCGGCGAAGGCGGCGAACAGCGCCGAGGCGATGCTGCCCCAGATGACGGCCCACAGGCCGGCTTTGCCTTCTTCCGCGCCGCTGCGCGAGGCCATGCCGACCTTGAGCACTTCGGCCGCGGCCACGCCTTCCGGATAGGGCAGGTCGGACTGCGACACCAGCGCGCGCCGCAGCGGCACCGTGTACATCACGCCCAGCACGCCGCCAATGGCGCAGCAGCCGAAGGTTGGCCAGAACGGCACGTTGGCCCACCAGCCGATCATCAGCAGGCCAGGCAGCACGAAGATCACCGACGCCAGCGTGCCGGCGGCCGAGGCGATGGTCTGGACGATGTTATTTTCCTGGATCGTCGCGTCCCTGAAGGCGCTGAGCAGCGCCATCGAGATCACCGCTGCGGGGATCGACGTGGCGAAGGTGAGGCCGACTTTCAGTCCGAGGTAAACCTGGGCCGCCGTAAAGATCAGGGTGATGACCACGCCAAGGATGATTCCCCTTACCGTGATCTCTTTTGGTCCAGCCATCGACACCGTCGCCATCCGCAGCACTCCAATATGAGAGGTTGTTTTTATAAAAAGCGTCTCATCATAACCGCGTACCGCGAAGCTCGGCAATGGGCTTACTGCGCGGGCGGCGGTGGCGGCGCCTCGGCTGGCGCCGCGTCAGGTGTGGCCGGCACGTCGATCGACTTGAACTCCGTGCTGTCCGCGTATTCGGCGTAGATCCAGTCTTCGCCCTGGCGCACCACGCCTTCCGGCGCCTTGCGTTCCTCCTCCGGCCGTTTTGCCAGCGCCACGCGCATGTAGTCGATCCAGATCGGCATCGCGAGCGTTGCGCCGAATTCGCGTCCGCCCAGCGACTTCGGCTCGTCGTAGCCCATCCACGCCACTGCCACGATATTGGCGCCGTAGCCGGCAAACCAGCCGTCCATCGCATCGCTGGTGGTGCCGGTCTTGCCGGCGATGTCGGAGCGGCCCAGCTTCCTGGTCGCGTCCGCGCCGGTGCCGTAGCGGGTCACGTCGCGCAGCATGCTGTCGGTGACGAAGGCGTTGCGCTCGTCCAGCACGCGGTTCTCGTCCTTGCGAACCTGCGGCTTCTTCGCCTCGGCGATGACGACGCCGCGCGAATCCTCGATCTTGCTGATCAGGTAGGGCTGGACCTGGTAGCCGCCGTTGGCGAACACAGAATAGGCGCCGGCCATCTGCAGCGGCGTGACCGCGCCCGTGCCAAGCGCCATGGTCAGGTTCTTCGGATGGCGCGCCGGATCGAAGCCGAACTTGCCCATGTAGTCGTGTACATATGGGACGGTCACCGCGCGCAGCAGGCGCACCGACGCCACGTTCTTGGACGCTGCCAGCGCGCGGCGCATCGTGATCGGGCCGTCGAACACGCCGTCGTCGTTCTGCGGCGACCAGGTCTTGCCGGCGTCTTCGCCCGGCATGTCGAGCGGCGCATCCATGATCAGCGTGGCCGGCGAATAGCCTTTTTCCAGCGACGCCGAATACAGGAAGGGCTTGAACGCCGATCCGGGCTGGCGCCACGCCTGCGTCACGTGGTTGAACTTCTGCAGGTTGTAGTCGAAGCCGCCGACCAGCGCGTGGTACGAGCCGGTATCGGCGTCGATCGACACGAATGCGGCCGACACTTGCGGCAGCTGGACGATGGACCAGCTTTTCTTGCCATCCTGGCTGAGGCGCACGATCGAGCCTGGCGCCAGCCTGATGCTGTTCTTCGCGTTCGGCGCCAGGCCCGCGGCGGCGAACTTCAGGCCGGCGCCGCTGATCTCCAGCGTTTCGCCGTCCACGGTCTGGACCCGCACCATCTTCGGCGACGCGGCCAGCACCACCGCGGGCGGCAGGCCGTCGCTCGAGCGCCGCTTCTGCAGCGCCTCGTCGATCGCGTCGTCGCGTTCTTCCGGGTTCGACGGCAGGTCGATCGACGCTTCCGGACCGCGATAGCCGTGGCGCTGGTCGTAGGCCAGCACGTTGCGGCGCAACGACTGGTAGGCGGCATCCTGGTCGGCCTTCAGGATCGTCGTGGTGACCACGATGCCCTTGGTGTAGGCGTCTTCCTTGAGCTGTGCGTAGGCCGCCTGGCGCGCGATTTCGGCGACGTACTCGGCGTGGGTGTCGAATTCCTGGCCCTTCTGGTTGATGTGCAGGTTTTCCGCCAGCGCCTTCTGGTACTGCGCCTCGGTGATGACGTCCTGGTCGCGCATGCTCCTGAGGACCACGTGCTGGCGCGCGCGGGCGCCTTTCGGATTGACCACCGGGTTGTGGCGCGCGGGGTTTTGCGGCAGGCCGGCCAGCATCGCCATCTCCGCCACCGACAGCTCGCCCAGGGACTTGCCGAAGTAGATCCGCGACGCGCTGCCAAAGCCGAACGCGCGCTGGCCGAGGTAGATCTGGTTCATGTAGACCTCGAGGATCTGGTCCTTGGTCAGCGCCGCCTCGATCTTGTAGGCCAGCGCCACTTCATTGAGCTTGCGGGCGATCAGCTTGTCGCGCGAGAGGAAGAAATTGCGCGCCACCTGCATCGTGATGGTCGAGGCGCCCTGGCGGAAGCCGCCGCGCAGGTTCGCCTTGGCCGAGCCGGCCGCCCGGATCCAGTCGATGCCGCCATGTTCGTAGAAGCGCTTGTCCTCGATCGCCAGCACCGCCTTCTTCATCAGCGCGGGCATCTTGTCAACCGGGATGAAGTCGCGGTGCTCTTCGCCGAATTCGCCGATCAGGACATGGTCGGCAGTGTAAACGCGCAGCGGGATCTTCGGCTGGTAGTCGGTGACAGCGTCGATCGCCGGCACGTTCGGCAGCAGCGCGGCCAGCGCGTACACCGCGGCGCCGACGATCAGCAGGAGGACGATGGCGGCCAGGATGAAGAATCCGCGGGCCGATTGGGGGCGTTGCGACTGCTTGTACGTACGTGTCAAAACTTGCTCTCTTCGGTAGGTTGCGCGAAATTATAATCCCGCGTTTGATTCACCCCACCTTATGCGAAAGCCGTCCCTGCGCCAAACGATGTCGCGCAGGGCGCGCTTGCCGGTACCTTCGAGCCTTTCCGGGAATACCTGGTCAGACGAACGCCAGGTCGTGCTGGCGGATCAGGTTGTCGAGCCATTCGTCGCTGTGGCCGAAGCGGTAGCCGAGAGCCGTGGCGCGGCTGGTGTCGGCCATCAGTTGCGCCGGGAAGTCGAACGGACTGAGTTCGCCGGGTTCGCCGGCGTGCTTCACCGGGATCGCCTTGACCGGTTCGTCGAGCGCCATGCCGACGCGCTGGTACAGGTCGAACGCGGACAGCGCGCCGTCGCAGGCGGCGTTGACCGGGCCGGTGAAGTCCTGCATGCCGGTCCATACCAGAAAGTCTGCGACCGTCTGGACGGACATGAACGAGCTGGCAGCGGCCGCGTTCGAGTAGCGCAGCGGCGCGCCCTGGCGTACCAGGTCGACGTAATGCGCAAGGCGTCCGGTGAAGTCCTCGGCGCCGGCCAGCACGTGGCCGATGCGCACCGAGACGACCGGCAGCGAGCCGTCGCGGTAAAAGTAGGCTTCCGCCTGGACCTTGCCCATGACGTAGCTTTCACAGGCCAGGTGCGGGTCGTTCCATGGATAGCGCGTGTCGATCGGCTGCGCCAGCACCTTGACCGCAGATTCGGCGAACGGGGCGTCCTGGCTGCCCAGGAGCGGGCGGTAGACGTCGATGGTCGAGGCCATCACGTAGCGTTTGACCTTGCCGCCGAAGACGCGCGCCGAGATGGCGGCGTCGATCGGGTTGTAGCACATCTGGTCGTAGACGATGTCGTAGCCGGGGGTATTGGCGAAGGCGGCGCGCATGGCGTTTTCGTTGCGGCGGTCGACGCGAATGCGCTGGATCCGGTCGCCGAACGGGTCGGACGCGAGGCCGCGGGTGGCGATGGTGACGCTGTGGCCGGCCTGAAGCAGGCGCTGGACCAGCAGTTTGCCGAAATAGCGTGTTCCGCCGATAACCAATATATTCTTGCGCATGGCGTTCCCTTGTCGATTCAGGTATATTTTCTACCTATAGCGCTTTGGCATCAACCGAGAAAAATTTACGCTATGACTAAGAAAAACTTATGCATGGAGGCGAAATGAAGCCTTTGCGCAGCCTCGGAGGCCTGATCGATTTCGATTGCGCCGCCCGCTGGGGCAGTTTCAAGCTGGCGGCCCAGGAGCTGCACAAGACGCCGGCGGCGGTCAGCCAGGCGGTCAAGCACCTCGAGGAGACGGTGGGCTTCGCGCTGTTCATCCGTCATCCGCGCCACATCACGCTGACCGAAAAGGGCCAGGAGCTGGCGGTCGCGGTGCACCGCGTGCTGGGCGACCTGCGCGCCAAGATCGGCGCGCTGCAGGGCGGCGACGAGGAGGCGATCCTGCGCATCTCGACCACCCATTCGTTCGCGATCAAGTGGCTGGTGCCGCGCATGCACCGCTTCACCAAGCTGTATCCCGAGCTCGATATCCGCATCGACTCGAACGACGCCCCGGTGGACCTGGAGGACGACAGCATGGACGTGGCGGTGCGCTACGGGCCGGTGACCGATGGCGACCCGGCGCTGCTGTTTCGCGAGCGCCTGATCGCTGTCTATAGCCCGGACCTGCTGGCGCCCGGCCAGTCCGAACTGACCCTGGCCGATTTGCCCAACTTCCCGCTGCTGTACGAGAAGACCCCTGAGTCGTGGCTGCAGCTGCTGAACGAGAACAAGGCGCTGAAGGGGAACTACGATTTCTCGCGCGGCTACAGCCATTGGGGCGTGCTGGCGCAAGCGGCGGTGGCCGGGCAGGGCATCGCGCTGGTGGCGTACGGAATCGCGTTCCAGGACATCCTCAAGGGATCGCTCAGGCAGATCAACTGCCGCAGCGCGCCTTTCGGCAGCGGCTACCGCTTCCTGGTCAATCGCAGTAAGGAGAACATGCCGAAGGTGCAGCGTTTCCGCGCCTGGCTGGTGGGGGAGATGGATGATATGCGACGCGCGCTGGCGCAGTCGATGTAGGGAAGATGGGGCGGGTGCGCGGCACCCGACCCCGAAACAACGATTACTTCACGCCGTGCATCAGCTTCTGGATCAACGGAGCCAGGACGAACAGCAGCACGCCGCCGGCCATCAGCGACCAGAACCCGAAGGTGTAGCCGCTCAGCGCGGAGGTCACCGACATGCCCGCTTCACCCGACACGTGGCTGGCGAAAATGCCCGACAGGTTGTTGCCGATGCCGGTCGAGAGGAACCAGCCGCCCATGCCCAGGCCAACCAGGCGGGTAGGCGCCAGCTTGGTGGTCATCGACAGGCCGATCGGCGATAGACACAGCTCACCGATCGACTGGATCCAGTACACCGCGAACAGCGTCCAGAACGGGATCTTGTTGATGGTCGGGTCGACCAAGTACGACAGCGCGTACATCAGCAGGCCGAAGGCGAGGCCGTTGAAGAGGATGCCGAGGCCGAATTTGCGCGGGATCGACGGATTGACGTTGCGCTTGCCCATCGCGACCCACACCCAGGCGATGATCGGTGCGCAGACGATGATGGCCACCGAGTTCACGCTCTGGAACCAGGCGGTCGGGAACTCGGTCATGCCGAGCGCGCCGGCGCGGTTGACGATGTTCTCGGCCAGGAAGGTGAACGAGCTGCCTGCCTGTTCGAAGAACATCCAGAACAGGATGTTGAAGGCGAAGATGATCAGCAGGGCGATGGTCTTGTCGCGCGCGACCTTACCGTCGCGGATACCTTCGATCATCAGCATCAGGACCAGCACCAGGAACAGGATCGACAGCACGATCTGCAGGTTGGCGGCGCCGGCCTTGAGCAGGAAGTACACGACCGGGATCACGGCAACGGCGCCGATGGCGACGTACACCATGCGCATCGGGTTCTGGGCATCGGCTTCAGGAGCGCCGATGCCTTTGAGGGCCTGGCGGCCGATGGCGAACCACACCAGCGAGATCAGCATGCCGATACCGGATGCGATGAATACGATCTTGTAAGCGGGGACGTCGTTGACGCTGAAGACCTTCTGCGCCAGGACCTGGGTCAGGATCGGTGCGAGAAATGCGCCGGCGTTGATGCCCATGTAGAAAATCGTGAAGCCGCTGTCGCGACGGGTGTCGTTCAGCGAGTACAGCTTGCCGACCATGGTCGAGATGTTCGGCTTGAACATGCCGTTACCGACGATGATGGTGGCCAGGCCGATCTTGAAGATGTCCGGATTCGGGATCGAGATGGCGAACAGGCCAGCGGCCATGAAGGTCGCGCCGATCAGGATCGAACGCTGGTAGCCGATGACTTTGTCGGCGACGTAGCCGCCGAACACCGCGCCGGCGTACACCAGCGCGAGGTAGGAACCGTAGGTCAGGTTAGCGTCAGCCTGGCCGGCGGCCGCGCCGGCGTGGAATTGCGTAACGATGTAGAGCACCAGTGCCCACCGGATGCCGTAGAACGCGAAACGCTCCCAGAATTCGGTCATGAACAACATCCACAGCGGACTTGGGTGACCCAGGATCTGCTTGAATTCCGGTATTACGACTTGCTGGCCAGGTGTAGCTGCACCGCTCATGCGGGTTTCTCCCGAATATAGTTATGAATGGATAAATCATATGGAAAATGCAGCGCATTGCGCAGGGACCGATGTGATTCCTGAACCCGCCGCCGATTCCAATAGGGCTGCATTCTAATGTAAATCTCGCACCATCAGCGAATTTTTGCCGGATGTGTTATTTAGGCGGCATTTGGCACGGCGCACTGCGGCGAGATTCTGCAACCCGCACCTCTGCGAGATGTCGTATATTGGCATTGCAGGCTCGATTTCACAGAATCAGAAAAGGAAGTGCACCATGGACCACCACGACGTTGTCGACACCCTGATTTCGCCGGAAGGCCGGCTGGAAGTTTTGTCCAAAGCGGAAGTCGCCAAACTGCTCGATACCAGCCAGGGCGGCCTGTATCAGATCTTCCGCAATTGCGCGCTCGCGGTCCTGAACTGCGGCAGCTCGATCGACGACGGCAAGGAACTGCTGGAGCGTTATAAATCGTTCGATATCAGCATCGTCCAGCGCGAGCGCGGGATCAAGCTCGATATCAAAAGTGCACCGGCGATCGCGTTCGTCGATGGCAAAATGATCAAGGGGATTCACGAGCACCTGTTCGCGGTGCTGCGCGATATTGTCTTCGTCAGCAATGAGGTGACCGACAATCCGAATTTCGACATGAGCCGCTCCGACGGCATTACCGATTCGGTGTTCCATATCCTGCGCAATGCGAATGTGCTGAAGCCCCAGCGCAATCCGAACCTGGTGGTGTGCTGGGGCGGCCATTCGATCAACCGCGTCGAATACAATTATTCGAAGGAAGTCGGCTACCAAATGGGGCTGCGCGACCTGGACATCTGCACCGGCTGCGGCCCGGGCGCGATGAAAGGGCCGATGAAGGGCGCCACCATCGGGCACGCCAAGCAGCGGCTGACCGGCGGACGCTATCTCGGGATTTCGGAGCCGGGCATTATCGCGGCCGAATCGCCGAATCCGATCGTCAACGACCTGGTGATCATGCCGGATATCGAAAAGCGGCTGGAAGCGTTCGTCCGCACTGGCCACGGGATTATCGTGTTTCCGGGCGGCGCCGGCACGGCGGAGGAGATTCTTTACATCCTCGGCATCCTGCTGCATCCGGATAACGCGGAGATTCCATATCCCCTGATTTTCACCGGACCTGAAACCGCGCGGGATTATTTCAGGCAGATCGATTCGTTCATCGGCACCACGCTGGGCGCCGAGGCGCAGAAGCGCTACAAAATCATCGTCGACGATCCGGAAGCGGTGGCGCGCGAAATGCAAATGGCGATCAAGGAAGTGCGCGAATTCCGCAAATCGCGCAGCGACGCGTATTACTTCAACTGGCTGCTGAAAATCGACCAGGAATTCCAGCGCCCGTTCAAGCCGACGCACGAAAACATGCGCAGCCTGAGCCTGCACAAGAATCAGGAAACGCACCTGCTGGCGGCCAATCTGCGGCGCGCTTTTTCAGGCGTGGTGGCCGGGAACGTCAAGGACGAGGGTATTCGGGCGATCGAGAAATACGGCCATTTCGAGATTCATGGCGACCCGTCCATCATGGGTCCGATGGACGCGCTGCTGTCCTCGTTCGTCGCGCAAAGCCGGATGAAACTGCCGGGCAAGACGTATGTTCCGTGCTATCGGGTGATTCAGTAGGTTTGCTGAGATGGCAAAACGGTCAGCGCGGTTCAATCCTGCGGCCGTTGACGCCATGTTCGCGCGGCGCGAACATAAGGAATGAACCACGATTCCTGTTCGTTTGAAGATGAGTTGGCGACGTTGAAGGTCGACGTGGCCGTCATGCGTTCGAACTATGCGACGAAATCGGACTTGCAGGACTTGCGTCTCGAGCAAAAATCAGGCTTTCAAGACCTTCGCGCCGAGCACAAGTCTGATTATCATGAGCTTAAACTGCACATCGAACGTGTTCGAGTCGAGCTGCACAATGCGCTTCGCGCGCAGACTTGGAGGGTGGTCGGACTCGTTGGCGCGTTGCTTGCCGCCAGCCACGTCGCGACGCGCTTCGGCTACTAACCAAAACCGGGGTCAGGTCCGCAGGACCAGACCCCTACACTATGCTTAGTCTTCCTTGCGCAGGTGCGGGAACAGGATCACGTCGCGGATGTTCGGCGAATCGGTGATCAGCATCATCAGCCGGTCGATGCCGATGCCGCAGCCGCCGGCCGGCGGCATGCCGTATTCCAGCGCGCGGATGTAGTCGGCGTCGTAGTACATCGCCTCTTCATCGCCCGCATCCTTGGCCGCGACCTGCGCCAGGAAACGCGCCGACTGGTCTTCCGCATCGTTCAGCTCCGAGAAACCGTTGGCGATCTCGCGGCCGACGATGAACAGCTCGAAGCGCTCGGTGATCCCAGGCTCGGTATCCGATGCGCGCGCCAGCGGCGACACTTCGGCCGGGTAGTCGATGATGAAGGTCGGCTCCCACAGCTGCGCTTCGGCGGTCTCTTCGAACAGCGACAGCTGCAGCGAACCGAGGCCCGACGTGGCGAACGGCTTGACGCCGAACTTGAGCAGCTCCGCTTTCAGGAACTCCATGTCGTGCAGCTGCTCGTTGGTGTAGTGCGGCGCGAACTTGTTGATCGCCTGGACGATCGTCATGCGGTGGAACGGCTTGGTCAGGTCCAGTTCGCGGCCGCCGTAGGTCAGCATCGCGGTGCCGTGCGCGTCGATCGCGGCCTGGCGGATCACCGCTTCGGTGAAGTTCATGATCCACTGGTAGTCGGTGTACGCCGCATAGAATTCCATCATCGTGAATTCTGGATTGTGGCGCGGCGAGACCCCTTCATTGCGGAAGTTGCGGTTCACCTCGAACACGCGGTCGAAGCCGCCGACCACCAGGCGCTTGAGGTACAGCTCCGGCGCGATGCGCAGGAACATCTCCATGTCGAGCGCGTTGTGGTGCGTGATGAACGGCTTGGCCGCCGCGCCGCCAGGGATCGTGTGCAGCATCGGCGTTTCGACTTCCATGAAGTCGTTCTTCTCCATGAAGCGGCGGATCGACGACATCGCGGCGGTGCGCGCCTTGAAGACGCGGCGCGTGTCTTCGCTCATGATCAGGTCGACGTAACGCTGGCGGTACTTGGTTTCCTGGTCGGCCAGGCCGTGGAACTTGTCCGGCAGCGGGCGCAGCGATTTGGTGATCAGGCGCAGCGTGGTGACCTTGACGGTCAGTTCGTCGGTCTTGGTCTTGAACAGCGTGCCCTCGACGCCCAGGATGTCGCCCAGGTCGTAGTGGTGCAGCGCTTCCATCGCTTCGGCGCCGGTCAGGTCGAGCGTGGCGTAGATCTGGATGCGGCCGTCGGCGCGCGCGCCCGACGAGTCCTGCAGCGTCGCAAAGGCGGCCTTCTTGCCCGCTTCGCGCTTGAGCATCATGCGGCCGGCGAGGACGACGGCGACCGGATTGGCTTCGAGTTCTTCGCGCGACTTGGCGCCGAATTCCGCGTGCAGCTCGGACGCCTTGTGCTGCGGGCGGAAGTCGTTCGGGAAGGCGACGCCCTTGTCGCGCAAGGTCGCCAGCTTGGCACGGCGCTCGGCCATGATCTTGTTCTCGTCAGCCGGCTGGGCGGCTTGGTCCTGGATATCCGTAGTCATAATTAATATTGTTTTGGTGTTGGTTGGTCAGGCTGCAAACAGCGCGTCGATGTCGAGCGCGGAAAAGTCGCTGGCAATGGCGATGACGTTGTCGAATTGGGCGAACGCTTCGGCCGGCAAAGTGGTGGTCAGCACCACGCAGCGCATGCGCGCGCGGCGCGCCGCCTCCACGCCCAACGGCGCGTCTTCGAACACGATGCAGTCGGCAGGCGCCACGCCGCAGCGTTCGGCCGCGAGCAGGAAGCCATCGGGATTCGGCTTGCCGCGCGCGACATCGGCCGCGCCGACGATCACGTCGAAGTGGCGGCGCAGGTCGAGCCCATCGAGCGTGAACTCGATGTTGGCAGTCGGCGCCGCGGTCGCCACCGCCAGCACGACGCCTTGCCGCTTCGCGCGCGCGATCAGGTCGTCGAAGCCGCCGACGGTCTTGCGATGCGGGCCATACAGCTCGCGATAGACCGATTCCTTCTCCTGGTTCAGCGTAACGACTTCATGGTCTTCGAGGTGCTCGCCCATGTGGGCGCGGATGATTTCCTTGCCCTGGCGGCCGGCGGTGGTGCGGAAAAATTCCTCCGCGTCGATCGACATGCCGCGCTGCTCGAAGAAGGTGATCCACGACTTCGTGTGGAACGCCATGTTGTCGACGATGGTGCCATCCATGTCGAAAATGAATGCGCTTTTTTCGGTTGCCATCGCTTATACGCCTTGCTTGAGGGAGGCCGAGATGAAGTCGTCCAGGTCGCCGTCCAGCACGTTCTTGGTATTGCCGGTCTCGAAGTTGGTGCGCAGGTCCTTGATGCGGGACTGGTCCAGCACGTAAGAGCGGATCTGGTGGCCCCAGCCCACGTCGGTCTTCGAGTCTTCCAGCTTCTGCTGCTCGCTCATGCGCTTGCGCAGTTCGGCCTCGTACAACTTCGCCTTCAGCATCTCCATCGCTTCGGCGCGGTTGCGGTGCTGGCTGCGGTCGTTCTGGCACTGCACCACGATACCGGTCGGGCCGTGCGTCAGGCGAACTGCCGAATCGGTCTTGTTAATGTGCTGGCCGCCGGCGCCCGACGCGCGGTAGGTGTCGACGCGGATGTCGGCCGGGTTGATGTCGATCTCGATCGAGTCGTCCACCTCCGGGTACACGAACAGGCTGGTGAACGAGGTGTGGCGGCCGTTGGCCGAATCGAACGGCGACTTGCGGACCAGGCGGTGCACGCCGGTTTCGGTGCGCAGGTGGCCATAGGCGTACTCGCCCTCGACTTTCAGCGTGGCGGTCTTGATGCCCGCGACTTCGCCGTCGGACTGCTCGAGAATCTCGACCTTGAAGCCCTTGCGCTCGCAATAGCGCAGGTACTGGCGCAGCAGCATCGAGGCCCAGTCCTGGGCTTCGGTGCCGCCGGCGCCGGCCTGGATGTCGATGAAGCAGTTGTTGGCGTCGAGCTGGCCGCTGAACATGCGGCGGAATTCCATGCCTTCGACGACTTTCAGGATGGCGTCGGCGTCGGCGATGACCGCTTCCAGCGTGTCGTCGTCGTTTTCCTCGCGCGCCATCTCGAACAGGTCGTTCGCGTCCTTCAGGTCCGCGTCGGCCTTGATCAGCGTGTGCACGACGCCTTCCAGCGCCTTTTTCTCTTTGCCGAGGTCCTGGGCGCGCTTCGGATCGTTCCAGACGGTCGGATCTTCGAGTTCTTCGTTTACCTGCTCGAGCTTCTCTGACTTCTTATCGAAGTCAAAGATACCTCCGAAGTTCGGCTTCACGACTGGTCAAGTCGTTCAGCAGGGCGGAAAGGGCGTTGATGCGTTCAGCTTCCATGATCGTGTCGGTCTTCTAGAATTGGTTGAATCGAACCTTCGATTATACCCCACCGCGCGCGCGGCGCCTTGATCGCGGCACGGGCGTTACCGTATGATGTTTGCGATCTGACCATCCGGGCCGCCCCATGAAACTTCGCTTCGCTTATCAAACCTGCATCGTATTGACGCCGCTGCTGCTCGCGGGCTGCGCCACGGTGCAGTCGCCTTCGGTTCCCGCCGGCGCGACCGCCACGCTGGCGGTGCTGGAAACCACCGACGTCCACTCCAACGTGCTTGGATACGATTATTACAAGCTGGCGCCGGATCCGTCGTTCGGCCTCGATCGCACCGCCACGCTGATCCGGAAGGCGCGCGCCGAATTCCCGAACACCCTGCTGCTCGATAACGGCGACACCATCCAGGGCACCGCGCTGGCCGATTACCAGGCGCTGGTGGCGCCGCTGGCGTGCTCCGAAACGCTTGCGGTCTACAAGGTGATGAACAAGCTTGGCATGGAAGGCGGGGGAATCGGCAACCACGAATTCAACTACGGCCTGGGCTACCTGAGCCAGGTGACCGGCAGCCAGTTCGACGTGGAGGGCGTCGATCCCGCCAAACCGCGCTGCGCCGGTCCGGCGTTCCCGCAGGTGCTGGCGAACGTCTACAGCACCAAAACGCGCAGGCAGCTGTTTGCACCGTACCGCATCATCGCCAAGCAGGTCAGCGCGCTGGACGCCAACGGCAAGCCAATCAGCGCCACCGTCAAGGTGGGCATCATCGGCTTCACGCCGCCGACCATCGTCGCCTGGGACAAGCGCTGGCTGGACGGGAAGGTATATACGGAAGGAATCCGCGAGACGGCGATGAAGTACATCCCGCAGATGCGTGCCGAGGGCGCCGACCTTGTCATCGCGATCTCTCACGGCGGGCTCGATAACAGCCCGTACACGCCGGACATCGAGAACGGCAATTGGCACCTGTCGCAGGTTCCCGGCATCGACGCGATGCTGATCGGGCACTCGCATCAGATTTTCCCGAACGCTTCCAGCGCGGTCGCCCAGTTCAACCTGCCGGGAGTGGACAAGGCGAAGGGGCTGGTCAACGGCGTGCCGACCACCATGGCGAACCTGTGGGGCAAGCACCTGGGCGTGATCGGGCTGCATTTGAAATACGACGGCGCGCGCTGGACGGTGGACAAGGGGCAGACCACGGTCGAGGCGCGCAGCGCGCAATCCGCGGCGCCGGATCCGGAGATCGCCGCGCTGGTAGCAAACGAACACCAGGCCACGATCGCGTACGTGAAGACGCCAGTCGGCGCCAGCGCGTTTCGCATGTCGAGCTATTTCGCGGACGTCGGCGACGAGTCGGCGATTGCGCCGGTCAATCACGCGCAGGCCGATTACGTGTCGAAGTATGTGCAGGCGAACCTGCCGCAGTACGCGAAGCTGCCGGTGCTGTCGATGGCGTCCGCGTTCAAGAGCGGCTCGGCCGGCGTCAGCGACTATACCGACGTGAAGGCGGGCAGTCTGGCGCTGAACAATGCGGCGGACCTGTATCTGTATCCGAACACGCTGTACGCGGTGAAGGTCGACGGCGCGGGACTGAAGGCCTGGCTGGAGCATGGAGCCGGGCGCTTCAACACCATCGACCCGTCGAAGGCGGCGCCGCAGGAGCTGGTCAACCCGTCCTTCCCGAGCTATAACTTTGACACCATCACGTCGGACGATTTCAGCTACGAGATCGACATCACCCAGCCGCCGGGCAAGCGGGTCGGCAAGCTGGCGTACCGCGGCAAGCCGGTCGCAGCGTCGCAGGAGTTCATCGTCGCCACCAATAACTACCGGGCCAGCGGCGGCGGTGGATTTCCCGGACTGGACGGCAGCAAGACCGTGCTGGCGTCGCCGGACACCAACCGCGAGGTGCTGATCAACTGGATCAAGGCGTCGAAGCAGCTGTCGTTTGCCGCGCACGGGGCGCAGCGCAGCTGGCGCTTCGCGAAAGTGAAGACGGCCGGGCCGGTGGTGTTCCATTCGGCGCCGGGGATGCTGGACGTGGCGCGCCAGGCAGGACTGGACAATGTGTCTCTGTTGAAGGCGGATGACGGCGGCGGTAAAGGCTACGCGCTGTACGCGGTGGATATCTCGCGCTAGCGGGAACCCCGGGGTCAGGTCGCCGGCCTGACCCCATCCTTCAGTTGAGTTTCTTGCGCTCCTGCTGAACCAGGATGAACGGGTGCACCACCGACGTCCACAGCTCGGCCTGCGCATCGCTCCACGCGAGCGCCTGTTCATCGGTCACCTTGCCAATCTTCCCATCCTGCATCCAGCTTGCGATGCTGTCCTTGTCGTCGTGCGAGATGCGCACCGCGACGTCGATCAGGTCGAGGTCCGGGCTGACGAACACCACCGATCCCTGGGCGAAGTGGCGCAGCAGTTCAGCCCAGGGCAGGCGCGCGGTTTCGCTATTGATTTTTTGGTGCAGTTCGATGTCTTTGTCTGGATTGGTCTTCATGGCGCTGGATGTAAAAGTCAGATGGACTCGACGACCGGAGTCGGCGAACCCGCCCATGTTAACCGATAGGCGCGTCCCTTGCGCACATTGCCCACCAGCGCGGGCCGGAAGCACGCCAGGCAGGTGCCGCCGGCGCGCCGCACGCTGGGATAAATCACGCCCATCGAGCCCGCTTTGAGCAGTTCCTCGGCCAGCGCCTGCGAGGCGATGTAGCTGTCGGGCGCCAGCGTGTTCCTGAAATTGCGCGCGCCGCGCAGGTCGTGGAAAGTGCTGGTGAAATCGGCCAGCATGGTCTGGTAGCTGACGCTGTCGTCGAAGCGGTCGATCTCCTGGTACTCGACGGTCTTGTGGAAGGTGATCTCGGCCAGCGCGGTTTCGGGCTCGAACGCGCAATACCAGGCGCCGCGTTCGCCGTCGTTGAAGCGGCTGCCTTCGGGACGGGGATAGGTGTAGGCGGCGTTGATGATGCGGAAATTGGGCACGCCGAATACCAGTTCGTCGACGCCGATGCCGGGCAGGCCGCCGTACTCGCCGCGCAGCCGCTCGTTGGTGGCGTTATCGAGCTCGAACAGGTCGCGCAGCATGTCGCTGTCCTCGGCCAGCGGCGCCAGCACCGAGTCCTCGACGTCGGCAAAGCGCGACGGGATCAGCCGGCAGGTGTCGAACTGGCGCAGCGGGGTGACCGGCAGGATGGCCAAGGTCACAGGCCCCCGCGGCGTGCGTCGAGCAGCTTGCGTACCGTCTGCATCGCCAACAGGCCGCCGGCCAGCATCTGCGACAGCGGTGTGCGGCCGCCGAACACCGGATTCTTGTTGGGCAGCGCCACCCATTCGTCGGCCAGCTTGTCGCCGTACAGGATGTGCAGCGCTTTGTAGATGCCGAGCAGGTAGGAGATGCGCGTGATGCGGTCGACTTCCAGCACGCGGTCGGGATTCTTCTTCCACTCGTAGAAGGCCGATGAGGACAGGCCGCCGAGCAGTTCGCGGGCATCCTCGTCGCGCAGCTTCCAGGCCGCGGCGAGCTTGAAGAAGCCCTTCAGCGCGGACTTGGACAGGCGCTCGCGCTCGGCCCGGGCATTCAGGTCGACCAGCACGGCGGGTTCGAATCGGCTCTTCGGGTAGGCGTAGGCTAGGTTCATGATGGCTCCGTTTGTGGAGTAGTTATACTCCTTTTCTGATTGACGCGCAAGCGACTCATGTTGTCGTCCGGACATCTCTATGCCAGAATGGCCGCACGTTTTTCACCCCGGGAGCGACGATGACCTTGAAATCCACGAGCGCGGGCATCGTGCTGGCCTGGTTTGCCGCGGGCGCCTGCGCGGCGGCGCCGACCAATGCGGAATTGAAGCAGCAGGTGACCGATACCGAGCGCGCCTTCGCCGCCTCGATGAAGGCGCGCGACCATGCGGCGTTCAGCAGCTTCCTGTCGGACGAGGCGGTGTTCTTCAACGATCCGGAGCCGCCGATGCGAGGCAAGGAGGCGGTAGCCAAGGGATGGAAGCGCTTTTTCGACAAGCCGGCGGCGCCGTTTTCGTGGGAGCCCGACCAGGTCGAGGTGCTCGCGTCCGGGAAGCTGGCGATCAGCGGGGGACCGGTGTACGACCAGGGCGGCAAGCTGGTGGCGCGATTCAGCTCGATCTGGCGGCTGGAGGCGCCGGGACGGTGGCGCATCGTGTTCGACCGCGGCAACGACGTCTGCGACTGCAAGAAGCCCTAGTCGCGGGCGGCCTGGTGTGCCGCGGGCAGGAGATCGGCCATGAAGTCGCGCGCGGCCCGTTCGAGCGCGCTCCACTGGCACACCGATTCGGCCGGGCCGAGCGTGCGTTCGAGCCATCGCCCATCGGCCAGCTCGGCGTCCGAGGAGTCGACGGCCACCTGCGTCATGCCGGCGCCGAAGCGGGTCCACGCGGTCCTCAGCTTTTCCAGCGTTTCGATCGCATCGGCCAGCGCCGGCCCGATCCAGGCGCCTTCGTCGAGGAGGGCGTCGAAGGCGCGCAGTTGCAGCTCGACGCAGTGCTCGCGCTGCATCGCCGCGGCGCGATCCCTTTGCATCGCATGGAGCCGCGACAGCACTGCCTGTTTGCGATGGGCGTTGAACAGGCCGAGGCGGGCGAGTTGGCGTTCGAGCCGGCTGACGCGCTCGTGCGCCCCGGTCACAGCATCCTGGCGGTGCAGCAGCATTTCACCGACCCGCACGCTGGCGTCGGACAAGGCGCGATTGGTCTCCAGCAGCGCCACCCTGGCGTCGGTGAGGCCATCGAGCAACGGCGCGACCCGGCGCCTGGCCTGGTCCGCGATGGCGGCGAGCAGGCGCAGGTGGCTGCGGATATCGGCGGCGCCGGTGTGCGGGGTGGTCATGCGCTGAAACACCGACGCCGTCATTCCGGCAGCCTCCTGCAGCCCGCCGGTCCACCAGATCACCGCGGCATATGGCGCCTCGGGCGCCAGGTCGCCGGACAGGATGGCTGGCTGATCGCGCAGCTGCTGCCGCACCGTGGCGGGCGAACCGAAGGCGATCGCTGCGTCACGGATGTTGTCGAGCACCCGGCCGGCGCCGTCTTCGCCCACCGTTGACGGCTGCAGCTCCCTCGCGAGGGAAATCCAGGTCTGCAGATGGCGCCACGAGGCGCTCGCGAAGACCAGCGCGTAGCCGTCGCGGCGGCGTTCGAGCGCCGCATTCGGCACCGCGACCGCATGCGCCGCCGATATGGTCGCCGCGGCGACCGCGCTCGATTCCTGCATGTACGTCATCCTTGCCTCCGTGTGAAACCATCGTCGTCGTAGCCGAGCGAAGCGGCAAAGCGCCCGCACGCCTCGCCGACCGATTTCCACGCCGCGATCGCGCGGCGCGACCTGGCCGGATCGAGGAAGGGCTGGCTGCCGACGTGCGCCTCCGTGATGCGATTGCCCAGGATGACCATGTGGGAGTTCACTTCGACCCATGCCGCCTCCAGCAACAGCAATCGGTCGACGATGCCGGCCACCGCCCTTGCCACGCGCGGAATCGGCACGCCGAAGTCGAGATCCTGGCTGCAGCGCCGGATGCTGTCCTCGAGCCGTTTGAATTTTTCGATCAGCATGTCGACTTCCGCCGCCATCGCTTTCGCCAGCGGCACCGGGCCGACGGCGCGGTCGTACAGCCAGGCGGAGAGGACGGCGGCCTGCTCCCTGGCCGGGACCTCCGGCAGGTTGCGCAGTACGCTCTCGAGGCCGTTCGCAAGCATGCCGGCGGCGTCGGAGACGCGCTTGGCCAGCCAGGCGGTATGTGCTACGACGCCGGCCGGCGCGTCCCACGCGTCGAGCAGCGACGGCGTCTCGCGCAGCGCGGCGCGGATTGTGCCCGGATGACCGCATTGCTCCGCCGCGGCGAGCACCAAAGTCATCGTCGCGGAGCCGTGCGCCGCCGCCGGCAGCGCGCCTGCGGCGTTGACGAACGCCAGCAGCTCGTGCCAGCCTTCGCAGGACATCGCGAACCGGGCCGGATGACCGGCCGGGACGTATGCGAGCATCCCCGCCGGCGGACCGATCGAGGGTGGTGCGGGCATCGCGGCGGCGTTCAAGGATGTGGCCTCATCTCAGGCAGCCTTGCGGAAGGAGAAATGGGCCTGCCAGGCGCTGTCGTCGCGCGGCAGCACGCTGCCGAAATCGATCGCGTCGGCTTCCAGGAAGGCGCCGGCCACGAAAGCCCGGATGGCGCTGTCGAGCAGCCGCCAGCCGGCCGCCGCCTGCTCCATCGCCTGTTCGTCGAGCCAGGTTGTTCCATGAAGGTTCGCGGCACTCAGTTCGTTGGCCCGCGCGCTCAGCTCGCGGATCGCGCCGGTCCAGCCGTGCTTCAGCGCCACAAGGTCGCCGATCACGCCGCTCGAATCGGGCAGCGAGAACTTCATCAGCTGGTCGAGCGCGCCAAGGTCGGTGCGGAAGCAGACCTGGGTGGTGAACAGGTCGCCTTCGGCCTGCAGGTCCGCCACTAGGGTTTCGTAGGCGGCGCGCGCCGCGGCAGCCGAATGGGCCAGCGACGCGGCCGACGCCGTGGTGCGCGCGCCGGCGGCGGCCGGACCGATCGCGAAGCTCGACGCTCCAGGGGGCAGCGCCAGCGTGACCATCAGCATGGCGCCGGCGATGGCGATCGAGCCGGGCACGATGCAGGCCGACAGCGTCAGCGCGAGCCACCTCTGGTAGGCGGCTTCGCGCGCGCGCTCCAGCGCGACCACGGCCGCCTGCAGCGCGCCGATTTCCTTGTCCAGGCTCGCGCGGGTGCGCGACGCGCGCTCGGTGAAGGCGGTCATCGCCAGCTGCGCGGCATCGAGTTCGCTTTCGATCGCCTGGAATTCCGCGATCAGGACGTTGAGCTGGTCGATCGTGATGTGCATCCGGTCGATGATCCTGCCCTCGCCGAGGAGTCTCGCCTTGATCGCCGCGACCTCCCCGGCGCGCGCGAGCGCGGGGATGGTTCTGAACGCTTCGGCCAGCGCCTGGGCGTCTTCGTGCGCGTGTTCGAGGGTCCAGACCGTCGCCGCCAGGGCGTCGTTCCGCGGGCGGTCCGCATCGGCGAGAAAGCGCGGGTCGTTCAGGATGTGCGCGCGCAGGCTTTTAGGACTGCCATAGCGGCTCGCGGTTTGCTGCAGTTTGCGCATCGCATGGAAGCATTGCTTCATCTGGGAGCCGGACGCGTCGCCGTAGCGCTCCTCGAATTCGCCGAGATCCGAAGGCAGGGCCAGCATCGCCTGGACGCGGGTCTGCAGGTCGATCCATTCCGTGGACGCGAGCAGGAAGCGCTGCGCCTCTTGGTTCTCGCCGGCCTGCAGCAGCAGGGACGTAGGCACGTGCAGGGTCATGGTGGCTCCTCCAACCAGGTGCGACGGGCGGAAAACCACCCGGCTTGGGTTGAAGTGTAATGAAAGGGCGCGGGGCGGCAAGCTATTACTACGCATAGCTTTCGGGAGCCGAAAAGCCCGGCGGGCCTGCCGCCGGAGTTACGACGCTATATCGGTTCGGCGTGCTCCACCATCAGCTGCACCTTGGTCACGCCGTTGTATTCGTTGGCGTCGAGCCGGAACGCCACGCGCGCGCGTTCGCCCAGCGAGGCGGTGTGGCCGAACCAGATCGCGTCGTAGCGCTGGCCGTTCCGTTCGAGCAGCAGTTTCAGGTGGCGCTCCTTGAGGATGCGCTGGCTGATGACCCTGAACTCGTCGCAGAACACCGGCGGCGCGAAGCCCTGGCCCCACACCTGGCCGTCCATCAGCTCGATGAAATGCGTCGTGTAGTACGCATCTTCCAGCGGTCCGTCGGTCTCGATCACGCGCTCGAGCTGCGCTTCGCTGAGCCAGGCCTTGCCGACCGCCTCGAACGCCTCCGAGAACGCGTCGAACGCATCGGCGCGCAGGGTCAGGCCGGCGGCCATCGCGTGGCCGCCGAATTTGTCGATCAGCGAAGGCGCCCGTTTCGACACCAGGTCGAGCGCGTCGCGCAGGTGAAAGCCGGGGATCGAACGGCCGGATCCCTTGATCCAGCCGTCCGCGCCGGGCGCGAACGTGATCGTCGGCCGGAAGAATTTCTCTTTCAGGCGCGAGGCGACGATGCCAATCACGCCCTGGTGCCAATTGGCGTCGAACACGCTAATGGTGCTGCTGTCGGCAGGCTGCCACGCATCGAGGTGCAGCAGCGCGGCGTCCTGCATCTCCGCTTCGATCTCGCGCCGCTTCAGGTTGATCTCGTTGAGCTGCTGGGCGATCGCCCAGGCGCGTCCCTCGTCGTCGGTGACCAGGCATTCGATCCCGAGCGACATGTCGTCCAGCCGGCCGGCCGCGTTCAGGCGCGGGCCGAGCGCGAAGCCGAGGTCGAACGGCGAGGCGCTGCGCGCTTCGCGGCCGGCCACCCGGAACAGCGCCGCCACGCCAGGGTGCATGCGCCCGGCGCGCATGCGCTTGATGCCCTGGGCGACCAGGATGCGGTTGTTGGGATCGAGCCGCACCACGTCGGCCACGGTGCCCAGCGCGACCAGGTCGAGCAGGCTGTCGAGCTTGGGCTGGGTCTGGGCGTCGAAAATGCCGCGCCGGCGCATCTCGGCGCGCAGTGCGAGCAGCACGTAGAACACCACGCCGACGCCGGCCAGGTGCTTGCTGGGGAAGCCGCATTCCGGCTGGTTCGGGTTGACGATCACGCGCGCGTCCGGCAGCGTGTCGGCCGGCAGGTGGTGGTCGGTCACCACCACTTCGATGCCGCGCCGGTTGGCCTCGGCCACGCCGTCGATGCTGGCGATGCCGTTGTCGACGGTGATGATGATGTCGGGCGCCTTTTCGCGCGCGGTCAGTTCGACGATCTCCGGCGTCAGCCCGTAGCCGTATTCGAAGCGGTTCGGCACGATGTAGTCGACGGTCGCGCCCATCGCGCGCAGTCCGCGCAGCGCGGTGGCGCAGGCGGTGGCGCCGTCGCAGTCGTAATCGGCGACGATGGTCATCTTCTTGCCGGCGGCGATCGAGTCGGCCAGGAACACGGCCGCCGCGTCGATGTGCAGCAGGCCGGCCGGCGCAATCAGCGCGGCCAGTTCGCTCGACAGCTCGCGGGTGTCGGTCAGGCCGCGCGAGGCGTACAGGCGCGCGAGGACGGGATGGACGCCGCCCTGGCGCAGCATCTCGGAAGTACGGAACGAACAGGGGCGGGTGGAAATGCGGGTCATGGCAGCAGTCGGTCCAGAGTCGGGCGGCGCCAGAATTTGCGTTGCGCCATGGCGGTGGTGGTGAATTCGGCGAGGGCGTTGCGGTGGCTTAGCACCAGGCGCGCGCTGCCGATTCGGCCCTTTGTTACCGCGTCGAGCAGCGGCGTGAAGGTGTCCTGGTCGAGCTGGCGCATGTGCTGCAGCCAGCCCGCCCAGTCGGTGGCCAGCGCCGCTTCGGCCAGGCGGCCGTCGCAGAACAGGGCCGGCTTGCCGGCGTCGAGCAGGCTGCCGAACGTGCCATGCTGTTGGGCGATGGCGGACAGCCAGGGCGGCGAGCCGGCGCACGCAAGCTGCGTCGACGGCATGTCGCCCGCGCTTGCGGCGCCCCACGGCCAGAACGAATTGACCGCCGGCCAGCCGCGCGCTTCGCGCTCGATGTTGGCGGGATGCTGGTGCCACAGCATCTGCACTTCGTTTTGCAGCTTGCGATAGTCGAGGGCGCGCGCGCCCAGCGGCAGCCAGTCGGTCAGGTTCATGCCGCCCGCGGCGTCGGGCGAGGCGGTGTCCAGGTCCCGCCAGGCGTCGGCGCGCATGAACCAGGTGTGGGCGTCGCCGTACAGCAGCGTCAGGCCGCTGTCTTCGAAATACGGCCTGGCGCTGTCGAACAGCGCGCGCGAATGCGATTCCACCAGGCCGAGACGGCGCAGGTCGCCCATCATCAGGAAGGTGCGCGAGATCTCGATGTGGGCCGGATGCAAGATCATCCAGGCGCCGCCGGCCGGATCGAGTCCGAAACCGCGCATCGCCGCGGCGGCGAACGACAGCTTGCGCCCGTCGGACAGTCCGAGCGCGCGGCCCAGCCACAGCTCGTGCGGCAGCGCGCGCGCGTCGGGATCGGCCGCGCTGGCGCGGTCGGACGAGGTGCGCGACAGCAGCGCGGCCAGGGAGGGCGTCTCCAGCGCGCGTACCAGGTCGGGGGCGAGTTCGGGCGGGGGCAGGGCGAACGGCAGGACAAGCGTAATTTCGGTCATGCCCGACATTGTAGGGCATCGGGCGCCGGCGCCGGAAATCCGCGGGGGCGATTCAATTGTGACAAGCTCTGTCGTGGACCAGCTTTGTGTGGCACACTGCGGGCTCAATCGAATTTCCCGTCGGAGCCCATGAGTATCATCCACAAAATGCCGTATGAATGGCTGGTCGGCCTGCGCTATACGCGCGCCGGCAAGCGCAGTGGCCGCAACAGCTTCATCTCCTTTATCTCCCTCATTTCGGTGGCCGGCATCGGGCTCGGCGTGGCCGCCCTGATCGTCGTGCTGTCGGTGATGAACGGCTTCCAGAAAGAAGTCACCGACCGCATGCTGTCGGTGCTGGCGCATATCGAGGTGTTCGATCCGCGCGGCGCGCTGCCCAGCTGGCAGACGTCGGTGCAGGACGCCTTCAAGAATCCGGCGGTCAAAGGCGCGGCGCCGTTCGTCGAGACCCAGGGCATGCTGGTGCGCGACGTGATGCGCCCGGCGATCATCCGCGGCGTGCTTCCTTCCGAAGAAGGCAAGGTGTCGGACGTCGCGCGCCAGATGAAGGCGGGCAGCTTCGACGACCTCAAGCCGGGCTCGTTCAACATCGTAATGGGCTACGCGCTGGCGCGCGCGCTGAACCTGTCGATGGGCGACAAGGTGACGATGCTGCTGGCGCAGGCGCAGACCACGCCGGCCGGCATGCTGCCGCGCACCCGCACCTTCACGCTGGCCGGCATCTTCGAAGCCGGCCACTACGAATTCGACTCGGGCCTGGCGTTCATCAGCCTGGAAGACGCCGAGAAGATGGAGCGGCTCGACGGCCCGTCCGGCCTGCGCCTGCGCATCGCCGACATGCACCAGGCGCCGCAGGTGGCGCAGGAACTCAAGGGCAGCATGCCCGGCGGGCTGGTGGTGCGCGACTGGTCGCAGCAGAACGCGACCTGGTTCGCCGCCGTACAGACCGAAAAGAAGATGATGTTTATTATCCTGACCCTGATCATCGCGGTTGCCGCGTTCAACCTGGTGTCGACGCTGGTGATGACCGTGACCGACAAGCAGGCGGACATCGCGATCCTGCGCACGCTCGGTTCTTCGCCCCGTTCGATCATGAAGATCTTCATGATCCAGGGCGCGCTCGTCGGCCTGATGGGCACCGCCATGGGCGTGGGCTTCGGCGTGCTGGTCGCGCTCAACGTGGACGTCATCGTGCCGTTTATCGAACACCTGTTGGGAGTGCAGTTTTTGTCCAAGGATATCTACTTCATCAGCACCGTGCCGTCCGACCTGCGCTGGCCGGACGTGGCCAAGATCGGCGGCCTGGCCGTGATCCTGGCTTTTGTAGCCACGCTGTATCCAAGCTTCGCCGCATCGCGCGTGAAGCCGGCGGAGGCGCTGCGCTATGAATAAGCAAGCAAACATGCCGGTGCTGTCGTGCCGCGGCCTGGGCAAGACCTTCACCCAGGGATCATATTCGGTCGAGGTCCTGAGCCACGTCGATTTCAGCATCAAGGCCGGCGAGCGCATCGCCATCGTCGGCGCCTCGGGCTCGGGCAAGTCGACGCTGCTGCACCTGCTGGGCGGGCTCGATACGCCGACCACGGGATCGGTGACCCTGCTCGGCGAGGATTTCGCGACCCTGTCGGAGACCCGCCGCGGCGACCTGCGCAACGGGGCGCTCGGTTTCGTCTATCAGTTCCACCACCTGCTGCCCGAGTTTTCGGCGCTCGACAACGTGGCGATGCCGCTGATGATCCGGCGCGAGAAGCGCGCGGAGGCGGTGCTCCAGGCGCAGGCGATCCTGGAACGGGTCGGCCTGGGCAAGCGCGTTGCGCACCGGCCGGGCGAGCTGTCCGGCGGCGAACGCCAGCGGGTCGCGCTGGCGCGCGCGCTGGTGACCCAGCCGGCCTGCGTGCTGGCCGACGAGCCGACCGGTAACCTGGACCACACCACGGCGCAGTCGATCTTCGACCTGATGCTGGAGTTGTCGAAGACGCTGGGCACCGCGTTCGTCATCGTCACCCACGACATCGAACTGGCGCGCCGCTGCGACCGCGTGTTCCGCCTGACCGAAAACGGATTGCAGCCCGAATAAGGCCCCGCCATGTGGATCGACACCCATTGCCATCTCGACGCGCACGAATTCGGCGGCGAGTCGCTGGCGGTGGCTGAAAAGGCCGGCCAGGCCGGCGTGTCGATGATCGTGATTCCGGCGGTGGACCGCTACAACTTCGCTGCCGTCGCCCAGCTGGCGGCGACGGCGCCGAACGCCAGCTACGCGCTCGGCATCCATCCGATGTGCGTGCCGAATGCGACCGAGGAAGACCTGGTTGCGCTGCGCGCGCTGGCCGAAGCGGCGCTGGACGATCCCCGTTTCGTCGCCATCGGCGAAATCGGGCTGGACTTCTTTATCCCGATGCTGTGCGAGCCCGGCATGCGCGAAAAGCAGGACCACTTCCTGCGCGAGCAACTGCGCATCGCCCGCGATTTCGGCCTGCC
Source organism: Massilia sp. P1_C10 (assembly GCF_056406475.1). Taxonomy (NCBI): domain Bacteria; kingdom Pseudomonadati; phylum Pseudomonadota; class Betaproteobacteria; order Burkholderiales; family Oxalobacteraceae; genus Massilia; species Massilia sp. P1_C10. The sequence continues at coordinate 151,700 of NZ_JBFUAC010000004.1, forward strand.
GGTGCTGCTGCACGTGCGCCGCTCGCAGGACCAGGTGCTCAAGCACGTGCGCCAGATCCGGCCGGCTGGCGGCATCGCCCACGCCTTCAACGGCAGCTTCCAGCAGGCGCAGACCTATATCGACCTGGGATTCAGGCTGGGCTTCGGCGGCGCCATGACGTTCACGCGCGCGCTGCAGATCCGGCGCCTTGCGACGACTTTGCCGCTCGACGCCATCGTGCTCGAGACGGACGCGCCGGACATTGCCCCCGCATGGATCCACCCGGCCCGCAACAGCCCGGAGCAGTTGCCGGCGATCGGCGCGGCGCTGGCGGAAATGCGCGCCATGGCGCCGGCGCAGGTGGCCGCGGCGACCTGGAACAACGCGCTCGCCGCGCTGCCGCGGCTGGCCCGCGTGCTACCTGCCTGAATCCCACACCTCCGAAGCGGCGCGCGCGCACTTGATCGCGACGCCGAGCGCCGCGATGACGAACGCCAGCAGCAGGAACTCCCACGCATCGGGACTCTCCAGCAGGGCCGACATCGCCTCGTCGCTGCGGGCGGCGCGCTTGCTGTCCTCGAGCGCCGCGATCTCGTCGGCCAACCTGGCGGCCGCCGCCACCGGGGCGTCGCAATCGGAGTGGCTGGTGAACACGTTCGGTATGCAGCCGGGATATCGGCTGCCGAAATCGCGCAGCGACCGTTGCGCCGTTTCCAGGTCGCCGGCTTGTCCGTTGGCGCCGCTGTAGGCGCGGGCGACGGCGCACAGCTCCTTCCTGACGATGGCCGGATTGAATGGCGCCAGTGCGTGCTTCGCGGCGGGCGCGCAGTTATCGAGCGTGACGGCGCGCACGCGCTCGTCCACCGCGGCCTGCGCCATCCGGACGCGTTGTTCCAGCATCTGGTGATCGGAGCTGATCTTCATCCGTCCGGCAAACGTCGCCAGGCCGATCAGGCCGACCGCGACGCAGACTTCCGCGACCAGCGCCAGGCGCCGCCAATAGGCTGCGCCCTTGCCGCGGCTGGCGCGGAAGAACGCATAGCCGAACACGGAGACGAGGAACACGGACACCACGAAAGCGGTCGACGGCGAGGAGAACAATCTGACAAAGCCGAGTTGGGTCATTGCGGTTCCCGCAGGGGTAAATACGTGTAGCGCGAAAAGGTGTCGTAGCTCATGCACTCGATTATCACGGCTTTTGCCTTCGTGGTGCGCACGAAGTTTTGCTTGACAAGGAGGAAAGGCCGGTTCAGTATTTAGATGGATTCCTAATTAGGTGATATTCGAAATGGCGAGTGCGGTCAATCAGGTGTTCAAGGCGATCGCAGATCCTACCAGGCGCGAGATCCTGCGCATGTTGCGCAAGGAGGAGATGACGGCGGGGGACCTGGCCGAGCGCTTCGACATGACCAAGCCGAGCATGTCGCATCATTTTGCGGTATTGAAGGCGGCCGACCTGGTGACCAGCCGGCGCGACGGGCAGACCATCTGGTACGCGCTCAATACCACGGTCGTCGAAGACGTGCTGGCGTGGGCGGTGGAACTGGCTGGCGGATCGAAAGGAGAAGGACGATGAAAAACAGGTATTTGGTGCTGTCGGGACTTGCGGTGCTGGCCGTTGTCGGCTTCACGATGGCGCTGTACTCGCAGCTTCCCGCGGTGATTGCGGTGCACTGGGACGCGGCAGGCCGGCCAAACGGCTATGGTCCGCGCGCGATGGTGTTCGTGCAGACCGCCATCATGGTGGCCATCATGCTGCTCTGGACGGTGCTGCCGACGATTTCTCCGAAACGCTTCACGGTCGATTCGTTCGATCCCACCTATTGGCAGATCGGGCTGATCGTCGTCTGCATGCTGGGATACTTCCAGTGCGTGATGGTCTGGGCGGCGGCATCGCCTTCGACGCCGATGACCCGCGCGATGATCGGCGGACTGGCCGTCTTCCTCGGCCTGCTCGGCAACGTGATGGGCAAGGTGCGGCGCAATTTCTGGATCGGCATCCGCACGCCCTGGACCCTGGCCAGCGAGAAGGTATGGTATTCGACCCACCGGTTCGCAGCCAGGACGATGGTGGCCGGCGCCTTGCTGTCGCTGGCGGCGACGTGGATGGGACTCCCGATGTCGGCCTGCCTGGGGCTGGCGCTGGCCGGCCCGATCATCCCGGCCCTCTATTCTCTCTTGATCTACAAACGCCTTGAAAGGAGTGGAAATCTTGAAGCCTGATTCCCTGCGCCTGTTGTTCGCCGCGCTCGCGGCGTTCCTGATTGCGTCGGCCGCGCACGCCGGACCCGCCATTCCGGACATCCCGGTCACCCTCGACACACCGACCGGTCAGCTGGCCGGCAGCCTGTCGCTACCCGCGGCGAAAGCGCCGGTGCCGGTGGCGCTGATCATCGCCGGCTCCGGGCCGACCGACCGCAACGGCAACAGCAAGCTGCTCCCCGGCGCCAACAACAGCCTGTTGCTGCTGGCGCAGGCCTTGGGCGACGCCGGGTTCGCGAGCGTGCGCTACGACAAGCGCGGCGTTGGGGGCAGCGCGGCCGCACTGATCCAGGAAAAGGACGCGCGCTTCGACAACTACATCGACGACGCCGCGGGCTGGATCGCCAAACTGAAGCGCGATCCGCGTTTTTCATCCGTGACCGTGATCGGCCACAGCGAAGGATCGCTGATCGGCATGGTCGCCGCGCACAAGGCGGGGGCGGACGCCTTCGTTTCCATCTCGGGCGCCGGCAGGCGCGCCTCGGACGTGTTGCGCGCCCAACTGGCGCCGAAGCTGAGCGGCGAACTGGCGATGCAGAACGAGGCGATCCTGAGCGGCTTGGAGCAAGGCCGGACCACCGCCGCAGTCCCAGCCGCTTTCCAGGGTTTGTACCGCGAGAGTGTCCAGCCTTACCTGGCTTCCTGGTTCCGTTACGATCCGGCCCAAAGCGTCGCAGCGCTGGCAGTGCCGGTGCTGATCGTGCAGGGGACGACCGACGTGCAGGTCGCCGTCAGCGAGGCGGATGTCCTCAAGAAGGCGCGCCCGCAGGCGCAGCTGACGGTCATCCCCGGCATGAACCACGTCCTGAAAATGGTCGATGCCGGCGAGGGGCCGCCGTTTTCTTCGTATTCCGATCCGGCGCTGCCGCTTGCGCCAGCGCTGACGACCGCGCTGGTCGAATTCATGACAAAGAACAGTCGACGGTAGCGCACTTTTTTTGCTTTCGGTCGGCCTGGCGCAATATCGATTCTTCCGCATCGGTGCACACTGGCGCATTTGCCCTTTCGGTGCCGACCCATGCGTTGTGCGATCCTCGGATTCGTGGCCGGAGCTTCGTGGCTCCAGACCATGGGCGATTTGCCCGATCGCGCCGTGCTGTGGATGTGCGCTGCCCTGGCGCTCGCGCTGCTCTTGGCCCTGCGCGGACCGATGCGCGCGGCAGTGGCCGGCGCCTTGCTCGGATTCGCCTGGGCCGCGCTGGTTGCGCAGCTGGCGCTGGCGCCGCAGCTGGCCAAAGATGACGAGGGCCGCGATGTCACGCTGGTCGGCACCATTGACAGCCTGCCGTACCGGTTCGAGCAGGGCGTTCGTTTCAATTTCGCGGTCGACCGTGTGGCCGGCGCGCCGATGGCCGTGCCGCCGCGCGTGTCGCTGGCGTGGTACGCGGGCTTTCGCGACAAGCTGCAGCAGGTCGGCGCGGTGCAGCCCGGCGAACGCTGGCAACTCACGGTGCGGCTGCAGCGCCCGCACGGCAACGCCAACCCGTACGGATTCGATTACGAAGTGTGGCAGCTCGAACAGGGCGTGCGCGCCACCGGCTACGTGCGGCCGGAAGCCCACCGAAACCGGCGCCTCGACAGCTTCGTCTTCAGCATCGGCAACCTGGTCGAGCTGTGCAGGTCCCGGCTGCGCGACCGCATCCTGGCCGCGCTCCCGGGCAAGCAGTACGCCGGCGTGATCGTCGCGCTGGTAGTGGGCGACCAGCGCGCAATCGACCAGTCGGACTGGACGATCTTCAACCGCACCGGAATCAGCCACCTGATCTCGATCTCTGGTCTATGAATACATCAACCTGACTGTTCCTAACCATCCTCCCCGGCCGTGTTTACTCGCTAAGGTAACATGCTTCTTATGGGCCGATTTTTTCTGCTTAGCCACACGTGCAACCAGAGTTAATAATGACAAGAGGAAGATTGATATTGTTGACGGTTCGGGAACATGGATTGATTCAGCCAAGGCTCGCTGTTCGAACACAGTCGTCCCTGTACCGGCGAACGTCAATTGAGTTGCGAAATCGGATTTTCCAACGAATGGACCTTCGAACCCTCGCAGCGAAAAAAAATCAACTGGGGTTGAAAACTTGAACAATTCGTCTGGATGTAAGGTATAGCTGTTCCCATTCACATCGAGAATAAACTCCGACAGCCCCGGAACGGAAAACTGGGGAACTAAAACAGATTCGAACAGTGGGCCCGCCCAGGACGCGTACGAAAAACCGGGTGCCGCAATGGGATCAAACAGGATAGGAGTGGACGATGCATTTTCTACGAAGACCGAACTGCCTTGCCCCGTCACCACGGGCTTTATCGCTTGATCAGGTGGAAGGCTTCCGCTTCGAACTTGAATCGCAGCGACCGCTCCGCTAAGTCCCCAAAAATCAAAATTGGCAGGCGACTGTGGTCCATCGTCGGCTGTAAAAAATTTTTCGCCAAGAACATTCTGCGATATTGCTTTTCCGACATTATAAACGGGATCGATTATGAGGCCCACCACCGCAGCAGAGAGCGGATTGTCGATCAAGTTGTTCCCGAGACCGCTAGCGTACACCTGAAAGAAATGGTCGGTATTTGCTAAAGTAGTTATGTCCAAGTTCTTTAGCTGGATAAATTCGTTATTAACGCCGTAAAAACCATGGCGAGCGTCTTCGAGAGCGGAAAACGCCGCTTCTGCGATTTCGCGTTCCGTCTTTCCCTGATTCGCAGGACTATTGCGAACGATGTCAAGCACAGTATTAATGGTGTTTTTTGTAGGATTAGTATCCATGATGTTAATGTTGAGTTTCGTAGGTCCAAGCCGGACCACGTATGGAGATGTCTGGTCTGCAGTCACAACATTCGTACCGTTACTAATTGCATTTAGAGCGATGGAGGAGGACCAACTGACCGGAGAGAAATTGCACGGAGAGCCAGTATTCGTATCTGGATTATACGGACCGCAGGTTGCGACCTTTTGAGAGTTTAGGGACACTACCACGCCGGCCGAACTACTCACAGATGAATTTCCAAAGGTTCCATTTATTGTCCCTCCAGTTATATATGATCCAGACGATAGCGAAAGTGAAAATTGCCCTACGGTTCCACTTCCACCGGAATATTCAGGTAGGACGATGTTGGTGGGGGTGGCCGTAACGGATGCGGAAACGAATATTGCCGCAAATCCAAAAAAGTAATGTGCGAAGCGAGTTTTCATCACACTTCTCCTTGATAGGTGTTGAGCTGGTGGTTCAAGCAAGAAATGAGCCAAAAACAGGGGCCACGATAACTATATGATTTAATGCCGCTTTTTCGTGAAGCGCGTTTTAAGCTGAAAAAGTGTGTAATATTCTTCGACAATAACGAGGGCTCATTTTTGGTTTTCGCGCTGAAATTTTTGAATCTCGGTGGAAAATCGTTTTGCTTGTGAAGATTGTTATCTCGGAGAAAAGTATAATTGTTCACCCGCGAACGAGTGCCTATGTCGCCACATGGTTTTTGTACAGTTACCTTTTCGCAAATTTCTCCGGTTATCGGCGGTATATTTCCGTTTGGAAGGCTATAGCGCTATCATCTTCTGCGCGTATGCGAGAATGCGAACATATTTCGTTTCGTTATGGGGATCTGCTTTCGGTGGCGGGACGCGGGTCGAATTGCGTTCGTTTCATTCCGGGCCGCGTCGGAAATGGGAGCTTGAGGGATAAATTGTCGGGCGCGACGCAGACAGCGTTGTACGGATTTTTAGTTCGGCGGCCAACGCCCCGCCGACCTGCGATGGCATCGCTTCTTCCGATGACCTCCTTCCGAGCTGTGGAGAATGTTTGTTTCGCAACGCTTCATGCGTATCATATTGTGAGAAAATCTCTGGCGTGGTGGGTCGTATAGATATCGATATAATGTCTATGAATACATCGACGGTGGCGGTGTATAATTGCCATTCCGCAACCAAATTGGACCAGCGCCTTGCCCGTCGCCTACAGCTACATTCGCTTCTCTACGTCCGAACAGAAGAAGGGCGATTCGCTCCGCAGACAAACTGAGCTGTCTGAACACTATGCCGCCAAGCATGGCCTCACCCTCGATAATTCTCTCCATCTGCATGACCTCGGTCTGTCCGCGTTTGATCGTTCAAACATCGAGCGCGGCGCACTTGGCGGATTTCTTGAAGCCATCAAGCGTGGCCGCATCGTTCCTGGCTCATTCCTGCTAGTCGAATCGCTGGACCGTCTTTCGCGCGACAAGGTGCTCGCCGCGCTTGAGATTTTCATCTCTATTTTGCGGCAGGGCATCACTATTGTCACGTTGGCTGACAACATGGTTTACAGTGCGGAATCCGTCGGCGACAACTTCTCAAGCTTGATCATCTCGATCACCATCATGGCTCGTGCTCACGAAGAGTCTGCCATGAAAAGCCGTCGCATCTCGGCGGCATGGGAAGCAAAACGTGCCCGTATCGACGAGAAAAAATTGACTGCCCGGTGTCCTGCGTGGATGCGGTTGAACGCTGACAAGACCGAGTTTGAGTTGGTCCCTGAGCGTGTAGAACAGGTCATGGAAATCCTCGGCATGGTCAAGGCAGGGATGGGACAAGCATTAATCGCTAAACGATTTAATGAACGTTCCGTACCGCCAGTTTCGTCTCACGGAAAAGGCTGGTATCCGTCGTACATCAACAAGATCGTCACGAGTACAGCACTATACGGCGAGTTTCAGCCTCAGCTTTGGAACGGAGGAAAGCTGACGCCTCACGGCGCGCCAGTTCCAGATTACTATCCGGCGTTGATTACGAAGGAGGCATTCTTCCATTTGCAGAATATCCGAGCGCAGCGCCTGTTCGTCGGAGCTAGAGCAAGAAAGGGTACAAACATTCCGAATTTGCTCAGTGGAATAGTGAAGTGTGGCTATTGTGGCAGCACGATGATTCTTGCTGGCGGAGCCGCCCAGCGCGTTCGATCCGATGACGGCAATAGCGTGAAGCGGCCAGGTAAAAAGGTCTTGGTATGTGACGGTGCACGACGCGGCCTCGGTTGCTTCGCGGTTCAGTGGCCGTACAAGGATTTTGAGACGAGCTTCTTGGCGTTCTGCCACACCTTGCAGTTGAAGGAACTGTTGGCTGACGTTGATGCCGTTGAAGGCGAGAATGCTCGTGAACTCACGATCAGCGAACAACTTCAATCGGTTAATTCGGCGGTCGATGATACGAACAGGCGTCTAGAGCGTCTCATGCACGCGCTTGAACTTGGCGACACGCCAGCGGCGGTACTTTCGCGAATCCGCGAAGTGCAGCATGAACTTGAAATTTTGACCGGGTCGAAAGCAGCGCTTGAGAACGAATTGACATCGGCCAAACTATCGACTCGACATCGTTCGGAAGAAGTCGAGTCAGTTCGTGAAATGATTAGCAAGTTGGCAGGGCTCAGTGGAGATCAGCTGTTCACTGTCCGCGCAACGCTGGCCGAACACATTCGTCACCTGATCAAAGTTGTTCGCGTTTTCCCTTCGGGGACGCTAGATACGTCGGAAGCGATCGAATTTAAGCGTGCCGAGTTGGTCGAGATCGGATTCTCGCTGGAGGAGGTGGAGGCGTTTATGAGCCACTTTCGGACCGAGCCGAAACGCACAGGGCGAGGTGTTCGCGGTCGCTATGCCACTAGAAAGGATACGGGGCGGTATTTTACGATCAAGGCCAAGAACGGTGGCTTCCGAGTAGTGTACCCAGACTTTGATGACCCTACGCAGTCCGTGATCGTGATCGGAAGCGGAAGGGAGGATTTTACTGTGAATTTATCGAAAGCCCGAAACTGAATTATGGAGAGCAGGATGGCAAGCATGGCGTTGTTTGATGGCTCGGGCCGCAGAATAGGGTTCACTGAAACTCGACCTAACGGGAACATCGTCGCGTACTCACCGCATGGGAAGCCATTAGGCTACTACTGTGCTTCCGCGAAGTACACTTTTGAATGGTTGGGGCGTCGTGTCGGCAGCGGCAACCAGATCGGATTATTGTTTCGGTTGTAAGGGGACTGTCCTGCCCGTTCCCGCTTTGTGCGCGGGATAACACAGTCATTCTCTTACTTTAATACAGAGCTGAACCTGTTATCCCCGACGTGCCACGCTTGCTCATTCAGGTGGTCGCATGCTATCAGTCTAGACAGGTCGAGGGTTTCCCCAGTCACCCGGCCGCATGCCGACGTATCCCATACTAGCATCGAGGCCCGATCAGGAGCATCCCAGGGACCGCGATCATCAGGACGGGTAGTGCAAGGTCAGGCCAGGTGCTGGATCGAACTGGCGCACTTACGTCAGAGTACGCCGACGAGAGCAAGGCCTCGTCTTTTCCCAAACAGTTCAAGCCGCAGCGTCGAATTCGTGCCACGTCAAATGCTTGGAGTCGAAGACCATCGGTATAGTGCCGGTTGGTCCGAAGGCGTTGGCGGCAACGACCAGTTCGGCATTGTGCTTCGATGTCGAATCGGCATTGCGGTGGGTGAACAGTACGACATCTGGCTTGATGACGCTGGCAGCGTCGGGAAGATCGTCGAGTGATGGACTCTGCATGGTCATGCTACCTGCAACATCATTCCGCATCGGCAGTTGCCAAAACACGCTACTCATCGAATTCGTTCCGCGTAGTTCTTCGACCATGCGCAGCGCATGAGTTTGGCGAACTAGTATTTCAAACGGGTCCAGCGTCACTTCGTCGAAGATCGATTCATCGATCACGATCAGCGTTGGCCTGAAGGACGATACCGATGCGAGAAATTCCTGTTCTACCTCGATATCGCCGCAGTCCTCGACATTGCAGAAGTCGATCCACATTTTCCCGATCTGCTCGTGCGCGTGCGCTAGTTTGAATAGCCCGACTGCGTCAAGCTGAACATCAGCGCCGCCCGTGGGTAGTTCGAGGCCAGCGATTTTGAACATTAGTTGCTCGTACATGCGACGCATGTCCTGGGTAGTCCCGATCCAGATCACGTGACCACCGTTTTCGGCAAATTTCTCTGCCAACGTCAGCGCCAGCGGCCGCGCACCCGAATCCGGATTGCCAGTGATGACATAGTTTGCCCTTGGCTCCCAATGCTTAAGGTGCGCGATAGGCAGTGGCGTGTTTGGAGGCATCAGATGCCCGAGGCTTTCCTGGGCAATGACTGATATCGTTCTGCGGGTGTGTACGCTTGTAGTGCTGTTTTTCATTCAATTTTCTCCTCGTTTACATGATATTTATGCAAGTCGAGAAGCAGCTCCTTGCCGGAATCATTGACGTCCTGCATCATGTGTGTGCCGTGTGGCAACATGAGCGGGATAACACTTGTGCACTCATGTATAGATAAAAACGTTGTCTGTTGTCCCCATTAAGGCGCTCTAGACATCCTGATAGGTAAGGAACGCAACTTCTTGTTCGTAACCTTCATCCTAGTGTGTGCAGGGGATGCTCAGGCGACAAATTTGCCAAGGTGGTAGCACAAGGTCTGGTCGAATGCAGAGGTTCCCCAAAAGCGGCTACACCCGACGTTACGAAATTAACGAACTATAGAAAGCGATCTGGTAAATAATGAATGAAGCATGTGACACGGATGATTTCGAAGAAATGGTTGACTATTCAAAGCTTTCAAGCGACGAAGTGCAAGGAAAATTAATTTGGTTTTGGTTCCGATTTTTCCGGCTAAATAAAAGTTTTGAACAGTATTGTGATGCGCGGCGAAGCGATGATGACTTGACCCGCAAGAGGCTTGAGAAAGAATTTTCAAAAATCGAAGAGTTGTACGTAGACTGGGGTGATATCCATATTCTTCCAGATATGTACCACGACGATTTGATAGAATGGCAGGAGTGGTTGGCTAGTAAGCGTTGGTTATTCTTCATTCCGCCGGCAAAATTGCTTGAGCCGCCGATTGCTAGTGTCGAAGCGGGCAGTGTTTTGTTGTCGATTCCCTCTGGACTGGACAAAAATAAATTAAAAAAGCTATTCGATGAATTTGTCGACAGTCATTCAGAAATCGTCGGGGATGGTCCAAGATATATTCCGATGAAAATTAAAGGTCAGAGCCAGTCCGAAATATTGGAAAGGCTCGATAAAGCAGAACTTGTAAATGACCTAGTCTCCGGAGAAGATGAATTCAAATATTCTCATGCGGAAATCGCGAAATTGGTTCTGCAAATTCCCTTTCTTCGTAAGCTTGGATTTAATTGGCACGCATCGAACACACAGAAAATTATGCTCGCCAATGGCACGTTGTCGCACGAGGACGTTGCACACTACAAACGAACATTGATAAATTTGAACAAGTTCTTCAAAAAATCCATTGAAGATACAATTCACGGTCAATTCCCAGCTTCCTTGTAGCTAAACACTACCGCGCGCCGCTCGAAAGCTCCAGGTCGATTCGATCTCGGAGCTTTTTTATTGACTGACTCCATTTTCAGCTGCCCGACCCTGGCGCATAAGTGAAACGCATTTCCTGCCGGCAGGAAATGCGTTTCACTTATGCGCGCCGCGCTCCGCCGGCATCATTCGTCCTCTCATCAACAACGAAACGAGGACGAAATGAACCATCAGCAAACACCCCCTACCTACTTGGAACTCAACCTACAGCGATTGGCGCTCCGGGCGGAGCTAGAGAAATTAGACCTGCTAGCCCATGACGCGCAAGCCCGTGAACGTGGTGACGCGTTGAAGAAAGCGCAAGCGCTGATTGACGCCTTCGGGCTCACAGCCGCCGAGTTGCAGTTGGCAAAAGCCAAGAGCGTGTCTAAAAAATCGACAACGACCACATCAGGGCTCGGTCCAAAGAAATTCCGCCACCCTGAAACTGGCGCTGAATGGTCTGGCCGAGGTAAAGCACCCGCATGGATTAAAAATAATGACAAAACACTATTCGTGAACCCTGCTTGGAGTGTTTCGACATCCAAAACCACGCTTATATCGCAACCGACAGGAGGTAGCCAACGTTCGGATCTTCCCGAGAGTGCCGCTTTTGCTGAGACGCATGGTGCAACGAATAATTAAATCCTTTAATTCAACCAACAATCATATAGAGGTCAAGTGATGAATAATTATAGCAAAGAAGTTAGTTCTTCCCGCTCGGATGAAGTGAGCAGTCAAATTGACATGGTCTCGTCAGATGAATTGGTATGTTCTCTTGAGTCGGAGATGGAATTTATGGCAAGTGAAGGAACTTCGACAGCCATTTTATTAGAGAGAGAGCAATCTATTAGGGAGCGTGAAATTTTGCTTAGAGGCAACAGCGCATGGGAAAGTTGGGCAGACAGCGTTATTTACAATGGATTTGATTTTTGCTCGACCTGTCGCACTTCTTCGGAGGACGCATATCCACCGAATAAAAAGCGGCCTTGGCTCGGAATTGGCGAGGACGAACATTGTCGAGACTGCGGGGCGTTCGCAGTTCGACATCCTCATGAATATCGGGACATTTCTCGTAGACACGTAAGCCGATTGGTAGCTGATATAGCTGCCGTTGAATCGGTATACGTATCTCCAATTTTTATGACGAAAGCGCAAACAGAAAAAAATCGTGATTATCTCAGTCGCCTTCTATCTGCTGCAATGAAGAAAGACCTTAGCCACGAGCCGCGCCGCTATGAAATGCGAATCTTCAGGAGGCATCGTGAAACTCTTTTTGACTACCTGATCGATTTGGCGACAAAAGTTTATGGCGACAAGGAAAAAGCAATGGAAGTTTACGGCGACGTGTCACGTGACTTCGACGACATATACCTCTTTATTGATGAGGTCAAGAGAAAAATTCAAACTCTTCCATGACTAATTCAGTGCTCAAAATATTTAACGCTGTGGCTCACGAGGGTGAAATCCACCCAATAGTAATAAAATTAAATTATGAAGAGGATTGCTAACATGCTTAAAATTGCCATTAACCCGTATATCGTTAATAAAATCGAAAAGGGCGATAAAAAAAATTTCAGTGTGCTTACGCGATGTTTTGAAAATGCGGATGTGACCCTATCTCAGCTTGCCGAAGCAGTGAACGCAGGCCATCCATTTTGTGCACAGCATCGTGATATCCGGAAGGACGAGAATTTTATCTGCGCAGATGTTGTGGCTGTGGACATCGATAGCGGAATGAGGCTTAGCGAAGCGCTGAGTAATCAGTTCGTGAAACAGTATGGCGGCTTCGTATACACGACACCATCGCACACCGACGAACACCACCGATTCCGCATCGTGTTCCAGACTGCTCGCACCATCGCGGACGCCGATGAAATGACCGCTGTCTATCAAGGGCTGATTCGCAAGTTTGGCGGCGATAAGTCTTGCCAAGATGCGTGCAGGGCCTTTTATGGTTCGAAGGGCAGCAACCCTATCATTATTGACAATGTGCTATCGAACGACCAGCTCGACCATCTGATCGAACTGGGGCGTGATGCGGCATCTGTTCCAGATAGGAGCAGCAGTGTTGGGACCAAGAATTACCCTATTGCTGCCCGCAGGTCGGGCGTCGTTGTTGCGGCAGATCATCCCGTGACCCGCGCTAACGGGGTAACTGAGGCATTCGAATTGGTGCCATTTGGCGAAAATATTCATTGCCCTGTGCATCTGGATCGCAACCCGAGTGCATTTGTGGTCGAGAGCAACCAGGGCAATAAGGGCGTTTACTGTCACTCATGCGCCGCCACGTTCTGGATGAAATCATTACGTGCAAGCTTCGATTTTAATCGCACGGAATCGATCATTAGAGAGATCGAGTACCAACAGGACCCGGCCAGCTACTACGAGGAAGACTGTGCTCCAGAGGGCTTGTTTGAATTGGCCAGCGCGCAGAGAACCGCGCATACGTTCGCTACCAAATTCTTGCATTCGGCCGACATCGCCGTCATCCCCGGTGTAACGTTTCTGTCCAGCGAAAAAGGTTCGGGGAAGTCGAAAGTGCTTGCTGATAAGGTCGCCGCGTTCCTTTCAATGGGTCTGTCCGTGTTGCTGGTCGGTCATCGCCAAACGCTTTTGCAGAGCATGGCTCGGCGCTTGAAGTTGACGTGCTACTTCAACCGGGACAACGGCAAGTTCAAGAACACCAAACCCACTGCCTACTATGCAATCTGCGTGGACAGCATGTCCAAGCTTTTGAAGCCAGCGCGCCATAAGTACGACGTGGTTATTCTGGATGAAAGCGAGCAGATTTTCGGCCACCTCACTGGCAGCACCTTGAAGGATAAGCGCCGAGCCTGCTACATGCAGCTCTTCCACTACCTCGCTGTCGCGAAGCATGTATATGTCGCTGATGCGGATCTGGGTTCGATTACGGTCGAGGGCGTATATCAAGCCATGGGGCCATCGGTTCCATACCAGTTCTATATGAACGAGCATAAGGAGAGCAAACACAGCCGACGCGATTTCCATCATTACCGTAGTGAGCCACACCTGATGCAGGGAATGCTGGACGCAATTGGTGCGGGCGGCCGCCACTATATCGCGACCAACTCCATCACGAAAGCTGAAGAAATATTGGCTGCGATTCGCTTGGTTCATGGGGATGTCCCGAAGATCATGTTGGTCACGTCAAAGACATCCGGCACGGACGAAGTGCAAGGGTTTATTGAAGACATCAAAACGGAAATTCTTCAATACGATGTAGTGATCGCGACTCCCACGCTCGGCACGGGCATTGACATCACCTTCGCCAACGCCGCAGAGCATATCGATACGGTGTTCGGCTTTTTCGTAACTCGGGTCAATACGCACTTCGATATCGACCAACAGTTGGCGAGGGTGCGTCATCCCAAGGCAGTCAAAGTTTGGATTGCGCCGGAAACTTACACCTTCGAAACAGAGCCCGACGTAATTCTTCGTGAAGCGGAAATCAATGGCGTCTTGAACGACCTCCTGATCGGGTATCGAGCCGATGGTTCGCCTTCGCTCGACTCGACCTACCTAAACGTCTTCGCACATGTGACCAGCATTGCGCGCGCATCGAAAAACAATTTGCGTAAAAATTTGCTGGATCTGCGAGCACGCAATGGCTGGAACTTGGTCTACGTCGATGTTGATGAAAAAGGCGCCGAGGCCGGTAAGGTTGTTAAAGGTATCGCTAAGGAATCAGTCGAAGAAAAGCGTGTCCAGGACATCTGCGCCGCAGAACGATTGACGGCTGAAGGCTACAACGTCTTGCGGGAAAATACAGCGCCGTCCACCAAAGCAGAGGACGACGCCCTGCAGCGTTACGAAGCGGAGCGTTTCTATCGTGAAGATGTCTCGGCAAGCTTGCTCGCTCTCGACAACAAGGGCGCATACCGTCGCCAGCTCGGCTTGCTGGAAATCTACATAGCGCCAACTGATAAGTTGGCAGCGAAGGATTTCCGTGAATCCGAACTCGCGACTATTGTCACCGATAGGAAAAAGCGCGTCCTAAAACAAGTAATGCTGAAAGGGTTGCTGACCCGGGCCGGTCTTGCCGACGACGTGATGCCGATGAAGTCTGATGCTGTGATCACCGCCGCTGAGCTGGGCGAATTCGCCAAGTACTGTGAAGCACATTCTGCACGTCTTCAAGACCTGTTTGGCATGTCGGTGCGTCAGGATTTGCATACGAAACCAATGGCCCAGCTTGGTGTTGTGTTGGGAAGGATCGGACTGTCATTGGTCAAGGTTCAGGAGAAAAAGGTCGCCAAGAAAAAAGTCTACTACTACTCGATACATCCCGATGAGTGGGCACAGGCCGTCCATTACCTCAGCCAGCGTATGGGGTCGACCGAAGTCTTGCCCCTTCGTTTAGCTGGGCGGGTATAACTCACGCGAAGTAATAGTATTAATAATGATAGTTGGTGTTATCCCCGCAGAGGCCAACCGAATCCGCATCAACAAATTTAAAACCATTGAGAGAAAGATATGAACGTAAACGATTTTTGGAAAATTATTGAAGTTGGCAAGAACGCTGATCAACCAGAGGAAATCCTTGAGGAGCTGCTTAGTGGCCTGTCGCCTGAGCAGATTCACTTGTTCGCGACATATTTCGAAAATATGTTCGACAAAGCTTACCGTTGGGATATCTGGTGCGCCGCCTACTTACTCGATGGCGGTTGTAGTGATGACGGATTCATCTACTTTGTTCGCGGATTGATTTCTAAAGGGAGGGACGTGTACGAGAACGCAGTGAGAGACCCCAACTCGTTGATCGAGTTTTTGAACGCCCCATGCGTCCAGAATGAAATGTTCGGATGTGTCGCGCGCGAAGTGTACGAAAAAATTACAGGGTCCGAGCTGCCGTACGACGATCATCCTGCCGCAAGTACTTCCTATGAATGGCATGGTAAATATTCGATGCGAGAGGATAATTGGGATTTTGAGGACGAGTTGCAAAACAGAACGCATCTCCCTCAGTTTTGTAAAGTGTACTACGCGAAGCAATAGTATACATCGCCCATCGAGAGGGATTCCCTGAGCCATGGGGATTACACATCTAAACTTTCTGTAGATGAAGTGAACCTCTGTGATATCCCTCGGGCTTGTCACAGCAGGTCCGTGCAGATTTGCTTAAGTCGCGCCGGGTTGTTCTCGACGTATTTCGCAGTCATGACGACGGACGAGTGGCCCATAAGCGTTGACACAGCCTTGATGTCCACACCCTTTTCGATCAGGGTGGTAGCGAACGTCCGCCGACCGCTGTGGCTGGATGCACCCTGTAATTTCGCGTCGCGGTACATGCGGTGAAATAGCTGCTGCAAGCTGTTGGGCGAAAATGAACCGCCTTTCTGCGACTTGAACAGCGGGGCTTCGAAGTTGAACAGGATGCCTTCGCGCTTCTGCCGGTCGTAGATGAAGTCGCGGATTGCGCCGACCACCTTCAGATTGGTCAGATATGCATGTCGTTGTTTGCTGCCTTTGGTCATGGCGCCGGTGAGGTTAATTTCTTCGAGCATGTTGCCATCGACGGCCAGCATATGCTTGACCTGGAGTGCCGCCATTTCCTTCGCACGCAGGCCGAGGCCGAAAGAGCAGTAGAGCAGGGCGACGTTTCGCTTGGCGTGCGCTTTCTTCTTTGCAACGTTTACGACACGGGACAGCTCGCGCTCGCTCAGTACCTTGGCTTGACCCTCTTTCATAAATCCCCCAGAATGGTTTAAAAGTATTGCATAAATGCAATATGTAAACATTCTATACAGCCGTTGGGCCCTCGTACATCGTAGGAGTGGCACCAGCAGCCACAATGGTTACTAATTGCATTTAGTAAATGTTTTGTCCGATCGATCGGGTGAACATCGCCAAGACCAAAAATGACCATCGCAGGACGCCGCCAGGGAGATCAGGTAGGCGGGCCGATATGTTACTAACGGCAGGCTGTTTCCACCAACAGGTCGTATGACGGATTTGGTGTTGGCTACGAGTCAGACAGGATTTTCATTCAAACTAACGAGCACCTCTTGTATAAGGATCTCAAAACCTGCCTTGTAAGGCTCCAGTTGGTTTTTTGTCGGCAGATGTTCAGATTGGCGCATTAGGAAGTGGGTATGAAGATCAGCTATTGGTCGAGCATCGTCGTTCAACCGAGCTAATATGGACTTCACACTGCGGCCAGCTTGTGCGACCACTTCCGAAAAAGTATTCGCGCCAAAAACTGGCGGCACGTGATTTATGATTGCTCTTAGCAACAATGTAGAAGAGATATAGTTGCCCCTCGCATAAGCATCGTTCAATTCGTCGCACATTTTTGCTAGTTTGGTAGAGTCGAGGCGAGTTCCTCGAAGAGACTTTAGCTTGATTAGCACATCCATATCTAGAAACGTGGAATTCCTCGCCACATTGTCACCATAGGTCGGGTCATGCGCTGCCAACTTTAACGCGTCGATTACGACAAATAATTCCGCTCGCAATTCATGCGCTTCGGCGATTCCTTCTGGAGATGTATCGAGGTTCAAGATAAGACATGCCATATCGGGGTCGCCGAGACGTTTCACTGCTGCTACGAAACGCGTAGCGATATCACGAAATCCTGCCGCGTACGCATATTGCATGTCAGGATCGTCGCTAGGGCCACACTTCCCAAGAGGGAATTGTTCAATTTGGTCAGCCAATTGCATAACAAGTGAAAGTGCCATAGTCATGGTGCGAGCTTCCTTACAATGGGATACATTTCACAACATGAAACTCCTTCACTTAAAAAAACTGAAGGCGCCTATTTGCTTATTCCTCTAAACGGTCACGCTCGCGGTGTCCTGAACATCATATATATTTTGGGAAAACGGCGATTTCAGCCGATGATCTAGCAATGCCGTAAATACATCACCGCACGTTTCCATTGTTACAACCAGCTTGTTTGCGACATCAAATTCAAGTATTAAACCGAAGTCGCTGAAGTTATTTCTGAGATTACCCATGAATATAGGGTCTTTATAATGTCCCTTTTGCTTGATCGCCAATGCGCGGCGAAGCCTTATCTTGTTCTCTCCAACATAATCGGCAATTGTCGTCGTTTCGGAAAATATTTCGGAAAAATCGGGTTCTACGGTTAATTGTTTGAAATCTTCGAGATGGGCCTGTTTATAGCTAAGGATAGATTCGAAATTCTGTTTTCCTGAGATCAAAATTTCATCATTTACAATAAAGAAGTCAACGTGACTGGAAATGTTGAAACTTCTTTCTTCATTTAAATCAAGTCCATCATCGCTAAATATTGCAGAAATTACTCCGGCAAGTTTTTTTGCGCGCCAAGAGTCGTCAGTTTTTCGTACCCCGAAAATTTTATTGCCATTTGTGTCTACAATCTTTAAAACGTAGAATGCAGTGTTATTTATTTCTTTTAAATTCTTAACTTTTTTGTCTTGAATCTCATCAACGGTTTTTTCTAATATCAATTCTGCATGCGTCTCGTCCAGCTTTATTGAAAGTGCGCTACTCTCGTTGTTCTGCGCGAGAATGCTATAGTCTAGAACTTCGGTAATTCTTTCGCGTTCGGAGATTAAAGCATCTCGTATTGCTTGATCAAGATCACCGCTGGTATCTACCCAGTGGCCGGTAAAAGTTGGAGCCGGGACACCTGTGTATTGAGTCTTTTTGAAGGTCCAGACCTTAACTTCTGAGTTCTGAATATCGAATGCTTGTAACGTTTCAAGAGAGCTTGGCATTTTTATATATCCCCATTTTTAATTATCAATACATCTTGCACGTCATTTTTTTTATAGGTGGCGTTGGGTTGAATATTTACATCCGCCAATGCACGTCCAGTGTAGATGTCGTTGCCACCTACAAATTTGTATTTGATTTCGTATAGCTTCCATCCAAAAACAATAAGCAGTGGATTTAGCATGATCTGTCCTGATTTGTATGTGACCAAGAACATCCATATCAAGAAAATAAGAAAGCCAATTATTTTTCCTGTGCCCTTGTAGTCAAGGCTCATGAACGAAACAACATATGGAAAGACATAATTTATTAAATCTGCGGGAATATGCTTAGTCTCGATAATTGTGATCTTATTATTACCTTTGACTATCTTCAAAAGGACCATTGTCGAAAGGAATGATACGATACATAAAAGTGTAAATAAAATCGAAGCTCTGGCATTAGTAAATGGCATTGAGCAAAATGGATTGCTATCAATCCAAATTGCGCATAGCGGAAGCTTTATTGCATCAAAGTCATAGTCTTGAACCAGGAGAATAAGGCTCAGCGGGAGATATGAGCCCAGGTATACAAATATTGCGATGTACAGTCTTGGTTGCATGAATTTTCTCGCACGGAATCTGAATTTCGCGGTTGCGAAATTGCAACTGTAGCATGAGTAGCCACAGGAAATTGTAACCAATTATCACGAATGTGCAGTCGAACTCCGGCTCAAACACCACCATGGGTTTGAGCGCCTGTCATTGCTCATCAAGCTGCCACTTATGGGGGCATAAAATCGTTCAGGCGGCGACGTTCAGCATCGTCAATA
Organism: Massilia sp. P1_C10; assembly: GCF_056406475.1. Taxonomy (NCBI): domain Bacteria; kingdom Pseudomonadati; phylum Pseudomonadota; class Betaproteobacteria; order Burkholderiales; family Oxalobacteraceae; genus Massilia; species Massilia sp. P1_C10. The sequence goes on from NZ_JBFUAC010000004.1 coordinate 170,816, forward strand.
CGATTGCCGTGGTCCGCATAGGCTGCCGTGAAGATTCCGCACGATAGACACTTCAGTGTCTCGGTGAGGCTCTGCCAACGTAGACATTACTCATCATGGTAAGGGCTAGGTTGCACTAGAGGATGTCAAGTTTTGGCAACGCGCGGATAACCTTCATCGTCTCTAGACTCACGGTAATAACTCGCTGGAATAGTTCTAACGGATACCGAGCATTTTCCATCGTCTCGGTTGCCCACAGATTAGCGTCGTTGACAATGCCGCTGTCCTTGTGTGTAGTCACTGCTTGCCGCTCCATGACCCATTCCAATGCGGGTTTTCCGTTCACTACATATTCGTAGGCTTCGAGCGGGATTCTGGTCATCGTGATCTTGTGGTTATAGACCACGCGTGACTTGTCACCCTTTGCGGCAAACTTCATCTGTGTCACGCGAAAATCAACATCATCTAGACCGGACAAAAGCAAAGCACCGCCTTCGTATTCGACCGGATGACACTCTACCGACTCGTAGTTGACGTGAAGCTCAGCGAGCTTGCGACCTGCCTGAGAAAATGCCAAGAAATCAGTGGTGGTTTTAACACATGGAATGCGTGGTAGCTCCTTCGTTAGGTTGTCGGCATATCGTCTGAGGTAGTCCGGCGAATGGAGCAAGCCATAGACATAATAGAACAGGTCTTCCTTGCTAATGTCTGCCTCAGGATAAGTGGTCTGGAAGTGTGCTAGACCGTCATCTGTAATAGCATCCCTGCGGCTGCTCCCGATTTTCGTAGGGGGCGTCGGTGCTTCAAACAAACAATCTTGCTTCGATTGGCTAGCCGAATTCGATAAGTCTTCATCATCGTACAAAAACAGTGGGAAGCACTGGGCACCGCCATCTGGCTGGCTACAGGGAATGCTATCTGTCATTAATGCTATTTGACCGTCTCCAGACCAGTTCCCTTTGATCATGATCGCTCGATTGGCAGCCGCTGAATTTGGGAAAAAACGTGGAATTTGGAGAATCATTTCAATAAGATTTCTATTGAAATACAGATTTTGCTTTGTGTATGGACGATAAAGGCTTACCCTAATTGATTTCTCGTCGAACGCGAATTTCTTTCCTTTAACAAGATCCTGCTTTAAGCCTCGCGTCCAACTTATTTTTGTTGAATCTGTATTTATGAAGCCATCAACTTTAGTTTCCCGAACTTTCTTTTCAAAACCGGAATTAACTTGGTTAAAGCGATCAGCTTCGCTGTTGTAGAAGTCAATCATACAGGTAATATTTGTTTTCACGCGAGAATGGGCTGAGTTATAAACCCACGCATCACGGTTCGTAGATACGCCCAGTGAGAAATTATCAAATAATTTCACAGCATCACTTTTTTTGTCGCCGAGAACAATGTGGTCGCTGAAGCTATTGTCGCGTTGATTTACCCAATCTCCATGTTCATCAGGAGAGATTGATAACCAACCGTTCTGCGAGGTTATTCCAGCAATGCTGCCGTAATTTTCGATGCGTTCGAGCTTGTCCTGCTGGCTAAGATAATCACCAATGTCATGCCAATAGATATTTCCATGTTGTTTAGCATTAGGGTTTTTTACAAACATTGTAATAGCAATCGGCGCACGGCTTCCGCTGCCAAATATTTTTCCGCCTTCCCTGCGCGAAAGCTCTCCAGAAGTTCGTTGGTTCCCACGCAAATGGAAAACATATAAGCTGCTAAATTCTTCTGCCAAGCACTTTCGCAGACCGTCGGCAGTATTCGCCTCCAGGAACCCAGCATTGGTGACAAATCCGATCACGCCACTATCGCCTATGCGGTCGCTAGCCCAGCGAATTGCACGTATATAGCTGTCATAAAGCCCCTTTGAAAGCGCCGCCTTTGATTTTTTTGTGTACGTATCGGTGATGCGTCGATCGAGACCGAAATAAGAAACATTTTGGTTATTGTCATTAGCACTGCCTTGGCCAATCGAATATGGAGGATTTCCGATAATCACTCGAATATCAAGCGTCTTCTGTTTTTTGCGTCGTGCGCTGTTTGAAACTAAAATTTGCTCAACTAAATCCTCTTTCTCATAAAGTTGAAAAGTGTCGGTTAAGCAGATGCCTTCAAAAGGCTGATATTCACCGCCTACGATATCGTGATAGACAGATTCAATGTTGATAGCTGCAATGTAATATGCCAGGAGAACGATCTCATTGGCGTGTATTTGGCTAGCATATTTCTTTGGTAGGTCGTCTTTGCTTATCAGCCCACTTTGTAGCAATCGTGTAATAAAGGTGCCGGTGCCTGTAAACGGGTCAATGATATGGACGTTGTCACTGGCAAGTGTCTGGTCAAACTCGCTTTTCAAGATGTCGTTGACGCTATTGATAATGAAATCTACCACTTCGACCGGTGTATAGACGATGCCTAGCCGTTCTGTCATTTTCGGGAAAGCGTTACGGAAGAACTTGTCGTAAAGTTCAACAACGATTTTTTGCTTGCCTGTTGCGTTATCTATACCTTCGGCACGTAACTTCACGCTGTCATAAAAGCTTTGAAGCGTATCCGCTTCCTTGTTCAGATGGTGCTCTTGTAGGACATCGAGCACGGCTGACATCGCGAGCGACATTGGGTTGTGTTTTGCGAAACTGTAATTTTTAAACAATGCATCGAATACCGGTTTGGTAATTAAATGCTGGGCAAGCATTTCGATTACCTCCGTATCACTTATGCTGTCGTTCAGATCGTCGCGCAATTCCTTTGCAAATCCGTCAAACGCTGCACGTTCTTTAATATTGGACGTATTCTCAATAATGGTACTGATGCGAGTAATATGAGTTTGGGCGATTTTAGAAATATCATTTGCCCAGTCTTCCCAGTGATGGCGGTTACCGCATTTCTGGACTACTTTGGCATAAATTGCGCGCTCGATTTCGCCGATTTCGAACTGCAAGGGTACTTGCTCCTGGGCTTTTGATTTAACATGGTCTTGACCAATGCCGAATTTCCCTTTGCCTGTATTGGTCTTGCTCTTCCCATCGCCATTGTTGGCTTTCTTGTTGATTTTGTCGGTAATGGCGACGACCTCCATCTTGGCCGTGTCTCTGCCGATCAAGTCGAGTTTATTCACCATCGCATCAAATCGGTCGTCATGCGAGCGCAATGCCTGCAATACTTGCCAAACGACTTTGTAGGTTTTGTTGTCATTGAGTGCTTCATGCGCTTCCATCCCATCCGGGATAACGACCGGTAGAATCACGTAGCCACGCTTTTTGCCGGGAGCATTGCGCATTACTCGACCGACCGATTGTACAACGTCAACTTGCGAATTACGCGGTGTCAGGAAAAGCACCGCATCTAGCGCGGGAACATCGACACCTTCAGATAGACAGCGAACGTTACTCAGAATTCGACACGTGTTATCCGGTGCATCCGCCTTGAGCCAGTTCAATTTCTCCTCTTTTTGGCTAGCATTCATGCCACCATCCACGTGCGCCGCTTCACAGGTTAAGCGTGCTACAGTCTCGAATTCTTCGTTCTCCTGATAAGCTTCGACGACAGCCTGAAACATGCCAGCGATATTCTTTGAGCTGACCTTGTGGGTCTTGGCAGTTTTTGCATTTTTTTGAACTTCGATTACCTGGCAAAATGCCACAGCGCGCCGCATAGGGTCAAGATCGCCGACAAGATCGTCTTGGGTATCTTGTTTACTCAAAGCTTTCCAGCAGCCAACAATCTTGGCGGCATCGTCTACCTTAAGTTGATTGTTTTCATCTTTAAACAGATTTTGTAAGCGACTGCTTATGTGCTTCGCGTCTACAGCAAGAACGATTACCTTATAATCAACGAGCAAACCACGCTTTACGGCTTCTGAAAAGGTGATGACATACAGCTCTTTGCCATACCATTCTTCCTTGTTCATTCCGTAAAGTTTTGCATTGTCTCGTTCCGCAACGGCCTCAGCTGCATCGCTATAGATGCGCGGTGTCGCAGTCATATAAAGACGTTTAGCTGAACGAATAAAGTCGGCATCGTGGACTTTGACAAAATTGCTTTCGTCATCATCACCATATGTAGCGCCAGTTGTACGGTGTGCCTCGTCGCAAATAATCAGATCGAATTCAGCAAGGTTATGCAGCTTCTGCGCTTTGTTAATGACATCAATCGAGTGATACGTCGAGAAAACCACGCTCATGTGGTTTTCGTCGTGGCGTTTTGCCACTTCCAGAGCCAGACGTGCCGGTTCAGTCGTGGCCGGATAGCGCAGTTCATGTGCGAAGGTTTGTACTACGTCTTCGTCCTTCGTCCGTTTCTTGCCAACGTCGCTGTCAGAGCAGACGGCAAAGCTGTGTAGTGGCGTGCTGCTTTCCTGCGTCCATTCCGTCAAGGTTTGCGACAACAACGAAAGGCTAGGAACTAAGAACAGTACGCGCTTCCCAGCTCCCGCCAGCTTCTCAGCAATTTTCAAACTCGTGAAAGTCTTGCCCGTGCCGCATGCCATGATGAGTTTGCCGCGATCAGCCGTTTTCAAGCCGCGTTCAGCGGCGTGCAGCGCGGTTTTCTGGTGGTCGCGAAGTTCTTTCTTCGCCTTCAGCACTGGCGCTTGGCGTGGCTGGTATTTTGCCCAATCGATCTGGCTGTTTTCCAGATCGTTCAAGTCGATTTTGCTGACTGGAGGTTGCTGGTTTTGCAATGCATCATTGGCGTGCTCACTCCAGTTGTTGGTAGTGGTCACGATCAATCGATACGTAAACGGCTTCTTGCCGGAGGCGGTGAAGAAGCTATCGATATCGCTCTTCTGGACCTTGTAGTCTTCCGCATAGAATTTACACTGAATGGCGTGGAATTCGTCAGTGCCTTGCATTTGTGCTACCAAATCAATGCCGGTATCACGACAATCCAAACCTTGCTCTAGTGCCCAATCTTTGTAGGTCCACACCTTGCCATAAAGATCGCGATAGGTCGCTTCGTTCCGCAAGTACGTGCAAATCAGCTCTTCAAAATACGTTCCCTTCTCGCGTTCAGACACGGAAGCATTTCGGTAGGTGGTCAGCAGGTTGTGGAGTGCGGCCATGGATGGCTCTTTCTAAAGGCAAATAAATGTCCGCCATTATGGCGCACAACGAGCCTGATTGGGGTTGAAAAATTGGCAACGCGAGGCCATTTTCGGGGCGACCTTCATAGGGGCACCATCGTTCTGCGCACATGCGGGCATGGGTTCGCGTGGACGGCGGCGACCTTCATGCCACCATCGGCGGCGAACATCATGTCAGAGGTGGGATCATGGCTGACTCTAGCGGTGCTGACCCAATCTCAGTTCAGTTAAACACTAGACATCTTGTGTTAGCACCACGGGATGGATTTCCAGGTGGAGCACTAGGCAGAGCTGATGCTGTAGGGAGTGGAGAGGGCTGGGATCACGGCGTCTCTCAGGTGCTGAACGGCTGCGCACTAAGTATTCAGCTGGAAGGAGAAGCGTAGTTGAGGAGCGGTCTGCTTCGGTGATGATCCAGATTTTCGTTGTCGCGCCTATCTTGTAGCTGGAAAATATGCGCCTGCCTGAAGGGATTGCCAGCAGATTTTGCTTTTGGTCCTCCGCACCCATATCGCCCCAGTCGCCGGTAACATGTCGGTGAATCAGTGCCAGCGGTGAAATGTTTAGTTCGGTCAAAGTGTTCAACACGCCGGGGGTTGTGCCGATTTGACCGAGCGCGAACATTGCTCTAGGTTTGTCTGGCGATGTTCCTGAACTCTCAGTCATGATTCACTGCCTTCATCGATTCCCCGCACGTTCCGAGATTGCTGAAAGGATTTGCGAGCGCAACATTTGTGTCCCATCTCTCTGCGACCATCGAAGCAAGCGCCTTCGGTGGTCGCCGCGGTGGTCGGCAGTTAGAGTTCGATGATCTGGTGGACGATGGCTTGCACTTCTGGGCCGCTCTTTTTTAGCAACGAGGCGAAGAGGGCGATGATCAGCCGGTTTTTGCGGGTTTCGAGCTTGTTGATGTCGCGGACCACACTTGAATCGAACGGCTTGCCTGGCTTGATGTTCTCGATGGTTTTCTTGACCAGTTCGGTACGCTCTGCGTCGAGTGCATTAATGGCTTCACGCAGATTTTCAGTGGAAGTTTTCTCCGGCGCTGGGACGGCCACTGCGGTCGCTTCGACGGTCGGAGTAGTAGTTTCGGGAACGACAGCTTTCTTGTCGGCGGTGATCGCATGCTTCTTTTCGGTGGCAGTGTCCATCGTATTTCTCCTGTGGTTTTGTCAAAGCGACAAGAGAATATTATCTAGCTCTTATGAAAACGTACACAATTTTATTGCCATAGTGTAATGTTTTTTCTGGGCGTGGTTCTAATGCGTGAATCACAGTGCCCTGACCAGTCGCGGTGCTAACAAAATCTCTTTGTCTTTAAAATATAGACGGGTCGTGTTATCACCGACCGGCACGAACAGCAGTCGCGCGTGCGTCATCACTGGCGCCTCTCTCGTCATCTGTGGTAGCGTGCGTGCTCAAGTATTCAATTCACAACAAGGAATCTAGATGGATTTGTCAAAGCTGAGCATTGCCGACCTTCGAACCCTGCAACATAGCGTCAAGCAAGAATTGAAGAAGCGTGAACAACACGATGTGGCAGTTGCTCGTGAGAAAATTCTGGCGATTGCCAAAAGCGTGGGCATCTCTGTGCGCGAGTTGGTTGGTGGCAGCGTTCGGGCAAAGTCAGGCCCGGTTGCTGTGCAATATCAAAATCCTAACGACCAGTCGCAGCAATGGACTGGCCGAGGTCGTCAGCCCAAGTGGGTCAAGGCGTGGCTTGAGGTCGGCAAATCGTTGGATGCGTTGCGCATCTAGGCGGGAGAAGTAGTGTTCGACGTTTTTAACATCGAAATCGAGACCTTGATCAAGGATGGATTATCTCATCTGTACTGGTTCAAAGCTGACTTGCATAAGGCTTGGCTCGTTTCAGGCGTATCGCAGCCTGTCGTGGACGACATCAAGAAATTAGTAAACGCGGAAGGCAAAAACCTGTCGAAGCGCGAGCAAATGGATGCGCTGTATGAGCGACTTCGGGACGGTGACTTCAACCGGCGTTTAGAAGTTTCCAGGAATTTCGCTCGCATCTTGATTGAACAAAAGGACTTTGTTGCCAAGGATAACGGTCATCAGGTGCATCGCGCTCAATTGGCCTCGTTTAAGCTGAAGGAGCTTCATGCCAAACAGAATCAAGAACAGGAGCGAAAGCAGACAGTCCGTGAGAAGACTGTCCGGCCTGTAGAAGAGTCATACGACGCTCAGCTAGGCAAGTTACGAGATCGTTTTTTTGCAGCTCACAACATGGCCCCGCAGGCGAAGGGGTACGAGCTCGAAAAAATCTTCACGCAGCTCATGCTACTAAGTGGCGTGACTGTTGTTGAACCGTTTCGTATTGTTGGCGAACAGTTTGACGGTGCCATCAAGTACGAAGGTCGCTTCTACCTCGTCGAATTAAAGTGGACTGCGGCGAAAAGCGATCCAGAACAAATAGGCCACTTCTTCTACAAGATTTCCGGAAAGATGGATGGACGGGGATTGTTCATTTCAATGGCTGGTTTCACTGATGGCGTCACTTCTACGCTACCGCATGGTAAAGAACTTACCATGATGTTACTTGATGGAATTCACCTGACCTCAGTACTTACCGGCCAGTACACCTTCAAACAGTTGCTTGATCACGCTATAAAGAGCATCGCGCTAAAAGGTAACATCTACTGTAGCCACAATTTGAAATAGGACGCGTCGCACCGCGGGACGACCGATCAACGCAGCCGCAAGTTAGGCGAGGCCAAATCGATGCACGAGGCGTGCCCTCAATGTATTCATAGACACCATATTTCGATTTCGGGCCTGCACATCACGATGATCGCCGGCCTGGCTGCGCTGTTCGCGTCCGGGCTGTGGCGGCGCTCGTTCTTCACTGGCGCGCAGTTGCCGCTGCTGCTTCCGGCGCAAAAGGTCGCGGCGATCGCCGGCGCCGGCGTCGCGCTGCTGTACGTCCTGCTCGCCGGCTTCGGCATCCCGGCCCAGCGCACGCTCTACATGCTGGCCGTGGTCGCCGCGGCGCTGTGGTCCGGCCGTATCGCCAGCGTCTCGCACGTGCTGTGCGCGGCGCTCGGGCTGGTTGTGCTGCTCGATCCGTGGGCGGTGCTGTGGCCGGGCTTCTGGCTGTCGTTCGGCGCCGTCGCGGCGATCCTGTCCGCCACCGTCGGCCGCGTCGGTGCGCGCCGGTCCGGGTTCAAGGGCGCGCTGGTGCTGGGCGCGCACACCCAATACGTCGTCACGCTCGGGCTGGTGCCGCTGACGATGCTGCTGTTCGCCCAGGTGTCGGTGGCCAGCCCGGTCGCGAATGCGGTGGCGATCCCGCTGGTCAGCTTCATCGTGACGCCGCTGGCGCTGGCCGGCAGCATGGCGCCGGCGCCGCTGTCGGGCGTGCTGCTCGGGCTTGCGCACCTCGCCGTCGAAGGCCTGGCCGGTTTCCTCGCATGGATAGCCGCGAGCCCGCTGGCCGTGTGGGGCGCGCCCACGCCGGCGCCCTGGGTGTTCTGCTTCGCGTTCGCCGGGACCATGTGGATGCTGGCGCCGCGCGGATGGCCGCACCGCTGGACCGGCGCGGCGGCCTGGCTGCCCTTGCTGGCCGGACTGCCTTCGCACCCGGCGCAAGGCGAGATGAGCGTCACCGCCTTCGACGTCGGACAGGGCATGGCGCTGCTGGTCGAAACCGCGGGCCACCGCTTGCTGTACGATGCCGGCCCGCTGTATTCGCCCGAAGCGAATGGCGGCAACCGTGTGATCGGTCCCTACCTGAAAGCGCGCGGCATCGGCCGGCTCGACGGCATGGTGATCACCCACAGCGACGCCGACCATGCCGGCGGCGCGATGGCCGTGATGGAAGCGGTGAAGGTCGATTGGGTCGCGTCGTCGCTGTGGCCGGCGCATCCGATCGTGCGCGCGGCGCGCTCGCATACGCGCTGCGCGGCTGGACAGCGATGGAGCTGGGACGGCGTGCAGTTCGAGATGCTGCAGCCGACGCTGGCGAGCTACGATAATCCGGCCCTCAAGCCGAACGCGCGCGGATGCACCCTGCGCGTGAGCGCGGGCGGCCGCGCGATGCTGCTGGCGGCCGACATCGAAGCGGCGCAGGAAGCGCAGCTGGTGCTGGCGTCCGCCGGGCTGTTGCGCGCCGACGTGCTGCTGGCGCCGCACCACGGCAGCGGCACCTCGTCGACGCCCGGCTTCCTGCACGCGGTGCGGCCGGGGCTGGGCATTTTTCAGGTCGGATACCGCAACCGCTATCGCCACCCCAAGGCGGAGGTGTACGAGCGATACCGCGAAATGGGCATCGTCCGCATGCGCACCGACGACTCGGGCGCGATATTGCTGAACTTCGGCGCGCGCGTCGAAGCGGCCAGTTACCGCGGGCAGCACCCGCGCTACTGGTACGGGCGCTGAGGGATGTAGGGGAAATCCTCTACTTCCCAGGCCGGCGCGCGCATTACAATTGCGAGCATGACAAAGCCCCTGCTTCACTTCACTCACGGGAACAGCTTCCCCGCCGGCGTGTACCGGCGCTTCTTCGACGGCCTGCGCGAGGACTTCGACGTGCATGCGAGCGATATGCTGGGCCACGATCCGGCGTTTCCGGTGTCGGACGGCTGGCCGGGCCTGGTGGCGCAGCTGATCGCGCAGCTCGAGCAGTATCCGGCGCCGCCGATCCTGGTCGGCCACTCGCTGGGCGGCATGCTCAGCCTGATGGCGGCCAAGCAGCGTCCCGAGCTGGCGCGCTGCGTGGTGATGCTCGACTCTCCGGTGGTGGCGGGCTGGCGCGCATGGCTGCTGCGGGTGGCCAAGGCGCGGCGCTGGGACGACAGCTTCTCGCCTGCCAAATTCTCGCAGCGGCGACGCACCACCTGGCCCGATGCGCAGGCCGCGTTCGAGCACTTCGCATCGAAGGACATCTTCGCCGCGTGGGCGCCGGGCGTGCTGGCAGACTACATGGAGCACGGGCTGGCGCCGCATCCGGACGGCGGCGTGCAGCTGCGCTTTTCGCGCGACGTCGAGACGGCGATCTACCGCTCGCTGCCGCATCACCTGGGCAAGCTGGTGGAGCCGCCGTTCCCGGTGCCGATCGGCTTCGTCGGCGGCACCCATTCGGTCGAGCTGCGCCAGGCCGGGCTGGATGCCACGCGGCGGCTGGTGGGCGACAATTTCGCGCGCATTGAAGGCGGCCACCTGTTCCCGATGGAGTCGCCGGAACTGGCCGCGCAGCTGACGCGCGGGATGATCGCGCGGCTGCTGGCGGAAAAGGCGATTTGAGTGAGCACTGGCGATTTCGCGTAAAATCCCGGGCATCCCACTTCACCATGGAACTGCCAAACGATGACTATCAAAAGCGATAACTGGATCCGCCGCATGGCGCAGGAAACCGGCATGATCGAGCCGTTCGAACCGGGCCAGGTGCGCCAGGATCCCGATGGCCGCAAGGTGATCTCGTACGGCACCTCCTCGTATGGCTATGACATCCGCTGCGCCGACGAATTCAAGGTGTTCACCAACATTAACAGCACCATCGTCGATCCGAAGAACTTCGATTCGAACTCCTTCGTCGACATCAAGAGCGACGTCTGCATCATTCCGCCAAATTCGTTCGCGCTTGCGCGCACCATCGAATACTTCCGCATTCCGCGCAACGTGCTGACCATCTGCCTCGGCAAATCGACCTACGCGCGCTGCGGCATCATCGTTAACGTCACGCCGTTCGAGCCGGAGTGGGAAGGCTATGTGACGCTGGAGTTTTCCAACACGACGCCGCTGCCGGCCAAGATCTACGCCGGCGAAGGCTGCGCGCAGGTGCTGTTCTTTGAAAGCGACGAAGTATGCGAAACCTCGTACAAGGACCGCGGCGGAAAGTACCAGGGGCAACATGGAGTGACCTTGCCGAAGGCGTGATTGAATGACGCCAGGAAAAAGAGCCCTGTTTGGGCTCTTTTTTTTCGCCGCGCGCACGGTGCGATCAACAACGGCAGCGGCGCGGGTCCTCAAAATTAGCTATCTCATATCGATGGCGGGGGTAGCGTGGATACCGGCGCGGAAACAGATCGCACGTCGCGGCAGCGCGCGACCAGGATCAGCCAGTACTTGCAATGGGATTTCATCACGACCCGCGAGCAGGTCGAGGCGGCCCTGCGCAACCAGGAGGTCATGGTCAAGCTGAAGCTGGGCGAGATCCTTCTGGGTCAGGGTTCGATCTCGAAGAGCCAGTTGGCGATCGCGCTCGACCGCCAGGGCGCCAACCGCAAGGCGCCACTCGGGAGCATCCTGGTGCAGATGGGCGCCGTCGATGCCATGGTGGTCCGGCGCGCCATGTTCCGCCGGCTCGGCATTCCGTATGTAAGCGTGCTGAAATTCGAGCTCGAACCGGTCCAGCTCAACCCCAATCACGAGGAGTTCATGCGCAAGCACGCGATCCTGCCGCTGTTTCGTACCGAATCGCGCATGGTGGTGGCCGTGGCGGATCCGCTCGCGGCGGAGCCACTGCAGGAGCTGGCGTTCTGCACCAAGCTGAAGATCGATCCTGTGATGGCCGCGGCCGACGAACTGGCGGACGTGCTGGAACACTGCGGCGCAGGCTTCGGCGCACCGAAGAATATCTCGAATCTGGCCGCGCGGCGCGGCGAGGCCGCGGCATCGGTCCTCCCGGAGATCGACTCCACCGGCGAGGAGGATGGCGCCGTGGTGCGGCTGGTCGACATGATTGTCACCGAGGCGATCGAGTACGGCGCATCCGACATCCACATCGAAACCGCGCGCGGCAACCGGCCGGTGTGCGTCCGGTTTCGCAAGGATGGCGTGATGTTCCACTATTCCGACGTGCCGGCCAGGTTCAAGGAAGGACTGGTTTCGCGCATCAAGATCATGAGCCAGCTGGACATCTCGGAGAAGCGCCACTCGCAGGACGGCAAGGTGAGTTTCGAGCGCGTGGGCATGGCGCAGGTCGACTTGCGGGTGGCCACCATTCCCACCTGCGGCGGCGCCGAGGACATCGTCATCCGCATCCTGACGCCGCCTTCCGCGGTGTCGCTCGATGCGCTCGGCCTGGCGCCCGACGTGCTGGCGCAGCTGCGCAAGCTCGCCGCCCGCGCCCAGGGCCTGCTGTTCGTGTGCGGCCCCACCGGCTCGGGGAAAACTACCACCTTGCACTCGCTGCTGGCGACGCTCAATACCCCGTCCACCAAGATCTGGACGGTGGAGGACCCGATCGAAATCGCCCAGGAGGGCCTGCGCCAGGTGCAGGTCCAGGCCAAGATCGGCTGGAGCTTCGCCGCCGTGCTGCGCTGCCTGATGCGGGCCGACCCCGACATCATCATGGTCGGCGAGACGCGCGATCCGGAGACCGCGCGCACGGTGATCGAGGCCTCGCTGACCGGCCACCTGGTGCTGTCGACAATGCACACCAACAGCGCAGCCGAAAGCCTGGTGCGGCTGCTCGACTTCGGACTCGATCCGTTCAACTTCGCCGACGCGCTGATCGGCGTGCTCGCGCAGCGGCTGGTGCGGCGCATGTGCACCGATTGCGCGCGTGCATGCGTGGCGACCGACGACCAGGTCGACTTGCTGGCGCACGCCTACTGCTTCGAGACTGAATTGAACGTGGCGGAGGTGCAGGCGCAATGGCGCGCGCGCCACGGCGACGCGCACGGGTGCATCCATGTGAAGAAGGCGCCCGGATGCGCGCGCTGCGACAACACCGGCTATCGGGGCAGGGTGGGCCTGCACGAACTGCTGGTGTCGACCGCGGAGATCAAAAGGATGATCCACGCGCGGGTGACGGCGGCGGAGCTGCAGCGCGCGGCGATCGCACAAGGCATGCGCACCTTGCGCCAGGACGGCATCGAGAAGGTGCTGCTGGGAGTGACGACCTGGGAGCAGGTGAGGGCGATCTGAGTGCGGCGGTCAAACCGGGGTCAGGTCCGGCGGACCTGACCCCATCGTTGCACAGTTACCGAGTCGGGCGCACGCCGTCGCTTTTCACGCAGTCGACAAAATAGCCGCGCTTGCCATCCACTTCGCGCTTGACCAGGCCGTGCACGTCGGTCTCGAAGCCGGGGAAGCGCTCGTTGAAGTCGCGCGCGAAGCGCAGGTAGTCGACGATGGTCTTGTTGAAGCGCTCGCCCGGGATCAGCAGCGGAATACCCGGCGGGTATGGCGTCAGCAGGATCGCGGTGATGCGGCCCTCGAGGTCTTCGATCGCCACGCGCTCGATCTCGCGGTGCGCCATCTTGGCAAACGCGTCCGACGGCTTCATCGCCGGGATCATGTCCGACAGGTACATCTCCGTCGTCAGGCGCGCCACGTCGTAGGCCTTGTAGAAGTCGTGGATCGACTGGCACAGGTCGCGCAGGCCCATCGCTTCGTAGCGCGGATTCGCCTGGGCGAACTCAGGGAGGATGCGCCACATCGGCTGGTTCTTGTCGTAGTCGTCCTTGAACTGCTGCAGCGCCGTGACCAGCGTGTTCCAGCGTCCCTTGGTGATCCCGATCGTGAACATGATGAAGAACGAGTACAGACCGCACTTCTCGATGATCACGCCGTGTTCGGCCAGGTACTTGGTGACGATCGACGCCGGAATGCCGGATTCGCCGAACTGGCCGTCCAGCGACAGGCCCGGCGTGACCACCGTGGCCTTGATCGGGTCGAGCATGTTGAAGCCCGGGGCCAGATTGCCGAAGCCGTGCCAGTCGTCCTCGGCGCGGATCATCCAGTCTTCCTGGGTGCCGATGCCTTCTTCGCTGAAGGTGTCCGGGCCCCAGACCTTGAACCACCAGTCGTTGCCGAATTCGGCGTCGACCTTTTTCATCGCGCGGCGGAAGTCGAGCGCCTCGAAGATCGATTCTTCCACCAGCGCGGTGCCGCCCGGCGCTTCCATCATCGCCGCGGCGACGTCGCACGAGGCGATGATCGAGTACTGCGGCGAGGTCGAGGTGTGCATCAGGTAGGCCTCGTTGAAGGCGTCCTGGTCCAGCTTGACCGACTCCGACTCGCGCACCAGCACCTGCGAGGCCTGCGACAGGCCGGCCAGCAGCTTGTGGGTCGACTGGGTCGAGAAGATCATCGACTCTTTCGCGCGCGGGCGGTCCTTGCCGATCGCGTGCATGTTCTTGTAGAAGTCGTGAAAGGTCGCATGCGGCAGCCACGCTTCGTCGAAGTGCAGCGTGTCGATTTTCCCGTCCAGCATTTCGCGCAGGGTCTCGACGTTGTAGACCACGCCGTCGTAGGTCGACTGGGTGATGGTCAGGATGCGCGGCTTCTTGTTGGCGGCTTCGCGGGCGAACGGGTTCGCTTCGATCTTGCGGGCGATCGACTCGGGCGTGAACTCTTCGAGCGGGATCGGGCCGATGATGCCGAGGTGGTTCCGGGTCGGCATCAGGAACACGGGAATAGCGCCGCACATGATGATCGAGTGCAGGATCGACTTGTGGCAGTTGCGGTCGACGACCACGATGTCGCCCGGCGCCACGGTGGAGTGCCAGACCATCTTGTTGGAGGTGGAGGTGCCGTTGGTGACGAAGTAGCAGTGGTCGGCGTTGAAAATGCGCGCGGCGTTGCGCTCGGACTTGGCGACCGGGCCGGTGTGGTCGAGCAGCTGGCCGAGTTCCTCGACCGCGTTGCAGACGTCGGCGCGCAGCATGTTCTCGCCGAAGAACTGGTGGAACATCTGCCCGATCGGCGACTTCAGGAAGGCCACGCCGCCCGAGTGGCCCGGGCAGTGCCACGAGTAGGAACCGTCGTTGGCGTAGTTGACCAGCGCTCGGAAGAACGGCGGCGCCAGGCCGTCGAGGTAGGACTTCGCTTCGCGGATGATGTGGCGCGCGACGAATTCGGGTGTGTCCTCGAACATGTGGATGAAGCCGTGCAGCTCGCGCAGGATGTCGTTCGGGATGTGGCGCGAGGTGCGCGTTTCGCCGTAGATGTAGATCGGGATGTCGGCGTTCTTGTGGCGGATCTCCTTGACGAAGGAGCGCAGCGCGACCAGCGCGAAGTCGGTCTCCTCGAGCGATCCTCCGCCGAATTCCTCGTCGTCGATCGACAGCACGAAGGCCGAGGCGCGCGATTGCTGCTGCGCGAACTGCGACAGGTCGCCGTAGCTGGTCAGGCCGAGCACTTCCATGCCTTCCTTTTCCATGGCTTCGGCCAGCGCGCGAATGCCCAGGCCGGAGGTGTTCTCGGAACGGAAGTCCTCGTCAATGATGACGATGGGAAAACGAAATTTCATGGCAACTCCAAAGCGAAGCGCCGTGAGGGCAGTCCGCGCCGGCATAGGCGGGATGCTGCTCACGGCACCGAAGAAAATAAGAAGCGGATTTTCGCAGAAATGTCCGCAATCCGGTGAAAAAACTTTAACCCAGCTTAGCCGACAAAGGCTGATTGCTGTCGCACAATAGTTGGCGTGCCGCTCAGTGAGCCGCGGCGCTTCCCAGCAGGGCGCCGATCGGGTCGATGTGCAGCCAGGCGAACAGGCCCAGCGCCATGCCCACGGCCGCCACGCCGTACGCGCCCAGCATCAGCCAGCGCTTGCGCGTGAGCAGGGTGATCGCCGCCAGCGAAATGGCGATCTGCTCGGCCGTGGTGGCCAGCGCCCACTGGTGGTGCTGGTGCATCGCCTTGTCGGACTTGTGGTTCCACTCGGCCGACGAGGCCTCGAACTTCTCGGCTTTCTTCTTGATGTCGCCCTTTTCGGATTCGTAGCGCGCCACTTCGGACTTGTATTTGGCCGGATCGACGCCCGGCAGGGTCATCGCCATCTCGGCCAGGTTCTGCTTGCTCGACTTGGCCTGGTAGTAGTTCCAGGCGTTGGCCGCTTCGGTCTTGTCGATCGCCGCGTTGTTCTTGAATAGCGCCGCGTCGTTCTGGGTCGCGCCGCCCAGGTAGCCGAACAGGGCGCCGACCGTGGCGAGGATCGCGGTCATCACCGCGATGTTGTTGGAGAAGGGATCGTTGCCGTGCGCTGCGTGTTCGACCGCGTGGTCGTGCGGGCCGTGTACGTGAAAACCGTGTCCTGACATTGTTAGTTCGCTTTACTGTAAGTGACGAAGGAGTAGTCGTAGCCATTCGCGTCGGAATGGTGTTTTTCGCGCGCCGTTTCGATCCACTCGCCGGGCGGCAGCGGTGGAAAGAAGGTGTCGCAATCGAAGGTGTGGTCGATTTCGGTGATCTCCAGGCGGTCGGCCAGGTGCATCGATTCGCTGAAGATCTGGGCGCCGCCAATGATGCAGGCGTCCTGGTCGCCCGCCAGCGCGATGGCGTCGGCCAGCGACGTAACCGCATCGACGCCGTCGTGGCGCCAGCCGGCGTTGCGGGTGACGACGATATTCTGGCGGTTCGGCAGCGGCCGGCCGATCGAGTCGAAGGTCTTGCGGCCCATGATGATCGGGTGGCCGGTGGTGAGGCGCTTGAAGTGCGCCAGGTCCTCCGGCAAATGCCACGGCAGCTTGTTGTCCACGCCCATGCCATGCTGCGCGTCGATCGCCACGACGATGGTCAGGTGCTTGCTCATACGGCCACCGGCGCCTTGATGTGCGGATGCGACTCGTAGCCGGCGATCTCGAAGTCCTCGAACTTGTAGTCGAACAGCGTGTCGGGCTTGCGCTTGATGACCAGCTTGGGCAGCGGCAGTTCGGCGCGCGACAGCTGCAGCTCGACCTGCTCGAGGTGGTTCGAGTACAGGTGGCAGTCGCCGCCGGTCCAGATGAAGTCGCCCACCTCGAGCCTGGCCTGCTGGGCCATCATGTGGGTCAGCAGCGCGTAGGAGGCGATGTTGAACGGCACGCCCAGGAAGATGTCGGCGCTGCGCTGGTACAGCTGGCACGACAGCTTGCCGTCGGCGACGTAGAACTGGAACAGCGCGTGGCAAGGCGGCAGCTTCATCTTCGGCACGTCGGCCACGTTCCACGCCGAGACGATCATGCGGCGCGAATCGGGGTTGTACTTGATCTGGTCGAGCACCTGGGTGATCTGGTCGATGTGGCTGCCGTCCGGCGCCGGCCAGCTGCGCCACTGGTAGCCGTAGATCGGCCCCAGCTCGCCGTCGGCGTCGGCCCAGTCGTCCCAGATCGAGACGCCATTTTCTTCGAGGTAGGCGATGTTGGTCGAGCCTTGCAGGAACCAGATCAGCTCATGGATGATGGACTTCAGGTGGAGCTTCTTGGTGGTCACCAGGGGGAAGCCTTCCTGCAGGTTGAAGCGCATCTGGTAGCCGAACACCGAGCGCGTGCCGGTGCCGGTGCGGTCGGTCTTGACGGTGCCGTGATCGCGCACGTGGCGCATGAATTCCAGATATTGGCGCATGTGTGAGCTCTCTGTATGGATAGCGTGATTGTAGCTTATCGGGCGAGGGCGGCGCTGAGAAGGCCGAGGCCACCGCGCACGGCGCCGTCGTCCATGTTTAGCAGATTATCGCCGACGTACAGTTCGACCACGCTGGATTCCGGCAGCGCGGCGTGCGATGCGCGGCCGAACAGCCAGACGCCGTGCTTGCGAGCGATCTCGTCGCGGATGGCCAGCGCGCGCTCGCGCGAGACGGGCAGGTGAAGGTGCAGCATGTTCGCCTGCGGGCGCGCGGGATTGGGCTTGATCAGCGGGTGCGCGCGCAGTTCGTCGTACAGCCATTCGGTGCGCGCGAAGCAGGCCGGGAAGGCTGCCAGGCGCTGGTCGAACTGCATCGCGGCCGACACCACGTAAGGCGAGCGGTGGACCACGTTGCCGCCTTCGCGGCGGAACCACTCGGCCGCGCGCGCGACGAACGCGGCGCTGCCGGCCAGCATCGAGCCGCCCAGGCCGCCGATGCCTTTATATAGCGAGACGTAGACCGAATCGGCGCCGGCCGCGACGTCTGCGGGCGCGCGGCCATAGCCTGCGGCGGCTTCCCACAGGCGCGCGCCGTCGAGGTGCAGGTGGACGCCGCGCTCGCGGCAATGGGCCTTGATGGCGTCCAGTTCGTCCCACGACGGGTTCTGGCCGCCGATCTCGCGCATCGGCACTTCCATGCCGGCGGCGCCAAGTTTGTCGGGCACCGCGGCCAGGTCGTCCACGGTCCAGGGACGGTGACGGTCGCCGACCTGGAGCGCGTCGAAGTGGCCGAGCAGCTGGTAGTTGGAGCGTTCGTGGACGAAGATGTGCGAAGTCGGATGCAGTGCCGCCAGGCGGCTGCCGCGGTCCTCGCAGGCCAGGCGCAGCGCGGTGACCTGGGCCATCGTGCCGCTGATGCAGAACACCGCCGCTTCGAAGCCGAGGATGGCGGCGACCTTGCGCTCGAACTCCTGGATCAGGGCGCCGCTGCCGTAGACGTCGTGGGCGATGGCGTGCTGTTCGCACCAGGCGGCCATCGAGGCATACATCTGGGCCGGGGTGCGCGCTTTATGGCCCGGGAAAACGGTGTGGCAGGCTGCTTGCAGTTCGGCGTCGGTCAAGGCGGGCTCCTGGGGGCGAGACCGCAAGTTTACACCGAATCGACCGCGTCAGTGCTCCAGCAGCGCAGGACCCTTCGCCGCCAGCTTGAACAGCCGCACCGCCTGCGCCAGCGCCGCCGCCTGGTCCTGCATCGCCTCGGCCGCGGCGCTGGCTTCTTCGACCAGCGCGGCATTCTGCTGCGTGGCCTGGTCCATCTGCGCAATCGCGCGGTTGACATGCTCGATGCCGCCGCTCTGTTCCGCGCTGGCGGCACTGATCTCCGCCATGATGCCGGTTACGCGGCCCACGCTGGCCAGCACTTCGTTCATCGTCACGCCGGCGTCGGCCACCAGCGAGCTGCCCAGGTCGATCTGGTCGACCGACGCGCCGATCAGTCCCTTGATTTCTTTCGCCGCCGCGGCGCTGCGCTGCGCCAGGTTGCGCACCTCGCCGGCGACGACGGCAAAGCCGCGCCCCTGCTCGCCGGCGCGCGCCGCCTCGACCGCCGCGTTCAGCGCCAGGATATTGGTCTGGAACGCGATGGCGTCGATCACGCCGGTGATGTCTTCGATCTTGCGCGAGGACTGGTGGATCGAGTTCATCGTGTCGATGACCTGGGCCATCATGGCGCCGCCTTTTTCAGCGACGCGGGACGCGTTCACCGCCATGCTATTGGCTTGCCTGGCATTGTCGGCGTTCTGTTTCACCGTCACGGTCAGCTGCTCGATCGACGTGGCGGTGGCGGCCAGGTTGGACGCCTGCTGCTCGGTGCGGGCGCACAGGTCCATGTTGCCGGTCGAGATTTCGCTCGAAGCGGTGGCGATCTGTTCGGCCCCGGCGCGCACGTCGCCCACCACCGACGACAGGTTGCGGCTGATGCCGTTCATTGCTTCGGCCAGAGCGCCAATCTCGTCGCGCCGGTTACTGTCGACGCTGACGCTCAGGTTGCCGCCGGCGATCTCGATGGCGGCGTCGCGGGCCAGGCCCAGTGGGCGCGTGACGACGTTGCGCACCACCAGGAACAGCAGCACGGCGAAGATCGCCAGCGCGCCGAGGCCGAAGCCGATGTAGCGGTTGCGGACCTGCGCCGCGCCACGGGTGATTTCGTCGTTGTAGGTGCCGCCGGCGACGACCCAGTTCCACTCCGGGAAGGAGCCGTAGGTGACGGTCTTGACGCGCGGCGTGCTCTCGCCTTTTTCGGCGTTCAGCCACGGGTAGCTGACAACGCCCGATTTCGCTTCGAGCATCTCCCTGATGAAGAAATGGCCGTCGGAGTCTTTGCTCTCGAGGATGTTGGCGCCTTCCTTGGCAGGATGGACCAGCAGCTTGCCGTAGTCGGCGCCCGGGGTGGAGTTCAGCACGAAGAAGTAGCCGGTGTCGCCGACCTTGATCTGCTTGATCCTGGCCGTCAGTTCCTTCATGCCGGCGGAGATGTCGATGGCGACCGCGAAGACGCCGATCACGCGGCCGTCTGCGGCCTTGATGCCCTCGTAGCGCACCATGTGCTGCTTGCCGCCCAGCGCGGCGAGCAGGGTGGCCGGCCGGCCGTCGCGCAGGGCGAATGCGGGGACGGGCAGCGGCGCGGAGCCGGCGGCGCGCACGAACTGGCGCCCATCGAAGGCGAATGCGGCGGCGCCGGCGCCGGTGCGGGCGGTGAAGCGGGTGAAGGTGTCGGCGTTGAGATCGGCGCCCTTGAACTTGAGCGCGGCGCCGTCCAGCGCGAACTCGCCGTCGAAGTCGGCGGCGAGCGCCCGGCTGACGCCCAGGGCTTCATGCGACGAGGCCTGGTTGAACAGCGCCGCCATGCCGAGGATGCCGCGCAACTCGCTGGCGGCGCTGGCCGAGGCGCGCGCATCGAGCATCGACGCGGTGGTCAGGCCGATGGTGTAGACCAGCGCGCCGAGGATCAGGCCGACGAGGGCGAACGTGAACGCGGTGATTTTGGATCCGACGCCCCAGTTGGCCGGATTGATTGCGGTGCTGCTGCCCATGAAACTCCAATGCTATACATACAACGACGAGGGTCGGCATCATAGCATCGGTGTTGCATCGCGGAAATAGACGTTTCCTTCCAATTAATGTCTTGTTGCGACCCAGCAACGCAACTTAGTGCACCACGTGGACGCTGTGGAACTGCAGCGCGGCCAGGTTGGCGTAGATGCCGCCCAGCGCGACCAGCGACGAATGGGTGCCGGTTTCGACGATGCGGCCGTCTTCCATCACGATGATGCGGTCGGCGCGCTGCACCGTCGCCAGGCGGTGCGCGATGATCACCGTGGTGCGGCCGACCATCGCCGCCTCCAGCGCGCTTTGCACCAGCCGTTCGGATTCGGCGTCGAGGGCGCTGGTCGCTTCGTCGAGCAGCAGCAGCGGAGGATTCTTGAGCAGGGCGCGCGCGATGGCGATGCGCTGGCGCTGTCCGCCGGACAGGCGCACGCCGCGCTCGCCAAGGAAGGACTTGTAGCCCTGCGGCAGGCGCTCGATGAATTCGTGGGCGGCGGCCAGCTTCGCGGCCTGAATCACTTCGGCGTCGGTGGCGCCGGCGCGGCCATAGCGGATGTTTTCCATCGCGTCGGCCGAGAAGATCACGGTATCCTGCGGCACGATGCCGATGGCGTCGCGCAGCGTGTGCAGGTCGAGCTGGCGGATGTCGACGCCGTCGAGCGTGATGGCGCCCGACTGCGGGTCGTAGAAGCGCAGGAACAGCTGGAACAGCGTGGTCTTGCCGGCGCCCGAAGGGCCGACCACGGCGACCGTCTCGCCGGGCTTGATCGACAGCGACAGGTGCGACAACGCCGCCGTTTCGGGGCGCGACGGATAGTTGAAGGTCACGTCCTTCAGCGCCAGGGCGGCGCCGTTGGCGGCGCGCGCCGGCAGCGGCAGCGGCTTGGCGGGGTTCTGGATGTTGGAGCGCGCCGACAGCAGTTCGAGCAGGCGCTCGGTGGCGCCGGCGGCGCGCTGCGCCTCGCCCATCACCTCCGACAGCGCGCCGATCGAGCCGGCCACGATCGAGGCGTACAGGATGAATTGGCCGAGGTCGCCGCCGGTCATGGTCCCGGCCAGCACCGCGTGGGCGCCCAGCCACAGCACGAACACGATGGTGCCGAACACCAGCACGATCGCCACCATCGTCAGCAGCGAGCGGGCGCGGATGCGGCGCATCGCGGTCTGGAACGCGCCTTCGACCGAGGTGCCGAAGCGGGCCGATTCGATTTTCTCGTGGGTGAAGGCCTGCACCGTCGGCATCGCGTTGAGGATTTCGCCGGCCATGGCGGAAGCGTCGGCGATGCGGTCCTGCGAGTCGCGCGACAGCTTGCGCACGCGACGGCCGAACAGCACGATCGGCGCCACCACCAGCACCAGCAGTCCGAGGATGATCGAGGACAGCTTGACGCTGGTG
Organism: Massilia sp. P1_C10; assembly: GCF_056406475.1. Classification (NCBI taxonomy): domain Bacteria; kingdom Pseudomonadati; phylum Pseudomonadota; class Betaproteobacteria; order Burkholderiales; family Oxalobacteraceae; genus Massilia; species Massilia sp. P1_C10. The sequence continues at coordinate 192,667 of NZ_JBFUAC010000004.1, forward strand.
ACGAACAGCATCACCAGGCCGCCGAGGAACAGCAGCGTGTTACGCAGGGCCATCGAGATGCTGGTGCCGACCACGGCCTGGATCAGCGTCGTGTCGGTGGTAATGCGCGACAGGACCTCGCCGGTCTGGGTGGTTTCGAAGAACTCGGGGCTCTGGTCGACCACGTGCCTGTAGACGGCGCTGCGGATGTCGGCGGTGACGCGCTCGCCCAGCCACGACACGGTGTAGAAGCGCGCGGCGGTGGCCAGGGCCAGCACGGTCGCCACCCCGAACAGCGCGAGGAAGGTCAGGTCGACGTTCTTGATGCTCTTCGCGCCGGCGGCCGCGCCGAAGCCCAAATCGATCATCTGCTTGAAGGCGGCGGGAATGGCCAGCGTGGCGCCCGCGGCGATCACCAGCGCGAGGCCGGCGAGCATGAACTGGCGGCGGTAGGGACGGAGGAAGGGGAACAGGCCCTTGAAGGCGGCGAGGCTTCCCTTGCGGTTCGAATCAGGCTGCGTGCTGCTGGTGGAGCTGTTGGTCATCGATTATTTTCGGTGTTATTTTAAAGTTTCATCGGCCGTTCGTAGCCCGTCAATTCCAGGTACCCATGCCCGGCCGGCGCGCCATTGCGCTCGATCGTGACGGCGCCTTCCCAATACACGGCGCCGGTCGAGCGCCGCGCATCGAGCTCCTGGTCTTCCTGCAAGGGCTTGATGCTCCAGCTGACCGCGCCGGTGACGATCGTGGCCGCCACCGGATACACGGCATTGGTGCGCGGCGACTTCCACCGCGCCAGCGCGGTAAAACTGACCTGGCCTGGCGCATACTGCGTCACCTTGCCCGATGCATCGCGCAAGGCCGCGTGGGCCCATAGTTTATCACCTTGCTTGCCGCGAATCTGGAAAGCCATCAGGGCTGAGCCGTCGTCGAGGTTCGCGCCGAGCCAGTCCCACCCGGAGGCGTCCGGATCGAGCGCCTGGCTGGACCACTCGTGATCGAGCCAGGCGGTGCCGGCGACCTTCACAGGCGCCGTGCCGGCGCGGCCGGCCACGCCGCTGACTTTCAGCTGCGGCTCGCTGTAGTAGTAGCTCGCCTGCGCGGCGTGCGGGCCTTTGCGCGAGAAGCCGGCGTCGCCTTGCACCATCATCGGGCCGGATGGCGCCAGCTTCAGTTCGAGCGCCAGCTCGGGCGACTTGATGTTCACCGTGTAGACGCCGTCGGCGCCGCGCACCATGCGCCAGTCGTCCAACTTGAGGTCGGTTATGCGAGATCTTGCATAATTTATGCCGAAGCCTTCGCGGCCGCTGCGCTGGTCGTGCGCCAGCTTGCCCAGCGACGGATCGGAAATTGCGGCGTGCGCCATGATCAGCTGTTTCGGCGCGAACGCGCTGGGATTGGCGTCGTTTGCTTCGGTGCGGCTGCGGAAAAAGGTGACCTGGAAGCCGAGCGGCTTGCCATCCGGTTTGGTCAGCCAGCCGGTGACGTACCACCACTCGGTCTTGAATTCGGGATGGGCGCCGTAGTCATTCGGGAAGCTGAGTGCTTTGCCAGGCGTGACCGGCGCGAACACCGGTGCTGCAAGAGTGCATTGCGCCACCAGCAGAAGCAGTGCGAGCAAATAGCGCATCACCAGTCCTCCCTGACGGCGCGAATCGGGCCGCCGGACAAGGCGTAGCGGCCGGAGACCAGCGCGGTCAGCACCGACGCGATCATCAGCAGCAACGCGACGCCGGCCAGCAATCCCCAAGGCAGGTGCAGCTGCATGGTCCAGTGGAAGGACTGCGGGTTGACGACGAATACCAGGATCAGGCTGATCAGAAGGCCAAGCGCGAAGCCGCAGGCGACGCCCAGCGCTGTCAGCGAGCCGCCCTCCAGGGCAAGGATGCGCAGGACCTGGGCGCGGGTGACGCCGACGTGGCGCAGCATGCCGAACTCGCGAGAGCGCGCCAGCGTCTGCGCGGAGAAGGTCGCGGCGACGCCGGACAGGCCGATGGCGATCGCGATCGCCTCGAGCAGGTAAGTGACGGCGAAGCTGCGGTCGAAAATCTTCAGGCTGATGGCGCGGATCTGGCCGGGGCTGGCCAGCTGCAGCGCGGCGCCGAACGGCAGGGCGTGCAGGCGTTCGGTGACCTTGGCCACATCCTGAGTCCAGATGGCGGCGTCGCTGACTTCCAGGTCGCCGGTCAGTGCGCGGTAATCGGCCAAGCGGATCTGGACCGAGCCATTCTGGCTGGCGTAGTCGCGCCAGGCGCCGGCAATGAAGAACGGGCGTAGCTGGCCATTCAGCGGGATTCGCATCGTGTCGCCTGCCTTGATCCGGTACAGGTCCAGCATCGCTTCGGACACCCACGCCGGCATGGCGCCAGCGGGTGGCGCCGCGGTCGGCCCGACCATCACCATCGCCTTGCCGGGATCGGCCGCATCGATGTCGCGCGCGATCAGCGTCACGGCAGGCCGCGCGGCGTCCAGCGAGATCGGGCGGGAACGCAGGAACTGGATGCGGGTGACGCCGGGCAGGTTGACCATCGCAGCTTGCTGATCCGGCCCGAACGACGCAGTATTGCCGCTGGCGGCATTGCGCACGTACAGGTCGGCCGGCAGGATCTGCACCAGCCAGTCATCGACCGACACGCGGAAGCTCGACACCATGATCGCCATCGCCACCATCAGGCTGAAGCTGGCCAGCACGCCGCCCAGCGCAATCGCGGCCTGTCCCGAGGCGTTGGCCAGCCGCGCGAGCGTCAGCGCGGGAACCGGATGCTGGCGGCTTCGCATCGCGATCCGGTTGATGGCGCCGAGCACCGTGGCGGCCAGGCGCGGCATCAAGCCTATTCCCCCGATCAGCAGAAGCGCGATGGCGAAGTAGCCGAACAGGGGCAGCTCGAACAGCGGCGGCGCGCGCGTCAGCAAGGCGGCGGCCAGCAGGCAGGCAATCGACGGCCAGATACGCGCAAGCCCGGACAGCGCCGATTCGTCGCTGCCCGACTTCAGGGCAACGGCGGGCGCGGCGCGCGCCGCTTCGAGCGCCGGCGCCAGGCATCCGAGCAGCGCGACGCCGAAGCCCAGCACAAAGAAAACGCAGGCGGCGACCGGCGCGAAATGCACGGTCGGCCGCACGCCGCTGAAGAAGCCCGCGCCGAGGTCCGCGCCGAAGAAGTGCAGCGCCGCCGCGGCCAATCCATACCCGCCGGCGATGCCCAGGGCCGCGCCGATCACGCCGAGGCTGGCGCCTTCCAGCAGCACCTGCGTCAGCAACTGGCCCCGTTCGACGCCCAGCACCCGCAGCAGCGCGAACTGGCTGCGGCGCCGGATGACGGAAAGCGCCTGCGTCGAAAATACCAGGAAGGCGCCGGTGAACAGCGCGACCAGCGCGAGCACGGTGAGGTTGACGCGGTAGGCGCGGCTGAGCGTGTTGGTGCGGCTTTCCTGGTCGGCGTCGTTCGGCTGTGCGACCTGGAAGCGGCCCGGATAGTCGCGTTCCAGCGAGGCAGCCAGCGCGCGCTCGAAGGCATTCCTGTCGACGCCTTCGCGCAGCTTCAGGTCGATGCGCGACAGCCTGCCGACGCGGTTGAAGCGCCATTGCGCCGCGCCGATGTCCATCACGCCGATGCGCTGGCCGGCGCGGGCGCGCTGCACGCCTCCCGCCACGCGCATGCGGATGTCGTGCGAACCGGCGCGCAGGGCGACGGAGCCGCCGGTAGATATCTTGAGCCACTCCATCGCCGCGGGCGCCAGGAACACCGCGTCGTCGGCCAGCATGTCGAACGGCTTGTCGGTCGCGCCCAGCAGGTCGGGCGACACGGCGGCGGCGCGGAAGGGATCGACGCCGATGATCTTCAGGGCGCCGCGCATGTTCGGCACGCCGGCGTCGACTTCGAGCACTGGGGACGCGACCGCTACGCCTTCGCGCTGCGCCAGCACCGGGTAGACAGCTTCGTCGAACAGCGCCTCGCGGCCCGATACCTGGATATCGGCCTGGCCGGCCAGGCTCTTGACCGCCGCCGAAAACTCATTGAAGGCGGCGGCATTGATCAGGTGGATGGCGAACCCCATCGCCACGCCGACCGCGATGGCGGCGATCGCCAGCAGCGCGCGCACCGGATGCGCGCGCCATTCGCCGAGCAGCAGCCAGCGCGAGAGCAGGCCGGGCAGGGTCACAAGATTTTGCCGGGGTTCATGATGCCGAGCGGGTCGAGCGCGGCTTTGATCGCCCGCATCATGTCGAGTTCCACCTTCGATTTGTAGCGCGCCAGGTCGTCGCGCTTGAGGGCGCCGATGCCGTGTTCGGCCGAGATCGAGCCGCTCGCTTCATCGACGCTGTCGTGCACGATGCGGTTGATGGCGTCCTGGTGGGCCAGGAATTCGTCATGCGGCTGGCCTTCGGGAGGCGCGACATTGTAGTGCAGGTTGCCGTCGCCGAGGTGGCCGAAGCACACGACCTGGCAAGCCGGGAAGGCCTGCTGCAGCTTGGCGTCGGTGCTGTTGATGAAGTCGGCGATGCCGGAAATCGGCACCGAGATGTCGTGCTTGATGTTCTTGCCCGCCGCGGCCTGCGCCAGCGGGATGTGCTCGCGCAGGTGCCACAGCGACTGCGACTGCGCGCTGGACGTGGCCAGCACCGCGTCGTCGGCCAGGTCGCGCTCGACCGCGAGGTTCAGCGCATCCTCCAGCAGGTCGGCCGCATGCTGCTCCGACTCGCTGCTCGACACTTCCAGCAGCACGTACTGCGGATGGCGCCTGGCGAATGGCGTCGGCAGGTGCGGGAAGTGGGTTGCGACCAGCCGCAGGCAGTAGTCGGACATCAGTTCGAAGCCGGTCAGGCTGGCGCCGCACTGGTCCTGCATCAGGTTCAGCAAGGCCAGCGCGTCGCGCGGCGCGGCCAAGGCGACCAGCGCGGTCATCGAGCCTTTCGGCTGCGGGAACAGCTTGAGCACGGCGCCGGTGATGACACCCAGCGTGCCTTCGGCGCCGATGAACAGGTCGCGCAGGTCGTAGCCGGTATTGTCCTTGCGCAGACCGCGCAGGCCGCTCCACAGTTCGCCGTGCGGGGTGACGACTTCGAGGCCGAGGCACAGGTCGCGCGCATTCCCGTAACGCAGGACGGCGGTGCCGCCGGCATTGGTCGACAGGTTGCCGCCGATGGTGCAGCTGCCTTCGGCCGCCAGCGACAGCGGGAACAGGCAGCCCTGCTGCGCAGCCGCTTCCTGGATGTTCTGCAGGATGCAGCCGGCGTCCACCGTCATCGTGCGGTTGACCGGGTCGAGCGCGCGGATGCGGTTCATGCGCGCCAGCGACAGCACCACCGCGGCGCCGCTGGCGTCCGGCACGCTGCCCAGCACCAGGCCGGTGCGGCCGCCCTGCGGCACCAGGGCGATGCGGTGATCGGCGCAGGCGCGCACCAGCTGCGCCACCTGAAGCGGGTCGTTCGGCCGCAGCACGGCCAGCGCGCGGCCGGTGAAGCGGCCGCGCCAGTCGGTCAGGTAGGCGGCGCAGTCGGCGGCATCGGTCAGCACATGCTCCGGGCCGGCGATGTCGCGGCAGCGCTGCAGAAAATCAGCACTCATGTTTGGTGGATTTGACCTTGTCGAGCAGTTCCTTGGCCATCCTCTTGGCGGCCTTCTTGTAAGGGCGCAGGTACAGCAGCGCACAGGCGAAGTAGACGCATACCAGCACGATCTCGCCGATCGCCATGTAACGCGACAGCGCGACAGTGTCGCTCCATGCGCGCACCACGCCTTCGGTGAAGTACAGCAGGATCACCATCGATGACCACTGCAGCGTGTAGAGGTCGCGCTTGAACACGCCGCGCAAGGGGATCAGCAGCGGCAGCGCCTTGAGCGCCATCAGCGAGCCGCCCGGGTGCAGCGGCGCGACCCACATCTCCCAGAATACCAGCCACGCGATCAGCGCGATCAGGCTGACGATCGCGCCGACGTGGAAGACCTTGTTCGATTCCATCAGCAGGCTCCTTGCAGTGCCGACGCGGTCAGCGCGAGGCGCCGGCCCAGAGCGATCGCAAGCCGCTTCTCGTCTTCCGTGATGCCCTTGTCGCCGTCGATGCCGGACCAGTGGGTGGCGCCGTACGGGCTGCCGCCACTGGAGGTGGTCATCAGTTCCGGATGCGTGTACGGCAGGCCCATGACCATCATCCCGTGATGCAGCAGCGGGATCATCATCGACAGCAGGGTCGATTCCTGGCCGCCGTGAAGGCTGCCGGTCGAGGTGAACACGACCGCCGGCTTGCCCGACAGGGTCCCGGCCAGCCATTCGGTGGCGGTCCCGTCGAGGAAGTACTTGAGCGCCGCCGCCATGTTGCCGAAGCGGGTCGGCGAGCCGAGCGCGAGACCGGCGCATTCGGCCAGGTCTTCCTTCGCGACGTAGGGCGCGCCATTGGGCGGGATCTCCGGCGCGGTCGCTTCGGCCACGGTGGATACGGCCGGCACGGTGCGCAGGCGCGCGTCGACACCGGGAACGCTTTCGATCCCCTGGGCGATCAGTTCGGCCAGCTTTCGCGTGGCGCCGTGGCGTGAGTAGTACAAAACGAGAATTATCGGATTGGTTGGGTTCATCATTGGTATTATAGGGCCGTTTACACAGGGACAACCACCGCCGGATGCTTTCAAAAACCGTTCATACACTTTCAAGGTCGACCAGCGAAATGATCAGCGGGAGCGTGGACATGGTGCGCGGACTGACGTGGAGCGAGGCGCGCGACCTGTTCCGGTTTGCGCGGCGCCGGCTGACCGAAGAGCGCCTGCCGCAGGTGGCTGGCAGCCTGACCTTTACCACCACGCTCGCGCTGGTGCCGCTGCTGACCATCGTGCTGGCGATCTTCACCACTTTCCCGGTCTTCAATTCCTTCCGCGCCTCGCTCGAGGGCTACTTCGTGCAGACCGTGATGCCGAAGGGGATAGCCAATACCATCATCGGCAACCTGACCCAGTTCGCCAGCAAGGCGACCAAGCTGTCGGCCGTCGGCGCGGTGGCGCTGCTGTTCACGTCGAGCGCGATGATGGGCATGGTGGAGCGGGTGTTCAACCAGATCTGGCGCGTCAAGCGCGCGCGTCCGCTGGCGCAGCGCGTGCTGATGTACTGGGCGCTGCTGACCCTCGGACCGCTGCTGTTCGGCCTTTCGCTGACGGTGACGTCGCAGCTGTTCCTCGCGACGAACGACCTGACGCGCACCGTGCCGCTGATCGGCGCGATCTTCTACACCGTGCTGTCGATCGGACTCACGACCGGCGCCTACACGCTGCTGTTCATGGTGGTGCCGAACCGCTTCGTCGACTGGCGCGATGCCGTGTGGGGCGCCCTGGTGGCGGCGGTCGCGTTCGAGATCGCCAAGCGCGGCTTCGGCGTCTTCATCAAGCAGTTCCCGAACTACACGATCATTTACGGCGCGCTTGCGGCGCTGCCGCTGTTCCTGCTGTGGATGTACCTGTCGTGGCTGATCACGCTGGTCGGCGCGCTGATCACCGCCGCGCTGCCGGTAGTGAAATACGAGCGCTGGTGGCATGCGCCGGTGCCGGGCGGCGCCTTCGTCGATGCGATGGCGATCCTTAAGGTGCTGCACGGCGGCGCGCGGCTGAGCAATTCGGCGCTGGTGTCGAGCGCGACGATTCGGGGGCATACGCGCATCGGCTTCGACGAGATGACGTCGCTGCTGGAGCGGATGGTGGCGGTTGGCTGGGTCGGGAGGGTGCTGGCCGAGACCGCCACCCGCTCGCGGTGGGGCAAGCCGATCAGGGAGGGCGCCGACAACTGGGTCCTGCTGGTCAATCCGGAGAAGATCAAGATCGCCGATGTGTACCGGCTGTTCGTGTTCGGCGGCGTGGCCGTCGACGCGGGAGCGGCGAAGGATTTGCAGGCGTCGGCGCTGACGCTCGATACCAGCTCGCTGGCGAAGCGCGTGGAGGTGGCGGTTGAGCAGGGACTGGACCAGACGCTCGCCGAGCATTTCGCGGCGGCGTAAGCTTTACCAAGTCAGCTTACCGGTCAGCATCTGCCAGTACATCACCCAGTCGGCGCGGAAAGAATACAGGGGCTGGGCAAACGACGCCGGCCGGTTCTTCTCATAATAGAAGTGGCCGATCCAGGCGCCGCCATAGCCGCACACCAGCGCCGCAGGCACCCACCAGACATTGCCAGTGCCGATCGCCAGCGCGATGCACGCGAGCGCCAGCGACGATCCGATGAAGTGCGTGCGCCGGCACATGCGGTGGGCATGCTGCGTCAAGTAGAACGGATAGAACTCGGCAAAGCTAGTAATGCGCGCACTCATGACAATCCTTTCGCGAACGACGCCAGCGCGTCGAGCACCGCGCCAGGCTGCTCGGTCATCAACGAGTGTCCCGCGTCGACGTGGACGATTTTGCCCTGCGCGACCGCCGACGTCAGCAGCTTGGTCGAGCGCGCAGGAGTCATCATGTCCTTGCTGCCGAAGATGAACAGCACCGGGCAGGCCGCCGCGCGCGCCGCCGCTTCACCGTTCTCGTACGCATTGCAGGCGGTGAAGTCGGTGTAGAACAGCTGCGCCGGATTGATGGCAGACATGCGCTGCATCAGCCGCCGCGCGGCGCCCATCGTGCTGACGCCCGAAAGCGGGCAATCCGGATTTTGCGCCGTCATCGAATGCGACCAGATGTTGACCATGTCGATCGCAGTTGGCTCGTCGTTCCTTGCGGTGTCGAGCAGGGCGTCGGCGACCTTCATCGGATAGGTGGTGCCGATCATCGCGAGGCCGGTGACGCGGTGCGGCGCCTGGTGCGACGCCTCCAGCGCGATCAGGGACCCCATGCTGTGGCCGATCAACAGCGCGCGATCGACGCCGGCGGCGTCCAGCAGCGCGATCAGCCATCCCGCCATCGCTTCGACGCTCGTCAGCGCGTCGCCCTTGCTGCGGCCGTGGCCCGGCAGGTCCACCGCCAGCACGTTGAAGCCGTGATGGGCGAAATAGCGCGTCTGCAGGATCCACACCGAATGGTCGTTTTGCGCGCCGTGGACGAACACCGCGGTCGGCTGGGCCGGATCGAACGGCTTGCCGCCGGTGTAGCAGTAGGCCTCATTGCCTTGCACGTCGTAGATCACGTCAGGCTCCTTTCTGCGACAGCTTCAGGCCGCGCGCCAGGTCGCCGATCAGGTCGTCGACATTTTCCAGGCCAACCGACAGGCGCATCGTGCCTTCGCCGATGCCCGATGCCGCCAGCTGCTCGCCCGGCACGCGGAAGTGGGTGGTGGAAGCAGGGTGGATCACCAGCGACTTGGCGTCGCCGACGTTTGCCAGGTGCGAGAACACCTGCAGCGAATCGACGAAGCGCCGGCCCGCCGCGCGGTCGCCCTTGATGGTGAACGAGAACACGGCGCCGCAGCCCTTTGGCAGCAGCGTGTTGGCCAGCTCGTAGTCCGGATGGGTGTCGAGTTCGGGATACGACACCGATTCGACCGCGGGATTGGCGAGCAGGAATTCGACCACCTTGCGCGTGTTGGCGACGTGGCGCTCCATGCGCAGGCTGAGCGTCTCGATCCCCTGCAGCACGGCGAACGCGTTGTGCGGGCTCATGACGGCGCCGAAGTCGCGCAGGCCTTCGCGGCGCGCGCGCAGGGCGAACGGCGCGACTGTCGATTCTTCGGCGAACACCATGCCGTGGAAGCCCTCGTACGGTTCGCACAGTTCGGCGAAGCGGCCGGATTGTTCGTAGGCGCGCTGCCAGTCGAAGGTACCGCCGTCGACCAGCAGGCCGCCGATCGCGGTGCCATGCCCGCACAGGAACTTGGTCGCCGAGTGGAATACCAGGTCGGCGCCGTGGTCGAATGGGCGCAGCAGGTAAGGCGTGGTGAAAGTCGAGTCGAGCATCAGCGGCAGGTGATGCTCGTGCGCGATTTCGGCCACGCGCGGGATGTCCAGCACGTCGAGGCCGGGATTGCCCAGCGTCTCGGCGAACAGCACTTTGGTCTCGGGCCGGATCGCGGCGCGCCAGGCGTCAAGGTCGCGCGGATCGACGAAGCTGGTCTCGATGCCGAAGCGCTTGAGCGTGTAGGCCAGCAGGTTGTGCGAGCCGCCGTACAGCGCGCGGGAGGCGACGATGTGCGATCCGGCCGCGGCGATCGTGGCCAGGCCGAGGTGCATCGCGGCCTGGCCGCTGGCGGTGGCGATGCCGGCCACGCCGCCTTCGAGCGCGGCGATGCGCTCTTCCAGCACGGCGTTGGTCGGATTCGAGATGCGCGAGTAGACGTGGCCGGCGCGCTCCATATTGAACAGCGAGGCCGCGTGGTCCGAGTCCTTGAAAGCGAACGAGGAGGTGAAGTAGACCGGCGTCGCGCGCGCGCCGGTGGTCGGGTCGGGCGTGCTGCCGGCGTGCAGCGACATGGTGTCGAAACCGGGATATTTTGGGCCGCTCATGATGTGCTCATCGACAGATTTGAATGGCCCGAATCGTAGCATTTATTCCAATGGCCGATGTTGCTTTGTTTAGCCGCAAAGCTGGATTTTTTGCTACGGTTAGGCTACATTCGAATCATGCCTGATGCAAACGCAATCAGCCTCACCAAACCACGCGACAAGGGCGGCCATCATGAAAGTCTCTGAAATTCTCCAAGTGAAGGGCAACATCCTTTACACCGCCAATCCTGACATGCTGCTGGTCGATGCGGTCAACACGATGGCCGAGAAGGACATCGGTTCGCTGGTGGTGATGGAATTCGGCGACCTGGTGGGGATGCTGACGTTCCGCGAAGTGATCAAGGTGCTGCACAAGAACGGGGGCGCGGTCGGCGTCGGCACGGTGCGCAAGCACATGGACGACCATCCGATCACGGTCACGCCGGACACCGAAGTCAATGAAGTACGCCGCATGATGCTGGAGAAGCACGCGCGCTACCTGCCGGTGATGAATGCAAAAACGCTGCTGGGCGTGATCTCGTTCTACGACGTCGCGCGCGCGGTGCTGGAAGCGCAGAGCTTCGAGAACCGCATGCTGAAGGCGTACATCCGCGACTGGCCGGCCGAGACCGAGCAGGAAGACTAAATTCTCTCAGGCGGCACGCGTCTGCGCGTGCTCGCTCAGCCAGTCGTACAGCGCCGGCGGCGACATCGGCCGCGCAAACAGAAATCCCTGTGCCATCGGACAGCCCAGCGCATGCAGGATATGCGCCTGGCGCTCGTCTTCCACGCCTTCGGCCACCACCGACAATCCCAGGTTGCGTCCCAGCTGGATCACCATCTCGGCGATGCTGCTGCCGCGCGCCGACCCGGTGATCTCGGTGACGAAGGCGCGGTCGATCTTGAGGCGGTCGATCTGCAGTCGCTGTAAATACGACAGCGACGAGAAGCCGGTGCCGAAGTCGTCGATCGCGATCGTCACGCCGATGCGCTTGACCTCGGCCAGCATTTCGATCAGCAGGCCCGGTTCTTCCATCGCCATCGATTCGGTGATTTCCAGTTCGATGTACTTGGCCGGCGCGCCGGTGTCCTGCAGCGCGGAGCGCAGCATCGCGAGGAAGCCGGGATGGCGGAACTGCACCTGCGATACGTTGACCGACACCGTGAAGTCGAGGTGGCCGGCGGCGCGCAGGCGCACCAGTTCCGCACAGGCGGCGCGCAGCACGTATTCGCCGATTTCGATGATCAGGCCTGAGTATTCGGCGATCGGGATGAAGCGGGCGGGCGAAACGAAGTCGCCGTTGGCGGTCTGCCAGCGCAGCAGCGCTTCGGCGCCGACCGGGCGCCGTTCGGCCAGGCAGACCTGCGGCTGGTAGACGACGAACAGTTCGCCGCTGGCGAAGCCGGTGCGCAGCGCGTGCATCATGCGCACGCGTTCGCGGATCTCGACGCCCATGCTGCGCGAGAAGAAGAAGTGGCCGGAACGCTGCTGCACCTTGGCGCGCTTGAGCGCGATGTCGGCGTCCTTGAGCGCGTCGGCGCCGCTGCCGTCATGCTCGCCGAGCCGCACCAGGCCCAGCGTGGCGGACACGCGCACATCCTGGCCGTCGATCGAGAACGGGGTCTGGAACAGGGCGTGGATCGCGTCGGGATTGACCGCCGCCGCGTCGCCCAGCACGCTGAAGATGTCGCCGCCGATGCGCGCGATGGTCAGGTGCCGCCCGAGCCGCGATTGCAGCCGCGCCGCCACCGCGACCAGCAGCAGGTCGCCGAACTGATGGCCCAGCGCGTCGTTGGTCTCGGCGAAGTGGTCGAGGTCGACCAGCGCCAGCGTGGCGCTCTCGCGCGCCGGCCCGGCCAGCGTGGCGTCGAGGATTTCGACCAGGCGGGTACGGTTCGGCAGCTTCGAGAGCTGGTCGTAGAAGGCGGCGTTGTGCAGGTGGCTGACCAGTTCGACGTTGACCAGGCCGACCGACACGTTGCTGCAGAAGACGTCGAGCAGGCGTTTCTCGATGTCGTCGAGCGGGCGCGCGAGCGGCACGTAGGCGGCGAAGTCGCGGCTCGCCTTGCCGCCGAAGTAGAGGGTGGCCGATTCGGGCGTGAAGATGCTGGCGCGGCGCGACAGCGCGCGGCCGATCGCTTCGGACGCCTGCGGGTCGACCTGCGGGGTCAGCACGCCGCCGCCGAGGCGGCAATACGCGCCGGCGCACGCCATCACCGGCAGATGCTGGGCGCGCGTGTCGGCCGGCTCGTGCGCGCACAGCACGCCGTTTTCTTCGGTCTCGAGGATGTCGGCGACCTGGGTCAGCACGCCTGACGCGAAGTTCTTCACGCCGTGCAGCGACATCAGCTCGGTGCTGGCGCGGACGATCTGGTCGAGGCCGCGGCGGCTGCTGTTGATCGCGCGGATCTGCTCATACGAGCGGATCGCCGCCGTCACCGTCGTGTACAGCTTGATGCGGGTGAGTTCGGACTTGGTCTTGTAGTCGTTGATGTCGAAGTCGCGGATCGCGTCGATTTCGGGCGCGTAGCCCGGCTGGCCGGTACGCAGGATGATGCGCACATCGTGCAGCTTGAGCGTTTCGCGGATGTAGCGCACCAGGTGAAGGCCGGCGTCGTCCTGCTCCATCACCACGTCGAGCAGGATGACGGCGATGTCGGATTCGTGGCGCAGCATTTCGCGCGCCTGCGCGGCCGAATAGGCGTGCACGAATTCGAGCGAACGCTGTTGCATGTCCAGGTTGCCGAGCGCGAAAGTCGTGGTCGAATGAACATCTTCGTCATCGTCGACGATCATCACCCGCCAGACGGCATCGCAGCCATCGCCCGGTTGCGCCGTCGTTTGCTCATCCAGGAATACCAGGTCGTCGTGATCGTCCTTGACAGCTTCTAAGGGCGTACTCGATGGGGGCATGTGTGGCTTCTCCTGGATTCACGAAACGTGTGGCGACCCCAGTATATAGTGGTTTGCGAAAGGCAAGCGCATTTCGATGACTTGGAAACAAAAAACGGTAGCTGGGAGTAACTAAATTACGACATTGGTGCAGGACCAAGAGTAGCTGCCGGGCGGCCGCCGATGCGCTTTTGCCGCCACTGGTAGAATTGACCATTCCTTCACTCGACCCCCACTCCCATGTCCGGCAACTCATTTGGCAAGCTGTTTACAGTCACGACTTTCGGCGAATCGCACGGACCGGCGATCGGCTGCGTCATCGACGGCTGCCCTCCGGGCATGGCGCTGTCGGAGGCCGACATCCAGCCCGACATGGACCGGCGCAAGCCCGGCACCTCGCGCCACGTGACCCAGCGCCAGGAACCGGACACGGTGCAGATCCTGTCGGGCGTGTACGAAGGCCTGACCACCGGCACGCCGATCGCGCTGCTGATTCCGAACCAGGACCAGCGCAGCAAGGACTACGGCAACATCGCCGAGAGCTTCCGCCCGGGCCACGCCGATTACACCTACTGGCACAAGTACGGCGTGCGCGATCCGCGCGGCGGCGGGCGCTCGTCGGCGCGCCTGACAGCGCCCGTGGTCGGCGCCGCGGCGATCGCCAAGAAGTGGCTGAAACTGAAATACGGCACGGAATTCATGGGCTGCATGAGCCAGCTGGGCGACATCGCGGTGCCGTTCCAGGGCTGGGAGCACGTGCGCGACAATCCGTTTTTCGCGGCCAGCGGCGACGCCGCGCTGATCGAACGGATGGAGCAGGCGATGGACGAACTGCGCCGCGCCGGCGATTCGATCGGCGCGCGCATCGAGGTGGTCGCGCGCAACGTGCCGGTCGGGCTGGGCCAGCCGATTTACGACAAGCTCGATGCCGACATCGCCTACGCGATGATGGGCATTAACGCGGTCAAGGGCATCGAGATCGGGGCCGGCTTCCGCTCGGTGGCGCAGAAGGGCTCGGAGCACGGCGACGAGCTGACGCCGGAAGGCTTCGTCGGCAACAACTCCGGCGGCATGCTCGGCGGGATCTCGACCGGGCAGGACATCACGGTGTCGATCGCGATCAAGCCCACGTCGTCGATCCGCACGCCGCGCCGCTCGATCGACAAGGAAGGCAATCCGGTGACGGTGGAGACCTTCGGGCGCCACGATCCGTGCGTCGGGATTCGGGCCACGCCGATCGCCGAGGCGATGCTGGCGCTGGTGCTGATGGATCACGCGCTGATGCATCGGGCGCAGTGCGGGGACGTGCGCGTCGACACGCCGGACATCGCCCGCAGTCGCTAGCTGCCGGCGACCAGCTCGACCTGGCGGCGCCGGTCGACGCTGCGCGCCACCAGCGCGCGCACTTCGTTGAGCAGCACGAATTCGGCCTGGTTCAGCGCGATCGCCGGGAAGCTCTCGTCCCAGTCGCCGTAGATGAATCCGACCGGCTTGCCGTCGCTGCAGATCGGCAGGATGACGAAGCTGCGCGCATCCGACAGCGAGGACTTCCACCATTGCGGCAGCTTGGCGGCGAATTTCGGATCGCGCGCGTTTTCGATGAAGATCACCCGGTCGTTATTCAGCGCGGCGTGAAACACGTTGGCCTCGTAAGCGTCAGGGAAGCGCATCGACGCCAGCAGCTCGCGCACGCCGTCGCCAAATCCCATCTTGGCTGAATAATTGTGATCGCGGCGGTTGCGCATGAACGCCACCGCGCGCGAAAACGTCAGGCCCTGGTACGCCGTTTCGAGCGCCATCGACATCATCTGGCCGGGACTGGCGCTGGCGACGAAGTCGCGCATGTCGGACACGCCGCTGCTGAGGATCTTGTGGCCTTCGGCGCGCTTGCGGTTGCTGGCCAGCGCCCGCGCGCGGCGCTCGGCTGGCTTCGACAGCGGCGCGATCGTCAGGTCGGCGGCCGCGGCGACCTTGGCTTTTTCGACCGCCAGCAGGATCTTTCCCGGCTCGACCCCGAGCATGTCGGAGAACTCGCTGGCCAGTTCGGCCACGCGCGCATTGCCCGCCTCGTCGTCGTTCCACAGCGAGTCGGCGCATTGCGAGGCCATGGTCGCCAGGGCAGACAGCCAGTCGGCGTGGCTGAAGCCGTCCGCGCGCTCGCCCGCTTCGACGCGGCGCATGCCGGCGATCAGGTTGCGCGGCAAGCCCCAGTTCTCGGCGGCGGCATGGCCGATCTGTTCCATCGTCAGCCCCAGCACGTCCGGCGCGGCGGCGTCTTCGTTGCCGGCCCCGCTGTGTTCCTGCAGGCGCGCCCACGCTTCCGGCATGTAAAAAGTGATCATCATGCGACCGAGCGCATGCAGCATCGAACAGACCACGGCTTCTTCCGGATTGGGTGTCGACGCGGCCAGCGCCACCTGCTGCGCGACCATCCCGGACAGCACGGCCTTTTCCATTTCCACGTGCGCGATCGACGGGTCCGACGAGACGGTCGACAATTCCTCGACCAGTTTCAGGCCGAGCGCCAGGTGGCCGATGGCGTCGGTGCCGAGCACCATGATCGCCTTGGTGACGGTGTTGACGCGCTGGCCGAAGGCCGCATACATGCCGCTGTTCGCCAGGCGCAGCACTTTTTGCGTGAGCACCGGGTCGGTCAGCACGGTCTGCGCCATGTCGAACTGATGGTCGTCCTCGCCGCGCATGGCGCCCAGGATGGCGCCGATCGCGCGCGCGAAGCCGGGCATGTCGCCGCGCTGGCGCACGCGCTCCCACAGCAGGGCGAGCGTTGCGACGGCGGCCGGCGATTGCGATAACGGTTTGCTCATGTGGCCTCCGCCCGTTTGTCGCCCGGCAGGAACGCCGCGTACAGGTCTTCCTTGAGCGCCGCGAGGGCGACGTGCGCGGTCATCGGCTTGCCGGTCAGGTAGCCCTGGATGTACTGGCAGCCGCCTTGCTCCAGGAAGTCGAGCTGCTGCTCGGTCTCGACGCCTTCGGCCACCACCGACAGCTGCAGGTGGCGCGCCAGGTCGAGCACGGCGTTGCAGATGGCGCCGTCCTTTTCCGACGCCGGCAGGTCCTTGACGAAGGCGCGGTCGATCTTCAGCACCGAAATCGGGAAGCGCTTCAGGTAGGCCAGCGACGAATAGCCGGTGCCGAAATCGTCGATCGCGATGCGCGCGCGCCGTTCGGCCATGCGGGTGAGGATGGTCTCGGCGTGGGCCGGATCGATCATCAGCGTACCTTCCGTGATCTCCAGCACCAGCTGCTCGCCGCGCAGGCCGGAGAAGGCGAGGGCCTCGTCCAGCACGTCGAGGAATTTATCGTTGCGGAACTGGCGCGGGCTGATGTTGACCGAGATGTACAGCTCGCGCCTGGCGGCTTTCTCGAAGCTTTTCAGCTGGACGCAGGCCGCCCTCAGGGCCCACGCGCCGAGCAGGTTGATCAGGCCATTGGTTTCGGCGATCGGGATGAAGCGCGCCGGCGGCACCATGCCCAGCGTCGGGTGCTTCCAGCGCATCAGCGTTTCGAAACCCTGGATCTGGCGCGAGGAGGTGTCGACGATCGGCTGGTAGTACAGCTGGAATTCGCCTTCGCGTACGGCCTGGAACATCGCCGCCTCGAGCGAGATGTCGTGCTGCGGCGGGCCGGCCTGGCCGGGACTCCACACCACGCACCGCGCCTTGCCGGTTTCCTTGGCGCGCGAGAGCGCCGCGTCGGCCAGCGCAACCAGCCGCACTTCGTCTTCGGCGTGCTGCGGATACACCGCCACGCCGATCGAGGCGCCGATGTAGATGGTGTGGCCTTCGACTTCGAACGGCGATTGCAGCGTTGCCAGCAGGCGCCCGGTGACGAGCTTGATCTGCGCTTCGGTGAAGGTGCCCGGCAGGACCGCGACGAATTCGTCGCCGCCCACGCGCGCCAGCGTATCGCTGTCGCGCAGCGTCTTGCGCAGGCGCGCCGCGGCCATGCGCAGCATCGCGTCGCCGATCGGGTGTCCCAGGCCGTCGTTGACTTTCTTGAAGCCGTCCAGGCCCACCGTGGCGACCGAAAAGGCCTGGCCGGAACGGCGCGCGTGCGCGATCACCATGCGGATCCGGTCCGTCAGCAGAAGGCGGTTGGGCAGCTCGGTCAGCGCGTCGTGGGTCGCCATGTGGCGCAGGCCGTCCTCGGTGGCCAGCTGCTCGGTCATGTCGCGGCCGACGGCAAACAGGCCCTCGCCCATGCGCGAAATGCGCAGCTCGAACCAGATGTCCCGGTCGGGCGTTTTCAGGCGCGCCCGCACCAGCACGGGAGCGGTGCCGGCGGCATTCGCGATGGCCTCGCGCAGCGCGGCATGCTCGGTCTCGGCGGCGAGGGCGGCGAGCAGGGCGCCGCGCGCTTCCACGGGGGCGCCGAGCAGGCGCGCGGTGCGCCGGCTGGCGGACAGGATGCGGCCCGCGCAATCGAGCCGGAACGCGCAATCGCCGGCCGCCTCCATGAGATGATCCAGCTCATGATCGAATTCCTGCTTGGGCACGGAGAGTGAGCTGGCGCGCATCGTAAAAATTCAGGCCTTCTGTCGAGTGGCTGGCAAAACGGGATGTCGGGCTGGGTGCGGCGTTTTCATTTCAGCGACGCATGTGTAGAAAAATAGTATGAAATGTATCATTGAAAGATGCCAAAACGCATCAAATATTCTAAAAAAGTACCAGAAAGCACGATTTTTTGATTCAGCGCAGAACCATTGTGGGGCGCCGGGCGCCTGCACTAATATAGAATCGATCAGGTTTCCACCGGAGGACAGGGATGAACGAGTTCGACACGCACGAGGTATTCAACCAGGCGCCACCGTTCGAAGGCGTGAACCTGTTCGCCTGCGACCCGGCCCTGGGCGAGGCGGTCGCGCGCGAGGGCGCCGGCTGGGCCGAGCCGGCGCTGCGCGCGCTCGGCGAGCAGCTGGGGCGCCCGGAGATCCTCGACCTCGGGCGCCAGGCCAACGCCAATCCGCCGCGGCTGGCCAGCTTCGACCGCAGCGGGCGCCGCATCGACGAAGTCGAATTCCACCCGTCGTGGCACAAGCTGATGGCGCTGATGATCGGCGCCGGCGTGCACGCTTCGCCGTGGGACAGCGGCCAGCCCGGCGCGCAAGTGGCGCGCGCGGCGCAGTTCCTGCTGTTCGGCCAGGTGGAGAACGGCGCCCAGTGCCCGGTGACGATGACGTATGCGTCGGTGCCGGCGTTGCGCCAGGCCGGCGCCATCGCCGCCGAATGGCTGCCCAGGATCCTGTCGCGCGAATACGATCCGCGCCCGCTGCCGATCGGCCAGAAGCGCGGCGCGCTGATCGGCATGGGCATGACCGAGAAGCA
The DNA here is from genome assembly GCF_056406475.1 of Massilia sp. P1_C10. Lineage (NCBI taxonomy): Bacteria > Pseudomonadati > Pseudomonadota > Betaproteobacteria > Burkholderiales > Oxalobacteraceae > Massilia > Massilia sp. P1_C10. The sequence continues at coordinate 211,265 of NZ_JBFUAC010000004.1, forward strand.
GGGCGGCACCGACGTGCGCGCCAACACGACGCGCGCCACGCGCGGCGAGGGCGACGCCTGGCGCATCGTCGGCCACAAGTGGTTCTTCTCGGCGCCGCAGTCGGACGCGCACCTGATCCTGGCGCAGGCCGAAGACCAAGGCTTGTCCTGCTTCTTCGTGCCGCGCTTCCTTCCCGACGGCAGCCGCAACGCGATCCGCGTGCAGCGCCTGAAGGACAAGCTGGGCAACCGCTCCAACGCTTCATCCGAGGTCGAGTTCGCCGGCGCGGCTGGCTGGCTGGTGGGGCCGATCGGGCGCGGCATCCCGACCATCCTGGAGATGGGCAGCCACACGCGCCTCGATTGCGTGATCGGCAGCGCCGGCATCATGCGCGCGGCGCTGACCCACGCGCTGCACCACGCGCGCGGACGCTCCGCGTTCGGCCGCAAGCTGGCGGAGCAGCCGCTGATGCAGAACGTGCTGGCCGACCTGGCGCTGGAATCGGAAGCGGCGACGGCGTTCGCGCTGCGGCTGGCGCGCTGCTTCGACAATCCCGGCGATGCGGGCGAGGCGCTGCTGGCGCGGATCCTCACGCCGGCCGGCAAATACTGGATCTGCAAGCGTGGTCCTGGCTTCTGCTTCGAGGCGATGGAGGTCATGGGCGGCAACGGCTACGTGGAAGATGGGCCGCTGGCGCGTTTCTACCGCGAGGCGCCGGTGAACTCGATCTGGGAAGGCTCGGGCAACGTGATGTGCCTGGACCTGCTGCGCGCGTTCGGCAAGACGCCGGCGGCGCGCGAGGCGCTGGCGGCGGAACTGGCGCTCGCCGGTGAGCCGTTGAAGATGCACGCCGAGCGCTTGCTGGCAGACCTCGCTGGCGCGCAGGCCGACGAATACGGTGCGCGCCGGCTGGCCGAGCGGATCGTCGTCGCGGTGCAGGCTGCCCTGCTCATTCGCCATGCGCCGCCGTATGTGGCCGATGCGTTCGTGCGTTCCAGGCTGGAGCAGGATGTGGGCGGTGCGTACGGACGGCTGGTGGCCGGGGTGGACTGCTTCGCAATTCTTGAGCGCGCTCTTCCTGGGTAGCTGAAAATGGGGCCAGGTCCGCCGGACCTGACCCCGGTCTCCAGTCCCGGCCTCAAAAGAATGATATTTCTTTCTTCAAAACAGGGACAAACGCCCCCAATGGCTGGGATAATGCCGGCACTAGCCACAATAACGACAGAATGCCCTCCATGAAACAAGACCCACGCTTTCCCAACCTGTTCATCCTCGACCACCCGCTGATCCAGCACAAGCTGTCGCACATGCGCGAGCACGACACGTCGACGCGCACTTTCCGCGAACTGCTCAAGGAAATCACGCTGCTGATGGGCTACGAGATCACGCGCGACCTCCCGATGACCACGCGCTCGATCAAGACGCCGCTGGTGACCATCGACGCGCCCGTCATCGCCGGCAAGAAGCTGGCGATCGTGCCGATCCTGCGCGCCGGCATCGGCATGAGCGACGGCCTGCTGGAACTGGTGCCATCGGCCCGCGTCGGCCACATCGGCGTGTTCCGCGACCCCGCCACCCACAAGCCGGTCGAATACCTGGTGCGCCTGCCCGACACCGCCGACCGCATCTTCATCCTGTGCGACCCGATGGTCGCGACCGGCAATTCGGCCGTGCATGCGGTCGACGTGCTGAAAAAACGCGGCGTCTCGGACGACCAGATCATCTTCCTGGCGCTGGTCGCCGCGCCCGAAGGCGTGCAGGTGTTCCAGAACTCGCACCCGGGGGTCAAGCTGTTCGTCGCCTCGCTCGATTCGCACCTGAACGACCACGACTACATCGTGCCGGGCCTGGGCGACGCCGGCGACCGCATCTTCGGCACCAAGTAAGCGGGGTCGCCGCTTTGATAGACCAGGAGTTTTTTACCCGCCTGCGCGCGCTGAACGACAAGTTCGCCGCCGGCGTGCCCGCCACGCTGGCGCGTCTTGGCGAACTGCGCGTGCGCTTCGATCCGCAGGCGCCGGACCCGGCCCAGGTGGAGGAACTGCACCAGATCCTGCACACGATCGCCGGCTCGGCGGCGACCTTCGGGTTTCGCACGATGGGGCAGCAGGCCCGCGCCATCGAGCAGCGGCTGCGGGTGCTGATGGCGTTCGAGACGGTGCCCGCGTCCGACTGGGCGCACTGGCTGGCCAGCCTCGACGAATACACCGCGTGGGCGGCGATCGACCCGAAATCGGACGACTATCCGGCATAAGGCGCGCAAGGGCACGGGGCCGCGACGTTTGATCTAGCGCAAGCCCGGTCCCCCTCGATGCCCTATATTCAACCCTGCCGCGTCGACAACGCAGTCCCTTAAAAGTTGTTGTTTGGAATTTTTAGGGTGCAGCGCATTTATATTTTGCGAGGGGCGTGTTTTTTAGGTTTAATTCGGTATAATGAGGGATCGTTGGATTCGAGGTAGTAGTGCAGTCTGTCTGTCATTCCTTTCTTGCTTCTTCAAACGATCTAAACGGGCGCAAGCCCAACTAACTGAAATAGGAAATTGTAATGGCAACTGGCATCGTAAAATGGTTCAATGATTCGAAGGGCTTCGGCTTTATCACCCCTGACGAAGGCGGCGAAGATCTGTTCGCTCACTTCTCGGCTATCCAGTCGGCAGGCTTCAAATCGCTGCAAGAGAACCAGCGCGTATCGTTCGAAGTAACCGCTGGTCCTAAGGGCAAGCAAGCATCGAACATTCAGCCTATCTAATAGATAGCTGAGTCAACGAAACAAAAAATCCTCGGTTTCCGGGGATTTTTTTTCGTCTCAAGCTTTTGAAGTTGGGGTGTCGGGGTCCGCAGGACCAGCCCCCGACATCAACCGCGGCGCCAGTACTCCGGCTGGTTGTAGGTATGGCGCAGGAAGTCGACGAACGCGCGGATCCGCAGCGGCAGATGGCGCCGTTGCGCAAACACGGCGTGGATGTCGCTTCCCGGCGCCGCATGCTGGTCGAGCACGGTGCGTAGCCGCCCAGCGCGAATCTCCGGGCCCACCTCCCACATCGAGCGCCACGCCAGTCCCTTGCCGGCCAGCGCCCAGTCGTGCAGCACCTCGCCGTCGTTGCACACCATGTTGCCCGCCACCTTCAATGTGACCGGCTTGCCGTTGTCGAGAAAGGTCCAGCCGCGCTGGCTGCCTTCGCTGCTGATCGCCAGGCAGTTGTGCTTCGCCAGATCGGCCAAAGCCAGCGGCGTGCCGTGCCGCTTGAAATACGCGGGCGAGCCGACCAGCACGCGCTGGTTGTCGGCCAGCTTGACGCCCACCAGGCTCGAGTCCGACAGGCTGCCGATGCGGATCGCCACGTCGACGCCTTCGCCCACGACGTCGACCACGCGGTCGTTCAGGTTGAGGTTGATCGTCACGTCGCGATGTTCGGCGAGGAAGGAGGGCAGCAGCGGCGCCACGTGCTGGCGCCCGAAGCCGGCCGGCGCCGACACGATCAGGTGGCCGCTGGCGCGCGCGCTGCGCTCGGCCACCGCCGACTCCGCGTCCGCGAGTTCGCCCAAAATGCGCTGACAATCCTCCAGGAAGGCGGCGCCCTCATTGGTCAGCGCCAGCTTGCGCGTGGTGCGCTGCAGCAGCTTGACGCCCAGCCGGGCTTCGAGCGCGTCGAGCCGGCGCCCGATCATGGCCGGCGCGATGCCTTCGGCGCGCGCCGCGGCGGACAGGCTGCCGCGCGCGACGACTTCGACAAAGGTGGATATCTGGCGGAACTGGCCCATAGGTAAAGTCTCGACGATCTGATACAAAAACACACAAATGAATGTATTTTTAGTTTCGTTTATGTATGGTTGAGTGAATATACTTGAAATGATATTAATCGCCAACTGTCCTATACTAAAGCGTCGTTGTGCAACGCCGCAGCAGTACCCCAAAATCACTAACAGGAGTCACGCATGAGCATCGCAACCCCAGCCGGCATGGAAATCACCGGCGCCATCGAGCCCGGTTTCGAAAAGATCCTGACCCCGGAAGCGCTCGCGCTGGTCGCCAAGCTGACGCGCGCCTTCGAGCCGCGCCGCCAGGAACTGCTGGCCAAGCGGGCCGAGCAGGCCAAGCGCCTCGACGCGGGCGAGCGCCCCGATTTCCTCGCCGAGACCGCGCACGTGCGCGCCGGCGACTGGAAGATCGCGCCGATTCCGCAGGCGCTGGAATGCCGCCGCGTCGAGATCACCGGCCCGACCGACCGCAAGATGGTGATCAACGCGCTGAACTCGGGCGCCGACGCCTACATGACCGACTTCGAAGATTCGCAGACGCCGAACTGGCACAACCAGGTCGACGGCCAGATCAACCTGATGGAAGCCATCCGCGGCACCATCACGCTGGAGCAGAAGGGCAAGTCGTACAAGCTCAACGACAAGATCGCCACGCTGATCGTGCGCCCGCGCGGCTGGCACCTGGACGAGAAGCATGTGCTGGTCGACGGCAAGCGCATCTCCGGCGGCATCTTCGACTTCGCGCTGTTCATGTTCCACAACGCCAAAGAGCAACTGGCGCGCGGCCTCGGCCCGTACTTCTACCTGCCGAAAATCGAATCGCACCTGGAAGCGCGCCTGTGGAACGACATCTTCGTGATGACGCAGAACGAGCTGGGCATCCCGCAGGGCACGATCAAGGCGACCGTGCTGATCGAGACCATCATGGCCGCCTTCGAAATGGACGAGATCCTGTACGAATTGCGCGAGCACAGCGCCGGCCTGAACGCGGGCCGCTGGGACTACATCTTCTCGTGCATCAAGAAGTTCAAGCTGGACAAGGATTTCTGCCTGGCCGACCGCCCGAAAGTGACGATGACGGCGCCGTTCATGCGCGCCTATGCCTTGCTGTTGCTGAAGACCTGCCATCACCGCGGCGCGCAGGCGATGGGCGGCATGGCGGCGCTGATTCCAATCAAGAACGATCCGGAAAAGAACGAGATCGCGATGGCCGGCGTGCGCGTGGACAAGAAGCGCGATGCCGACGACGGCTACGACGGCGGCTGGGTCGCGCACCCGGGCCTGGTCGAGCTGGCGATGACCGAATTTACCAAGGTGCTGGGCGAGCGCCTGAACCAGGTCGACAAGCAGCGTCCGGACGTCAACGTCACGGCCGCGCAGCTGCTCGACTTCAAGCCGGAAGCGCCGATCACCGAGGCGGGCCTGCGCTACAACATCAACGTCGGCATCCACTACCTGGGCAGCTGGCTGACGGGCAATGGCTGCGTGCCGATCCACAACCTGATGGAAGATGCGGCGACCGCCGAGATCAGCCGTTCGCAGGTCTGGCAGTGGATTCGTTCGAGCAAAGGCGTGCTGGAAGACGGCCGCAAGGTCACCGCCGAGATGGTGCGCGCGATGATCCCTGAAGAGCTGGCAAAGGTGAAGGTCGATGCGCCGAACGGCGAGAACCCGAGCTACGAGCGTGCCGCGCAAATCTTCGAAAAGATGGCGACGTCGGAGGAGTTTGAGGAGTTCCTGACCTTGCCGCTGTACGAAGAAATCTAATCGTTAGCTTGAAAAATGGGGTCAGGTCCGCCGGACCTGACCCCGGCGTTGCACGCTAGCGTTTGCGTTCCGCGAGAGGCGGATTCGCAAGAAAGTCCGCAAGCGCCTTCTCGTCGATCCGCTCGCCGTGCAAATGTCGAATCAGCGCATCGATCCGGTCGCCACCCCAAAACAGTTCATCATCGACCCGAAACGTCGGCACCCCAAACACCCCGCAGGCAATGGCTTCCTCGGTATCCGCGGCAAGCTGCGCTTTTAATTCCGGCTGCTGTGCCGCAAGCTGCAAGGCCGCGCTGTCCAGTTCGCATTCATCGGCTACGCGTACCAGCACCGCGGACTGCGACACATCCTCACCATCTTCCCAGCAAGCCTTCATCACAGCCAGCGCGAACCGGCGCCGCTGATCCTGCGCCGTCAACGCCAAACACATGCGCAGCGCCTGCAGCGGATTGAACGGGTGTCCCGGCGGCCCCTTGAACTGAAGGCCGAGCCGCGCCGCTTCGCGCATCACGTCCCGAAAGATGTACGCGCGCTTGGCCGGCACTTCCGCCGGGCCTTTCTGTCCGTGCGCGTTCAGCAGTCCAGCGAACAGCACCGGCTGGACAGCGATCTCCGCGCCGGCAGCTTCGATCCGCTCGAACGCCGCGGCCGACAGCCACGCATACGGGCTGACCGGATCAAAATAAAAGGTGACGGTGGCCGCCATCAGAAGCTGTTCTTCCACTCGCGCAGCGCGGCAAACGCCGCTAGCGGCGCGGCGCCGGAGTCGATCTTGTGGGCCGCGACCAGGCTGGCGACGATCTCCGGCTCGCGGTAGCGCAAGAACGGATTGGTGGCTTTCTCGGTCCCGATGGTCGATGGCACGGTGGCCAAGCCCGCATCGCGCTTGGCGCCGTCCGCCTCCACGCGTGCTTGCAATCGCGGATTCCCCGGCTCCACCGCACTGGCGAAGCGCAGGTTGGCCAGCGTGTATTCGTGCGCGCAGTAGACGGCGGTATCGTCGGGCAGGGCGGCCAGTTTGCCGAGCGAATCGGCCATCTGCGCCGGCGTGCCCTCGAAGATGCGGCCGCAGCCGCCCGCAAACAGGGTGTCGCCACAAAACAGCCAATGCGCGCCCGGCGTTTCGCGCACATAGGCGATGTGCCCCTTGGTGTGGCCCGGCACGTCGAGCACGCGCAAGGTCAGCCCGATGCCGGGCACCTCCACCCGGTCGCCTTCGCCCAGCGGCACGGTCACCGCGGAAATGTTATCGTTGCGCGGGCCGAACACCGGCACCTTGGCGTGGGCGAGCAATCCCGGGACCCCGCCGATGTGGTCAGCATGGTGATGGGTGAGTAGAATGGCAGTGAGGGTGAGCTTGTGGGCGGCCAGCGCGGCAAGGATGGGTGCGCTGTCGCCAGGGTCGACGGCGGCGGCATTCACGCCGTCGTGCACCAGCCACAGGTAATTGTCTTTGAAGGCGGGTACGGCAAGTACGCTCAGGGCGGGTTGATTCATAGTGGAGTTCGAAGAAAAGGCATGCATGGATAGCGCGGCATCTGAAAAATCCATTATAGCGCTCGACGGCTGGCTGCAATCGCCGGCCGGCGCCTACGTGCGCGCTTGGGAGCAGGCCTGCCTGGACGAACTCACGGTCGACATCTTCGGCTTCAACGCGCTGCAGATCGGCCTGCCGCAGATCGACGCGCTGGCGGCCAACCGCATGCCAAACAAATGGCAGGCAGCCACGCGCACGTCGAGCGCCGAACAGCTGTCGCTCGCCGCGGCGGGCAAGCAGATCGCGGTGGCGCTCGACTTCGCCGAGCTGCCGTTCGCCTCGCAAAGCCTGGACCTGGTGGTGATGCCGCACGTGCTCGAATTTGCCGCCGAGCCGCACCAGGTGCTGCGTGAAGTCGAGCGCGTGCTGATCCCGGAAGGGCAGCTGATCATCTGCGGCTTCAATCCGGCCAGCTTGTGGGGCGCGCGCCAGAGCATGGGACGCATCGCGCGCAGCCCGTATTTGCCGGTCGCCGGCGAATTCATCTCTATGCCGCGCATGAAAGACTGGTTAAAATTGTTGAATCTCGGCGTCAGCCGCAGCCATTTCGGCTGTTACGCGCCGCCTTGCCGCAGCGCGCAGTGGCTCAACCGTTTCGCGTTCATGGAGCGCACCGGGCAACGCTGGTGGCCGTACCTGGGCGCGGTGTACATGGTGCATGCCATCAAGCGCGTCAAGGGAATGACCATCATCGGTCCCGCATGGAATAAAAAATCGGCGAACGCCCCGCAGGCGGTGCCGGCAACCAACAGAAAGTAAATCAGCATCGATGAGCAAAGTAGAGATTTTTACCGATGGCGCGTGCAAGGGCAATCCGGGCACCGGCGGCTGGGGCGCCTTGCTGGTGGCCGATGGCCACGAGAAGGAAATCTTCGGCGGCGAACTGAACACCACCAACAACCGCATGGAGCTGCGCGCCGTGATCGAGGCGCTGACCACCCTGACGCGGCCGTGCGAAGTGGTGCTGCACACCGACAGCCAGTACGTTCAGAAGGGCATCTCGGAGTGGATTCACGGTTGGAAGAAGCGCGGCTGGAAGACCGCGGCCAAGGAGCCGGTCAAGAACGAGGACCTGTGGAAGGCGCTCGACGCGATCCAGGCGACGCATACCGTCGACTGGCGCTGGGTGCGCGGGCATAACGGGCATCCGGGCAACGAGCGGGCCGACGTGCTGGCGAACCGCGGCGTGGAAACCGTTCGCAAATAAAAAATGGGGCAGGACCGGCTGCGCGGCGGGGACGCCTGGTCCCCAACCTGGCGGAGCCGTCTGATAAAATACGTTGCCATTCGTCAAGCCAATTCACTGAGTCCCCAATGCGTCAAATCGTCCTCGACACCGAAACCACCGGCCTTAACCCGCGCACCGGCGACCGCGTCATCGAAGTCGGCTGCGTCGAGCTGGTCAACCGCATGCTGACCGGGAATAACTTCCACCGCTACATCAATCCGGAACGTGACTCGGAAGAGGGTGCGCTGGCGGTGCACGGCCTGACCACCGAGTTCTTGCGCGACAAGCCGAAGTTCGCCGAGATCGCGCATGAGCTGCGCGAATACATCCAGGGCGCCGAAGTCATCATCCACAACGCGCCGTTCGACCTGGGTTTCCTGAACCACGAATTCAAGCTGCTCGGGCTGCCGACCTTCACCGAGCATTGCTCGGGCGTGATCGACACCCTGGTCAACGCCAAGGAAATGCATCCCGGCAAACGCAACTCGCTGGATGCGCTGTGCGACCGCTACGGCGTGTCGAATGCGCACCGCAAGCTGCACGGCGCCCTGCTCGACGCCGAGCTGCTGGCCGATGTCTACCTGTCGATGACGCGCGGCCAGAATTCGATGTGGATGGATACCGAAGAAGAGTCCGCGTCGGCGAGCGGCCTGCTCGAAGCGGTTCCGCTGGCCGAGATCTTCGTGCTGGCGGCCAGCGACGAGGAGATGGCCGAACACCTGGGCGTGCTGGGCGGCCTGGACAAGGCGGTCAAGGGCGCGTGCATCTGGAGAAATTACGCGGACGCATAACTTTTCGTGACGTTTTCGCGGGGATATGCCATAATACGCCCCGCTTCGGGAGGTTAGCTCAGGGGTAGAGCACTGCATTCACACTGCAGGGGTCGCAAGTTCGAAACTTGCACTTCCCACCAGGATTCGCTTCAATATCAAAGGCTTGCAACGACCAGTTGCAGGCCTTTTTTGCGTGCGCCGTCGCGCTGGGCCATGTGCTAAGGTCATCAGCCGGGCAGTGGTAGCAAAAGCAACGGAGTTGTGTCACAAGGACGAGTCATGGACGAGAAAACCATCGGTGACAGGATTCAACAGGACGATCCGGAACAAGTCCAGGTGGCGCTGCGCAAGCAAGGCCGCCGACAGTGGGCGGTGATGACGCTGTACGAGCGATTCGAGCAGGTTGTCGCGCTGGTGCTCGGCGCGGTGATCGCCGTGATCATCCTGGCGGCGCTGATCCAGCTGATCCGACTTGTGGTGGTCCTGCTGATCACCGAGTCGCTCAATCCCTTGCAGCACGAAACGTTTCAGCTTGTGTTCGGGATGATCATGACCTTGCTGATCGCCCTCGAATTCAAACATTCGATCATCAAGGTCGCGCTAAGGCGCAACAGCATCATCCAGGTGAAGACAGTCATCCTGATCGCGCTGATCGCACTGTCGCGCAAATTTGTCATCCTGGATGTGGAAACCAGTCCAGCCAAGATCGCAGCACTGGCCTTCGCCTTGCTGGCGCTGGGCCTTGTCTATTGGCTGATGCGCGAACGTGACGAATCTGCAGTCAGGCGCGCGCAGCAAGCCGAGGCTGCCGACGGCGAATAAAGCCGCTTGATCCCCTACAACCCATGTCGCACGGTCGTCCGTCTGCGCGAGTGCTTCGCCCGGCGGAACAGCGCGATTCGCTTGCATGCCGGCGATGATGGACCGGTGGAGACTGCACTTCGGGGAGCCCATGTTCGACCACGTTAAATTCGGCGTCAGCGACTACGCCGCCAGCAAAGCATTCTTTCTCAAGGCCCTCGAGCCGCTCGGAGTCGCCGCGGTCTCCGAGGGGCCGCCGGCGTACGGTGTCGAGCTAAGTCCCGGGGGCAAGGCATCATTGTGCCTGTTCCAGGCGAACGAAAAACCGGCGCATCTGCACCTGGCGTTCACTGCCGATAGCCGCGCGCAAGTCGACGCTTTCTATCACGCGGCGCTGGCCGCGGGCGGCCAGGACAATGGCGCGCCGGGAGTGCGTCCGCAGTACCACGCGAACTACTACGCCGCTTTCGTCATCGGCCCGGACGGACACAACATCGAGGCGGTGTGCCACCGCGAACCTTAAACCGTTTTGATCTGCTCCCAGTCGGTCAGCCCTTGCAGGATCTTGTCGATACCATCCTGGCGCATGGTGCGCATGCCCTGGGAGATGGCCGTAGCGGTGATGTCATTTACCGTGGCCCTGGAATGGATCATCTTTTTGATGAGGGGCGTGTTGAGCAGCAGTTCGTGAAGGCCGAGCCGCCCTTTGTACCCCTTGCGATCGCACTGTTTGCACCCCAGCGCGGAATACAGATCACTTGCCCATCCTCCCTGGCATATCGGTGATGCCATTGCTGCAGGATGTCGGACTGGCTCAGTTCGGTTTCAAAACAATATTCGTGCGCGAGCATGGCCAGGTCATCGGCGGATGCGAGTCGCGGCTTGCGGCAGGCGGGACACATCTTGCGCACCAGCCGTTGTCCCAGCACCCCGAGCAGCGCGTCGGCGAAATTAAACGGGTCCAGCCCCAGGTCCAGCATCCGCACCACGCTTTCCACCGCGCTGTTGGTGTGCATGGTCGAGGCGACCAGGTGTCCGGTCAGCGACGCTTCGATCAGCGTTTTCGCCGTTTCCGGATCCCGCGTCTCGCCCACCATGATGACATCCGGATCGGCGCGCAGGATGCTGCGCAGGACGTTGGCGAAGGTCCAGTCGATTTTTGCATTCACCTGGATCTGGCGCAGTCCCTTTTGCGTGATCTCGATCGGGTTCTCGACCGTCCAGATCTTGCGCTCGCGACTGTTCACGTAGCCTAGCAGCGCGTGCAGCGTCGTGGTCTTTCCCGACCCGGTGGGGCCGCACACCAGCAGCAGGCCGTGCGGCTTGGTGACGAGTTGCTGCAGCCCCTGCAACACCTGCGGCGCCAGCCCCAGGCTGTCCACCGACATGACGCGCGGCGCAGCCAGATTGCGCAGCACGATGTCCTCGAGGCCCTCGTTGGTGGGAATCGTGACGATGCGCAGTTCGATTTTCGCCCCGCCCGGCATTTGAAAGGTGATCTTTCCATCCTGCGCGTGGCGTTTTTCGGAAATGTCCAGCCGGCTCATGATCTTCAGCCGGGAGATCAGGGCATCGCGGAAATTTGCCGGCACTTCGGAATAGTCCCCAAGGATGCCGTCGCTGCGAAAACGAATGATGGTCGGCTCGTTTCCCTTCATCGATTCGATGTGGATGTCCGACACGCCGCGCTCGAATGCATCCGTAATGATCTTGTTGACCAGGCGAACCAGCGCGCTGTCCGACTCCGTGACTTCCTGCACCGCTTCGACGGGTTCCTGTTCGTCGACATGCAGCGCCGACACCAGCTCGGTAATGTGCCTGCCTTTGCCTTTCGGGCCGAAAAACCGGGCGATCGCCGCGGACATGTCGTCTTCCGAGGCCATGACCGGGTCGATCGTCAGCTTGGTGACGAATCCCATCTCCTTGATCGCGTCCGTGGCGAGCGGATTGACCATCGCCACCGCCATCCTCAGCTCGGTCCGATAGAGCGGGATCATGGCGTGCTTGCGCACCAGCCCGGCCGGCACGGCCCTGATCAGCGCAGGGTCGAACTGGAAGGTCGACAGGTCGACAAACGGGATGCCGATCTTTTGCGCCAGGACGCGCTTGATCGTTTCCTTGTCGACCGCGCCCATCTCGATGAGGATTTCCCCGAGCTGCTTCTTGCGGTCGCGCGCTTGCGCCTTCAGGGCGTGGTCGAGCTGTGCCTGCGTCACCGAGTTGTCCTGCAGCAGCGCGTCGCCGAGGCGTAGCAGCGGCAGCGCCTGCTGGCGTTTCAGCGCGGCCTCGATCTGCTTTTGCGTGACGATCAACTGCTGCTGCAGGTAATCGCCGATCTTCGGGCTGCGCAGTTGCTCCTGGCGGTCCAGTCCCGCTTCGAGCTCCTGCGGCGACAAGATATTTCGGTCGACCAGCATTTTTCCCAGTTGTTCACCCAGCTGGTAATCCACGATCGCGCTCGAAGGAATGAACCAGCGCAGCACGTTGCGGCCATAGCTGATGATGAAAAGGAAAAGGCCGAAATCCTTGAGCACACATCCCACCGTCTCGGAAACGAACCGCTCGCCATTGGTGAAATTGACGATGCATTTCTGCTTTGCGAAGGCGGGATGGCCGGGGTCCAAGCCGGTTGTATCCGGCGAATCGACCGGCATCAGTTCCACGATGTCGGTCAGGCACATGCTTTGTATCTCGTCGAAGGCGACCGGACCAGGCGCGCCGCCGTCCACCGCGAACATCAGGGTGGATTCCTGGGGCGAGAAGCGGGTCAGGGCGCCGACGCGCCGCGGCCCTTCCTTCATGATGAGCATGCAGGCCTCGGTGTCGGCAGGCTTTATCCTGACCTTGGCCGTGGGCTTGAAGTGCGGCGGCAGCGGCCAGGCGAATTGCTCTGCCGCTGCTGGGTGCGCCGGTGGCGGCTGTTGTTTATCGTTTTTCATATGGTTCGCCAGGTTCGAGGGGCCGGGAGCGGGTCCGGCTGAAATGTGTCCCCGCTGGACAGCAACGACACACTTATCATGCGCTGAAAACGGCGCGCGGTGCGCCCTGCTGAAGACTTGTGATGCGCGGCGGAGGTGCGCGATACAAAAAGATCAAGACATGCGGAGCCCTTTGACGCCCGGGCGGCGGCTGCGAGCCGCCGCGGCAGGGCGCCCTGGGCCAATCCTGTGAAAATTTGCAACAATTAACCGCCGCGACCCTTAGATAATCGACACTTGGTTTGCCTTGCGGTAACGTTTGGAATATAGTCTGGCAGCAATACTCGAACGAATCACGCGTTAATCACGGCAAATTAATGAAGAATAACCGCGTCGGAATCGCGCTCCTTTCCATGTCGCTGCTGGTCATCGCGGTGGTGCTCGGCCTGTTGATGCAGCGCCAGCAACGCACTCACGCGGACCAGATTCGCATCCAGGGCCTGGCCCTGACGAAATCGCTGTCGGCGCTGCAGATGGAAACGCTGGCGCCGCGCAACGGTCGCCCGAGCGTGCTGCTGTCGCTGTTCGCCGCCCACGACAATCCCGACTTCGCTTATGCCGCGGTGACCGGCCGCGATGGCGCCGTGCGCGCCGAAATCACCAGTCCCGGCGCCGTCGTCGTCACCGCGCCGCCGCCTTCCGGCGCCAGTTCGCTGTTCGGCGAACGCGCGCTCGACGGCGCCAACGGCGCCAACGGTGGCCGCGCCGTGCGCGAATTTTTCGGCCCAGTGATCGAAGACGGCGCCGTCAAGGGCTATGTCAGGGTCGCCTACTTTTCGCGCGCCGGACTGTTGGCGATCGGCGACCTGTCATTTTTCGCCGCGATCGCGCTGGTGATGTTCGCGCTGGTGCCCTTGGCCTACCTGCTGCTCAAGCGCGAACTGGCGCCACTCGGTGCGATCAGCGCCCAGCTCGGGCAACTGGCCAGCGCCGGCACCGCGCCGACGTTGCCGCAGCGGGCCGACATCGCCGACCTGTCGCAGCGCCTGCTCGATTATCTGAGCCGGGCCAACGCCCGCATCGCCGCCCTGGAAGCCGACAGCGAGCGCGCGGTGACCGGCGGACGCCTGCTCGAGTATGGCAGCAACAAGATGAACGCGGTCATGCATTGCATGCCCGATGGCCTGATCATTCTCGACCCCGCCGGCGAAGTCACTTTCGCCAACAGCAAGGTCGAGCCGATGCTGGGCGTCGAATTGAACGACGTGCTGACCACGCCGATCGCGCAGTGGTGCCGCGACCCGGAACTGCGCGCCCTGCTCGAGCGCTACAGCCACGAACATCCGGAAGCGGGGCGCCAGCTGCAGATCGACTTCGCTCCCGCGCTGGTGCCCGACAAGCAGCTGTCGGCCAGCGGCCAGCCGCTGGTCGGCGGGCATGGACGGATGGCGTTCGGCACCTTGATCGTGCTGCGCGACACGACCCGGGAATTCCTCGCCCAGCAGGCCGGCAACGATTTCGTCGCCCACGTCTCGCACGAACTCAAGTCGCCCCTGAACGTCATCGCGATGTACGCCGAGACGCTGCAGGACGCCGATCCGGCGGACCAGGCGCTGCGCATCGAATCGATCAACGTGATCCAGGACGAGGTGGAGCGCATGAACGGGCTGGTCAACAACCTGCTCAACGTGAGCAAGCTGGAGACGGGCAGCATGACGCCGGAGCGCCACCGCGTGAAGCTGGACGAACTGCTGCGCGACGTCTACGCCAACGCCTTGCCGCGCGCCGAAGCGAAGTCGATGAAAATGGACCTGCGGATCCCGCGCGAACTGGCCGCGGTGTCGGTCGACAAGGACCTGTTCCGCATCGCGCTGAACAACCTGGTCACCAACGCCATCAAGTACAACGAGCCGGGCGGCGCGGTGTCGCTGTTCGCGGAGGAGGGCGACCACGAGATCGTCATCACCGTCAAGGACAGCGGCATCGGGATCGCCGCGGCGGACCAGCCGCACGTGTTTGACAAGTTCTACCGCGCGCGCGAAGCCGGTTCGGCGCGCGGCGGGCACGGCCTGGGCTTGTACCTGACCGCCCAGATCATCGAGCTGCACCACGGCCGCGTGACCTTGCGCAGCGACCTGGGACAAGGCAGCGAGTTTTCCATCCATCTCAAGAAAATGCCGGCATTGCTGCAGGGCGCGAACGTCTTATGAATCCACCCAACATCCTGATCGTCGACGATGAAGCCCACGTCATCCGCATCCTGCGCCTGAGCCTCGAGCGCGAGGGGTACCAGGTGCGGTCGGCCAACGACGGCGCCGAGGCGCTGACGTTGATGGAGACCTTCGAACCCGATGTGCTGATCAGCGACATCCAGATGGACGGCATGAACGGCCGCGATCTTTGCCGGACCGCGCGCGCGCGCTACCCGGATCGTCGTTTCATGATCATGGTGATGACGTCGATGACCGCGCTGGAGGAGCGCAGCTGGGCGCGCGACCTGGCCGACACCGAGTTCCTGGAAAAGCCGCTCAGCCCGCGCCAGCTGGTGGCGCGCCTTGCACGCCATTTCGCCGACGCCGCGGCCCGCACGGAGAGCGTCCATGCACTCTGACGCGCTGGCGGAAATTAACTTTGCCAAGTACGGCAAGTGGGTGCGCCGGGTCACCGGTGTCGATTATCCGATGGCCTTGTGCCTCGCGGACGGCGCGGTCGTCGCGCATACCGGTTCCGGCGCCGGCCTGCCGGCCTGGCTGGCCGATTTGTCCGCCTCCGGTTTCGCCTGGCCCTGCGTCGGCGACGGCATGCAGCGCCACGACGCCGGCGGCGATGCGCTGCTGTACCTGCCGTTGCGCGGCAAGCAGCAGCTGATCGGCTTCGTCTGCCTTCGTGCGGCGTCCGCGCCGGTCGAGGCGCCGCCGGAGTGGGACGCGCTGGCCGAGACCCTCGAGGACGTGGGGGCCGGCATTGCCGACGAATTCGCGACCAAATTCGAATTGAACAAGATGGCCGCCGAGCTGGCCGAGCGCTACGAAGAACTGCACCTGGTGTACGCGATCGACCGCCACGTGAGCAACCTGGCGGACGGCGCCGACATTTTCAAGGGCCTGCTGCAAAGCTGGGCCGAGCACATGGACGCCGACGTCGCCGCCTTCGTCAAGCCGGGCGACGCGCTGTGTGTGTCCGCCACCAACCTGTCGGCGCCGATCCACAACCTTGACCTGGTGCTGGTCGAGATGCGCGGCGACCTGTATCGCTTCGCCCATTCGTCGCGCAAGCCGATCGTCATCAACGAGGCCACCGATCCGCGCCGCGCCTATATCTTCACCGACATGCCATTCAAGATTCTGTGCTGCCCGGTGTTCCAGGAACGCTCGATCGTCGCGATCCTGGTCCTGGTCAACCACGCATCGAAGCCGGATTTCTCGAACAGCGACCGTAAGCTGGGCGAAGTGCTGGCCAACCATCTCTCCAGCCTGTCGCGCATGCACGGGATGCTGGCCGAAACCGGCCAGTTCAACGAGCAGATGGCCGCTGCGCTGATCGAGGCCGTCGAGGCGAAGGACCCGTACACGCGCGGCCACTCCGAGCGCGTGCACCACATCGCCATGGAAATCGGCCGAGCGATGCAATTGTCCGAGCGCGAACTCGATAATCTGTACTGGGGCTCGCTGCTGCACGATGTCGGCAAGATCGGCATCCCGGACGCGGTGTTGTGCAAGCCGGGCCGCCTGTCGGCCGATGAATTCACTTTCATCATGGTCCACCCCGAACGCAGCTACGAGATCCTGCGCCACATCGACCGCCTGAAGGACGCGGTGCCGGGCGCGCGCCATCACCAGGAAAAGTTCGATGGCACCGGCTATCCGCACGGCCTGAAAGGGCACGACATCCCGCAGGCCGCGCGCATTATCGCGGTCGCCGACACCTACGACTCGATTACCAGTTCGCGCGCCTACCGCGCGGGACGCAGCCACGAGGTCGCCCTGGCCGAGATTGCCCGTTGCTCCGGCACCCAGCTCGACCCGGCCATCATCGCCGTGCTGGAAAAGGTATGTGCCGAAGAGCCGGAATGGATCGCCCGCTTTAACATCCAGCGCAGCGCCGCCGTCGTGGGTGCGTGATGGAGGACACGGTAACGCGCAGCCGCATCGGCTCGATGACCTACCTCGCGCCGGCCATGGCGCTGGTCGCGTCCGACGCGATCGCAGCGCTGGAGGCGGCGGTCGCCCAGTGCGTCGCGCAGCACCAGGTGCGCATCGTGGTCGACATGTCCAAAGTTACGCTGGTGTCGAGCCGGGCGCTCGAACTGCTGCTGGAACATGCCGTGCGCATGACGGAACTCGGCGGCTGGCTCAAGATCGCCTACCCGGGCACGCTGATCAAGGACATCTTCGCCGCCACGGGGCTGGACGACCAGCTGTCGCTGTATGACGCGCCGGACCGTCCCGCTCGCCCGGCGCGCGCCGCCCCATCGGGCAAGCTGGGCGACATCCTGGTGGCGCGCGGCTTCGCCAGCGCCGAGCAGGTCGCCGAGGCGGCGCGCCTGCAGGACCAGACCGGCAAGCGCATGGGTTTCATCATGGTGGAGAAGAAGTGGCTGGCGGAAGGCGCGCTGTTCCAGGCGCTGGCCGAGCAGCTCGACCTGCCGTTTGTATCGCTGCGCGGCGGCCTGTACGACCCGGCCGCGGTCGGACTGCTCGACCGCGATGCGGCGCGCCGCCTCAACGTGCTGCCGCTGTTCGCCATCCACAACACCCTGACCCTGGCCACAGCCGAACCCCAGGCGATCCACAGCATCGACGAAATCAAGGCGCGCACCGGCTGCAAGGTCCGGGTGGTGCTCGCGCTGCCGAACGAGATCCGGGCCTTGCGCGACGACGCCTACGGCGGATCGAGCCTGGGCGACTTCGTCCAGACCGACGTGTCGGACCTGGAGCTGATCGAGAACCAGATCCCCGACGATTACACGCAGATCGACCAGATGGCCGGCGCCAGCCCGGTGATCAACATGGTCAACGCGATCATCCAGCGCGCGATCCACGACAGCGCCAGCGACATCCACATCGAAATCTCGCGCAACAAGGCGCGGGTGCGCCTGCGCATCGACGGCATCATGTACGAGGTGATGTCGCCGCGGCCGGAGCAGCATCCGGCCATCGTGTCGCGCCTGAAGGTGATGGCCAACCTCGACATCGCCGAGCGGAGACTGCCGCAGGACGGCCGCATCCAGGTGGCGATCCAGGGCCGCACGGTGGACCTGCGATTCAGCTCGCTGCCCGGCATCTACGGCGAGAAGGTGGTGCTCCGCGTGCTCGACAAGAACCAGTCGATCCTCGACGTCGACAAGCTGGGCATGAACGGGGCCGCGGTAGCGCAGTTCAAGCGCCTGCTGTCGCGCAGCCACGGCCTGATCCTGGTCACCGGCCCCACCGGCAGCGGCAAGACCACCAGCCTGTACGCGGCGATCAGCCACCTCAAGAGCATCGAGAAGAACATCGTCACGATCGAGGATCCGGTCGAATACCAGCTCGACATCGTCAACCAGAACCAGGTCAACGATGCGATCGGGCTGACCTTCCCGAAAATCCTCAAGCACGTGCTGCGCCAGGATCCGGACATCATCATGATCGGCGAGATCCGCGACCGCCAGACCGCGGAAATCGCGGTGCAGGCCGCGCTGACCGGCCACCTGGTGCTGACCACGCTGCATACCAACGACACGCTGGGCGCCGTGTCGCGCCTGGTCGAGATGGGCGTCGAACCCTACCTGCTGTCGTCCGCGCTGATCGGCGTGATGGCGCAGCGCCTGGTGCGCCGGGTCTGCCAGGGCTGCAAGACCAGCTACCTGGCGCCGCCGCAAGCGGCTGCAGCCTACCGCTACGCGGGCGCGGGCGACCTGCGCCTGACGCGCGGCCGCGGCTGCCCGGCATGCTACGACTCCGGCTACAAAGGCCGCATGGGCATCTACGAGCTGCTCGACATCGACGCCGAACTGCAGCGCATGATTGTGGCCAACGCCACCAAGGAAGCGATGGAGGAGCTGGTGGCCGCGCGCGGGCACCACGACCTGTACGCCGACGGCATGGAACGCGCCTTCCAGGGCGACACCACGCCGGAGGAAATCGCTCGCGTGGTCCATTCGCTGTGAGGGGAACGCGATGCCGATAGAATTCGACGCCGAAGGCGTTGCGCCGGTGGGGCTGGCCCGGCCGGTGCGGCTGCAACTGGGCGCCGGCCGCAAGCTGGGCGCCGCCGACCGGATTGCCTTCACCGAACGCCTGGCGCTGCTGCTTGATACCGGCGTGCCGCTGCATTCGGCGCTGCGTTCGCTGCACGACCAGTCCGACAATCCGCGCATGCGCGATCTGCTTGGCGCGCTATCGGACGACATCGTCGCCGGCGCGCGTTTTTCCGACGCGCTCGCGCCGCACGCCCAGCTGTTCCCGTCGACCTACGTGAACCTGGTCGGCGCCAGCGAGGAGGGCGGCTTCCTGCCGGAGGTGCTGGCGCAGTTGGTCGAAATGGACGAAAAGCAGGAGCGGCTGCGCGCGACCATTGTGTCGGCCTTGTCGTACCCGGCGTTCCTGGTGGTGTTCTCGGTGCTGGTGGTGTTGTTCATCCTGATGTTCGTGTTTCCCAAGTTCGCCGTCATGTTCCTCGGTATTTACGATGAGCTGCCGACTTCGACGCGCCTGCTGATGGCGCTGTCGGTGGCACTGACCGAGCACACCCTGCTGGTGATGGGCGGCGCCGGCGCAGCGCTCGGCGCGCTCGTGGCGTGGGCGCTGCGGCCGTCCAGCCGCGCCGCGCTGGACCGTCTCAAGCTGCGCGTGCCGTACGTGCGCGACATCTTCATCAAGATCTACATCACGCGGCTGATGCGGGTGATGGGCATTTCGCTCGAACGCGGCGTCACCGTGCTGGCCACGCTGGCCGCCTGCCGCGAAGTGGTGCCGAACCTCGAATTCCATCGCTTCATCCTGCAGCTCGAACGCGAAGTCACCGAAGGGAAGGGGATCGCCGCCGGATTTCGCGACAGCGCCCTGATTCCCGCCAGCGTGCAGCAGATGATCGCCACCGGAGAGCAGGCGGGCAGCCTGGGCCGCGTGATGGGCCGGATCGCCGATTTCTACGACCGCGAACTGACGCGCCAGCTGACCCAGTTGTCCAAGCTGGCCGAACCGGTAATGCTGCTGGTGATGGGAGTGATGGTTGGAACGATTGTCAGCTCGCTAATTTTGCCCATTTTCAAGCTTTCGCGTGCCGCGCATTGACGTCGAGATACTGTCTGCCTTTGCCAACACTTGCTTACGCCAGAATGAAAAGTTGCTTCTTTCGGGCAATATTCATGTTAATCTCGCGTTAAGTGATATTTCGCAACAATCGTAGCTTTTGAGTACCGGGTCCATCTTTTGAGGAATGTATGACTGCTAACATCCAACGTCGCGTCGCTGCGGGTTTTACCCTGATCGAGCTGTTGATCGTCGTGATCATCCTGGCCATTCTTGCCGCGATCGTCATTCCACAATTCGCCAGCACCACCGGCGACGCCCGCGAGGGCTCGCTCGACGCCAACCTGTCGACGATGCGTGCCGCGATCGAACTGTACCGGGTGCAGCACAAGAGCAATTATCCTGGCGCGGCGGCTTCGAACGGCACCGCCGCGACCACCTGCAGCAGCGGCCCGGGCACCGGCGCGGTCAATTCGGCCCAGGCGTTCATGGACCAGATGACCAAGGCGTCCGACGAATTGGGCAACACCTGTGCCGTGGCCGACACCACCTTCCGCTTCGGCCCGTACATCCGCGGCGCCATTCCGGCCGATCCGGTCACCGGCAAGGGCGCGCTGGCCAGCGAGATCGTCGTCACTTCCGCCGGCACGCCGCTGGCGCCGGCGGCCGCTACCGGCGGCTGGGCCTACGACACCAAGTCGGGCCAGCTCGTCATGAACAGCAATGCCGTCGACGTCAAGAACAAGGCGTTCTCGAGCCACTAAGCGGCGATGCCTGGCGATGCCGCGCATTTCGCCCACCGGCCCCGCACGCGGCTTCACCCTGTTCGAAATGGTGGTGGTGCTCCTGATACTGGGCTCGGTGGCCGCGCTGGCGCAATTAGGCAGCACGCCGGTGCGCCCCGCGCAGCTCGACGCCGCCGCCCGCGACGTGGTCCAGCTGCTGCGCTTCGCCCAGTCCGATGCGATCCGCAGCGGCGAATGGCGCACGGTCGATTGCAACCAGGCGGCCAACACCATCCGCATCTATGCGCTGAATATGGTCCCCAAGCCCCCGACTGAAGACACCGCGAAGCCGATCATGCAACCCCTCGACAAGCAGACCTATACGCTGGCACTGTCCGCTCGGCCAGGCACCGCGGCGCGCATCGACAGCTGCGCTTTCGTCTACAGCGGCACTTCCGCCGGCGCCAACCTGGTCAGCTTCGGCCCGGACGGGGCGCCGGTCTACGTCGGCGGCAAAAACACCTCGGACATCAAGCAGCTCACCAGCGGATCGGTCCAGCTGTCGATCGGATCCGGACGCCGGGTCATATCGATCGATGCGCTGACCGGCCGCGTCAGCGTGGCTTCGTGAGCCATGCGCACGCGCGCGCGGGGATTTTCCTATATCGAGGTGACGGTAGCCCTGCTGCTGCTGGCCATCTGCCTGGTGCCGGCGATGGAAGCGGTGCGCAACGCCACGCGCGCGCCGCTGGTCGCGCAGCAAACCGGCCAGGCGCTGGCGTGCCTGAAAACCAGGATGGAGGCCGTAGCCGGCGAACCGTACCAGCTGTTGCTGAATGCCGCCGGGACGCAGACTGCGCCGTCGAGCTATTCGCTGGCCGCCGACATCGACGGCTGCCCGGTGCGCGACGTGTTCATCGCGCGCTACGATCCCGACGCCTCGCCGAACTTCACGTCCGCCGACACGGGACTGCTGTACATCGCGGTTTCGACGCGCGGCGCCAGCGGCGCGTCGCCCATGACGCTGACCACGCTGGTGGCCCGGTGAGCACTCTGCGCAGGCAAGCCGGCCTGACCCTGATCGAATTGCTGGTGGCGATGGCGCTCAGCGCAGTGGTGCTGGCGACGCTTGCATCCATGGTGCGTGGGGCGGCGGCGGCCAGCACGGTGACCATGACGCAGCTCGAGTACCAGCAGCAGGCGCGATTCGCGGTGAGGCGCATCATGATGCAAGTGCGCCTGGCCAAGGCCGGCACCTTGTCGTCCAAGACCGATGATGCGAGTTCCGGCAGCTGGTTTTCGCCGACCTTTTACGACCTGCGCGCCGGCAGCAGCGCCGGCACCCTCGCGCTCGTCGAAACCCTGAGCGGCGCCAGCCGGATCATCGCCGAGCCGGTGAAGTCGTTCAAGATCACTTCCCCTGATCTGGCGGCGGGCCAGACTCTGGTGGAAGTCGCCGTGACGGTCGGACAGGGTGACATTAGCGCCACAGCGACCGGCACCGCGCGGCTGGGAGGCGCGCGGTGACGCCGGTGCGACAGGACGGCGTGGCGCTCCTGGCCGTCGTGCTGATGCTCGCGGTGGTCGGCGCGCTTGCGCTCGCGATGTCGCGCGAAGGCGCGATGTCGGCGCGCTCGGCGGGCGACGATTACGACGCCGCCGTCGCGCGTTCGCTGGCCGACGGCGCCCTGAACCTGGCACGCTGGCGCGGCCAGCGCGCGGGCTGCAGGGTCATTCAGGATCTCCCGGCAACGCCGCTCGCCGGCGCCGGGACGATGAGCGCGGTGGTGAGCTCCAGTGGATCGAGCACGCTGAACGTTACCGCGAAGGGGCAGACGCCGTCCGGAGCGAGCGTCACGCTGGTGCGCGACAAGGTAGAAGTACGCGACCTGACCAAGCCGACCGTCATCACGGTGTCGACGACCGAAGCGGACAGCACCTGGCTGAGCGGCGCCGCACCCGACGCCTTGCAGGGCGGCGCCGCCTTCCTGGAGCTGGGGCAGGGCAATGCCAACATACTTGTGCGCTTCAAGCTCGCCGACGTACCGCCGGACTCGTCGATCATCAGCGCGCAGCTGACGCTGACGCAATTCCAGTCGTCCCCGTTTAGCGGCTCGGTGAGCGTGCGCCGGGTGAAGAATAGCTGGAACCAGCAGGGAGCGAGCTGGAATGCCGCGCTGTCCGGCACGCCATGGGAGCGCGCCGGCGGCGACTACAGCGCCGGCGCCATTGCGCGCCAGACCGTTGGTGCGAACGGCAGCTATACCTGGGATGTGACGGCGCTGGTGGACGGCTGGTTCAACGGCCTTTACTCGAACTATGGGTTCGCGCTGATCGCCGACGGCCCGATTCAGCAGGCGCGTTTTCACAGCTTTACTGGCGCTGCCGGTTCGCGTCCCACCCTGGTTGTCAATTACGTGCCGAGCTGCTGATGCCCATGACCCCACCGACATTTCGCCGCATGATCCAGATTCCCGGAGGCCAGCTTGACGCCGCGTGATCTGTGGCGCCGTTTCGGCGCAACGCCCGCCGGTTTGCCGATCGGCGTCGATTTTGCCGCCGAGCGCCTGAACATGGTGCAGCTCGAACGCGCCGAAATCGGCGCGCAGGTGCGGGCCGCGGTGTCGGTGCCTTATCCCATTCCGCGCGCGCAGCTGATGGCCGACCCGCGCGCGCTGCGTGCATTTGTCAGGTCCTGCCTGGCGGCGGCGCCCTTCCGCGGACGCCGCATCCACTGTGCGCTGGCCCCGTCGGAGGTCCGGATCCTGCAGTTGACGGTGCAGCTGGCGCCGGGTCAGCGCGAGGACCAGGCGGTGGCCAGGGCGGCGCGCGACCAGATCGGCATGGCGCCGGACGATGCGGTGGTGGACTACTACCAGATCCGCGGCGCCGACGCCGACGCCGGCGAACGCCAGGTGCTGGTGGCGGTCGCGGAGCGCCAGCGCGTGGTGGCCTTCCTCGACCTGTTGACCGGCGCCGGCCTGGACCCGGTTGCGCTCGACATCGGACCGGCGGCGATGGCCCGCCTGCTGGCGGGGATGCAGCGCGAGGATCTCGGCCAGGCTGTGTTGCTGATCAACTTCGGCGTTCAGAAGAGCTACCTGACCGTGACCTGGGGACGCCGCCTGATGCTCGATCGCGAGATCGACTTTGGCGAAGCGCTGCTGGTGGATAAGCTGTCGAAGGGGCTCGGCCTGGGCGCCGAGGCCGCGTTGGGCCT
Source organism: Massilia sp. P1_C10 (assembly GCF_056406475.1). Classification (NCBI taxonomy): domain Bacteria; kingdom Pseudomonadati; phylum Pseudomonadota; class Betaproteobacteria; order Burkholderiales; family Oxalobacteraceae; genus Massilia; species Massilia sp. P1_C10. The sequence goes on from NZ_JBFUAC010000004.1 coordinate 235,207, forward strand.
GCTGCGCCGGCATGGCGTGGGCGCCCGGCCGGACACCGGCGAGGCTGGCGGGCAGCCGGATGTCGGCCGCACCATTCGCGAAATCCTTTATCCGGCCTTCGCGGCGCTCGCCGAGGAACTGGTGCGCACCCAGGTGTACGTCGCCTCGCGCACGCGCGGCAGCACGCTGAGCCGCGTATACCTGAACGGCAGCCTGGCGGGCCATCCGGACATCCTGGGCCGGATCGGAGAGGTGGTGGCGCTGCCGGTCGAGCTGCTGCAGCCGCTGTCGGGATTCGCGCCGGGGACGGCGGCCGCGTCGCTCGACCAGCATCCGGGAATCGCCATGGCCGTCGGCCTGGCTTTACGAGGAGAACCGCTTGTCGGAAATTGATATGATCCCGCGCGGGTACCGCGCGGAACGGCGCCTGCGCCAACGCCTGCAGCTGTTCGCCGTGGCGTTCCTGCTGTTGCCGCTGGCGGGCGGCGTCGCCGGCGCGGCGCTGAAATGGCGCCTGGCTCAGGGCGAGGCGCGGCTGGCGCAGTTGCGTACGGCCAGCGCGCTGGCGCAATCGGGCAGCGCCGCAATCGATGCGGCGCGGGCGTACAAGGCCACCACTCAGCAGGCGCTGGTGTCGCTTGCGGCCCTGCGTGGCGCGGGCGACGCCGTGCGCGTCGCCGACGCGATCGAGGCGGGGCTGTCGCCGCAGCTGTCGCTCGACCAGGTGAGCTTTAGCCGCGAAGCGCAGGTGCAGTCGGCGCAGGCTGCGCCGCAGGGCCAGCTGGTTCTGCCGGCCTTGACAAGCAACGGCGCCGCCGAGGCGTGGCTGCTGTCGCACCGGCTCGAACTGTCCGGCGTGGCCGCCGGCTATCCGGCCCTGAGCACTTTTCTCGGCAAGCTGGCGGCCCAGCCCGGGTTCGCCCAGGTGCGGCTGGTGCGCAGCAGCGGCGCCGGGGCGGGCCGGGCCGACGCGGCGCAGGCTGAAACAGGCGTCCAGTTTACGGTCAGCGCCGCATTGGAGCGTTTGCCATGATGGCGCGCCTGACTGCCTCGCTGATGCGCATGCCGGCGCGCCAGCTCTACCTGATCCTGGGCGGGCTGCTGGCGGTAGCGGCGGCGCTGGTCTGGACGCTGATGCTGCGCCAGCCGCTTGCCGCCTTGCGCTTGCAGGCCGAGGAGAGATCCCGGCTCGAACAGGTCGAGCGCACGCCGGCCGCCCAAAAGGCCGAACTGGCTGCGCTCGACCGCGATGCCGGCGCAATGGCGATGAAGCTGGCCCCGCCGCGCCCGCAGGGAGGCGGAAACGACCTTCCACTTGCCGTGATCGGCGAACTCGATCGGGCCGCCGCACGTCACGGCGTGCGCCTGTCGGGCGCGACGCCGGGGCCGGCGCGCATCGTGGCGCGCCTGACCGAAACGCCGTTCGACTTCGAAGCCGTCGGCGGCTACCAGGAGCTGATCGAATGGCTGGCGGACATTGAAGCCCGCCAGCCCAACCTGGGCATCGCTCGTTTCGACCTGCGTCCCTCCGACAAGACCGGACAAGTCATCATGAAAATTCGCGTCAACGTATATACGCTCGGCGGGGCGCCGCGATGAGGCGCATCCTTGCGATGTTTCTCGCAGCGCTCGCGCTGTTCCCGGTGCTGGCGAATGCCCAGCAGCCGCGCTGGCGCGACCCGTTCGCGCGCAGGGCCGCGGCGTCTTCCGCCGTCGCCGATCCGGCCGAAGGTGACGGCGCCGTGCGCGAGCAGGCAAGGGAGCCCGAATTACGGGCGATCATTTACGACCGCTCGAAATCGCTGGTCAACATCGACGGCCGCGTGCTCGCATTGGGCGACAGCATCGACGGCTTCAAGCTGGTTCAGGTCGCCGAACGCAGCGTCATGCTCGCAAAGGCAGGCAAGCGCATCACACTCACGCTCACCAAGGATGGTCAACGATGAATATTTTTTCGCCCCCGCGGCGCCTGGCCGGCGCCGGTCTCCTGGCGATGGCGTTGTGCGCAAGCGCGCAGGAGGCGCGGCCGGCGCAGGCGCCAGCGCCCGTGCCCGCGGCCGGCGCCGAGGCGCCGCTGTCGTTCGTGTTCCGCGACACGCCGATCGCCGAGCTGTTCGAAATGATCGCGCGCAAGGAGCGCATCAACATTGTGCTGGGACGCGGCGTGACCGGCAATGTCGCGGTCAACCTGTACAACCTGCCGCTGCGCCAGGCGATCTACGCGATCGCGGAGGCGGGCGGCTATGCGGTGACGATGCGCGAGAACGGTTACTTCATCAGCGATCCGAAATCCGTGCGCATCCAGTCGGCTCCCGGCCAGATGGAAGTGCGGGCGATGCAGGTGATGTATTCCGACCCCAAGCTGATCGGCGACATTCTCTCGCGCCATGTGGGGCCGGGCGGCAGCGTGACGGTCGTCGACGCGCGGCGCATGCTGGTCGTGGAAGACACGCCGGACGGTCTGCGGCGGATCGCTCGCCTGCTCAAGGAAATCGATGCACAGCCGCGCCAGATCCTGATCGAAGCGAAGATCCTCGAGATCACACTCGACCATACCGAAAACTTCGGCATCGACTGGACCCGCATTTTCAGCGCCAACGGCGTCAATCGCTTCGGCACGACCGGTCTGGCGTCGCGTGGTGCGCCCGGTTTCATGCTCAATTTCGTGAACGGCAATATCGAGACCTTCCTCAGCGCCCTTAGTAACAAGGGGCGGGTACGCACCCTGGCCACCCCCAAGCTGCTGACGATGGAAAACCAGGAGGCGATCACGAACATCGGCGACAAGCTTGGCTACCGGCTTACGACAACCATCAACAACGTGACGACGGAATCGGTACAGTTCCTGGAGACCGGCGTCATCCTGCGCGTTACGCCGTCGGTCGACGCGAATGGCCGCATCTTCATGAAAATCCGCCCGGAAGTGAGTTCGGGGACTGTGTCGTTGGGCATTCCATCGAAAAAGACGACGGAAGTGTCGACCCAGATGGTGGCCAACGACGGTCAGCCGATCCTGATCGCAGGCTTGATCAAGACCTCGAGCAATGCGCGGCGCCTCGGCATCCCGGGTCTGGGCGATATTCCCGGGATCGGCCGCCTGTTCGCGAACAGCGACGAAGTCGGTTCCAGCAGCGAGACCATCGTGATCATCACTCCGCGCATAGTGGCAGCGAACGCGAGCGGACTGGACGCCAATGCCGCGCGCGCATTGGACGAGGCTGCCGCCGATCCGATTTTGCCGACTCCGGCCATTTTGCCGTCAGCCAAGTAGCGGCCGGGCCGGATATCAGGGCTCTCGACCTGGCGAAAGCGAATTAACGATAGTCCTGGCAAGCCGGCACCAGCGCATGACCTCGACCACGATCCCGGAGGCGTGCCGGATTGGCTGGGCGCGCACGGGGACCCAGCGCGGGCGCGCCGTGATCCCCAGTTCGGCCGGATCGTAGCGGATCGCCGGGATGTTGACCGCTTCGCCGGCAATGGCGCGCAGTCGGCTGCCAGCAGCTCTATGCCTGAGGCGTTGCGGCCATTAAACCAGCTTGCCGGCGCCCTGATAGATCAGCTGCACGCCGGTGCCGAACAGGCAGGCTTGCGAGATCCGGTAAAACCAGGCGGTGTCGATGCGATTCTGCAGCCAGACGCCCATCCAGACTCCGATCGGTACCAGCGGCGCGAGCACCAGCGAGGTGGAGAGATTCGCGGTGGAGAACTGGCCGAGCCAGGCATACGGCACCAGCTTGACCATGTTCACGCACATGAAGAACACGCTGATCGTCGCCACGTAGGTGGTCTTGTCGAGGCGCTGGGGCAGCATGTAGACCATCGCGGGAGGACCGCCCGCGTGTGCGAGGAAGCTGGTCAGGCCGGACACGGCTCCCCAAAACGTGCCCTTGGTCGGCGAGGGGCCTGAAGGCTCCGTTCGAGGTGCGCGACCGAACCAAGCATTGAGCGGAAACGCAACGGCGATGCAGCCGATCAGGATCCTGATCGCATTCTCCGACAGCATGCCGAAGGTGAGGGTGCCGATCGCCACTCCGAGCAGTGCGCCCGGAATCATGATCTTGAGGTTTTGCGCGTCCCATCTCTTGTAATAGACCCGGACTCCGACGCAGTCCATGAAGCACAGCACCGGCAACAGGATCGCCGCCGCGTGTACCGGGGAGACCACCAGCGCCATCAGGGCCACGCCGATGCCGCCCAGGGCGCTGCCGAAGCCGCCTTTCGAAATTCCGGTCAACAGCACCGCGGGAATGGCGGCAGCATAAAAAATGGGGTCAGCGATCATGAATGCCTTTTCTGATGGTTCGCGCGTTTGCGTCGGGCCCGGGGCCGCTCATTGTAATGTGCCGCGAGCCAGCCTGCTCGAGCGGGCGCTGAAACAAAAAAGGCCCGCAAGGACAAAATCCTTGCGAGCCCTTTGCTGCAGGCGGCGTGCGATCACGACCGCATGCCGCCGCCACTTACTTCGAGCGGTTGCCGCCCCCCGAGCCGGAGCCGGAGTCCGACCCGGACGAGGCGCGCGAGCCCCCCGAGTCCTTGCCGCTGCCGCTGTCCGAGCCGCCCTGGTTGCCGCCTCGGCCGCCGCCGCTTTGCTGCGACTGGCCACGACCCGAGTCGCTTTGCTGCGACTGGCCGCGGCCGCCGTCGTTTTGCTGGTTGCCGTCGTTCTTGTGGCTCATGCTGCCCGCTTCGCGCGCTTCCTGCGAAGTGAACTCGTGGGCATTGCCGGAAGCGTGAGCGGCGCGGCCGCCTTCGGCCGCGATTTCGCGCTGACGGTCCGGGTCCATCGACGCGAAGCCGCGATTGCTGGTGTCGCTCTGGTTATTGCCGCCCGAGCCGCCGCTGTTGCTGCCCTTGGAGGCGCTGCCGCCCGACTTGCTGTTGTCGCTGCTGTCCGACTGGTTTCCGCTCTTGCCGCTGCCGCCTTGATTATTCGATGCCATTTTTAATCTCCTGAATTGTTGTTCGAAATTGTCTTTCTGCGTCCCGCCGAACTTGTCGGCGTTGAGTCAGAGCAGCCATCGTAATCAATCCGCGGTTGATTGTTAGTCGGTGTCCAACCCATCAGCACGTAGGACTTGTCCTAGCCAAAATTGCGCGCGATCGCCGCCAATGTTGCCTGCGGTACCTGCCAATGAGCAAAACGATGCGTAGTCCAGATCCTACAGATTCAGTCCGCGTGTTCCGATACCGGGAAGCGTTTTTTCACATTAATGTGAATTTCGTAACACTTTTCCAACTTGACGAAGGAGTGACCCATGGCCGACAACCTGGACAATCGTGGACCGCGGGATGCGTCCCAGATTAATGTGCACGAAGTATGGGAGCTGGATTATTGGAGCAAGAAATTTGGCGTCTCGCGCGACGAACTGAAAAGCGCGGTGGCGAAAGTCGGTGTCGCCGCATCCGCGGTGGAGGCCCACTTCAGGAAGACGGCGCCATAGTTTTTTGAACAGATGACGGAAACACGACGCCGGCCGCGAGCCGGCGTCGTCGCTGACGCCGTTCCATGCCGATCGCAAGGATCTCGCGGGCGCGCTGCGCATCGAGGTTCATGGAGCGCAGGAGCGTCAAGGCGGTCTCGTTGCCGAAAGCGCGCCGCAGCGAGAGGGCGCGCGAGAAAATCCGGTAGGCCGCCGGGTTGACGCGCCGTTCGTGGAGGCGCCTGTCCGAGTGCTTGTCTGGCGGCAGGGAGAGCTGAATGGAATTTTTCATCAGGCCGGGGCAGCGAGGAGGGGACAGTCAGGCTTCGATGCGAACGATCGGCATCGGACGATTGGTGGCCGAACCGGCCGCAGTTCGGCTGACCGCGATCAGCCCGACCTCGACGTCAGCGGGAAACAGCGCGACGCCGCGTGCGAGCGCGCGATCGAGGTCGATGCCGTCGGCGATCCACTGATAGACCGAGTGCGCCAGCAGCAGCGGGATGATGCGTTCGCCGCGTCCGGTGACGGCGACGGCGCCGTTCGGTCCGGCGAAAAAGCCCGCGCCGATGACCGGCGTGTCGCCGACCCGTCCCATCAAGGCGGGGAACGCGCCGCCGGTCGATCCGGCCACCGCGAAGTGGCCCTGCGCGTCGCGCGCGACCGCGCCGACCGTGTCGCATGCATGCTCCGGTGCTTGCGGCTGATTCCCCGGATAGTTCCAGTCGCGCCAGGCCGGGTTCGCGTCCATCTGGCCGATCAGCCGCAGGATCGCCTGCTCGCGCCGGCGCCGGATTTCCTCGCGCACCGGCAGCGGCGCCGCCAAGTGCTTCACTCGCGCGAAACGCTCGGCGCCTTCGCCGCACAGGAAGCGGTGCGGCGAATCGGCAATCGCGCGCGCCACCGCCACCGGATTGCGCACGCGCTGGATGCACGCCACGCAGCCGAGCCGCCCGCGCGAGTCCATGACCGCCGCGTCCATCTCGATGGTGGCGCCGTCCATGCCCAACACCGCGCCGCTGCCGGCGTTGAAGCGGCCGTCGTCTTCCAGCGTGGCGACCGCCCGCACCACGGCGTCGAGCGCCTCGCCGCCATTGCGCAGGATGACGATCGCAGCGTCGGCGGCGGCCGCGCAGCCGTCGACGTGCTTCAGCGGCGCCCCGGCGCCTCCGTGTACGACGATCGCGGGGGGATAGGTGGCGGTGTGCGTCATGGGCTCGATCGTTTCACTCCAAATGTCCAAACAGTTTGTTACCGATCGCACATGGTAACAACGTGCTGTTCCTGTTTCGTGGGGGTGTTCGCCAGAGCGGTGTAGGAAAATTCCTACTGGAACTGTTCTGCGAGGATGCCGCACCGAAATCAACGTAAAAGGTTACCCCCGCAGTTACAAAAAAGTTGCGCGTTCGCTCTTGAAACACTGAATTGTGCGCTCTACTATTTTGCAAATCGGGGCGCCACTGGGCTTCGCAGGGTGTTCCACACCGCGCTTTGCGCAAGGAAATCAATTCAGAAAGGGGGATGCAATGGATTCGAAATTGAATGGCGACGAAATCAGTGCTTTGCAATCTCTCGACCCGGACAACGCCGAGGGGGCAACTGTCCGCAATGGCGTTTTGCCGCAACGGCTGTTCGCGTTCAACCTGGTGACGCGCCAGGCTTCGGGGGCCGCCGTGCTGACCAAACATGGGGAGCGCGCGCTGTTCCGCGAAGCCTGCGTCGCCGGGCTCGCCGCATTGGCGCGCGGCGAGGCGCCGGCACTGTCCAGCGGGGTCAGGAAATGGCTGACGGCCAGCGGTTTTGTGTTGGATGGCAGCGCCGACGAGAACGCGACGGCGATTACCCACCGCGGCCGGCTGTGGCTGGCGTCGTTCGAGGAAGACCCCAAGGTCGTGCTGACAGAACCGAGCGCCGCGGACTTCGCGCTGCGGCGCGCCTGACGCCGCAGGATTCAGGTTGGAGGTGAAATATTTTCGCGCGGCAATCGTACGCCGCGCGAAAATGGCTGTGCTTATAATCAAGAAAAATGGCCACCAAGTGTCGGTGCCGCCTTTCGACAGAGCTGACACGCCGCCAGGTGAAGGTTCTGAGCACACTGCCTCACCTGGAACCATGACCGAACAAATCTCGCGCCGAAATTTACGAAAGCCAACCGTCCGCATCTCCACCGGAATCGCGGGGCTGGACGACATCCTGTGCGGCGGTCTCACCGCGCAGCGCGTGTACCTGGTCGAGGGGACCCCGGGCACCGGCAAGACCACGCTGGGCCTGCAATTCCTGCTCAATGGTCTGGCCAACGGCGAATCCGGCCTGTATATCACGCTGTCCGAAACGGCCGACGAGCTGGACGCCGTGGCCGAAAGCCACGGCTGGTCGCTCGACGGCCTGTCGATCTTCGAGCTTGCCAGCGAGACCGCGCTCGATCCGGCCTCGCAGCAGTCGGTGTTCCACCCGTCCGAACTGGAACTGGCCGAAACCACCACCAGCGTGATGGAGCAGGTCGACGCGGTCAAGCCGATGCGCATCGTGTTCGACAGCCTGTCGGAGATGCGCCTGCTGGCCCAGAACGGCCTGCGCTACCGCCGCCAGATCCTCGCGCTCAAACAGTTCTTCGCTTCGCGCGCCTGCACCGTGCTGCTGCTCGACGACAAATCGTCCAGCAGCCCGGAGCAGCAGCTGCACAGCATCGCGCACGGCGTGATCAGCCTCGAACAGATCGCCCAGGAGTTCGGCAAGGAGCGGCGCCGCGTCAACGTCATCAAGATGCGCGGCATCAAATTCCGCGGCGGCTTCCACGATTACGTGCTCGAGACGGGCGGCATCCGCATGTTCCCGCGCCTGATCGCGGCCGAACATACGCGCGAATTCTCGTTCGAGCGGCGCTCGACCGGCTCGCCCGGCATCGACGCGCTGCTGGGCGGCGGCCTGTCGACCGGCACCAACACCCTGATCGTCGGCCCGTCCGGCATCGGCAAGACCACCGTCTCGGTGCGCTGCCTGCTGTCGGCGCTCGAGCGCGGCGAGAACGCCAGCTTCTACCTGTTCGACGAAGGCCTGGGCACCTTCTTCGCCCGCTGCGCCTCGCTCAACATGGACCTCCGGCCCTTCATGGAGAACGGCCAGCTGCGCATGCACCACGTCGATCCCGCCGAACTGGCGCCGGGCGAATTCGCCCACATGCTGCGCGACTCGGTGGAAAACGCCGGCGTGCGCTTCATCGTGATCGACAGCCTGAACGCCTACTTGCAGGCGATGCCGGGCGAGCACTTCCTCACCCTGCAGATGCACGAGCTGCTGTCCTACCTGAACCAGCAAGGCGTCACCACGGTGCTGGTGCTCGGGCAGCACGGCCTGATCGGCGAAGTGCGCAGCGACGTCGACCTGAGCTACCTGAGCGACACCACCGTGACCTTGCGCTTCTTCGAATCGGGCGGCCGCCTGCGCCGCGCGATTACCGTGATCAAGAACCGCACCAGCAACCATGCGCTGACGATTCACGAACTCCAGCTAAGCAGCCACGGCGTCGAGATCGGCGATGCGCTCGAAGGGTTCGAAGGCGTGCTGACCGGATTGCCAACCTATCGGGGCGTGACGCCGATGCTCGCGACTGGGCCCGATCATGCGGGACTCTGAACGCGACGACGAGCGGGTCCTGATCCTCGCACCCTTCGGCCGGGACGGCGACGTCATCGGCTTGATCCTCACCCGCGAAGGCTTTTCCTGTACGGTCGTGGAGACGCTCGATGCGCTGGCCGAGGCGCTGGAAGAGGGCGCTGGCGTGGCGGTGATCGCCGAGGAGTCCATGCGCGCGCCCGATGGCGACCCGCTGATCGGCTATCTGTCGCAGCAGGAGCCCTGGTCCGATTTTCCGCTGGTGGTGCTGGGCTCGCGACGCGTGGTGACCAAAAAGCGCGCGCCGCTGCACATGGAGGGCCTGGGCAACGTGATCCTGCTCGAACGCCCGCTCAATGCCGAGACGCTGCAAGCGGCGGTGCAGTCGGCGCTGCGCGGGCGCCGGCGCCAGTACCATGCGCGCGACGTGCTGATCGACCGCGCCCGGTCGGCCGAACGCCTGCGCAACAGCGAAGCGGCCCTGCTGGCGCTGAACGAGACGCTGGAGTCGCGCATCGACGAGCGCACGCGCGCGCTGGCCCAGGCCAACGACCGCCTGATGAGCGAGGGGATCGAGCGCGAGCGCGTGCAGCAGGCGCTGGTCCAGTTCCAGAAGATGGAGGCGGTCGGCCAGCTGACCGGCGGCCTGGCGCACGATTTCAACAACCTGCTGCATGTCGTGCAGGGCAACATGGAGCTGATCCTGAAGCTGTCGAAGGACGAGACGGCGGTCAAGCGCGCCGAGATCGCGCGCCGCGCCTGCGAGCGCGGCGCCAAGCTGACCGGCCAGTTGCTGGCGTTTTCGCGCAACCAGCGGCTCGACCTGAAGCCGGTGAATGTCCAGGTGCTGTTCGACGGCGTCAGGGAGCTGCTGTCGACGTCGATCGGGGCGCGCGTCGACCTGGCGTTCGAAGTGGCGGGCGACGCCGGCTTCGTCATGGCCGACAAGAACCAGCTGGAGATGGCGCTGCTGAACCTGGCGATCAACGCGCGCGACGCGATGGCCGGCGCGGGGCGGCTGCGGATCTCGGCGTCGCGCCTCACGCCGCCGGCGGAGATCCTGCCGCCCGGGAGCTACTGCTGCATCGCCGTCAGCGACTCCGGTTCCGGCATCGCGCCCGAGCACCTGGCCAAGGTATTCGAGCCCTTCTTCACCACCAAGGGAGTCGGCAAGGGCACCGGATTGGGACTGAGCCAGGTGTACGGCATGACCCAGCAATCGGGCGGCACGGCGCGCGTGACCAGCAGCAGCGGCAGCGGGACGGTGGTGCAGATGTGGCTGCGCAGCGTGGAAGTGAGCGACGCCGCCGAGCCGCTCGCCGCGGCCGCGGTGGCGTCCAAAGCCCGCACCGGGGCGCGCATCCTGGTGGTGGAAGACGACAGCGCGGTGCGCACGTCGATGGTCGAATCGCTCGAGGTACTGGGGTATGTCGTCACCCAGGCGTCGGACGGCGAATCCGGGCTGTCCGAGCTGCGCCAGCAGGCGCCCGACCTGATGATCACCGATTACCTGATGCCCGGCATGACCGGGGCGGAACTGGTCGAGAAGGTGGCGCACCAGTACCCGGGCCTGCCGGTCATCATCGCCACCGGCTACGCCGACATGCGCGCGATCGACGTGGTCATCGGCACCAACACCATCCTCAAGAAACCGTTCCAGCTGGCGGAGCTGGCAGCCAGCGTCGACCGCGCCTTAAGCAATAGCTCGACCCATTAAGCCCTTGGCGATTCGCGCGGCGGCGTGACGGTGGTTGAAGCGCTGGCTGCGGGCAGTGCCGGCCGGCGCACGGTTGCGCAAATACGCACTGCACTGACGATTCTCGCCGTACAATGCACCACCGCATCCTTTTCCTGTGTATATCGCTGGACACTTCAACCGGACGGATTTTCGCACTTGCGAAGCCAACAGAGTACCAGCCTTCCCGCCCGCCGCGGCAAGGCTCCGACCGGGAATTTGGATGACTATCACTGATACAGCCGCGCTGGACGATTGCTGCCTGGCGCCGCAGCCGGCGCCCAGCCGCCCTGAACATCCGGCCACCGCCGCGGCCGGTCTCGACGGTATCGTCTGCTCCTTGCTGCCCCATCATGCCTTTGCCATGACCCATGCGAGCGAGACCGCCGCGGCCCGCCGCGCCGGCCGGCGCCTGGGCGATGCGCTGGGCTTCGACGAAGACCTCGAGGCGCGGCTCGGATGCATCATTACCGAGGCGGCGACGAACATGCTCAAGCATGCCGTCGACGGCCGCCTGTTCATCACCGAGGTGCGCGCCGGCAGCGCGCGCGGGGTGGAGGTGGTGGCGATCGATGGCGGACCGGGAATCTCGAACCTGTCGCGGTCCATGCGCGACGGCGTCTCGAGCACTGGCGATGCGGGCAACGGCCTGGCGGCGATCCGCACCTTCGCCGACGAGTTCGATGTCTATGCGCCGCCCGGCAAAGGCGCCGCCTTCTTCGCCCGCGTCTGGCGCGGCGAACGCCCCCATACGATGTTTTCGAGCGGGGCGCTGTGCGATCCTATCGCGAGCGAGCATGTGTGCGGCGATGCATGGGCGATCACGCTCCAGCCGGATGGGCTGTCGATGATAGCGATCGACGGCCTTGGGCACGGCCCGTATGCCGCCGAGGCGGCCCGCGCGGCGCTCGGGCGGCTGGCCGCATCGCCGGCCATGTCGCCGACACGGCAAATCGAGGCATGCCACCAGGTGCTGCACAAGACCGCCGGCGCCGTGATGGCGCTGGCGCACCTGGACTACGGCAGCGACGAAATCCGCTTCGCCGGCATCGGCAATATCTCCGCCTGCATCAGCGACGGCGAAACGCGCACCCAGATGGCGTCGTACGACGGGGTGGTCGGCCACAGCGTGCGCAAGGTGCAGGAGTTTGCTTATCCCTGTCCCAAGGGAAGCTTGATCATCGTGCACACCGACGGGGTCAGCAACCGCTGGGACCTGGCCGATTATCCGGGGCTGTCCGCACGCCATCCGGCGCTGATCGGCGCGGTGCTGCTGCGCGACTTCCGGCGCACGGCCGACGACGCGCAGGTGCTGGTGGTGCGCTACACCGGCGCCCTCGGCCACTAGATCGGCTATTCCAGCACCGCACCGAGCTGCTCGATGGTGAACGGCTTTGGCAGTATCCTGCCGCGCACCGATTGCGGCGCCAGCCCGCGTCCCGAGGCAAACACCACGCGCAGGTTCGGAAATGCCCGCTGCGCCTGTTCGGCCAGTTCGAGCCCGCTGATGCCGGGCAGGGTGACGTCGGTGAGCAGGATGTCGGTGGCGCGCAGCGCTTCCAGCACACCTTCGGCGGTGCCGAAACACAGCGATTCGTAGCCCAGCGCGAGCAGCAGTTCGTGCAGCAGCTCGCGCCCGTCGTCGTTGTCCTCCACCACGACCACGCGCTGCGCTGCGGCTTGCGGGACGCGCGCCTGGTCGATCACCTGGCGCACTTTGCGCGCAAGGTCGGCGCGCCGGTACGGCTTGCTGAGCAGCTCAACTCCCGGGTCGAGCCGGCCGGCATGGACGATCGCGTTTTGCGTGTAGCCGGACGTAAACAGGATGCCGATGCCCGGCACCAGCCGCTGCGCATGGCGCGCCAGTTCGGGGCTGCGCATTTCACCCGGCATGACGACGTCGGTAAACAGCAGGTCCGGCGCGGCGCCGCCTTCCAGCATGGCCAGCGCCGAGGAGGCATCGTAGGCGCTGAGGACCGCATACCCGAGGCCCTTGAGCAGGTCGATCACCGCGATGCGCACCGCCGCGTCGTCCTCGACCACCAGCACGGTCTCGCTGCCGCCGCGAATCTGCTCGTCCGAGCTGCGTTCGACCTGCTGTTCGGCCTCGTAGCAGCGCGGCAGATAAATGCGCACCGTGGTGCCTTCGCCGGGCTCGCTGTACAGCGTGATATGGCCGCCGCTCTGTTTGACGAAGCCATAGGCCATCGACAGGCCCAGGCCGGTTCCCTTGCCGTCTTCCTTGGTCGTGTAGAACGGTTCGAACGCGCGCTCCTTCACCTCCGCGCTCATGCCGCTGCCGTTGTCGGAGATCGCCAGCAGCACGTATTGGCCGGCCTGCAGTTCGGTGTCGGCCGACGTGTAGGCCTGGTCCAGTTCCGCATTGGTCAGTTCGATCGTCAGCCGGCCCACCGCGCCCATGGCGTCGCGCGCGTTGATCCCCAGGTTCAGGATGACGTTTTCGAGCTGGTTGCGGTCGACCAGCGTATTCCAGATCTGCGGCGCGATGCTGACGCCGACGTCGATCGCCTGTCCCAGCGCGCGCCGCAGCAATTCGTCCATGTCGCGCAGCACATGGGCGACATTGGTGGGGACCGGCTGCAGCGGCTGCCGGCGCGCGAACGCCAGCAATTGCGCCGACAGGCGCGCGGCCCGTTCCACCGCCGCGGTGCTGCTGGAGAGCCGGCCGCGCACGGCGGCGTCGAGGTGGGGCTGCAATCCGATCAGGTCGAGGTTGCTGCCGATGACCTGCAGGATATTGTTGAAGTCGTGCGCGACGCCGCCGGTCAGTTTGCCGATCGCCTCGAGCTTTTGCGATTGATGCAGGGCCAGGTGGGCCTTCTGCAGGTCGGCGGTGCGGCGCGTGACCAGCTGCTCAAGTTCGGTCTGATGGGTCAGCAATCCATCCTGGACCATCTGGTGTTCCGTGACGTCGTGACCCTGGCAGAAAATGCCTTTCACTTCACCGCTGGCGTCGCGCCAGGGCTGGTACACGAAGTCGATGTAGCGCTGCCGGACGCTGCCATCCGGATCGCGCGTCCATATTGGCTGGGCTTTGCCGACGTAGGGCACGCCGGTGGCGTACACCTGGTCGCGCAGGGCGACGAAGGGTTGCTCGGCCAGTTCCGGAAACGCCGCGGCGACCGATATGGCCGACCGGGTGCGTTCGCCGAACAGCGCGGCATAGGCGTGATTGGCCATCTCGAACACGTGCTGCGGGCCTTTGGTCACCGACATGAAACCCGGCGCCAGCGCGAACATGTCGAACAGGCGCCGCAGCTCCTCGTCGAGCACCCTGGCGCGTTCGGCCGCCTGGAGGCGTTCGCGTTCGAGCCGTTGATGACGCTCGGTGATGTCGCGGATGACCAGCGAGGCGCCGATCCAGCGCCCCTGTTCATCGCGTACTCCGGAGATGGAAAACTCCATGCAGACCTCGCGACCGTGCAGGGAGTAGCCGTGTTCATGGCTGCCCGTGGCGCCTTCGAGCGCGGCGCGCACGCTCGATTCGAGTTCGGCGTTCCAGAAAGGCAGTTCGCGCGCCGGCCGCCCGAGCGCGTCGCGCTCGTGCAGTCCCCATTGGCCGGAGGCGCTTTCGTTCCAATGGACCACGCGCAAGGCCTTGTCCAGGCCGACGATGCCGTCGCGGGTCTGGGCGAGGAAACTGTCGAGATAATGCGCGGCGACCTGATGGCGCCGCAGCTGCGGATCGTCGACCTGCCTGGGGGCGGAAATGCTGACGTTGGCGCGTTCGAGCGTGGTGCGCAGCCTGGCCCTTCGCCTGGCGCGTTTTGCGGCGTCGGCGACGGTCGCGGCGAGCGATGGATCGCCTTGCGCGAGCGCGCTCCAGTGCGAGCCGATCATCGGCGCGCGCCCGAGGCTTGCGCGCAGGCTGTCGTAGTGCGCGGCAGCGGCGACAAAAATCAGCTCGCACGCTTGCCACCTGGCGCGCACGGCGCGGGCCTGCTGCAAGGGACTGTCGAGTGAGGCGTCGAACAGCACCACGCATGGCTCGCCGGCGCCGTTGTCGGTAAGCCGCCGCGCGAGGCCGGCCAGGTCGGTGCGCACCACATCGGGCAGGTCGAACGGTGCCGAGGAGGCGCCGACGGCGAGAATGGTATCGTCCATGTGCGCCCTACAACAGCGGCAGTCCGAGCAGGCTGCGTCCCGTCCAGAGCTTGAGGATATCGGTCGTCGGCGACATGACGTGGCTGGCGCGCGCGTCGCGCAGCATCTGCGCGACCCGGCTGTTGTCGCGGTAGGCGGCGCCGCCGCAGATCGTCATCGCGTCGTTGGTGACCTGGACCGCGGTGTCGCCGGCATCGGCCTTGCAGGCGAGGATGAACGGCAGCGCCTGCGGATCGGCGAGGTCGCCGCGCCTGGCCGCTTCGTAGATCAGGGCGCGGGTTTTCTCCACGGCAATCCACATCGAGGCGTAGCGCGCCTGCAGCACTTCGACATCGCGCAGCGCGGACCCCGAATGGGCATAGCGGCGATTGCGCAGATGTTCGCCGGCCGCATCGAGGGCGCTCTGGGCCACGCCGAGGTAGGTACCCGCCATCGCCATCAGGAAGTAGGGCGCCACCACCTCGAACACGTACCACACCTCGTCGCCGTCTTCGCCCAGCAGGTTGTGCGAGGGCACGCGCACGCCGTCCAGGCGCAGGCCGCGCGAGCTGTTGCCGCGCATGCCGAAGCCGTCCCACGCAGCCATCCATTCGATGCCCGGCGTGCCGGCATCGACGATCAGGCAGCTGAAGTCGCCCGCTTCCGCTTCGGCCGAACTGGCGCGGGTCGACAGCACGTACGAGTCGGCCTTGCTGCCGTTGGTGACGAACTGCTTCGTGCCTTGCACCACGAACGCGCCATCGGGTGCTGCCGCGAGGGATGTCTCCGGCAGGTAGAAGTGGGCGCCGGTGCCCGATTCCGACAGCGCCAGGGTCGTGAGGTGGCGGCCCTCGGCGATCGGGCGCAGGTAGCGCTCCTCGTGGAAGGCGGTCGCCTTGGCGGCGATGACGGCGGTGCCGACGCAGTGCATCCCGAAGCACAGGGCGGTCGATGGGCAGGCGCGGCCGATCGCTTCGGTGATCATCGTCAGCGCCAGCAGTCCTTCGCCGTGGCCGCCCAGCCGTTGCGGCACCTGGAGGCCGGTCAGCCCCGCGCTGGCGAAGGCGCGCATCGCCTGTTCGGGCCACAGGCCGGCATCATCGATTTCTGCCGCGGACGGATACACGATGCTGTCGACGATGTCGGCGGTCTTCGATAGCAGCGCCTGGAGGGCGGCGGAGGTTCTTGGCATGGTTCGGTAAGATGTAATTCTTGGTGACAAGATTATAACCAGTCGGCCCGCGGAGCAGCGCGCGAAACGCGTGCGCGGGAATCCGGCCCGGGATTATGCAAGATTTCGCATAATCGACGCACGGTTAGGCACCGTACAGAGGCTGGGCGGGGCACGGTCCACAGTGCTTGTTCACGCCATTTCATCGAAGAAGGACACGCCATGAAAGCACTGGTTTACAACGGCCCGCACGATGTACAGATCAAGGAAATGCCCGACGCGAAAATCGAGAAAGCCACCGACGTCCTGGTTCGCATCACCACGACCAACATTTGCGGCTCCGACCTGCACATGTACGAAGGCCGCACCGACATGGAGTCCGGCCGCATTCTCGGCCACGAGAACCTGGGCGAGGTGATCGAGATCGGCAAGGCGGTCGACAAGGTCAAGGTCGGCGACATGGTGTGCCTGCCTTTTAACATCGGCTGCGGCTTTTGCGCCAACTGCGAAAAGGGCTTGTCCGGCTACTGCCTGACCTGCAATCCGGGCAACGCCGGCGCCGCCTACGGCTTCGCCGGCATGGGGCCGTACAGCGGCGGCCAGGCCGAACTGCTGCGCGTGCCCTACGGCGACTACAACTGCCTGGTGCTGCCCGACGACGCGCGCGAAAAGGAAAACGACTACGTCATGCTGTCCGATATATTCCCGACCGGCTTTCATGCGACCGAACTGGCGCGCGTGCAGGCCGGCGACGCGGTGGTGATCTACGGCGCCGGCCCGGTCGGGCTGATGGCCGCCACGTCGGCCATGCTGCGCGGCGCCAGCCAGGTGTTCGTGGTCGACACCCACAAGGACCGCCTGAAGCTGGCCGAGAAGATCGGCGCCATCGCCATCGACGACACCGAGGGCGGCGGCGTCGAGCAGGTGCTGCACCTGACCGGCGGCCAGGGCGCCGATTGCGGCTGCGAATGCGTCGGCTACCAGTGCTGCAACATGCACGGCAAGGAGGTGCCGAACCTAACCATGAACAACCTGGTTGCGACGGTCAAGGCGACCGGGAACATCGGCGTGGTTGGGGTGTTCGTGCCCAAGGATCCGAACGCGCAGGACGAACTGGAAAAGGCCGGCAAGCTGGCCTTCGACTTCGGCAAATTCTGGTTCAAGGGCCAGCGCATCGCCACCGGGCAAGCCAACGTCAAGGCCTACAACCGCAGCCTGGGCAAGCTGATTCACGCGGGCCGCGCCAAGCCGTCGATGATCGTCTCGCACGAACTGCCGCTCGCCGAGGCGCCGCACGCCTACGAGCAATTCGACAAGCGCGCCAAAGGCTGGACCAAGGTGATCCTCAAGCCGGGCAAGTAAACGCGGCCGCGCGACCGGCTAGCTGCCGGCGCGTTTCATCGCCTCCGACTCCATGGCGGCGCTCTTGTCTTCCTGCGCCGCGGTCGAATCCATCACGTCGTCGATTGCGCCGCTGGCGCGCTCGGCGTCGCCCCAGGTGCTGGTGCCCAGCGCGGCGTCGCCCACTTCCTCCTGCGACGGCGGGTCGAGCATGTCCGCCAGCATCGCGCTGATCTCGGCCTCGTCGACCGGCGCGCCCAGCCGCTTCTTGCGCTTGATGTAGTGGCGCACTTCGGCATCCTGCTCCTCGGTCAGAGGGAGTCCGCGAAAAGTGCCTTCCGTATCGTGTGCCGCCATGTCGTTCTCCAGAATCGCGCGCTTCCAGGGGTCATCCTGCGCTCATTCGGCGACCGGTACAAGCGATGTTTCGAACGGCTGCGCGGCTTGCTCATCGGCCATGAAGCTTGCGATAACGCTACGTAGCGCACGATTTCAAGGGATGTGATTAGACTTTCAACTTTCCCTTTTCCTCAACAATTTTTTTCTTCGAAGGAGCATATGATGTTCAACAAGAAAATCCTGGCTGGCGTGGGCAGCGTATTCGTCGTCTGCGCGCTGTCCGTTTCCGCCGGTGCGCTTGCGAAAGAGCCGGCAGCGGCGCCTGCCGCCACGGTTGCCGGGCTGTCCAAGGCTGACCAGAAAATCGTCGCCGACATGGCGGTGGCGAACATGGCTGAAGTAGCGGCGGGGAAAATGGCATTGGGCAAAACCCAAAATGCCGACGTCAAAACCTTCGCGCAGAAGATGGTCGACGACCATACCAAAGCGCTGGCCGATGTCACGGCGCTGGCGCAGGCCAAGTCCCTTGCCCTGCCGGCCGACGTGGATGCGCCGCACAAGAAAATGGCGGCAAAGCTGGACAAGCTGTCGGGAGACGCGTTCGACAAGGCCTACATGGCCGATGCCGGCGTGTCGGACCACAGCAAGGTCCACGCCAAACTGAAGGGCTTCGCGTCCAAGGCGAAGGATGCCGATGTCAAAGCACTGGCCGCAAAGATGTTGCCCACTGTCGAGGAGCACCTGACGATGGCCAAGGACATGCACGGCAAGCATGCCGCCAAATCGAAATAGGACGGCGCCGGGCTGGCCCGGCCGCACCTATAATGGCGCATGACGATTCTCCTTGGCCGGCTGCGGCCATTGTTCTTGTGCCTTCTGGTTGCGCCGGCCGCCGCTGACGGCATCCGGCAGCGCGGGCCCACCGGCGCCGAACAGGCATCCTTCGCCCGCTTCTTTCACCGCGCCTACCCGGACGCCGGCAAGCCGCCGGCATTGATCGCTTCCCGTTCCGCGGGCGAGCGGCGCTGGCGTGTCGAATCGGCGCCTTTCGAGGCGGCTCCGGCGCGCGCATCCGGAGCCCTGTGCGCGGCCGACGCCGTGCAATTCGCATTCGATGGCCAGTGGCGCGCATCGGCGCCTTTCCGGCAGGTGTGGCTCGCCGCGCCGGACTGCGCGGCGCCAGCGGGCCGGGTGCGTGCGGCCACGGAGATCGCGCAGCGCGACGCAATCCGGCTGCTGCAACGACGCGACGCGGTGCTCGCGCGCGCCCGGCTGCTCATGGCCGGCAACAGCTTCTGCGCCGCGGAGCGCTCGTCCCGGTTTGCGCTGGCGGCGATCCTGTCCCAGGCCGGCAACAAGGTCACGCTCGAATACCGCGGCGACCGGCCGGTGGTGCTGCAGGTCGACGCGCGCCTGTCGGGCGCCGACTACGACGTCTGGAACGTGCGCTGCGCCTCGCGCTAGCTCACCGCGCCGGCAAGCTGCAATACGCGGGACTGCGGTTGCCGCAGCCGATCAGCCGGTTCACCGCGGGATTGACGTCGTAGTCCAGGTGGGCCTGGTCGGGCCGCTCCAGCCAGCCCAGGTAGCCGGGCGCGTTGGAGACGATCACGTCGATGACGGGGTAGGGCTGCGACTGCGCGTGGATGCTGCCCGCCAGCGTATACGACAGCACGTCGCCGGGATCGCTGAACGCCACCACCAGCGGCGCGCCGAACCTGGCGCGCCGGGCTCCGGGACAGCCGTGCCGGCGCACCATCTCGCCGATCGGATCGGCCGGATAGCCGTCGCGGTCGCAGGAGAACAGCCGCTGCTGCGGCGCGAACCTGGTGTCGGCCAGCGCCAGGATCGGCAGCTGGTTGGCGCGCATGAAGATCTGCTGCGTGTTGTCGAAGATGCGCTGGCCGGCCGGCGCCGTTTCGCGGTTCAGCGCCAGCCGGTAGATGGCGTCGAACACGATCTTGCTGCCCATGCTGTCGGTGATGAACAGGTTGCTCGCGTCGGGCGCGACGCTGAGCGCCTTCAGCACCACCGCCTGCATCTGGGCGTTGATCGATTCGCGCGACGCGCCCAGGTAGATCACGGCGTCGGCCAGGCAGTCGTCGAGCAGCTTGTCCTTGATCAGGCGGTTGATGCGGTGGCGCCGCCAGGGGTAGGGCGGGGCCGCGCAGGCGCCTCCGGTGCGCTCGCTCTGGTCGTAGCACAGTTGCTGCTTGAGCGGCGCTGTCGCGGGCGACCACAGGATGGCGCTCAGGTGGACCTCGCCGCGCTGGCCGATCGGCACCGTGCGCTGGAACAGCTCGATGGCGCTGCCGGGAACGGCGACCTGTTCGAGCGGGCGCTGCGCGCCGGCCTGGCCAATGCCGGCGAGGAAGGAGTTGGCCGCGTCCTGTGCCCACTGCCGGTCGTGCGTGCACATGCCGTGGACCAGGACGACATTGAGCCGGCGCCCGGCGTCGAGCAGTTCGGCGGCGCCGGGGAAACTGGTCGAGCCGCCGTCCCTGGCGGCGAACGCCGGCGTCTTGTAGGGCGTGCTGCAAGCGGACAGCAAGGGGACGAGCAGGAGCACAAGGGCCGCGACGCGCATCATCATTCCTCCGGGGAGCTAACTGGTCGGCCTGCCCAGTGTAGCGCGGCGGCGGCGCAGTGAACGGGCGCCGGTTTGATCCACGTCGACTTGTTACGCTTCCACCTTGCGCAAGGCCGCCTGCAGGTCGCCCATGCTGACCGGTTTGACCAAGTGGGCGTCGAAGCCGGCGTCGCTGGTCTTCTCGCGGTCGTGCGGCGCGCCGTAGCCGGTGTGGGCGATCAGCCGGGTCGCCGCCAGCGCCGGCAGCGCGCGCAGGCGGCGCGCCAGTTCGCTGCCGTCCATGTCGGGCAGGCCGATGTCGAGGATCATGACGTGCGGGACGTGCGCCGCGGCCAGCGCCAGCGCGCCGGCGCCATCGTGCGCCAGCCGGACGCTGTGGCCCAGCGCCGTCAGCAGGTCGCGCATCATTTCCGCGGAATCGACATTGTCGTCGACCAGGACGATGTCCAGCGCCCGCGCGACGCCGGCGTTGGCCGAAGCGGTCGCGTTGCCGCCGGCCGGAGCGGCCATCAAAGGCAGCGAGATGGTGAAGGCGCTGCCCATGCCGGCGCCGGCGCTGTCGGCGGTTAGCTGGCCGCCATGCAGCGCCACCAGCGTCGACACCAGCGACAGGCCGATGCCCAGGCCGTCGTGGGCGCGGTCGGGCGCGAATTCGCCCTGGGTGAACATGTCGAAGATGTGCGGCAGGTTGTTGGCGGCGATGCCGATGCCGTTGTCCTGCACCTTGATGCGCACCGTCGCGCCGTCGTCGGCGACGTCGACCGCCAGGATCACCTTGCCGTTCGGCGAAGTGAACTTGGCGGCGTTGTGCAGCAGGTTGCCGATCGACTGCGCCAGCCGCACCGCGTCGCCCCATACCCACAGCGGGTGGTCGGGCGTGACCACGTCGATACTGTGATGGCGCGCGGCCAGCACCGGCGCCGCCGTTTCCAGCGCCACCTTCAGCACGCCGTCCAGTTCCACGGCCTCCTGGCGCAGCGTCAGCTTGCCTTCCGAGATACGCGCCACGTCGAGCAGGTCGTCGACCAGCCGGGTCAGGTGGTCGACCTGGCGCGAAATCACCGCGCGCGCCTTGGCGTGGGCCGGCGCCATGTCGGGGCCCTGGCGATCGAGCAGTTCGACCGCGGTGCGGATCGGCGACAGCGGATTGCGCAGCTCGTGCGCCAGCGTGGCGAGGAAGTCGTTCTTGTTCTCGTCGGCGGCGCGCAGGCGGCCTTCGAGCGCCTTGCGGCCCGAGATGTCGCTGGTGATGCGGGCGATCCGGTACGGCTGCTCCAGCGCGTCGCGCACCAGGAAGGCGCGGTCGCGCACCCAGCGCACCGCGCCGCCCGGCTGGACGACGCGGTATTCTTCGTCATAGGCGCCGTGTTCGCGCACCGCGCGCCAGCGCTGCAGCAGCGCCGGCAGGTCGTCCGGATGCACGCTCGCCGTCCACGCTTCGGGCGCCTCGGCCAGTTCGGCGCCGGCGCGGCCCCACATCGCGTCATAGGCGGCGCTGACGTACAGCAGCGCGCCGTCGTCCAGCGAGAACATCCAGAACACGTCGCCGATGTTTTCGGCCAGCTGGCGGAAGCGCTCTTCGCTGTTTTTCAGCTCCGCCTTGGTCTGCTGCAGGCGCAGCAGCGCGCGCACGTTGGCCACCAGCTCGTCGGCCTCGATCGGCGCCGCCAGGTAGCTGTCGGAACCGCCTTCCAGGCCGCGGATGCGGTCGTCGCGGCCGGTCAGCGCGGCCGACGTCTGAAGCACCAGCACGTCGCAGGTGGCCGGGTCGGCCTTGATGCGGCGGCACACCTCGATGCCGTTGATGTCCGGGAGCTTGACGTCCAGCAGCACCAGCGCCGGCATGCTGCGCGCGACCATCGTCAGCGCATCGGTGCCGTTGGCCGCTTCCTCGACGCGGAAGCCCGCGCCCATCAGGATGCGCGTTTTCACGTAGCGGGCGCCGTCGTTGTCGTCGACGTTGAGGATCAGGATGTCTTGGTGGTTCATATCATGCGGCCCGTTCGGGCGGGATAAGTAAACGGGGGAGGCTCAGGGCGAACACCGAGCCGGCGCCTGGCGTGCTGCGCACCTCGACCTGGCCGCCGAGCAGCGCGGCGAACTGGCGACACAGCGGCAAACCGAGGCCGGTGCCCTTGGCGCCGCGCTGCAGCGGGTGCTCGATCTGGCTGAATTCCTCGAAAATCAGCTGCAGGTGCTCGGGACTGATGCCGATGCCGGTGTCGGCCACTTCGAAGACGATCACGGCGGGATCGGGATGGGGCGCCAGCTGCACCGTCACCTGTCCCGATTCGGTAAATTTCAGGGCGTTGGAGACGAAGTTGCGCAGGATCTGGGCGACCTTGCTTTCGTCGGACTCGAAGCTCACCGGCTGCGCGGGTGGCACGAACACCAGTTCGACCGCGGGATTTTGCGCCAGCGGGCGCAGCACGCCTTTGAGCGAGGCGAACAACTCGCCGACGTCGATCGTCGAGGCGTTGATCTGCACCTTGCCCGCTTCGATCTTGGCCAGGTCGAGCAGGTCGTTGACCAGGTTCGACAGGTCGTTGGCGGCGCCGGCGATGAACTTGATCTGCTTTTCCTGTTCCGCCGACAGCTCGCCGTCCATGCGGTCGAGCAGCAGCTGGGCCAGCGCGCGGATCGACGACAGCGGGGTACGCAGCTCGTGGCTCGTGTTCGACAGGAAGCGCGATTTCATTTCGTCGGCCTTGCGAATCCGTTCGGCCTTTTCCTCGATCTCGGCGTACAGCGCCACCACGCCGCGGTTGGTGTCTTCCAGTTCGCGCGTGAGCGCCAGCAGGTCGTCCTGGCGGTCGCGCAGTTCGGCCAGCGCCGACGCCAGCTCCTGGTTCTGCTGCTGCACTTCCGAGAAACTGGTCGGCTCGGGACTGGCCGCCAGTTGCGCGCCCAGGCTGACCAGGTGCTCCTGGTCGACGCGCTGGCTGGACAACAGCGTCTTGCGCATCGACACGGTCAGCGCATGGTCGGTGTGATAGCTGACCTCGCAGCCGTCCATCATGCGGCGCGCGGTGATGATGGCGGTGTCGAATTCGCGGCCCACCGCATCCGGGTCGAAGCCATTGCGCGCGACCCGTTCGGCGCCGCCGTTGTCGCGGATCGTCACCACCAGGTGGCGCTGGCGCGCCTCCTGTTCCAGCGCGAACACGGCGCGCCCGCCATACATGCGGCGGCACACGCAGCGCGCCAGTTCGGACACCGCGGTGGCGATGCGCACCTGCTCCTGCTGGCCGAAGCCGAGCAGGCCGGACACCTGGCGCGCCCGCTGGCGCACCGTGACCACGTCCTGCGGGCCTTCGATGCCCAGGTTCAGGATGCGCGTGCTGTCCATCAGCGCCGGCCCAGGTAGCGCACCACCAGCACGCTGGCGTCGTCGCGCGCGCGGCCGAAGTCGCGCAGCAGCACGGCCGCGATCACGGCCGGGTTGCAGACCGACAGGCCGGGATAATTGGCCAGGTCCCAGCTGGTCGACAGGCCGTCCGAATGCATGACGATCAGCGATCCCGGCGCGCACGGATGAATGAACTCCTGCACCTTGCGCATGTTGTGGCCGACGATGCCGTTGTGCGAGACCATCTGCTTGCGCGCGTGGCCGTCGATGATGCAGGCGGCGATGTTGCCGATGCCGGCAAAGCGCAGCTGGTCCTTGCCGAATTCGAGCTGGGCCGACGCCATCGCCGCGCCGCGCGTGGCGCGCAGCGCGAGGTGGCAGTGGTCGACCTGGGCGGCGGGCGCCAGGTTGGGGCGCGCCGCCAGCGCGCTCAGCGCCGCATGGGCCGCCTCGGCGGCGTCGGCGCCGTGTCCGAGGCCGTCGATCGACAGCAGCGACAGGAGATCATGTTCGCATGCCATGCCCC
Source organism: Massilia sp. P1_C10 (assembly GCF_056406475.1). Lineage (NCBI taxonomy): Bacteria > Pseudomonadati > Pseudomonadota > Betaproteobacteria > Burkholderiales > Oxalobacteraceae > Massilia > Massilia sp. P1_C10. The sequence goes on from NZ_JBFUAC010000004.1 coordinate 259,377, forward strand.
AGGCGTCGCCGCATTCTTCCTCGCTGGCGATGGGAACCGTCAGCGCGCCGAACGTGTACGGCGGGAAGGGCGCCGCCGGCGGCGTGCCGTTCCACAGGCGCATGAAGAACGCGGCGCCCTTGTCGCGCGGCGCGTAGGCGTCGAATTCGTCGGCCAGGCGGCGCATCGCGCCCAGCCCGGTGCCGGCGGTGCCCACGCTCGAGACGCCGTCGCGCAGCGCGTAGGCCAGGTTGCCGATGCCGGGGCCGTTGTCGAGCGCCACCACGTCGATGCCGCGGTGCGCGCCGCTGCGCGCCTCCGACAGGAAGATACGGCCTTCGCCGGCGTGCTTGAGGATGTTGGTCGCCGCTTCGCTGATCATCAGCGCCAGGCGACCGGCGCCGACTTCGTTGAAGCCGATCGTGTCGGCCATGCCCTGGCCGGCGCGGCGCGCCGCTGCAATGTCGCTCGCGTGGGTGATCGCAATCGTGTGATGCGGCCGCAGGGAGGTGGTCAGCGCTTCCATTTGACCACCGACACCACTGTGCCCTCGCCGTGCCGCGTGTCGATCGCAAATTCGTCGACCAGCCGCTTGGCGCCCGACAGGCCCAGTCCCAGCCCGCCGCCCGTGGTGTAGCCGTCGGTCAGTGCCATGTTCAGGTCTTCGATTCCGGGACCGTCGTCGGCGAACATCAGCTGCACGCCGTGGCGCACGCCGTCCGACAGGCTCACTACCTGCACTTCGCCGCCGCCGCCATACTTGATCGTGTTGCGCGCCAGTTCGCTCGCCGCCGTCACCAGCTTGGTCTGGTCGACCAGGCTCAGTTTGATGTCGACCGCGCGTTCGCGCACGGCGCGGCGCAGCGCCACGACGTGTTCGTCGGTCACCAGCGGCAGCACGGCCCGCGCGACCATCGCCTTGTCGGGTGTAAGCAACTCCGAGGCAAAGCGCACGCTCATCGCGGGTAATTCTTTCCGAGCATGGCCATGCCGCGTTCGACGTTGAGCGCCGTCTTCACGCCGGGCAGCGTGAGGCCCAGCTCGACCAGCGTGATCGCCACGGCCGGCTGCATCCCGACCAGCACCGTCTGGGCGTCGAGCACGCGCGCCATCGAGGCGGTGTTGCTGATCATGCGGCCGATGAAGGAGTCGACCAGGTCGAGCGCCGAGATGTCGATCAGCACGCCCTTGGCTTCGTCGCGCACGATGCGGTCGGTCAGGTCGTCCTGCAAGGTCATTGCCAGGCGGTCATGCATGTCGACCTGGATCGTCACCAGCAGCATGCTGCCGATGCGCAGAATAGGAATGCGTTCCATGGCTTAGTCGCGCGAAATCTTGGCGCCGACGCGGCCCAGCGCGATGACGAAGGCGTCGGCCAGCGTCGCCTTGGTGATCACGTCTTCCAGGTTCACGCCCAGGTGCACGATGGTTTGCGCGATCTGCGGGCGGATGCCGCTGATGATGCAGTCGGCGCCCATCAGGCGCGCGGCGGCGATGGTCTTCATCAGGTGCTGCGCCACCAGGGTGTCGACGGTCGGCACGCCGGTGATGTCGATGATCGCGATGGCCGCGCCGGTTTCGACGATCTTCTGCAGCAGGCTTTCCATCACGACCTGGGTGCGCGCGCTGTCGAGGGTGCCGATCAGCGGCAGCGCCAGGATGTCCTGCCACAGCTTGACCACCGGGGTCGACAGCTCGAGCAGTTCCTGCTGCTGGCGCACGATGATCTGGTCGCGGCTCTTCTGGAATACTTCCATGGTGAACAGGCCCAACTTGTCGAGCAGGGTGGACAGGCTCCACAGCGCGGCGGCCAGCTCTTCCGGCTGCGACAACAGTTCGCGTCCGAGCACGGTAAACAGCGACTGCTTCAGCGAAAACACGAAGGTGGCGGTCTCGCTCGGGGTCGAACCCTGGCGCGCGCGCGCGGCCGAGATTTCGGTCAGCAGGTTGCGCACGTCGTCCCAGGCGCGGTGGTCGATGTCGTCGACGCCGCCCTTGGCCGCGGCCTGGCTGAACAGCCCCAGGAACTGGCTGCAGTGGCGGCGCAGCTGCTCGTCGGCGCTGGCGTCGTTGCGCACCATCACGGTGTTCAGGTTGGCGATCCAGTCGGCCAGGATGGACGCTTCGTTCTGGGTAATCAGGGTGCTGATGCGTGCGGCGTTGTCGATCGTGGTCATTGAAATCCCTATCTGGAAGGTGAAGGCTGTTATGGACGGACGCTCAGCACGTGCTTAGCCCGTACCGCCCTATTGGTATCCCGGGGATTGTACTGAAGATTGATGCCTTCGGTTAAAATTTATTCAACGGTGCGCGGGGGCAAATTTGATTGGTTTACGTGCACAATGTTGGTGCGAACCGCGTCGCCGGAGCTGTCATGGACAGATGGAGGGTCTTGGCGACTTGCGCGACGCCCAGATTCCGTTATCATGCGGGCATGCCAACAGACAACCAGACCCCTCTCCAGGACCCGGGAACCGACCAGGCCGGCCGCGTGCTGCGCCAATTCCGGATTGTTTTCAATGCCGTCAAGGTGCACTTCCGCCAGGTGGAAACTGCGGCCGGCATCGGCGGCGCCCAGGTGTGGGCGCTGTCGGTGATCCGCAGCCGTCCGGGCGTCGGCGTCAGCGAGCTGGGACGCTCGATGGACGTGCACCAGTCGACCGCGAGCAACCTGGTCAAGGTGCTGCTCGAGCGCGGCATGGTGCGGGCGGTGAAGGACACCGAGGACCGGCGCGCGCTGGGACTGCACCTGACCGAAGCCGGCGAAGCCGTGCTGGCGGCGGCGCCGGCGCCGTTTTCCGGCATCCTGCCCGGGGCGCTGGCCGGCCTCGAGCCGGACACGCTGGCGCGCCTGGAAGCCGACCTGGAAATCCTGATCACCGCGCTGCAGGCCGACCGCGCCGGCGGCAAGGTGCTGATGGCCGAACTCTAGCCGGTATCGCGACAAGGTCCCTTTGATCTACATCAAAGAACCTTATTGAGCGCACTCCTAGACTTGTCTCGTAGGCCACGTGTAGCGACGTGGGAGGCAAGACAATGACATCGACCCGACCCCCCATTCCGGCGACCGAACTCGACGTCAGCATCGACGCCGGGCCGTTGCGGCTGGAAGGCATCCTGGGCGAAGTGCCCGACCCGGCCGGGATCGTCATCTTCGCCCACGGCAGCGGCAGCGGACGCAAGAGTCCGCGCAATCATTACGTGGCGCGCCAGCTGCACCGCGCCGGCATGGCGACCCTGCTGCTCGACCTGCTCACCCCCGACGAAGACAAGGATTACCACAAGCGCTTCGACATCGCGCTGCTCGAGCCGCGCCTGGCCGCGGCCTGCGCGTGGGTGCGCGCGCACGACGGCTTCGCCGGGATGCCGCAGGGCCTGTTCGGCGCCAGCACCGGCGCGGCGGTGGCGCTGCGGCTGGCGGCCTCGCAGCCGGGGCATTTCGCCGCGGTGGTCTCGCGCGGCGGGCGGCCCGACCTGGCCGGCGCGATGGCGCTCGAGCAGGTGCGCACGCCGACCCTGCTGATCGTCGGCGGCAACGACGAGCAGGTGGTGTCGCTCAACGAAGCCGCGCTGGAACTGCTGCATTGCGATTCGCGCATCGACATCGTCCCCGGCGCCAGCCATTTGTTCGAAGAACCCGGCACGCTCGAAGCGGCCGCCAGGCTGGCGGCCGACTGGTTCGCGCGCCATTTCGGCGCGGCGCACCGCGGCGCCGAGCGCAACCCCTGATCAACTCGTTTTTAAAAGGAGGATTCAATCATGGCAAGCAATCTGACCCGCTTCGATCCTTTCGCCGAACTGGCGCGGCTCGACCCGTTCCGCGGCCTGGACGAAGTGTTCAATCAATCGCTGACCGGGCCGCGCCTGCGCTCGACCGGAATGACGCCGCGCATGGACGTGTCCGAGACCGAGCAGGCGTACGTGGTGAAGGCCGAAATGCCGGGCATCAAGAAGGACGACATCAAGGTCAGCGTCGACGGCAACCAGGTCTCGATCAGCGCACAGACCCAGCAGCAAAGCGAGCAAAAGAGCGAAAACATGCTGTGCACCGAGCGCAGCTGGGGCCAATACTATCGCAGCTTTACCTTGCCGCAGTCGGTCGACGACGCGCAGGCCAAGGCCGAGTACCACGACGGCATCCTCGAGCTGACGCTGCCCAAGAAGGCGGGCGGCTCGTCGAAGACGCTGACGATCCACTAAATTGGGGGTCAGGTCCGTTGGACCTGACCCCCTTTACGCCGCCGGCCCGAGCCGCGCGGTGGCGCCTTCGACGATGCTCGCCGAGAACACGCGGCGTTCGGCGCCGATATTGCCGGCGCCGATCAGCCCGGCCAGCACGTCGGCCGTGGCCTGCGCCATCTGGCGCACCGGCTGGCGCAGGGTGGTCAGGTTGTAGCTGAGCCAGCCCGCCTGCGCCGTGCCGTCGAAGCCGGTGACCGACAGCTGGCCCGGCACGTCGAGCCCGAGTTCGTGGCGCGCCGTGTCGAGGCAGCCGATCGCCATCGCATCGCTGCCGCAGATGATGGCGTCGGGCGCGCTCCCCAGCAGGGCGACGATTTCGCGCAGTCCGCGCGCGCCGCTGGCGTAGTCGTGCCCGCCCTCGACCGCCAGCGGCGCCTCCAGTCCCAGCTCCACCAGGCGTTCGGCCACGCCGCGCCGGCGCTGCTGCGCCATGGCGGAGCCGGCCGGGCCGTCGATCATCGCAAAGCGCTTGTGGCCGGCCGCGGCCAGCCGCGCCGCCATGGCGCGCGCGGCGGCCTGCTGGTCGCAGACGATCGCGTTGACGTTCATGTCGCCGGCGCCGAGGTTGAACAGCACGTAGGGCAGAGCGCGCCGTTCGAATTCGGCCAGCTGCCGGTCCGACAGGCTGGCCGCGACGATCGCGCCGTCGAGCTGGTGCTCCCACACTTCCGACAGCGAGCCGGGCGCCGACTCGCGCGGCTGCGAAAACAGCACGATGCGCATGCCGCGCAGCGCGAACTGGCGGCTCAGTTCGGCAAGCAGCTCGGGCGACTGCAGGTGCAACTGGTCGGAGGCGATCAGCGCGACCAGGTTGGAGCGGCGCGTGTTCAGGCTGCGCGCGGCGGCGTTGGGGGTGTAGTCGAGGTCGGCGGCGGCCTGCATTACGCGGGCGTAGGTGGCCTTCGAGACGCTGGCGCCCGGTTTGAAGCAGCGCGACACGGCCGACTGCGACACCCCGGCCGCGATCGCCACATCGTAGGACGTCACGCGCCGCGATTCGCGGTGGATCAGGGCCTTGATGTCGGCGATGCTGGCGGAAAGGGGCGGTGTGGCGTGTGTCATCGGGCGGGGCTGGACCAGCCCGGGTTGCGGATGGTCCAGTGTAACTCACACAATTGCCCAATTACAACTAATTTCCACACGGAAATTACTTTTTGCAACACTCAAGGCGGCGTTCAACCGGGATCGGTGCACGCGCCTGTTCCATACGGGCTCTCCCGGCCCGGCGGCGCGATCGCGCGGTCGGTAAAATCTTTGCCGACGACCGGCAGCCAGAACTCGCTGCGCGCGAGCGATTCGGTGCCCGCCACGCTGCCCGACACCGTCAGCGCGACGCTGACCCAGGCGCCGCGGTCGCGCGGGTAGCGTAGCGAGACGTTCGCCACGCCGGTGGCGTCGGTCTTGCCGTCGACGCTGACCGACAGGGGAATCCCAGGTTCGAGCGTGCCGTTGTTGTTCACATCGTAGGCGCGCTCATAGATGCCTTTGCGCAGCAAGTCTTCGTTGGCGCACTGATCCGAGACGATCTGCCGCCAACCGCCGGGGTCGGCCTTGTCGCTCGCATCGGTCTGGAACCTGAATTCCCCCTTGCGGTAGCGTGTCGGCCACGCCGAGGCGCTGATGACGATGTCCTGGACCGGACTGCCGGCGCTGTCCGAGACGAACACGGCGAAATCCTGCTGCAGGATCTGGTTGCCGACCTCAATGAGCTTGTTGCCGGTGCCGAACTGGATCGACAGGGCCTTCTTGTTGACGGTCAGGCTGGCGCGGTCGGTCGCGGCCGGCAGCTCGGCGATGCGCGCCTGCACCACGGTGCCGTCCTTGCCGCCATCGGCCGGTCCCGCCACGAAGACGGCGCGGGCGACGCCGTCGCTGCCGGTGACGGCCGAGAATGGCGACAGCAGCGTGCCGCCGCTGGGATCGGCGAGGATGGAAAACTGTACCGTCGCCCCCTTGACCAGGTTGTTGGCCGGCGTGCCGTCGCGCACCACCGCGGTCAGGGTGCTGCGCTCGCCGCTGCCGATCACGGCGCTGTCCGATTGCAGGTCCACGCGCGACAGGGCGCCCAGGCCGGCGACGAATTCCACCCGCGTGCTGCCGCTCGGCCCGTTCGCCACGCGCGCTTCGATGGTGGCCACGCCGGCATTGTCGGAACGGATCCACAGCGCCGGGAAGGCGCCGCCGCTGAACGCCATCGCGCCGGCCAGCGGCGTGCTGCAGCCGGCATTGCGATACAGCGTGCCGCGCGAGGCCGCCACCGTGACGCTGCCGGACTGGCCGGCGCCGCCGATCATGTAGCTGCCGCCGACCGGAGCGCAGGCGCCGACCGCCACTTCGGACAGGCGTTCGACGCCGGCCGGGTCGACCGCGACGCTCGGGGTCAGCGCCACATCGTTGCCGCCGACCAGGATGCTGCGCGAAGCGGTGGCGCCGAGCGCCGACAGGGTCAGCTGCTCGGTGCCGCGCACCGAGGCGGTCAGATGGACCGGCACCTGGCCGCGCGCGTCGCTGGCCGCGGCGCCCAGTTGCACCGCGTTGCCCTTGGCCGCGCTGGCCGTCAAGGGCGCGCCGGCGATCGGCTTGCCGGCCGAGTCGACCAGGGTGGCGACCAGGTCGGCGCTGCCGCCCAGCGCGACGAAGGCCGGCCCGCTGAAAGTCAGCTGGGTGCCGGTGACGTTGACGACGCCCTCGGCGCTTTGCGTGCCGGACTTGACGCGGACGGTGATCGGCCGGTTATTTTTCGCGCCGCCCGTGCCGAGCAGCGCCGTGGCCTTGCCGCCGGCGTCGGTGATGGCGCTGGCGGCGCCCAGCAGGCCGGAGTCGGCGGAAAATTCCACCCTGGCGCCGGCCACGGCGGTGTTTTGCGCGGTCTTGACCAGCGCGGTGACCGCCACTTCGGAGCCGGCGGTGCCGGCCGACGGCAGCTCGTTGCTGCTGAAGACGAGGTTGACCGAGGCGACCTTGGTGGCCGGGTCCGGCGCGGCCGGCGGCGTTGGGGGTGACGGCTGCGCCGAGCCGCCGCAGCCCGCGGTCGAGGAGAGCGAGCAGGCGCTCGAAGGCGGGGTGTCGCCGGCGCCACCGCCGCCGCAACCGGCCAGTGCCGCCGCGCTCAGCAGCATGCACGCTTTGATTAGTTGAGTACTCATTTATTCCCCTGTGTAAGTGCGAGGTGGAGTTCTCAAGGGTATATTTTCGCGAACGAAACTATTTGATTCAAAGCAACAACAACGCGGACTGTGTCGAAAAACACTTTCGACCCGGCCGGCCGCATCTGGTAACATACCGCCCCTTGATCAGTTGAAGGGTTCCATGGCCAACGCTTGCGGCGTCGATTTCGGCACGTCTAACTCCACCGTAGGGCTGGTCCGTCCCGGCCGGCCGACCCTGCTCGCCCTCGAAGACGGCAAGCCGACCCTGCCATCGGTGGTGTTTTTCAACGCCGACGAGGAAGAGGTCAAGTACGGCCGCGCCGCGCTGGCCGACTACCTGGCCGGCTACGAAGGCCGCCTGATGCGCTCGCTCAAGAGCCTGCTCGGCACCAGCCTGATCGACGGCCAGACCGAGGTGGGCGGGCGCGCGCTGCCGTTTCGCATGCTCTTGTCGCACTTCATCGGCGAGGTCAAGCGCCGCGGCGAGCAGGCAGCCGGCCACCAGTTCAACTCGGTGGTGATGGGCCGCCCGGTGTTTTTCATCGACGACAGCAGCGAGGCCGACCAGCTCGCCGAAGACACCCTGGCCGACGTGGCACGCTCGGTGGGCTTCAGGCACGTCGCCTTCCAGTACGAACCGATCGCCGCCGCCTTCGATTACGAATCGCGCATCGAGCGCGAGGAACTGGTGCTGATCGCCGACATCGGCGGCGGCACCTCGGACTTTTCGCTGGTACGGCTGGGGCCGGACCGCGCCGGCCGCGCCGAGCGGCGCGACGACATCCTCGCCACCGGCGGCGTGCACATCGGCGGCACCGACTTCGACAAGTACCTCAGCCTGGCCTCGGTCATGCCGCTGCTGGGCTACGGCAGCCGCATGAACAACGACAGCGAGATCCCGTCCGGCTACTACTTCAACCTGGCGACCTGGCACACCATCAACCAGGCTTACACCAAGAAAACCTGGACCCAGCTGGCCGACGTCGTGCGCGACGCGCGCGAGCCGGAAAAAGTCGGCCGCCTGCAGCGCCTGATCGACGAGCGCGCCGGCCACTGGCTGGCGCTGAAGGTGGAGGAGGGCAAGATCGCGCTGTCGGCGTCGACCAGCGCCAGCATCGAGCTGGAGCGCCTGTCGCCGCCCGAGACGCTGGCCCTGCGGCGCCATGAGTTCGACGCCGCCGCCGCGCACCTGCTCGACAGCGTCGACCGGACCGTGCTGAAGCTGCTGCGCGATGCCGGCGTGGCGGCGAGCGACGTCGACACCGTGTTCTTCACCGGCGGCTCGAGCGGCGTGATCGCCTTGCGCGCCCGCATCGGCGCTTTGCTGCCGGCCGCGCGCAAGGTCGAGGGCGACCTGTTCGGCTCGATCGGCGCCGGCCTGGCCATCGACGCCGCGCGCAAATTCGGACCGGGCGGCGCATGAGCGTGTTCGACCGCCCGATCGTCATGCTCGACTTCGAGACCACCGGGCTGTCGCCGGCCATGGGCGACCGCATCACCGAGGTGGCGGCGCTGCGCATCGTCGACGGCCGCGTCACCGAGCGCTACGTCTCGCTGATCAACTGCAACGCGCGCATCCCGTCCTTCATCACCCAGCTGACCGGCATCAGCCAGGCCATGGTCGACCATGCGCCGCCGGTGCGCCGCGTGCTGCCCGAACTGCTCGACTTCATCGGCACCGACACCTTGTCGGCCCACAACGCCAGCTTCGACGAAAAGTTCCTGAAAGCCGAGGCCGAACGGCTCGACCTGGCGCCCGCGCACCAGGCGCTGGTGTGCTCGCTGAAGCTGTCGCGCCGCCTGTTTCCTGGCATGCCGAGCTACAAGCTCGGCGTGCTGTCGCGCCAGCTGGGCATCGCCTTCCGCAGCGCGGCCCACCGCGCCGAGGCCGACGCGGAAGTCAGCGCCGAATTGCTGATCCACATCGCGCGCCACCTCGGGCAGTCGGTCGGCGTGACGCCGGTCGAGTCGGCCCTGCTGGTGTCGGTGAACAAGCTGAGTGCCGCCAAAGTCCCCGCTTTCCTCGATAAATACGCCCAAGCAAAAAAAATCACACCAGCGGACTGATCGCATTACAATACCGGCATCATGACCCGCCGATCCATAGTCCGAGTGCTGCTGTCGCTGCTGCTGCTTCTGTCGCAGCAGATGGCGATGTCGCACGCGATGACGCACTGGGCCGGCGCGGCGCGCGCGCATCATGTCGGCAAGCAGGAAAGCGGCGTCTCGTCCGCCTTCGCCCAGGATCAGACCTGCGAGCAGTGCCTCGCCTTCGCCCAGATCGCCGGCGCGGTCGGCTGCGAGACCCGCAGCTTCGCGCCCGACGGCTCCGCCACCTGCGCCCCCGGCGCCAGTCCCACCCAGCCCGGCTGCGAGCGCACTACCTGCGTGTTCCAGTCGCGCGCACCACCTTCCTTCGCATAAACACAGCTTGTTTTCGGGTCGCCGCGCGCCTTGTCGCGTCGCGCCCCGCCATTCTCTGTTTGCAAGGAAATAATATGTTGAAGTCCACCGTACTCGCCGCGGCGCTCGCTGCCGCATTCGTGTCGCCAATGGCATTCGCCGCCGACGACAAGGAACTGGCTGCCATTCGCGCCCAGATCAAGGAAATGAAGGACTCGTACGAGGCGCGCCTGCAGGCCCTCGAGCAGCGCCTGCAGGACGCGCAGGCCGCGGCGGCCCAGGCGCAAAATGCCGCGCTGGCGACGCAAGCTCCGGCGCCGGCGCCGGTCGCGCCGGCGCCGGCCGCGAGCAACGCGTTCAACCCCAACATCGCGCTGGTGCTGGGCGGATCCTACGCCAACCTGTCGCAGGATCCGGAGCAGTACCGCCTCCAGGGGTTCGTGCCGCCGGTCGGCGAAGTCGGACCCGGCAAGCGCGGCTTCCACCTGGGCGAATCGGAACTGACTTTTTCGGCCAACATCGATCCGATGTTCTCCGGCCAGCTGACCTTCGCCCTGTCCGGCGAGGATACGGTCGGCGTCGAGGAAGCCTTCGTCCAGACCCGGGCGATCGCCAACGGCATCAACCTGAAGGCGGGACGCTTCCTGTCCTCGATCGGCTACCTGAACAGCCAGCACGCCCACACCTGGGACTTCGTCGATGCGCCGCTGGCCTACCAGGCCTTCCTCGGCGGCCAGTACAAGACCGACGGCGTGCAGGCCAAGTGGCTGGCGCCGACCGACACGCTGATCGAGGTGGGCGCCGAAGTGGGCAGCGGCGCCGGCTTCCCGGGCAGTTCGCGCAACAGGAACGGCGCCGGCGCCGGCGCGCTGTATGCGCACGTGGGCGACGACATCGGCGATTCGGCAAGCTGGCGCGCCGGCCTGTCGCTGCTGCGCACGGGATCGGCCAACCGCGAATTCGACAACGCGGGCGAGGCCGCGGCGTTTTCGGGCAGCTCGCGCATGCTCGTCGCCGACGCCATCTACAAGTGGGCGCCGAACGGCAACCCGACCCAGCGCAACTTCAAGCTGCAGGGCGAATACTTCCGCCGCAAGGAAACCGGCGACCTGTCGACCGCGTCCGCCATGAGCAGCTACGACAGCACCCAGTCCGGCTGGTACCTGCAGGGCGTGTTCCAGTTCATGCCGAACTGGCGCGCCGGGCTGCGCTACGACCGCCTCAATTCGGGCACGCCGTCGGCCGACGTCGCGGCGAACTTCCCGCTGCTGTCGGCGTATTCGCCCAAGCGCACCAGCGCGATGGTCGATTACAGCCCGTCCGAATTTTCGCGCCTGCGCCTGCAGCTGGCGCGCGACCAGTCCCGCCCCGGTGTCACCGACAACCAGGTCTTCCTGCAATACATCATGAGCCTGGGCGCGCACGCTGCCCACTCGTTCTAAGGAGTCGCCATGAAACGCAATCACACACTGCTGTCGGCGCTGCTGCTGGGCGCCGCCTCGCTGTTTTCGGTGTCGGCCCACGCCGCCCTCAACGTGCTGGCCTGCGAGCCGGAATGGGAAGCGCTGACCAGGGAAATCGGCGGCGACAAGGTCAAAGTATCGAGCGCGACCAACGGCTTGCAGGACCCGCACCGCATCGAAGCGCGTCCCGGCCTGATCGCGCGCACCCGCAACGCCGACCTGCTGGTGTGCACCGGCCTGGAACTCGAAGTGGGCTGGCTGCCGGTGCTGGTCCAGCAGTCGGGCAACGCGAAGATCGCCGCCGGCCAGCCGGGCAATTTCGAAGCCGGCTCCTTCGTGCCGCGCCTCGACGTGCCGGGCAAGCTCGATCGCAGCGAGGGCGACGTCCACGCCGCCGGCAATCCGCACATCCAGCAAAATCCGCACAACATCGCGCTGGTCGCGGCGGCGCTGGCCAAGCGCCTGGCCCAGCTCGACCCGGCCGACGCCGCGTACTTCCAGGCGCGCCAGGCCGATTTCTCGGCACGCTGGAACGCCGCCATCCTGAAGTGGGAAAAGCAGGCCGCGCCGCTGCGCGGGGTGGCGGTGGTCGAACACCACAAGAACATGGAGTACCTGATGAACTGGCTGGGCATGCGCCAGGTCGGCACGCTGGAAGCCAAGCCGGGCGTCGAGCCGAGCGCGGCGCACCTGGGCGAACTGCTGTCCCAGCTGCAGCGCCAGCCGGCCAGGATGGTGATCCGCGCCGGCTACCAGGATGCGCGCGCGTCGCAGTGGCTGTCCGAGCACGCAAAGATTCCGGCGGTGCTGCTGCCGTTCACGGTCGGCGGCGACGCGAAGGCGACCGACCTGTTCAGCCTGTTCGACCTCACCGTCCAGCGTTTGACGGAAGCGAATAAATGAACGCGGAATCCTTCGACCTGATGATCGTGCTGCCGGCCTTCCTGGCCGGCCTGCTGGTGCTGGCCACCCACATCCCGCTGGGCGCCCAGGTGCTCAAGCGCGGCATCGTGTTCATCGACCTGGCGATTGCCCAGATTGCCGCGCTGGGCGTGATCATCGCCGGCTCGGGCGACCTCGATCCCCATGGCTGGGCGGTGCAGGTGGCGGCCGGCGTCGCCGCACTGCTCGGCGCCTTGCTGCTGACCTGGACTGAAAAGCGCTGGCCGGAAGTGCAGGAGGCGCAGATCGGCGTGATGTTCATCCTGGCAGCCAGCGCCGGGCTGCTGCTGGTGGCGCACAACCCGCACGGCGGCGAGCACCTGCAGGACCTGCTGGCCGGGCAGATCCTGTGGGTCGGCTACGGGCAACTGCTGATGCCGGCACTGGGCGCCGCGATCATCCTTGCCATTTTGTATCTGTTCCATGCGCGCCTGGCGCGGCTGGGCTTTTACCTGGTGTTCGCGCTGGCCGTGACGGCCTCGGTCCAACTGGTCGGCGTCTACCTGGTGTTCGCCAGCCTGATCGTGCCCAGCCTGGCGGTGCGCCACTATCCCGAGAATCGGAAGCTGGCGTTTGCCTACCTGGTAGGGATCGGCGGGTATGCGAGCGGCCTGGTGCTGTCCGTGCTGCTCGACTTGCCGTCCGGCGCGCTGATCGTGTGGTGCCTCGCGCTGCTGGCCATGCTGATCTACGCGATCGGGCCGAAACCGGCGCTCGCCGACGCCTGAGTTTTTCACTCCCGCACCCGAACCCCGCCGTGAGCAATCACCGCGGGGTTTTTTAATGCGTTCGCCCGCTTGCACGATTGTGCGCAGTCAAACCGCCGCTTGTACAGACCGTTAAACTTTTAGCAATAATTAGCAGCTCGCTAGCTGATGTTGCAGCCACGAAATTCTGCGAGGAGCGCCATGAACCGCCAGAACTTAACGCGCGAAAACTACGAAACCTACGTCTGGTTTCGTCAGGCTGCGGAGCGCGGCGACGCCTATGCGCAATTCAATCTTGGCCTGATGTACAAGAAGGGCGAGTGTATCGAGCGCGACTACACGGCTGCCTTCAAGTGGCTGCGTCAGGCTGCAATGCAGGGCCTGGCCTTCGCCCAGAACCACCTGGGCGCGCTGTACTACAACGGCCGCGGCGTCGAAAAGAGCGATCCCGAGGCGGCCTACTGGTTCCGCAACGCCGCCGAGCAGGGCGACGCCTCGGCCCAGCAAAACCTCGGCCAGATGTACCGCAAGGGGCGCGGCCTCGACCAGAACCACGAACTGGCGCTGGCCTGGTTCTACCGCGCCGCCGAGCAGGGCGTCTCGAGCGCCCAGAACCTGCTGGCCGAATGCTACCTGTTCGGCCACGGCGCCACCGTCAACTATCCGCTGGCGATGGCGTGGTTTCGCAAGGCCGCCGTGCAGGGGCATGCGCAGGCGCAGCTGAACCTGGGCCTGATGTACAAGCGCGGCCTGGGCGTAGAGGCCAGCGACGCCCAGGCGCTGTGCTGGTTCCGCCAGGCCGCCGCGCAGGGCGCCGCCGTGGCCCAGCGCCACCTCGGCATCGCCTACGCCGACGCCCTCGGCGTGCGCTCCGATCCCCTGCGCGCCGTCGCCTGGCTGCAGCGCGCCGCCGACCAGAACGACCGCGAGGCGCAGTTTCAGCTCGGGCTGCTGCTGTCGAACGGCAAGGGCGTCGACCAGGACGAGGCGCGCGCGCTCGGCTGGTACCTGCGTGCCGCGGAGCAGGGGCATCCGAGTGCCCAGTACAATCTTGCCAACATGTACGCCAACGGCCGCGGCGCCGCCCGCGACGAGCAGCGCGCGCTCGAATGGTACCGGCGCGCCGCCGACCAGGGCGCCGCCAATGCCCAGTTCAACCTCGGCGTCATTTACGCCAACGGCCGCGGCGTGCAGCGCGACGACGCCCGGGCCGCCCACTGGTACCGGCTGGCGGCCGAGCAGGGCGACGCCAGCGCGCAAAACAATCTCGGCGTGATGTACGCCGGCGGCCACGGCGTGCCGCGGGACGATGCGCTGGCGGTCTATTGGTTCCGCCAGGCTGCCGAGCGCAACCACGCGCTGGCACAATTCAACCTGGGCACCATGTACGAATCGGGCCGCGGCGTCGCTTGCGACATCGTCCACGCCTACATGTGGCTGCTGCTGGCGGCCGAGGGCGGCCACGACACGGCCAGCGCCAGTAAAAGCATCGTCGCGCGCCGGCTTTCCCCGGCCGAGATCGGCTCCGCGCTGGATTTGACCCGCGAATGGCAGGTCAGCCACGCCGGCGCACCGCAGGCGCTCGCCCAGCGCGGTTGAGCGACGGCTCGTTGTTTTTCCGCAGTAACAGAAAATTCCAAGGGGAATTTTTGCCCCAGCACTACATTTGCCCGGCGCGATGCCGTAACATGGGCATTACCCGTGTACATTATTCGATCGCCTAAATGAACCTTGCCCTGCGCGGCGCCGTTGTTGCCTGTTTCACCATCCTGTCCCAGCATGCGACCGCCTCCAGTGTGGCCGTGCAGGTCCACGACGCCGCCGGCAAGCCGCTGGCGGACGTGGTGCTGTATGCCGAGCCCGATGGCGGCGGCGCCGCGCCGAAGAATCTCAAGCCGGCCAGCATCGAGCAGCGCGGCCTGAAGTTCCTGCCGCTGGTCAGCGTGGTGCAGGCCGGCAGCCAGATCTCGTTCCCGAACAACGACAAGGTGCGCCACCACATCTACTCGTTTTCGCCGGCCAAGAAGTTCGACCAGAAGCTGTACTCCGGCGTCGCCGCGGCGCCCCAGGTGTTCGACAAGGCCGGCACCGTGGTCCTCGGCTGCAATATCCATGACCGCATGGTCGCCTACGTGAAAGTGGTCGACACGCCGTTCTTCGCGCGCACCGACGCCCAGGGTGTGGCCCGCATCGAGTTCCCGGGCGCCGGCAAATACGCGCTGAAGGCCTGGCACTTCGGCATGGCCGCCAACGCCCAGGCCGAGCAGGCCCTGGTGGTGCCGCCTGGCGAGGCGGCCGTCACGGCCAGCTTCCGCCTTGCGATGAAACCGCCGGTCGACGGCGATCCGGGCTACTGACCATGAAGCTGGGTTTCCAAAGCCTGGAGGGGCGTATCGCTACGCTGTTCCTCGCGCTGATCATCGTGCTGCAAGTGGCCGGCCTGGTGCTGATCCAGCGCGGCATCGACAGCAACGCGCGCGCCTCGATCACGGCCGAACTGACCAACGGCGAAAAGGTGTTTCGCAAGCTGATGGAGCAGAATGCCCAGAAGCGCCGCTTCAGCGCCCAGGTGCTGGCGCGCGACACCGGCTTCGTTCAGGCCGTCGGCAATGACGGCAGCGGCGACCGCGAAACCATCCAGTCCGCGCTCGAGAACAGCGCGCGCCGCGCCCGCGCCAACCTCACCATGCTGGTCGACGGCGACCGCAAGATCAAGGTCTCGACCGGCATCGGCAAGCATGCGGAATTGGAAAAATTGGTGCTTGGCCTCCTTGACCAGGCCGAGCAAAGCGCCGACGGCGCCAGCGGCATCGCGCTGGTGGACGGCAAGCCGTACCAGATCGTCGTCATGCCGGTCAAGGCGCCGATCACCATCGCCTGGGTTGTGATGGGCTTTGCGATCGACCGCCAGCTGGCGATGGACATGAAGGAGCTGTCCGCGCTTGAAGTAGCCGTCCTCGCCCGCGATACAGAAGGCCGCTGGCGCGCGGGCGACGCGACGGTGGCGCCGGCGGCCGCCAGCGCCATTGCGGCGCAGTCGCAGGGCCGCACCGAGCGCACCTTCGACGTCGACATGGACGGCAGCAGGTACAGCGCGCGCCTGGTCGACATCGGCCGCGCCGGCGAATCTGGCGCCAGCGTCATGCTCGCCCGTTCGATCGAGGAAGCCACCGCCGAATACTCGCGCCTCGAACGGCGCCTGGTGGTCCTGACCATCATCGGCATCATCGTCGCCGCGGTGGCGAGCGTGCTGACCGCCAAACGCATTGCGCAGCCGCTGCGCCAGCTCGCCGGCATCGCGCGCCGCCTCGAACGCGGCGACTACCGCGCCCAGACCGGATTCGAGCGCGGCGACGAGATCGGCGCGCTCGCCAAGGCCTTCGACAGCATGCGCGACGGTATCGCCAAGCGCGAACAGGAAATCCGCCGCCTGGCGTACTGGGACCCGCTCACCAATTTGCCGAATCGCGCCCAGTTCGTGACCTTGCTGAACGAATCGCTGGACCAGGCCAAAAAGCGCGAGCAGCAGGTGTTCGTGCTGATGATGGACCTCGACCGCTTCAAGCACGTCAACGACGTGATGGGCCACAGCTTCGGCGACGATCTGCTGCGCCAGGTCGCCGAGCGCCTCCAGGTGCTGGTGGTGGAAGCGCACCCTGAAGCCCACGTGGCGCGCCTCGGCGGCGACGAATTCGTCGTGCTGCTGCCCGCCGCCGACATCGGCAAGGCTCAGGACATCGCGGCCGCCATCCTGCTCGCGCTCGAGCAACCGCTGTCGCTCGACGACCAGACCGTGGACATCGGCGCCGGCGTCGGCATCGCCGGCTATCCGGCGCATGGCGCCGACGCCGAGGCGCTGCTGTCGATGGCCGAAGTGGCGATGTACGCGGCCAAGCAGCGCAACGACGGCGCCGTGGTCTACGACGCGCTGATCGACAAGGGCAGCGAAACCAGCCTGTCGCTGCTGACCGAGCTGCGCAACGCCATCGAGCGCAACGAATTCCGCCTGCACGTGCAGCCGAAGATGAAGCTCGACACCGGCGAAGTGGTGGGCGTCGAATCGCTGGTGCGCTGGGTCCACCCGGAGCGCGGCAATGTCTTCCCCGACGAATTCATCCCGTTCGCCGAGCAGACCGGCTTCATTCGCGTGCTCACGCGCTGGGTGCTGGACCAGTCGGCCGCGCTGTGCCGTGAAATGGCCGACAAGGGCATCGACCTGAAGGTCTCGGTCAACCTGTCGACCCGCGACCTGCTCGACCAGGACCTGCCGACCAAGTTCATGGACATCCTGCGGCGCCACCAGGTCGAGCCGGAATCGTTCTGCCTCGAGATCACCGAAAGCGCCATCATGGACGACCCGATCCGCGCGCAGCAGACGCTTGAGCGCCTGCATGCGATGGGCGTCGACCTGTCGATCGACGACTTTGGCACCGGCTACTCCTCGCTCGCCTATTTGAAGCGACTGCCTGTCGACGAACTGAAGATCGACAAGTCCTTCGTGCTGAACATGGAAAACGACATCGGCGACACCAAGATCGTTCGTTCCACCATCGACCTTGGCCACAACATGGGCCTGCGCGTGGTGGCCGAAGGGATCGAGAGCGAAGCGGTGTGGCGCCTGCTCGCCGCGCTGGGCTGCGACCAGGGCCAGGGCTACTTCATGAGCCGTCCGATCCCGGGCGACAAACTGGTCGAGTGGATCCGCAACTGGGTGCCGCCGGTTCGCTCGGCGCTGCCTTACGTCGATACCATCAGCTGAGCAAAATCCGCTAGAATCGCTCGCAGGCGCAATCCGCCGCCCCATAAAAACTACTGAGAGACTTTATATGCATATGAGACATGCATCGCTGGTCGCCGCGCTGCTCGCCGCCTTCAGCGGCAATGCGCTGGCCCAGGCCTGTGCGCCCGCCGGCGCCGCGCTGACCTACCCGGTCGCCAAGAAGGTCGACCACACCGACAACTACCACGGCACCGTCGTCGCCGATCCTTACCGCTGGCTGGAAGACGCCAATAGCGCCGAGACCAAACAGTGGGTCGACGCCGAGAACAAGGTCACCCAGGCCTACCTGGGCCAGATCCCGGCGCGCGAAGCGATCAAGGCGCGTCTTACCAAGCTGTGGAACTACGAGCGCTACAGCGTGCCGTACAAAGAGGGCGGCCGCTATTTCTACAGCCGCAACGACGGTTTGCAGAATCAGTCGGTCCTGTACACCATGACCAGGCTGTCGGACACGCCGCGCGTGCTGCTCGACCCGAACACCCTGGCCGCCGACGGCACCGTCGCGCTGTCCGGCACCGCGGTCAGCCCTGACGGCAAGCTGCTGGCCTACGGCACCGCGGCTTCCGGCTCCGACTGGAACGTCTGGAAGGTGCGCGACATCGCCACCGGCAAGGACCTGGCCGACGAAATCAAGTGGGTCAAGTTCTCGTCGACCGCCTGGACCCGCGACGGCAAGGGCTTCTTCTACAGCCGCTACGCCGAGCCGCAGGAATCGACCAAGCTGGCCGACGCCAACTACTTCCACAAGGTCTACTTCCACAAGGTAGGCACGCTGCAAAGCGCCGACACGCTGGTGTTCGACCGCCCGGACCAGAAAGAATGGCTGCTCAACGCCAGCGTCACCGACGACGGCCGCTACCTGGTGCTGCGCGCATCGAAGGGCAGCGCGCGCAAGAACGGCGTGTTCTTCAAGGACCTGTCCAAGCCCGGCTCGACGGTGCAGCCGCTGCTGGACGCTTTCGACGGTTCGTATGACTTCGTCGACAACGACGGCCCGGTGTTCTACCTGACCACCGACAACGGCGCGCCGCGGCGCCGCCTGATCGCGGTCGATTCGCGCAAGCCGCAGGCGGCCAACTGGAAGACGGTCGTGCCGGAAAGCGCCGAGACCATGTTGTCGGCATCGATGATCAACCACCAGTTCGTCGGCGAATACCTGGCCGATGCGCACAGCATGGTCAAAGTCTTCGACCGCAACGGCAAAGCGGTGCGTGAAATTACGCTCCCGGGCATCGGCTCCGTGTCCGGCTTCGGCGGCAAGGCCAGGGACACCGAGACCTTCTACTCCTTCACCGGCTTCACCAATCCGACCACGATCTACCGTCTCGACATGAAGACCGGCGCCAGCACCGTGCTGCGCCAGCCGAAGGTCGACTTCGATCCGGCCGGCTACGAGACGCGCCAGCAGTTTTTCACCAGCCGCGATGGCACCAGGGTGCCGATGTTCATCGTGTCGAAGAAGGGCCTGAAGATGGACGGCTCCAACCCGACCTACCTGTACGGCTACGGCGGCTTCAACGCCTCGATGACCCCGGCCTTCTCGGCGGCCAACATCGCCTGGATGGAAATGGGCGGCGTGTATGTGCTGGCCACCCTGCGCGGCGGCGGCGAATACGGCGAAGCCTGGCATGAAGCCGGCACCAAGCTGAAAAAGCAGAACGTGTTCGACGACTTCATCGGCGCTGCCGAATGGCTGATCGCGAACAAGGTGACGTCGCCTGCCAAGCTGGCAATCGGCGGCGGCAGCAACGGCGGCCTGCTGGTGGGCGCGGCGATGACCCAGCGTCCGGACCTGTTCGGCGCGGCGATCCCGCAAGTCGGCGTGATGGACATGCTGCGCTTCCAGAAGTTCACCATCGGCTGGGCGTGGGTATCGGACTACGGTTCGTCCGACGATCCGGAGCAGTTCAAGGCGCTGGTGAAGTACTCGCCGCTGCACAACCTGAAGGCGGGCGGCTGCTATCCGGCGACGATGATTACCACGGCCGACCATGACGACCGCGTGGTGCCGGCGCACAGCTTCAAGTTCGCCGCGACCGCGCAGGCCGCGCAGGGCGGCGGGGCGCCGATCATCATCCGGATCGACACCAAGGCTGGTCATGGCGCCGGCAAGCCGACCACCAAGCAGATCGAAGAAGTGGCCGATCGCTGGGGCTTCCTGACCCGCGCCCTGAAGATGGACGCACCGGCCAAGGTCGCCGCGCAGTAAGGAAGATGGGGGTCAGGTCCGCCGGACCTGACCCCGGTATTGAACGCACTACCAAAAGAATGGCGCGAGTGGTTTAGCCCCATCGCGCCATTTTTATTGAACCTTTTTGCCATCTGATAGGTCCAACTGAATAGTTGGACCCCGAATGAATCTAACGGTGCACTACCACCAACAACGCCTTCGCTTCAGTCTTCCCGGTATTCCGAATCACATGCCCCTGGTCGGCCGAATAGCGCGCCGTGCCGCCGATCTTGATCTTTTTCTTGTCCGCGCCCACTTCGACTTCCAGCGTACCGTGCAGCACGGTCAGGTGCTCGCCAGTGCCGGGATCGTGCGCTTGCGACGCCAGCTCGCCGCCCGGCGCCAGCGTCAGCTCGTACCATTCGTATTTGCCGGCCAAATCCATCGGACCCAGGATGCGCAGTACGTAGCCGGCATGCGCTCCGGGCAGGGTGGGGGTCTCATGCGCGTCCAGCACGCGGATCGTCTCGACCGCGGGCGCTTCGGCCGTCAGCAGTTCGCCGATCTGCACGCCCAGTGCATTGGCCAGGCGCCAGGTGATGGCGATGGTCGGATTCGCCTTTTCGCGCTCGATTTGCGATAACATCGACTTGGACACCCCCGCGATGCGCGACAGGTCTTCCAGCGTCAGCCCGCGCGCCAGCCGCAGGCGTTGCAACGTCGCGCCCACCTCAGGCGGAGAATTGGTCGAAACAGGTGTTTTCATCAATGTTCGGCGCTCTTGTTCAAATTGTATGTTCAGGGGAATTCCACGGTGGCACTTGCCAAGTTCAACAGGCTTGGGTAGTATCCATTATATTGAATTTGTGTTCGAGATAGCGGAATTGGCTTTAAGCTATCGAACCGGTGCAAGATACGCAACAACGGTACAGCATACCGAGACAGTCGGTCAAGCCGGCATTCACCCACGACGAGGATAACAATGAGCGACCAAGCGAAGAACGCGTTTTTCAGCGGCCTGCAAACCAACCTGGAGACGCTGCGCGAGCAGGGCCTGTACAAGCCTGAGCGCGTGCTCGCTTCGCGCCAGGGCGCCGAAGTCGATGGCGCCGACGGCAGCCACCTGATTAATATGTGCGCCAACAACTACCTCGGCCTGTCGGGCGACCTGCAGACCCAGGAAGCGGCCGCCGAAGCGCTGAAAAAATACGGCTACGGCCTGTCGTCGGTGCGCTTCATCTGCGGCACCCAGACCGTGCACAAGGAACTCGAGCGGGCGATCTCCGAATTCCTCGGCATGGAAGACACCATCCTGTACGCGGCGGCCTTCGACGCCAACGGCGGCCTGTTCGAGCCGCTGTTCGACGAGAACGACGCGATCATCTCGGACGCGCTGAACCACGCCTCGATCATCGACGGCATCCGCCTGTGCAAGGCCGCGCGCTACCGCTACCAGAACAACGACATGGCCGACCTCGAAGTGCAGCTGCAGGCCGCCACCGCGGCCGGCAAGCGCCACAAGGTCATCGCCACCGACGGCGCGTTCTCGATGGACGGCACCATCGCCAAGCTGAACGAAATCTGCGACCTGGCCGACAAGTACGGCGCGCTGGTGATGATCGATGAGTCGCACGCTTCCGGCTTCATGGGCAAGACCGGCCGCGGCACCCACGAGCACCACAATGTCATGGGCCGCATCGACATCATCACCGGCACCCTCGGCAAGGCCCTGGGCGGCGCGATGGGCGGCTTTACCTCGGCGCGCAAGGAAGTGATCGACACGCTGCGCCAGAAGTCGCGCCCGTACCTGTTCTCGAACACGCTGGCCCCGATGATCGCCGGCGCCTCGCTGTCGGTCCTCAAGCGCATCGCCGGCTCGACCGAGCTGCGCGATCGCCTGGAAGAGAACACCGCCTACTTCCGCAAGGAGATCGAGCGCATCGGCTTTACCATCAAGCCGGGCACGCACCCGGTGGTGCCGGTGATGCTGTTCGACGCGCCGGTGGCGCAGAAATTCGCCGCCCGCATGTACGAACTGGGCGTGCTGCTGTCCGGCTTCTTCTACCCGGTGGTGCCGATGGGCCAGGCGCGCGTGCGTGTCCAGCTGTCGGCGGCGCACACCCGCGAGCAGCTCGACACCGTCCTCAAGGCATTCGAACAGGCCGGCCGCGAACTGGGCATCCTGAAGAACTGATCCACCTCATTTTTACAGTAAAAGAACAAGGCATTTACATGGAACGCATCCTCATCATCGGCGCCAACGGCCAAATCGGCAGTGAACTGGTCGGCGCGCTGGCAGCGCAACACGGCGCGCAGAACGTCATCGCATCGGACATCGGCGCCAGCAACGTCTACCACGCCGAGCGCTACACCCAGCTCGACGTGCTGGACAAGGCTCGCCTGGCGCAACTGGTGGCCGACGAAGGCATCACCCAGGTCTACCAGCTGGCGGCGCTGCTGTCGGCGACCGGCGAACAGGCGCCGCTGAAGGCGTGGACGCTGAACATGGATGGCCTGCTGAACATCCTCGAAGTGGCGCGCGAGCGCGGCGAAGCGGGCAAGCCGCTTCGCATTTTCTGGCCATCGTCGATCGCCGCCTTCGGCCCGAACACCCCGGCCGTCAACACGCCGCAATTCACGGTGATGGATCCGACCACGATCTACGGCATCAGCAAGCTGGCCGGCGAACGACTGTGCGAGTACTACTTCACCAAGTACGGCGTGGACGTGCGCAGCATCCGCTACCCAGGCATCATCAGCTACAAGTCGCCTCCGGGCGGCGGCACCACCGACTACGCGATCGCGATCTTCCATTCGGCGCTCAAGGGCGAGACCTACGAGTGCTTCCTCGAAGCCGAGACCACGCTGCCGATGATCTACATGCCCGACGCGATCCGCGCCACCATCGAACTGATGGAAGCGCCGGCCGACTCGGTGGCGATCCGCTCGTCGTACAATGTGGCGGGCGTGTCGTTCAACCCGCGCGAACTGGCTGCGGCCATCAAGCGCGTGCTGCCTGATTTCGCGATTGCCTACAAGCCGGACAGCCGCCAGGCGATCGCCGCAACGTGGCCGCAAAGCCTGGACGACAGCGTGGCGACGGCCGACTGGGGCTGGAAGCCGCAGGTGGGCATCGAGAAGATGGTCGCCGACATGCTGGAAAATATCGACGTCGGCCAAACCGCCTGATCGTCACATAAAAACTATAAAAGCACCGGAGACAAAAAGATGGACATGAGCGTATTCGATCTGTTCAAGATCGGCATCGGGCCATCGAGCTCCCACACGGTGGGGCCGATGGTCGCCGCGCGCCGCTTTCTGGTCGAATGCGGACCGCTGGACAACGCGGTCGGCGTCGAAGTCGCGCTGTATGGCTCGCTCGCGCTCACCGGCATCGGCCACGCGACCGACAAGGCCGTCATCCTCGGCCTGATGGGCGAGACGCCGCAGGGCGTCAACCCGGACGAGGTGGAAGACAAGCTGGCCGAAGTCGAACTCGATGGCGCCATCAAGCTGCTCGGACAGAAGGAAGTGCCGTTCAGCGCCAGGACCGGGCTCATTTGGAACCGCGCCTCGTCGCTGCCCGAGCACCCGAACGGCATGCGCTTCACGCTGAAGCTGGCCGACGGCAGCGTCATCGAGCGCGTGTTCTATTCGGTGGGCGGTGGATTCATCCATGCCGCCGGCGAATCGCAGGCGCGCCAGGGCGCGGGCACGTCCCACAACCCGGTGCCGTACCCGTTCGACACGATGGACCAGCTGCTCGCCCTTGGCCGCAGCAGCGGGCTGTCGATTCCGCAGATGCTGCGCGCGAATGAAGTGGCGAACATCAGCAACGAAGACCTCGACGCGGGCCTGGACAACATCTGGCAGGTGATGCGCGACTGTATCGCCCACGGCCTGGTCACGGACGGGAAGCTTCCCGGCGGCCTGAATGTGAAGCGTCGCGCCGCAAACCTGTGGCGCCAGGTGCTCGCCGCGAAGAATGGCGACAGCCGCGCCAACGACTTGCCGCACGATGCAGTCCAGCAGGTGACCCTGTATGCGATGGCGGTCAACGAGGAAAATGCCGCCGGCGGGCGCGTCGTTACGGCGCCGACCAACGGCGCGGCCGGCATCATCCCCGCGGTGCTGCGCTACTACGCCGAAGATTGCCGTCCGAGCGATCCGGTCAAGGGCGTGCGCGACTTCATGCTGACATCGGCCGCCATCGGCATGCTGTGCAAGAAGAACGCATCGATTTCCGGCGCCGAAGTGGGCTGCCAGGGCGAAGTCGGCGTGGCGTGCGCGATGGCCGCCGCCGGCCTGGTCGCTGCGCTGGGTGGCTCCAACGAACAGATCGAAAATGCCGCCGAAATCGGCATCGAGCACCACCTCGGCATGACCTGCGATCCGATCGGCGGCCTGGTACAGATTCCGTGCATCGAGCGCAACGGCATGGGCGCGATCAAGGCGATCACCGCGGCTTCGCTGGCCCTGAAGGGCGACGGCACCCACTTCGTCAGCCTCGACTCGGTCATCGAAACGATGCGCCAGACCGGCGCCGACATGCAGGACAAGTACAAGGAAACCTCCTTGGGCGGACTGGCGATCCACGTCGTCACCGTCAACCACGCCGCCTGCTGAAAGCTGTGGTCAGGTCCGCCGGACCTGATCCCATTTTCCACCCGCCGCAAGAAATCGCCGGTCGCACTATAATTAACGCTCGATCGCAGCGTCAACCGGACTTTCCACAGCATGCAATACGTCTCCACCCGCGCCGCCTCGGCGTCCGAATCCCAGCCATTTTCGAAGATCCTGCTCGGCGGGCTCGCGCCGGACGGGGGGTTGTACCTGCCCGCCGAATATCCGCAGGTCACCGGCGAGGAGCTGAACGCCTGGCGCAAGCTGTCGTACGCGGACCTAGCCTATGAGATCCTGAAGAAGTTCGCGACCGACATCCCGGACGCCGACCTGAAGGCGCTGACCGCGAAGACCTACACCGCCGACGTCTACCGCAATGCGCGCGAAGGCGAGTCGACGAAGGAGATCACCCCGCTGCGCACCCTGGAACAGGACGGCGACAAATCGCTGCTGCTGCAGGCGCTGTCGAACGGCCCGACGCTGGCGTTCAAGGACATGGCGATGCAGCTGCTCGGAAACCTGTTCGAGTACGCGCTGGCCAAGGACAAGGCGGAACTGAATATTTTCGGCGCCACCTCGGGCGACACCGGGAGCGCCGCCGAGTACGCGATGCGCGGCAAGCAGGGGATCCGTGTGTTCATGCTGTCGCCGCACAAGAAGATGAGCGCCTTCCAGACCGCGCAGATGTTCAGCCTTCAGGACCCGAACATCTTCAACATCGCCGTCGAAGGCGTGTTCGACGACTGCCAGGACATGGTCAAGGCGGTGTCGAACGATTTGCCGTTCAAGGCGAAGCAGAAGATCGGCACGGTTAACTCCATCAACTGGGCGCGCGTGGTCGCGCAGGTCGTGTACTACTTCCGCGGCTACCTCGCAGCGACGACCGACAACACCCAGAAGGTGTCGTTCACGGTCCCGTCTGGGAACTTCGGCAATATCTGCGCCGGCCACATCGCGCGCATGATGGGGCTGCCGATCGACAAGCTGGTCGCAGCGACGAACGAAAACGACGTGCTCGACGAATTTTTCCGCACCGGCGTCTACCGCGTGCGCAAGTCGGCCGAGACCTATCACACCAGCAGCCCGTCGATGGACATCTCGAAGGCATCGAACTTCGAGCGCTTCGTCTACGACCTGGTCGGCCGCGACCCGGCCCGCGTGCGCGCGCTGTTCCAGAAGGTCGATACCGCCGGTGGCTTCGATTTGTCGGGCAAGCCTGGCAGCGACGGCGACGAGTGGAAGAATGTGGCGCAGTACGGCTTCCTGTCCGGTCGCTCGACCCACAAGGATCGCGTGAACACCATCCGCGACGTGCAGGACGACTACGGCATCACGATCGACACGCACACCGCCGACGGCGTCAAGGTCGCGCGCGAATTTATGGAAGCCGGCGTCCCCATGATCGTGCTGGAAACCGCGCTGGCCGCGAAATTCAACGAGACCATCCTGGAAGCGATCGGCGTTAACGCCGAGCGTCCGGCCGGCTTCGAAGACATCGAATCGCTGCCGCAGAAGTTCGTCGTCATGCCAGCCGACGTCGAGAAGGTGAAAGCTTTCATCGCGCAGAATACGGGCCTGTGACATGAGCGACGCAACCATCAAGCGGCCAATGCTGGCGGTGCGCGAGGCGCTCGACTTCATGATGAGCGCCGCGCGTCCGATCGTCGATTCCGAGATCGTGCCGACGCTGTGCGCCAACGGCCGCGTGCTCGCGGCGCCGCAGGCATCGACCATCGACGTGCCGTCGGCAGACAACACCCACATGGACGGTTATGCGGTGCGCGCGGCCGACTGCGCCAGCGGTGAGGCGAGGCTGAAGGTGACCCAGCGCATCCCGGCCGGCCATGTCGGCGTGCCTCTCGAAGCCGGCTGCGCCGCGCGCATCTTCACCGGCGCGATGATTCCCGAGGGCGCCGACGCCGTCGTGATGCAGGAGCAGTGCGAGGCAAACGACGACGGCACGGTCACGATCAGGCATGCGCCGCCGGCCGGGGAATGGATCCGCCGCGCCGGCGAGGACATCGTCGCGGGCGCCGTCATCCTGCCGGCCGGAACGCGCCTGCGCAGCCAGGAGCTTGGCCTTGCCGCTTCGGTCGGCCTGGCCGCGCTGCCGGTGGTGCGCAAGCTGCGCGTGGCAGTGTTCTTCACCGGCGACGAACTGACCATGCCTGGCGAGGCGCCCGGCGGCCAGCTTGCTCCCGGCGCGATCTACAACTCGAACCGTTTCACCCTGCGCGCGCTGCTGGAAAACCTTGGCTGCACGATCACCGATTACGGCATCGTGCCCGATACGCTCGAAGCCACGCGCTACACTTTGCGTAGCGCCGCGCGCGAGAACGACCTGATCATCACCTCGGGCGGCGTGTCGGTCGGCGAAGAGGATCACATCAAGCCGGCGGTGGAAGCGGAAGGGCGCCTGAACATGTGGCAAATCGCCGTCAAGCCGGGCAAGCCGCTGGCGTTCGGCGAAGTGCGGCGCGAGGGCGGCGACGCGTTCTTCCTCGGCCTGCCGGGCAATCCCGTGTCGAGTTTCATCACCTTCCTGCTGTTCGTGCGGCCGTTCATCCTGCGCTTGCAGGGCGTGCCGGTGCAGGAACCGCGCGGCTTCGCGATGCGCGCCGACTTCGACTGGCCCAAGCCGGACCGGCGCAACGAATTCCTGCGCGCGCGCATCAACGCCGAGGGCGGCCTCGATCTGTTCCCCAACCAGAGCTCGGGCGTGCTGACGTCCACCGTGTGGGGCGACGGCCTGATCGACAATCCACCAAACCAGGCGATCGCGCGTGGAGACAGCGTGCGCTTCATCCCGTTCAGCGAATTACTGCATTAGGCAATCAATGAAAATTAACCTGCGTTTTTTTGCCAGCGTCCGCGAGACGCTCGACCTGTCGCAAGAGTCGCTGGAAGTGCCGGCCGACGTGACGACCGTGGGCGCGGTGCGCACACTCCTGGCCGCGCGCGGCAGCGTGTGGGCCGAGGCCCTGGCGCCCGAGCGTTCGCTGCGCATGGCCTACAACCAGATCATGTGCGGCCCCCAGACCAGGCTGACCGAAGGCTGCGAAGTGGCGTTTTTCCCGCCGGTGACCGGCGGCTAGCGCTTGCGCGACTGGCTGTAGCGCGCGCCGATGAAGATCGCCGCGATGCCGAGCGCGTAGGCCAGCGAGGTCCACACGACGTCGGCGAGCTTCGCTCCGCTGGCGAGGTCGATGACGAGCATGATCGCGAACATTGTGCCTGCGGCCAGCAGGTACTGCATGATCCAATATCGTATCGGGTGCATGGTCGCTCCGGAATGGTGAGGTGCTATCTTAACCCGCGCGGCCGACCCAGGCTACTATGCCGTCGATGCTGCGGAAATCCGCCACCGAGCGGCACGGGATGTGCGGGTGACGCGCTTGAAGCATGCGCGCCAGCGCGGCGCCGGGTCCCAGTTCCAGCGCCACCGTGACGCCGGCTTCGATGGCGGCGTCCATGCACGCGTCCCACACGATGGTCTCCACCAGCTGGCGCGACAGTGCTTCGATCGCGCGCCGCTTGCCGACGATCGATTCGGCGGCGATTCCCGACAGCACTGGACACGTTTGCGAGGCGAAGTTCGCCGCTTCCAGTTCGGCCGCGAACGACGCCACCGCGCCGGCCATCAATGGGGTGTGCGAGGCAATGCCGACTGGAAGCCGCTGCAGTTTCGCGCCGGACTGCGAGACGATTTGTTCGAGGCCTGGAAGCGAGGCTTCAAGACCGCCGGCGATGCAGGTGTCGTGGCCGGTCACGATGGCGACCGCATAACCGTGAGCGCTGGCCACAGCGCGAACACCATCGATGGGGATGCCGGTGATGGCGACGAGTGCCTGGGGTTCGGTAACCGATGCATCCATCAACTCCGCGCGCCGCGCCGCGATCCGGATCGCGTCGGCAGGCGCCAGCGCGCCGGCCACTCCGTAGGCCGACAGCTCGCCGACGCTGTAGCCGGCAACCAGCGAAGGCGCCGGCAAGCGTGTCTTCAGCGCTTCCCACATCGCCAGCGTCGCGCCGACCACCGCAGGCTGCGCAACGCGATTGTCGAACAAGGTATCCGGGTCTGCCTTGGCCAGGCTGTCGATCAGCGCCGCGGCGTTTGCATCGGTTCGGGCCAGCTCGAACATCGAGACGCTTTGCCCGCCCTGGCCGGGACACAGCAGCAGCAAGCGTACGCTCATCGGGCGATGCCGCTCAGGTAGGCGTGGACCAGGCAGGTGGCGGCCAGCAGGTCCGCGGCGCCGCCAGGGGAAATTCGCTCGGCGACGAAGGCCTGGTGGCAGGCGATGGCGTAGCTGCGCCATTCCGGATGCGCGGTGCCGCCCATCTCGATGAAACAGGAGGCGTGCTGGCGCACCGTCGATGCGGCCAGCGCACCGCCGCGATACAGCACGTTGGTGTCGCTGACATGCGCCATCAGCGCGAAAAGGGCGTCGATGCGTGCGAACTGCATGCTGCGGCCCGCGGTCAGCGTTCGGCGCAGCGCCGGCAATCCGATTTCGAAAACAGACGGCAGGCCGAGGGCGCCTTCCTCGCGTGCTCCGCTGGCCGAATGCAGGGCGGCCGCCTGCAATCCATGCGACGTCGCGCCGGCGGGGCGGGTGTGTGCCGCCAGGTCTTCGCCCCAGCGGATCAGCATCACGGCGCGCAGTCCGTTGGCGCTTGGCGCCATGCCTTGCGCATGGGCGCGGCCGATCGACGCGCACAGCATGCCCAGGCTGAAGATCGCGCCGCGGTGCGTGTTGACGCCGCCGGTTGCGCGCATCATGCGCGCTTCGGCGTCGATGCCGAGCTGCTTCAGGATAGAAAAAGGCGCGTCGTCGAATCCAGCGCGGCAGATGCGGGCGAAGTAATGCCGCAGCGCGAACATGCTGCGCACGAAGGTCGCCGCCGTCATGTCGGTGTGGCTGCCATTGTCGACCAGCGACACCAGGCCTGGCTTGGGATACAGGACCAATTCGGCGTGCAGGCAACCGATGGCGATGCGCGCGGTCTCGGCGCAGAATCGGCGTGGATCGAGCTTCGGGCGCGCCACGGGCGCGCGCATGGCGGGGACGGCGAAACTCATGCGTCCTCCAGGGTTGCCAGCAGTTCAGCGACTGGCGCCAGGCGCACCGATGCGACGCTTTTGACCAGCACGCGCTCCGCGCCAGTCCATTCTTTCCATGCCACCGCGTCGCCCGAAGGGAAAACGATTTCGCCGTCCAGCGGCAAAGGGCAAGCCGCCATCGCGGCCAGTCCGGCATCGAGCATGCTTCGGCTGCTGGGATGAAACAGCAGGTCGATATCGGATTTCGCGGTCAGGTAGGATTGTCCGGTGATCGCCTGCAGCGCCAGGGATCCGAAGGCCCGCAACGGGAGCGCTTGCGCCAGCATGTCGAGCGTTGGTCGCCAGTGCGCGGGAGCCGCATCGGCCGCATCGGGAAGCGGCAACGCCGGCGCGCTTTTGGCGATTTCCATTTCAGGTGCGTGCAACGCGATCCTGCGCTTGACGCCGTCGGCGTCGGGAGGCAGCGCCAGGCCCAGGCTGACATTGCCCGGCGCAGCGCCGGCTTCGTCGCGGCGCACCACAACCGGCCAGCCTTGCCGCTGCCACTGTTCGATGGCTTCGTGCTGGCCGGGGAGGGCGCGAGCGAGCGCCGCCTCCCATCCGCGAGGCGTCAGCCAGACCAGGTCATGGCGCGAGTACATCGCTTCCCGAAACGATGGCGTCGATCACGCGTTGCGTGAATTTGCGGCCGCCGCGGGACTGTCCGAGCACGCCGCGCAGGTCGCCGCCGGGCGAGGCATCGAGCGCCTGCTGCAGCTGGACCGCCAGGTCGCCGCTCCAGATTTCCTGGACGCCGCCCATGCGCAGGTAGTTTTCCGGACCCGGCGCGAACACGGGATTGGAGCCCGCGAGTTCGACCAGCCGTTCTTCAGGCACCTTGGTGATGCGCGCCATGGCCGGCAGGCCCATCACACGGATGGTGGCGTCGGGCAGCGCGTAGCACGCGTCTGCCATCAGGCCGCTGGTGATGAAGCCGCCCGACAGCGCCTGGTCGTACACCAGGGCGACGACCTTGTGGCCTTGGCGCCGCGCCAGTTCGACGCATTTGCCGAGGTGCGCCATGTAGCTGTTGATGCCCAACATCTCGTCGCGATGACGCAGCCGCTGGCCCTGGGTATCGACCAGCATGAGGATCGGCCGGCCCGGATGCTCGCGCACCGTCGCCAGCACGAAGCGCGCCTGCGCCAGCGCGATTTCGACGCCGATCGGCGCGTGGCCGGTGGTGCCCACCACCGCAATGGTTTGTTCGCCCACCTGCGCGCTGCCGCTCAGGAAGTTGTCTGCTTCGGTGATCGCGTGACCGCGCGGGAACAGCGCGCCGGCGAGTACTTTCCAGTCCATCAGCGGCCTCCCATGCGGTGCGGGCCGGCGGCGGCCATGAATTCGGCGGCGTCGAGCATCGGGATTGCTGCCGGCTGTTCGACGCCGAGCGCGGCCCAGATATCGAGCGGCTCGGTCATCGCGCCGAATCGCTCGATCCGCTCGCCGAGCATCGCCTGCTCCGCCTCCAGATCCTGCAAGGTCAACCCGGCCGGCTCTGCACGGAAGGCCGCGACCAGGTCGATTGCGGCTTTGCGGAACGCGTCCACGGAGTCGGCCACCACCGCCTGGCAGTCGCCCAGCAGGTAGCGGTGCTTGCCGCCGGTGGTGCGCCACACCAGCGCGCGGTCGCGCGAGTCGAATTCCTCGACGCCGCCGGCGGTTTCGATCACTTCGGGGCCGGACATGGCAAGGCGGCCTTCTTCGGACATGACGATGGCGTTGGTGCAGCGGGCGACGATGCCCATGCCGCCGAACACGCCGTTGCTGCCGCCGGCTAGAGTGATCACCGCGACGCCGGCCGCGCGCGCGTCAAGCACGGCGCGCATCACTTCGGAGACTGCGATCAAGCCGGCATTGGCTTCGTGCAGGCGCACGCCGCCGGTCTCCAACAGCAGCACCACCGCGCCGGTCTTCTCGATGACTGCGCGCTTGAGCAGGCCAACCAGCTTGGCTCCGTGGACTTCGCCCACCGCGCCGCCCATGAAGCCGCCTTCCTGCGCCGCCGCGAATACCGGCTGTCCAGCCAGCAGCGCGCGGCCGACGATGACGCCGTCGTCGAACGACACCGGCGCATCGAGCTGTCCCAGGTGCGGGCTGACGATGCGCGCCGACGGCGGCAGGAATTCGACGAAGCTGCCGGCGTCGAACACGCGGCCGATGCGCTCGCGCGCGGTCAGTTCCAGATAGCTGCTCATGGCGCCGTCCCCAGCATCGTCTCAACCGCCTGGTCCAGGCGCAGGCTCACCACGGCGGGCGTGGCGCCCATGTCGTTGATGGCGATGCGCGTGTCCTTCAGCTGCCAGCGCTGGTGGAAGTCCTGCATCACGGCCTTCCAGGTGGCGCCGAAGCCGATCGCCGCGGTCTTGATCTCGATGGTGCAGGCGCCGGCCAGCGGCGCCGATTCGATCAGCACCTCGAGGTTGCCCGAGCCGACCACGCCGACCACCTTCGGCTGCGGGGGCAAGGCGCGGGTGCCGTGTTCAAACCGATATTCCAGCGTTTCCATTGTTCGATCCTTACCAGTTCCGGAAGCGGCGCGGCGGTGCGTACAGCCCCCCCGACGCGCGCACCAGGTCTTTCATGTTCTTGGCCGCCAGCAGGTCGCGCGAAGCGAGCCGCTTGTCCACGCCGATGTCCTCGGCGCGCTGGATGATGCCGCGGTCGCGCAGGTTCTCGACCATGCGCTTGTCGCGCGCCATGCCCACCGGCGTGTAGCCGGCCACGCCGCGGATCGCCTGCTCGCGCTCCTCGTCGGAGCGGCACAGCAGGAGGTTGGCGATGCCTTCCTCGGTGAGGATGTGGGTAACGTCGTCACCATAGATCATCACCGGCGGGATGTCGAAGCCGGCCTGTTCGGCCAGCTCCCACGCATCGAGCCTGTCGACGAAGGCTGGCTGCATGTGTTCGCGGAAGGTCTCGACGATCTGCACCACCAGCTTCTGGCCGCGCGGAATGGTGTTGCGGCCTTCGCGCGCCTGGCGGCCGGCCTTCAGCCAGGCCTCGCTGGCGTGGCGACGGCCGCGCGCGTCGGCGCCCATGTTCGGTGCGCCGCCGAAGCCGGCGATGCGCCCGGCGGTGGCGGTCGAGGAATTGCCCTGCATGTCGATCTGAAGCGTCGAGCCGATGAACATGTCGCAGGCGTAGTGGCCGGCTGCCTGGCACAGCGCACGGTTGCTGCGCATGCTGCCGTCCAGGCCCACCGCGAAGACGTCGGGCCGCGCGCGGATGTAGTCTTCCATTCCCAGCTCGGAGCCGAAGGAGTGGACCGATTCGACGAAGCCGGCTTCGATCGCCGGGATCAGCGCAGGGTGCGGGTTGAGCGCCCAGTGGCGGCAGATCTTGCCCTTCAGGCCCAGCGACTCGGCGTAGGTGGGCAGCAGCAGCTCGATCGCCGCAGTGTCGAAGCCGATGCCGTGGTTCAGGCGCTGCACGCCGTACTCGGCGTAGATGCCCTTGATGGCCATCATCGCCATCAGCACCTGGATCTCGGAGATCAGGGCCGGGTCGCGCGTGAACAGCGGCTCGATGTAATAGGGATCCGGCGACTGCACCACGAAGTCGACCCAGTCGCCGGGGATGTCGACGCGCGGCAGTTTCTCCATGATGCGGTTCACCTGAACGATCACGATGCCATTCTTGAAGGCGGTGGCCTCGACGATCGGCGGCGTGTCTTCGGTATTCGGGCCGGTGTACAGGTTGCCGTGGCGGTCGGCCGCTTCGGCCGCGACCAGGCAGACGCGCGGCGGCAGGTCGATGAAATAGCGGCTGAACAGCTCGAGGTAGGTATGAATGGCGCCGATATTGAGCTTGCCCGCCGCGACCAGCTTGGCCACGCGGCCGGACTGCGGCCCCGAGAACGAAAAGTCGAGCCGCGAGGCGACGCCGCGCTCGAACACGTCGAGGTGCTCGGGCAGCGCCAGCACCGACTGCAGCATGTGCAGCTGGTTGATACGCGCCGGGTCCAGCGACGCCAGCGCTTTGCCGAGGAAGTCGGCCTGCTTCTGGTTGTTCCCTTCGAGGCAGACCCGGTCGCCGCATTCGAGCACGTTGTGCAGCAGGTCGCCGATGCGCGCCGCCGGGACAGCCTTGCCGTCGAGGGCGTCGCCCAGCACGCTGCGCGCGCGCGCCAACCTGCCGGCGCGGTTGGTCTCGAGGGTGTTCCAGGCTTTCGGCGGCGCGTTCACTACTTCGCTCCCATCAGGATGTTGGGCAGGCCGGTGGCGATGCCGGGGAAGAGGCACAGCAGGATCACGGCGACGAACATCAGGCCGACGAACGGCATCACGCCCCAGATCACGTCCTTGAGCGGTATGTCGGGCGCGATGTTCTTGATGACGAAGATGTTCAGCCCCACCGGCGGGTGAATCAGTCCCATCTCCATCACCACCGTCATGACCACGCCGAACCAGATCAGGTCGAAGCCGGCGGCTTTCAGCGGCGGCAGGATGATCGGCGCCGTCATCAGGATGATCGACACCGGCGGCAGGAAGAAGCCGAACACGATCACCATCAGCAGGATCACCGCCAACAGCAGCCAGCGCGACAGGTGCATGTCGACCACCCACTGGGCGGCGGACTGGCTGATGTGCAGGTAGCTCATGACGTAGGAGTAGAGCAGCGACATGCCGATAATTAGCAGCAGCATCGTCGATTCCTTGATGGTCGACGTGAGGATCGGCGCCAGGTCGCGCGGGCGCCAGACCTGGTAGACGATGGCGATCAGGACCATCGCCAGCATCGCGCCGAGGCCCGCGGTTTCGGACGGGGTGGCGTAGCCGCCGTACAGCGCGATCATCACGCCGATCAGCAGGACGATGAAGGGCAGCACGCGCGGCAGCATTTCGACTTTTTCGCGCAGCGTGAAGTGTTCCACTTCGAGATAGGCCGACTTGGCGCCGCCGCCTTCGTACAGGGCCAGCGCCATCGCGTATTCCTTGCGGGCGCGGTAGACGGCATAGCCGGCGAACAGGATCACCAGCAGCAGGCCGGGGCCGATCCCGGCGAGGAACAGGCGTCCCAGCGACTGTTCCGCCGCGACCGCGTACAGGATCATCGTGATCGACGGCGGCAGCAGGATGCCGAGCGTGCCGCCGGCGGCGATGATGCCGGCTGCGAAGCCGGGCGAGTAGCCGCGCTTGCGCATCTCGGGGATGCCGGCCGAGCCGATCGCCGAGCAGGTGGCCGGCGAGGAGCCGGCCATCGCGGCGAACAGGGCGCAGGCGAACACGTTGGCGATACCGAGGCCGCCGGGAACCTTGTGCAGCCAGGTGTGGATGGCCGAATACAGGTCCTTGCCGGCCGGTGACTTGCCGATCGCCGCTCCCTTCAGGATGAACAAGGGGATCGACAGCAGGGTGATCGACGCCATCTCCTCGTAGACGTTCTGGGTGATCGTGTCGAGCGACGACGCCGGCATGAAGAAGTACATGAAACCGGTCGCGACGACGCCCAGCGCGAACGCGATCGGCATCCCGGAGAACATCACGAGCAGCGTGACGGCGCCGTACAGGGCGCCCAAAGACAAATCGCTCATCGAACGCTCCGCTTGTTGGTGATATGGGTGAGGACCTGCACCAGGATCTGCAGCGCGAGGATCGAGATCCCGGCCGCCATCATCGAGTAAGGGATCCACAGCGGCGGCGCGAAGGTCGACGAGGTGGTCATGCCGTCCACCCAGGCTTCGTGGCACAGGGCCCAGGACTTCCACGCGAAGAACGCGCAGAACACGAAGGAGACCAGGTCGACGATGAACAGGCGCACCGCGTTGACCCGCGGCGACAGCAACGAGGACAGGGCCTCGATGCCGATGTGGCCGCGGTACGACTGCACGTAGGCGGTGCAGAAAAAGGTCACGCCGACCAGCATGAACACTGACGCTTCATCCTGCCAGTCGGTCGGGGTCTTGAAGAAGTAGCGGACCACGACCGAGTAGGTGAGAATGAGGGCGGTCAGGATCATCGCGACCATCGACAGCTTCAGCAGCAGGTTGTTGAAGCGGTCGAGGACGAGCGAGAACCCGGCCAGCGCGGGCAGGTCGGGAACGGCCGGTCCCTTGGCCGGCTCCAGCTCGAACCCATGGCTCATAAGGTCTTCTCAGCCAGGGCCAGCAGCTTGGCGCAGTTGGCGTTCTTGTCGGCGTAGTCCTTCCAGACGTTGGCGCGCGCGATCGCCTGCCATTTCTTGACGATGGCGGGGTTCAGGTCGACCACCTTGGCGCCGGCCTTCTGGTACACGGCGGCCACGGCCTGGTCGTCTTCCATCGCGGCCTTGCGCGCGAACGTTTCGAGTTCGCCGCCGACAGTCAGGATCAGCGCCTGCTGTTCCTTGGTCAGCTTGTCGAACACCGCCTTCGACATCATCAGCGGCTCGAACATAAACCAGTAGGCGCCGCCGCGGCCGGTGGTCAGCGCCTTCGAGACTTCTTCGAGGCGGAACGAGATCAGCGAGGTGGAGGAGGTGAGGGCCGCTTCCATCGCGCCGGTCTGCATCGCGGCGTAGATTTCATTGGACGGCAGGGTGACGACAGCGGCGCCGGCGGCCTTGAGCATCAGGTCCATCTCGCGCGAGCCGCCGCGCACTTTCATGCCCTTGGCGTCTTCCGGCTCGACGATCGGCTTGGTGCGCGAAGCGACGCCGCCGGCCTGCCAGATCCAGCTCACCAGCACGATGCCTTTTTCGAGCAGGATGCGATTGAGCTCCTTGCCCACTTCGGCATTCTTCCAGCCGTAGCCCTGGTCGTAGGAGGTGACCAGGCCGGGCATCAGGCCAATGTTCACTTCCGGGACTTCGCCGCCGGCATACGACAGGGGCACCAGCGACATGTCGAGTGCGCCCTTGCGCATGGCGGAGAACTGGGCATTGGTCTTCATCAGCGACGAACCCGGGTAGATCTCGAATTTCAGGGCGCCCTTGCTGCGCTTTTCGACCTCGGCGGCGAACATGCGGACCAGGCGGTCGCGGAAGTCGCCTTCGGTGACGGTGCCACCCGGGAACTGGTGCGAGATCTTGATTTTGCTGCCTTGTGCCCAGGCGGTGTTCAGCCAGAGCGGGCTGGTGGCGAGTGCGCCCAATACGGTCCTGCGGGTCATTACCGACATGTCATCCTCCAAGATGGTTTTTTGTGAACTTCGGGTGAATCGCGACAGACGCTTGCCGAGGCGCAACGTATGCAGCGTTCTTTCTTATGTATACAAGATTAAACTTAAAAAATACGTTGTCAAGCTCATTTGTGCTTTTATAATGAATCACTATATACAAGTGTATGGAAGATTCAACATGAAAAGCCGTTCCGAAAGCCTGCGCGAAACGATCGAGGAGATGATCGCGGTCGGCACGCTGCAGCCTGGCCAGCATCTCGATGAAACGGAGCTCGCGGCCCAGTTCGGCGTGTCGCGCACGCCGATCAGGGAGACCTTGATCCAGCTGGCGTCGATGGGACTGGTGGTGATCCGGCCGCGGCGCGGCGCGCTGGTGGCCGAACTCGGGCCGCAGCAGCTGGTGGAGATGTTCGAGGTGATGTCGGAGCTTGAGGCGGTGTGCGCGCGGCTCGGCGCCCGCCGCATGGCGCCGGCCGAACAGGCGGCGCTGCTGGCCGCGCACGAAGCGTGCAAGCAGGCCAGCCTGACCAGGGATCCGGACGACTACTATTACAAGAACGAGGAATTTCACTATGCCGTTTATGCCGGCAGCCACAAT
This sequence comes from Massilia sp. P1_C10, assembly GCF_056406475.1. NCBI lineage: Bacteria > Pseudomonadati > Pseudomonadota > Betaproteobacteria > Burkholderiales > Oxalobacteraceae > Massilia > Massilia sp. P1_C10. The sequence goes on from NZ_JBFUAC010000004.1 coordinate 296,637, forward strand.
CAGTTCCTGATCGAGCAGGCGCGCAGCCTGTCGCGCCGGCTGCGGCCATACCGGCGCCTTCAGCTGCGGGTGCGGGACAGGATCGGCACTTCGTTCGACGAACACGATGCGATGGTGCAGGCGATCGTCAAGGGCGATGGCGAGCTGGCCGCGCAGCTGGCGCGCGAACACGTGATGATCCAGGGCGAGCGCTTCGCGGACCTGATGGCGTCGCTGCCGCAGCTGACGGCTGCGGCGGGCTGACGTTGCGGTGATGGCGGCAGTCATGGGATGCCCGGTCAGGCTCGGGACGAGCCTTACTGGTTAGGCATCGGGCAGGCCGTTCGGTTCCGTGGTATCGAGTGAGATTTGCGCTCGATCAGATCAAGATGGGGTAAGGTCCGCAGGACCAGACCCCGGCGCTCCGCTTACAGGGAATTGAGGAAGCCGCGCAGGGTGTCGGCCAGCATGTCGGGCTGGTCGAACATCACGAAATGGCGCGACGGCGCGATCGACACCACCTGGACCTTCGGCGTGCCGGCCATCAGCGAGGTGTAGTAGCCCGTCGCCATGTCGCGCGTGAGGCCGCGCTGCGATCCGTCGGCCTCGAAGTAGGGCGCAACCAGCAGCACCGGCACGGTGATGTCCTTCAGGCCGGGACGGAAATCAGCCGCCAGCAATGCTGCCGCCGCTTCGCCCACCGCGACCTGGTCGCTGCGGGCGGAGAGCTTCGCCAATTCGTCGGCCTTACATGTCCATCACGCCGATGCCGCGCATGTATGACTGCTGGCCGAGGGCGAATTGCTCCTTCGTGCCGCCGGCCATGCGCTCCTTCATCGACGCGCCGAACGCCACCCGCTGCGCTGCCGGCATGTTCTCGGTTCCGGGCATCACGGGCAGGCCGTCGATGGCGACCACGCCGCGGATCAGGTTCGAATCGTGCTCGGCGAAGGCGATCGACAGCGCGCCGCCCAGGCTGTGGCCGACCAGTACCGGCTTGTCCAGCTTGCGCGAGACGATCAGCTGGCGCAGCGACTGGCGCGCATTGTCGATCGGGTTGCCGGCGATCGGGGCGCGGCCGTCGAACCCGGCCAGCGTGACGACGTAGACCGCATGCTCGCCGCTGAACCGGCGCACGGTGTCCTGCCAGGCCCACGCGCCGCTGCCCAGTCCCGGGATCAGGATCAACGGTGTGCCGCGCTGGCCGTGGCGCTCGACTAGCATGCCGTTCACTTCGAAGCGTTCGGCCGGCGCGATGGTCGCTGCATAGCGGCTTTGCGGCGCGGGCGCATCGGTGGCGAATGCGGGCGCGCAGGCGCCGAGGATCATTGCAAACAACAATGCTGCTTTCATGATGACTCCTGGTCAGGGTTAAAAATCGATTCGATCGGTTTGCCGAACAGCCGGGAAATGGCGAAGGCGAGCGGCAGGCTGGGGTCGTAACGGCCCGTCTCCAGCGCATTGACGGTTTGGCGCGACACGTCGAGCAGGTCGGCCAGGTGGGCCTGGCTCCAGCCATGCTCGGCGCGCAACTGGCGGATGATGTTGTTCATCGCTTGAGCAGGGCCCGCACTGCGCCCACCAGGCCCCACGAGGACCCCATCACGATCCACACCGTGAACATCGAGATCTTTGGGAAGCCGGCGGTTTCGAGGAAGCCGTAGGTGAAACTGAGGCCCGCGGTGATCGCCGCGGCGATGGCGAAGGTTTCGAGCATGCGCATGCGCTGGTATTCGTCGATGCGCGACAGGTGGCGCGCCATCGCCCAGATCATCAGGCCGAAGCCGATCATCGGCGTGACCAGGATTGCGGTGCGAAGGACACCGTCGGCCATCGGACGACCGAGCTTGATGGAGCCGAACAGCAGCACCATGTAAACCAGTACCGACGTCCACAGGTCACGGTGATAAGCCCTTCCGACGCGTTTTTCGTGCTGCATGCTGGATCTCCATGTAGTAAAGTATGCTTTACATATTAGGCGCGTCCAAATCGGATGTCAAGTAAGCTTTACATCTATTTTCGCGTGCTGGTATCGACTACAATTCGGCCCTTCCCACGCTCCGATCGAAAGCCCGCATGGCGCCCAGCACTTCAAAGAATCCCCGCGTCGCCGTGATCGGCGGCGGCCCGGCCGGCCTGATGGCGGCCGAGGTGCTGAGCCAGGCCGGCATTCGCGTCGACCTGTACGACGCAATGCCCTCGGTCGGCCGCAAGTTCCTGCTGGCGGGGAAGGGCGGCATGAACATCACGCATTCGGAAGCTGCGGCGGACTTCGTGCGGCGCTACGGCGCGCGCTCGGAGCAGGTCGGCGCATGGCTGGCGCAATTCGACGCGGCGGCGGTGCGCGAATGGGTCCACGGCCTCGGCATCGACACCTTCATCGGCAGCTCGGGCCGCGTGTTCCCGACCGATATGAAGGCGGCGCCGCTGTTGCGCGCCTGGCTGCACCGCCTGCGCGAAGCCGGCGCGCAGTTTCACATGCGCCATCGCTGGCTGGGATGGCGCGGCGAACAGCTGGTGTTTTCGAGTCCCGACGGCGAGCAGCTTGTCACGGCCGACGCGGTGGTGCTCGCGCTGGGCGGCGCGAGCTGGGCGCGGCTCGGATCGGACGGCGCCTGGGTCCCGCTATTGGAAGAGAAATCGGTTGCGGTCGCGCCGCTGGCGCCGTCCAATTGCGGCTTCGACGTCGACTGGAGCGGGCATTTCAGCAGCCGCCATGCCGGCGACCCGCTGCTGACGGTGGCGATCGAATCGACCGGCGCGGACGGCAAGCCGGTGCGCCGCAAGGGCCAGTTCGTCATCACGGCGACCGGCGTTGAAGGCAGCCTGATTTATGCGCTGTCGGCGCCGCTGCGGGACCAGATCGCGGAGCACGGCAGCACCACGATCTGGCTCGACCTGGCGCCGGATTTCAGCGAGGACCGGGTGCACGACGAAGTGACGCATCCGCGCGGCGCGCGCTCGATGTCGAGCCACCTGCAAAGCCGGCTCGGGATCAAGGGCGTGAAATCAGGCTTGCTGCGCGAGTGCCTGGACAAAGAGGAATTCAGCGATCCGGCGCGGCTGGCGGGGGCGATCAAGCGGCTGCCGGTGGTGTTGAAGCGCGCGCGTCCGATCGACGAGGCGATCAGCAGCGCCGGCGGGATTCGCTTCGATGCGCTGGAACCGGACATGCTTATGATGCGCGCCTTGCCTGGCGTGTTCGTGGCGGGCGAGATGATCGACTGGGAAGCGCCGACCGGCGGCTATTTGCTGACGGCGTGCTTTGCGAGCGGCCGCGCGGCTGCGCGTGGCGTACTCGCCTGGCTCAAGGTTTAAACGCGACTTCGCCGGAACCGTTGCGGCTCACATTGCGCTGCGTCGGGCCGCCGTAGACCACCGCGTCGCCGCTGCCGCGCAGCGTCACTTCCACCGCCTTGAGCGCGGTGACGACGGCGTCGCCCGAACCCATCATCTGCAGGTTGACCTCGTCGGCGCTGAGGTGGCGCGCGATGACGTCGCCCGAGCCGGTCTGCTCGGCCTTGAACAGCCTGGTGGAGCCCACCACGGTCATCCGGCCCGAACCGACCAGCGCGACTTCGACCTTGTCGCTGGCGCCGCCGTTCATTTCCAGCTCGCCGCTGCCGTGGATCTCGGCCTTGACCTCCTTGAAGCGGCCATTGAACTTGACGTTGCCGGAGCCGTCCAGGTTGACCTCGATGCGATCGCCGCTGAAGCCGTTGACGGTGCTGTCACCATTGCCGCGCACCGAAATATCTTCGATCGACGGCAGCACCAGCGTGACCTGCAAGGGCTGGCGATGGTGCAGCAGCATGCCGGTGGTGCCGATGTGCAGGGTGCCGTCGGTGCCGCGCGTGGTGTCGATGTTGCCGAGCAGGCGCTGTTCGCCGCGTACGACCAGCGAGGGCACGGCGCCCTGGCGCAGGGTCAGGTCGATCGGTCCGCTCAGGTCGATGCCGCGGACGTCGCCGTTGATCGCGCGCGTTTCGCTTTGCACGGCCCGGCCTGCGCCGCTCGACGGATTGCTGATTCCCTGGGCCCTCAGCATGCTGTAGGACAGGCCGATCAACAGGAAGGCCAGCACCAGCAGGCTGAATCCGACTTTCATTAATGCGCGCATGGGTGTCTCCGGTGCTGTCAGCTGCCCTTGAGCAGCGAGAAATTCATTTGAACGTAACGCTTGATGCCGATGAAGGTGTACTTCGTCACGACGAGGCTAAGCAGGAACAGGATGATGGCGCCTACCACCATCGACAGGCCGAAGAAGGTCTGGGTGGTGCGCGAGCCGGCGTCCATGTCGGTGGAGATGCGGATGCCGCCGCCGGCTACTTCCTCGGCGCGCTTGACGACGTCCCGGGACGCCTCCCCGTCGCTGTCGTCGGCGGCGTGCGCCTGCGGCAGCGGATCCGGCGCCTTTTCCTGGAACACGCGGATGCCGGTGTCGCCGATCGTCACCTTGGTCTGGGCGTCGCCCATGTCCTTGCCGCGGATGAGGAAGTGGCGCAGCGGGCCGTCGAGCACCAGCTCGTTGGCGCCGGACAGGCCGCTCGCGGTAATCGCGATGCCGCCGATGTAAAACGCGAACGAGGCGGCGTACATCGAGGCCAGCAGCGAAGCGTAGACCGCGGCCGGCACGATCATGAAGAGGTTGAAGATCGCCAGCCCGAGTCCCGATACGATCAGGCGCAGCAGGTTGGCCGGGTTGCGCTTTTGTTCGAATGCGGACAGGTGCGAGCTGGCGCGCAAGGTCATCGCGATTTTTTTCGGGTCGTCGAGCTCCTGCGCGATGTCCTGCTCGGTGCGGCCGACCGAGACGCCGTCGACGAAGCGCTGTTCGTAATACGCCAGCGTCTTGGCCTGCAGCTCCGGCGCCAGGCCGGTCATGGCACGCTTTAGCGCGTCGAGAAATTCCAGTTTGCCCATTTCAATTTCCGTGTGGTGCTACAAATGCAATGTAGGCTGCCGTCTTCGTGCCGCCGACCAGTTCCGGCTTGACAATCACAACTGTGCTTGCGGCAACGATTGCCAGCAGCGCCAGGGTGCGAATTCCAAGTTGCAGATTCATGATGGGGGCCGGAGAAACAGCGGTTGTCGATGGTGCTACTGTACCGACCGCGCCCATGCGATACCACCGGCATGCGACAGGCTGCAAGATTCGCGGGGTGGGCGACCATATACCGGGATAATTGCGTGCGGCGGTGACCAGCGCGGCTCATCGGAGAGCACGCGCTGCCGCGACGCCGCTGCGCACGGCAGTTTCCAATGTTGCCGGATAGTCACTGGCGGTGTAGTCGCCGGCCAGCACCAGGCCGGGTAATCCGGTCTGCGTCGACAGCCGCTGAAGGCCGGGCGTGCAGGAAAACGTTGCGCGCTTTTCGGTGATCACCTGGGTCCATTGCGGGTTGGACAAGCCGAATACCGCTGTCATTTGCTGGGCAATCGCCTGCGCCAGCACGGCCTGGTCGAGCGCCGCCGCGTCGAGCGAGGCGCTGACCACCACCGACAGCAGGCCCGCCTGGCCGGCGTCGAGCTGGCCACGGTCGAACACGAACTGGCCCCAGTGGCCGGATTCGGGATCGTCGATCAGCGCGCAGAACGGCAGGTCCAGTTTTACTTCCTGTCCGTACTGGAGGTAGCAGGTGGTGATCGGCTCATAGTCGAACGCCGACAGCTGTGGCGCCAGCGCGGGCACCAGGGCTGCTGCGGCGGGCGGCGCCGCCGCCAGAACCACGGCATCGAAGCGCTCGCTGCTGGCGCCGCCGACCGCGGCGCCGGTCGCGTCCACCCGCCAGCCACCGTCGTGCCCAGAGATCGCGCCGACTTTTGCGCCGCAGCGGACCACGCCGCCGTGCTGTTCGACGAAGCGTGCGGCCGCGCGCGGGAACAAGGTTTGCAGGTCGAGTCGCGGCAGCAGCATGTCCGACGCCGCGCGCCGCGCGCCCAGGCTGTCGCGCAGCACGGCAAGGAAGACGCGGGCCGAGGCGCGCTCGGGTGGCGTGTTGAGCGCGGCGAGGCACAGCGGGCGCCACATCAGCCGGATCAGCCGCGGGGTCTGGTCAAAGCGCTCCAACAATTCAGTGACGCTGCAATCGACGTTCAGCTGCCAGCCCATCCAGCGCGCGGTGGACGAGAAGCGCGCCAGCGCCATCTTGTCGGCGAAGGCGAGGCCTTTTGCCCGCAGCAGCGCCACCGCCATGTGCCATGGCGCGGGGACGCGCGGCGCAACGAAATCCATGCCGCCGCTGGCCGGCGGGTAGCGCATTTGCAGTGGGAGGTTCAGCAGCGCGGACTTCGGATCGACGCCTACCCGGTTCAGCAGCCGCAGCGTGTCGTGGTAGGCGCCGAGCAGGATGTGCTGGCCGTTGTCGAGCATCCGTCCATGCAGTTCGACCGCGCGGGCGCGTCCGCCGAGGGTGCGCGCGGCCTCGAACAGCGTGACGGCGCAGCCGGCGCCGGCCAGCTCCACCGCCGCCGCGCAGCCCGCCCAGCCGCCGCCGACGACGGCGACGCGTTTGCCCTTGTCAGCCACGGATGTAGGTTTTCCACGCCAGCCAGAGCTTGCGCAGCGGTGTCAGCGAAGTGCGCTGGGCCAGCACCTTGAAATCGTCGCGCTCGATCTCGTCGAGCACCGCGCGGTAGATCGCGGCCATCATCAGGCCGGGACGCTGGGCGCGCCGGTCTTCATTGGGCAGCAGCGCGAACGCTTCGTCGTAGGTCGCCTGCGCGCGCTCCGACTGGAACTTCATCAGCGCTTCAAACTTGTCGCTGTGGCGCGCGTTGAGCAGGTCGGCCGCGGTCACGCCGAACTGCTGCAGTTCGCTGATCGGAAGATAGATGCGGCCCTTGCGCGCGTCTTCGCCGACGTCGCGGATGATGTTCGTCAGCTGGAACGCGAGGCCGAGCCTCTCGGCGTATTCCAGCGTGCGCGGATTGGTCACGCCGAAGATGCTGGCCGACAGGATGCCAACCACGCTGGCCACGTGCCAGCAGTATTTTTTGAGGGCGGGGTAGTCGAGGTAGCGCGACTGGTTCAGGTCCATCTCCATGCCGTCGATGATGGCCTGGATGTGCTGCTCCTGCAGGTTGTAGGTCGACAGGTGCGGCTGCAGCGCCAGCATCACCGGATGGGTGCCGCCGCCTTTGTACATCGCCGACACTTCGGTGCGCCACCAGGCCAGCTTGATGCGCGCGATCGATTCGTCGGTGCACTCGTCCACCGTGTCGTCGACTTCCCGGCAGAACGCGTACAGCGCGGTGATGGCGCGGCGCCGTTCGACAGGGAGGAACAGGAAACTGTAGTAGAAACTGGAGCCGCTCTGGACGGTTTTTTGTTGGCAGTATTCGTCGGGGGACATGGATAAAAGTGCAATGATTGGCGAATCGAAGCCGCTATTCTATAGGTCCGGCGGGCAATGCGGGCTGTGCGGCCATGGTTTTTTGCTACCGAGCGGTCAGCGCATCCACATCGCGCGCCACCCGAGGATCAGCCAGTCGAGCGGGCCGAGTTTCGGCCGGCGCGTAAAGACGTCGTAATCGACGCGCTCGATGGCGTCGAGGATGCGCAGGCCGCCTTGCACCACCAGCCGCAGTTCCCAGCCGATGCGGCCCGGCAGGCGCAGCGCCAGCGGGGCGCCGGACAGCATCAGCGCGCGCGCCCGCGCCACTTCGAACGCCATCAGTTCGCGAAAGCGGGCATCGGCGCGCCACTCGGCCAGCTTTTCGTGATCGACGCCGAAACGCGCCAGGTCATCGAGCGGGATGTAGATGCGGTCCTTTTCGCGGTCGATGGCGACATCCTGCAAGAAGTTGATGAGTTGTAAGGAAGAGCAGATGGCGTCGGATTGACGTACATTATGCGCATCGGCTGCGCCGTACAGGGTCAGCATCAGCAGGCCGACCGGGTTGGCCGATCGCCGGCAATAGTCGAGAAGGGCGTCGAAATCGGGGTAGCGCCGCACGGCGACGTCCTGCTTGAAGGCCGACAGCAAGTCGCGAAACGGCTGCAGCGGCAGCTGGTACTGGACAATCACGGCGGCCAGGCGCGCAAACATGGGGTCGTCGGCCGGCTCGCCACGGGCGATTGCGTCAAGCGCCTGCTCGTAGCGCGCAAGCGCGACCAGCCGTTCGGCCGGCGCGGCGTCGCCCTCATCGGCGAGGTCGTCGGCGCTGCGGGCGAACGCGTAGATCGCCTCGACCGCCGGGACCAGCCGTTTCGGCAGCAGAAACGACGCAACCGGGAAATTTTCGTAGTGATCGACGGGCATGAATGTTAAATGACGCGAAAGTCATTTGGAGTGTGATAACGGTTATAATATTTCATTATAGAAAGCTTGTCGCAGCTGCCGCATAATAAAGGAAATAATCGTGTCCGCTTCCAGATTCTCGCTCCGGGGCTTCGCCCTCGTTGTTAGTGCGTGCCTGTTGTCCGCCTGTTCCAAAGCACCCGACAAGACCGAAGAAATCCGCCCAGTGCGGACCATGACGCTGGCCGCCGGCAATGTCGGCGTCAACGCCGAGTTCTCGGGCGAGGTCAAGCCGCGCTTCGAGTCGCGGCTCGGTTTCCGTGTCGGCGGCAAGATCACGGCGCGCAAGGTGGACGTCGGCAGCGTGGTCAAGCGCGGCACGGTGCTGATGCAGCTCGATCCGCAGGACCTGAAACTGTCGGCGGCGCAGGGCCTGGCCAACCTGCGCGCGGCCGAAACCAGCCGCGACCTCGCGCGCGCCGAGATGAAACGCTACCAGGAACTGCGCAGCAAGAACTTCGTCAGCGAGGCGGTGATCGACGCGAAGGTGTCGGCGTACAAGGCGGCGCAGGCCAGCGTCGACGCGGCGCAGGCGGGCTACCGCGGCCAGTCGAACCAGGCCGGCTACGCCACGCTGGTGTCCGACATCGATGGGGTGGTGACGGCGATCGACGCCGAAGTCGGCCAGGTGGTCACGCCCGGCGCGCCGGTGGTGCGGGTGGCGCGGCTGGACGAAAAGGAAATCGTCATCGGCGTCCCCGAAGACAAGGTCGACACCTTGCGCAAGGTGTCCGACGTGACGGTGCGCCTGTGGGCCAATCCGGGCGCGGTCATTCCCGGCAAGGTGCGTGAAGTGTCGCCGGTGGCCGATCCGGCCACGCGCACCTACCAGATCAAGGTGTCGATTCCGGCGGCCGCGAAAGACGTCAAGCTGGGCATGACGGCGCAGGTGCAGTTCTCGTCGAGCACCGCGACGCCCCGCATCGTCGTGCCTTTGAGCGCGCTGGTGCAGGAGAAGGGCGTCACGTCGGTGTGGGTGGTCGAAAACGGCGCGGTGCGCATGGCGCCGGTGCAAATCGGCGGCGTCACCGGCAACGACATCGTCCTGGTGTCGGGCGCCGCGCCCGGCCAGGTGGTGGTGACCGCGGGCGCCAACCTGCTCAAGGCCGGCCAGAAAGTCAAGCTGATGCCCGCCGAGGGCGCGAAATGAAAGGCTTCAATCTCTCGCGCTGGGCGCTCGAGCACATTCCGCTGACCCGCTACCTGATCGCCGCGCTGCTGATCGGCGGGATCGTCAGCTACGCCAGCCTGGGCCAGGACGAGGATCCGCCGTTCACCTTCCGGAACATGATCGTGCGCGCCGTGTGGCCGGGCGCCACGGCGGTGCAGATGGCCGAGCAGGTCACGGACAAGCTTGAACGCAAACTGCAGGAAACGCCGTACATCGACAAGATCAAGAGCTACTCCAAGCCGGGCGAGACGCTGATCATCCTGCAGCTGCGCGAGTCGACGCCGCCGAAAGAGACCGCGGCCTCGTGGTACCAGGTGCGCAAGAAGCTGGGCGACATCGCCGGCACTTTGCCCGCAGGCGTGCGCGGGCCGTTCTTCAACGACGAATTCGGCGATACCTACGGTTCGATCGTCGCGCTGTCGGGCGAGGGCTTCAGCTATAAGGAAGTAAAGGATTACGCCGACTTCGTGCGCCAGCAGCTGTTGCGGGTGCCGCTGGTGGCCAAGGTCGAACAGTTCGGCGTGCAGGAAGAGAGGATCAATATCCTGCTGTCGCACAAAAAGTTCGCCCAGTTAGGGTTGCCGTTCGATGCGATCGTCAGCCAGATCGCGACCCAGAATGCGGTGGAGTCGACCGGCGTGCTGGTGACGCCGACCGACAACCTGCAGGTGCGCGTCACCGGCGCGCTGAAAACGGTCAAAGAGCTGGAAGACCTGGAGCTGCGCGCCGGCGCCTCCAGCGTGAGGCTCGGCGACATCGCCACCATCAAGCGCGAATACCAGGATCCGCCGCAGGACAAGATGCGCTTCAACGGCCAGGAAGTGATCGGGCTCGGCGTGTCGATGGAGAAGGGCGGGAACATCATCGACATGGGCAAGGGCCTCGACGCGACGCTGGCGCGGATCAAGTCGCAGCTGCCGGTCGGGATCGAGCTGCACCGCGTGTCGAACCAGCCGCGCGCGGTCACCGAGTCGGTCAGCGAATTCATACATACGCTGATCGAGGCGGTGCTGATCGTGCTGGCGGTGAGCTTCGTCGCGCTCGGCCTGCACACCAAGCCGCTGCGCCTCGACGTGCGCCCCGGCCTGGTGGTGGCGCTGACCATCCCCCTGGTGCTGGCGATCACCTTCCTGTTCATGAACGTGCTGTCGATCGACCTGCACAAAATTTCCCTCGGCGCCCTGATCATCGCGCTCGGCCTGCTGGTCGACGACGCCATCATCGCGGTCGAGATGATGGTGCGGAAAATGGAGGAGGGCCTGTCGCGCTTCGAGGCGGCGACCTTTGCCTTCACGTCGACCGCGATGCCGATGCTGACCGGGACCCTGATCACCGCAGCTGGATTCCTGCCGATCGGGCTGGCCAAGTCGGCCGCCGGCGAGTACACCTTCACGATGTTCTCGGTGAACGCGATCGCGCTGCTGGTGTCGTGGGTGGCCGCGGTGATGTTCACGCCCTACATCGGTTTTTTGCTGCTGAAGGTGAAGCCGCATTCGCACGGCGAGAGCGAGCATGACGTCTTCGATACCGAGAATTACCGCCGGTTCCGGCGCCTGGTGGGCCGCTGCGTCGAGTGGCGCAAGAGCACCATCGCGTTGACCTTGCTGGTGTTCGCGCTGGGCGTGTTCGGCTTTAACTTCATCGAGAAGCAGTTCTTCCCCGATTCGAGCCGGCGCGAGCTGATGGTCGAGATGTGGCTGCCGGAAGGCGCGGCATTCCAGGCCAATGAGGCGCAGGCGAAGAAGTTCGAGGCCTTCATTCGCAAGCAGCCGGGCGTGGAAAGCGTGACCAGTTATGTGGGCACGGGCAGCCCGCGCTTCTACCTGCCGCTGGACCAGATTTTCCCGCAGACGAACGTGTCGCAGATCGTGGTGCTGCCGACCGACCTGGCGGCGCGCGAGACGCTGCGCAAGAAGATCGTCGAAGTGTTCAAGACCGATTTCCCGGAAGTGCGCGGGCGCGTGAAGCTGCTGCCGAACGGACCGCCGGTGCCGTATCCGGTGCAGTTCCTGGTGGCCGGACCGGAAGTGGCGACCGTGCGCAAGCTGGCCGACCAGGTCAAGGACATCATGCGCGCCAATCCGAATGCGATAGGCGTCAACGACAACTGGAACGAATCGGTGAAGGTGCTGCGGCTGGAACTGGACCAGGACAAGCTGCGCGCGCTGGGCGTGTCGTCGCAAAGCGTGATGCGCACGGCGAACACGATCCTGTCCGGCACGCCGATCGGCCAGTTCCGCGAAGAGAACCGGCTGATCGACATCGTGGTGCGGGCGCCGCTGGACGAGCGCGCGACGATGGAGCTGCTGAACGATTCGACCATCGCGACGGCGTCCGGCAAGACCATCACGATTTCGCAGATTGCCCGCCCGCGCTTCGTCTGGGAGCCGGGCGTGGTGTGGCGCGAAGGGCGCGAATGGGCGATCACGGTGCAGTCGGACGTGGTGGACGGCATCCAGGGCCCGACCGTTTCGGCCCAGGTCGGCGAGAAGCTGACGGGCCTGCGCGCCAGCCTGCCGCCGGGTTACACCATCAAGCTGGCCGGCGCCGCGGCCGACAGCAAGGCCGCCGAAGCGTCGATCACGGCCAATGTGCCGCTGGTGCTGTTCATTGTGTTTACCCTGCTGATGCTTCAGCTGCACAGCTTCTCGCGCGCGGTGATGGTGTTCCTGACCGGGCCGCTGGGCATTGCCGGCGCCGCGATGGCGCTGCTGATATTGCACCGTCCGTTCGGCTTTGTCGCCAATCTCGGCGTGATCGCGCTGTTCGGCATGATCATCCGGAATTCGGTGATCCTGGTCGACCAGATCGAGAAGGACATCGCCAGCGGCGCCGAGGCGTGGGACGCGATCGTCGAAGCGGCGGTGCGGCGCTGCCGGCCGATCATCCTCACGGCGGCCGCGGCGGCGCTGGCGATGATCCCGCTGTCGCGCTCCGTGTTCTGGGGGCCGATGGCGGTGGCGATCATGGGCGGGCTCGTGGTGGCGACGGCGCTGACCTTGCTGTTCCTGCCGGCGCTGTACGCGGCCTGGTTCCGCGTCAAGAAGCCGACGCGCTAAACGCCTGTCGTTCCTGCGCAGGCAGGAACCCATGCCGAGTAACTCAAGCTCAGTATAGGTTCCTGCCTGCGCAGGAACGACACCCTCGAAAAAAGCCCTGTCGTGTCAGAAAATACAGTAAAATACCGGGTTGAAGTTGTAGCCCCTAACCAAGGCAGTGCAGGGCGGCCGGTTTCATCGTCGGGCGCCCTTTGTATTTTCCGGCAGCTGGTAACGGCCGGCTGACCAGGTGCATCCGGTACAATCCGGCTGCGATCCCGCGAGGATGGCGAAATTGGTAGACGCACCAGGTTTAGGTCCTGACGCCAGCAATGGTGTGGGGGTTCGAGTCCCCCTCCTCGCACCACGAATGATATTGACACTTTTTTTGGACGATTTTTACAATGGCAACTGCAGTCGAAACCCTGGGTAAACTCGAGCGTCGCATGACGATCTCTTTTCCGCTGGCTGACGTCCGTACGGAAGTTGAAAAGCGCTTGAAGCAGCAGGCCAAAACGGCCAAGGCGCCGGGCTTCCGCCCAGGCAAGGTGCCGCTGAAGATGGTCGCGGCCCAATACGGCTACCAGATCGAATCCGACGTGCTGAACGACAAAGTCGGCCGCGCCTTTAACCAGGCCGCCAACGAGAACGAACTGCGCGTTGCCGGTTTCCCGAAAATCGAGCCAAAAGAAGACAGCGCCGACGGCGTGCTGAGCTTTGACGCGACCTTCGAAGTCTATCCGGACGTGGTCGTCGGCGACCTGTCGCAAGTCGAAATCGAGACCGTCAAGGCCGACGTGTCGGACGCCGAGATCGACAAGACCATCGACATCCTGCGCAAGCAGCGCGTGCACTATCACACCAAGGGCGAAGCCGGCGAACACGGCGACGGCGGCGAGCCAGTCGCCGCCAAGGGCGACCGGGTCACCGTCGACTTCGTCGGCGTCATCGACGGCGTCGAATTCCCGGGCGGCAAAGCCGAAGACTACGCATTCGTGCTCGGCGAAGGCCGCATGCTGCCGGAATTCGAAGCGGCGACCGTCGGCCTCAAAGTAGGCGAGTCGAAGACCTTCGACCTGGCCTTCCCGGCGGACTACCATGGCAAGGACGTGGCCGGCAAGACCGCCCAGTTCACGATCACCCTGAAGGCGCTCGAATGGGCCCACCTGCCGGAAGTCGATGCTGAATTCGCCAAGTCGCTGGGCATCGAAGACGGCGACGCCGCCAAGATGCGCGCCGACATCAAGACCAACCTCGAGCGCGAAGTCGCCGGCCGCGTCAAGGCCCGCAACAAGGAAGCCGTGATGGACGCCCTGGTCAAGGTCACCGACATGGAAGTGCCGAAAGTCATGATCGCCCAGGATACCGAGCGCCTGGCCGAAATGACCCGCCAGGACATGGCGCAGCGCGGCATGGACGTCAAGAATATGCCATTCCCGCCGGAACTGTTCGCCGAAAAGGCAGAGCGCCGCGTGCGCCTCGGCCTGATCCTGTCGAGCCTGGTCGCGGAGAACAAGCTGCAAGCGACGCAAGAGCAGGTCAAGGCCCAGATCGAAGATTTTGCGCAGAGCTACGAAGATCCGAAGGAAGTGCTGAAGTACTACTACAGCGATCGTCGCCGCCTGGCCGAAGTCGAAGCCCTTGTATTGGAAGAAAACGTCGTCAACTACGTGCTGGGCAAGGCGAAAGTCACGGCCAAGGACGTCGCTTTCGACGAATTGATGGGCAGCAACGCACAAGCTTAAACTTGCTTTAAGCTTCTGTCAGACAACGAGGAAAGATTAGCCATGAATCACAATCCGGCATTGGACACACAAGCACTCGGCCTGGTGCCGATGGTCGTCGAGCAGAGTGGGCGCGGCGAGCGCGCCTACGACATTTACTCGCGCCTGCTGAAGGAACGCGTGATTTTCCTGGTGGGCCCGGTCAATGACCAGATGGCGAACCTGATCGTGGCGCAGCTGCTGTTCCTGGAGAGCGAGAATCCCGACAAGGACATCTCGCTGTACATCAACTCGCCTGGCGGCTCGGTGTCGGCCGGACTGGCGATCTTCGATACCATGAACTTCATCAAGCCCGACGTCTCGACGCTGTGCACCGGCATGGCCGCCTCGATGGGCGCGTTCCTGCTGGCCGCCGGCGCCAAGGGCAAGCGTTTCTCGTTGCCGAACTCGCGCATCATGATTCACCAGCCGTCGGGCGGCTCGCAAGGGCAGGCCTCGGACATCGAAATCCAGGCCAAGGAAATCCTGTACCTGCGCGAGCGCCTGAACAAGATCCTCGCCGACCGCACCGGCAAGACGATGGAACAGATCCACAAGGATACCGACCGCGATCGTTTCATGTCCGGCGAAGAAGCCGCCGACTATGGCCTGATCGACAAGGTATTGACCAGCCGAGCATGATGCACGCCGGGGTCAGGCTTCTGGTCGGGCCCCGGGTGGTGTTGCTGAAAACGCCCGAGCGCTTCAACGTTCGGGCGTTTCGTTTTTATTTCGGGTAGCATGGCGTTTATCGGCACCTTGTTGCGCTCCCGTATTAGCGTTATATTCACAGCAATCTTTTAGAAATCTGCCCCATGTCAGACAAAAAATCCTCCAGCGGCGAAAAACTCCTGTACTGCTCGTTCTGCGGCAAGAGCCAGCACGAGGTGAAAAAGCTCATCGCCGGCCCGTCCGTGTTCATTTGCGACGAGTGCATCGATTTGTGCAACGACATCATCCGCGACGAGACCACCAGCGTCGAGGCGGTCACGGGCGCCAAGTCCGACCTGCCGACCCCGCACGAGATCGCCGAGTTGCTCGACCAGTACGTGATCGGCCAGCAGACTGCCAAGCGCATCCTGTCGGTGGCGGTCTACAACCATTACAAGCGCCTCAAGCACCTGGGCAAGAAGGATGACGTCGAGCTGGCCAAGTCGAACATCCTGCTGGTGGGCCCGACCGGCTCCGGCAAGACCCTGCTGGCCCAGACCCTGGCGCGCATGCTCAACGTGCCGTTCGTGATCGCCGACGCGACCACGCTGACCGAAGCCGGCTATGTCGGCGAGGACGTCGAGAACATCATCCAGAAGCTGCTGCAAAGCTGCAACTACGAAGTCGAGAAGGCCCAGCGCGGCATCGTCTACATCGACGAGATCGACAAGATTTCGCGCAAGTCGGACAATCCGTCGATCACCCGCGACGTGTCGGGCGAGGGCGTGCAGCAGGCGCTGCTCAAGCTGATCGAAGGCACGATGGCGTCGGTGCCGCCGCAGGGCGGGCGCAAGCATCCGAACCAGGACTTCGTCCAGATCGACACGACCAACATCATGTTCATCTGCGGCGGCGCTTTCGACGGCCTGGTCAAGATCATCCAGAACCGTTCGGAAAAGAGCGGCATCGGCTTTTCGGCCAGCGTCAAGAGCCAGACCCAGCGCGCCAACAGCGAAATCCTGCTCGAAGCCGAGCCCGAAGACCTGATCAAGTTCGGCCTGATTCCGGAACTGGTCGGCCGCCTGCCGGTGGTCGCCACGCTGAACGAATTGACCGAAGACGCGCTGATCCAGATTCTGGTCGAGCCGAAAAACGCGCTGATCAAGCAATATTCCAAATTGCTGGAAATGGAAGGCGCCGAGCTGGAAATTCGCCCGGCCGCGATGCACGCAATTGCTCGAAAAGCATTGGCGCGCAAGACCGGCGCGCGCGGTTTGCGTTCGATCCTGGAACACGCTTTGCTCGATGTAATGTACGAATTGCCGAATCAGCAAAACGTCATCAAGGTCGTGATTGATGAAAATACGATCACGAACGGTGCAAAACCTTTACTGATTTACAGCGAACCGGCCAAAGTATCGGGCGAAAACTGAAATTTCCCCGCACAAAAGCGACAAAATCACTGTGCGGGCTAATTCTTGGCGGTACAATTTATCTCAATAAAAGAAGCAGGCTTCAATCGAAAAGCCACTCGCGGATCGCTCCGCGTGGTGGCTTTTTTCTTTAGTGTTCAATAAACCTTTCGGACCGTGCCGGTAATTCACGTAATAATCGTCGACATGCAATAGAATTACTTGTCGAAAATATTTTTGCAGACCGGCCTTGTTTTCAGGCAGCGAGTGCCAACATCGTAATCACGCTTTCTATAAGGTATGCCATGACAACTTCGAAATTAACCGAGCAAACGACGCTGCCCTTACTGCCGTTGCGCGACGTCGTCGTGTTTCCGCATATGGTCATACCCCTGTTTGTCGGCCGCCCTAAATCGATCAAGGCCCTCGAGGCCGCGATGGAGCAGGGCAAGAGCATCATGCTGGCCGCCCAGAAGGCCGCCGCCAAGGACGAGCCGTCGGCGTCCGACATCTACGAAATCGGCTGCGTGGCCAACATCCTGCAGATGCTGAAGCTGCCGGACGGCACCGTCAAGGTGCTGGTCGAAGGATCCCAGCGCGCCCGCATCAACCACATCAGCGATTCGCCGACCCATTTCATCGCCGACCTGACCCCGATCAACTCGGAAATCGGCGACGATTCCGAAGTCGAGGCGATGCGCCGCGCGATCGTCCAGCAGTTCGACCAGTACGTCAAACTGAACAAGAAGATCCCGCCCGAGATCCTGGCTTCGCTGGCCGGCATCGACGACGCCGGCCGCCTGGCCGACACCGTGGCCGCCCACCTGCCGCTGAAACTCGAGCAGAAACAGGTCATCCTCGAAATCTTCAACGTCGCCAAGCGCCTCGAGCACCTGCTCGGCCAGCTGGAAGGCGAACTCGACATCCTGCAGGTCGAAAAGCGCATCCGCGGCCGCGTCAAGCGCCAGATGGAAAAGTCGCAGCGCGAGTACTACCTGAACGAGCAGGTCAAGGCGATCCAGAAGGAACTGGGCGAAGGCGAAGACGGCGCCGACATCGACGAGCTCGAGAAGAAGGTGATCGCCGCCAAGATGCCGAAAGAGGCGCTCGACAAGGCCACCAACGAACTCAAGAAGCTCAAGCTGATGTCGCCGATGTCGGCCGAAGCGACGGTGGTGCGCAACTACATCGACACCCTGGTCGGCCTGCCGTGGAAGAAGAAGTCCAAGGTCAACAACGACCTGTCGAATGCCGAGAAGGTGCTCGAGGGCGACCACTACGGCCTCGACAAGGTCAAGGAACGCATCCTGGAATACCTCGCGGTCCAGCAGCGCGTCGACAAGCTGAAGGCCCCGATCCTGTGCTTCGTCGGCCCTCCGGGCGTCGGCAAGACCTCGCTCGGCCAGTCGATCGCGCGCGCCACGAACCGCAAGTTCGTGCGCATGGCGCTGGGCGGCGTGCGCGACGAAGCCGAGATCCGCGGCCACCGCCGCACCTACATCGGCTCGATGCCGGGCAAGGTGCTGCAGTCGCTGTCGAAGGTCGGCGTGCGCAACCCGCTGTTCCTGCTCGACGAAATCGACAAGATGGGCGCGGACTTCCGCGGCGATCCGTCGTCGGCGCTGCTCGAGGTGCTCGATCCGGAGCAGAACCACACGTTCTCGGACCACTACATCGAAGTCGACTTCGACCTGTCGGACGTGATGTTCGTGGCGACCTCGAACTCGTACAACATCCCGCCGGCGCTGCTCGACCGCATGGAAGTCATTCGCCTGTCCGGTTACACGGAAGACGAGAAGACCAGCATCGCCCAGCGCTACCTGCTGCCGAAGCAGGTCAAGGCGAACGGCCTGAAAGAGGACGAGATCAGCGTCGCTGAATCGGCGATCCGCGACATCATCCGCTACTACACCCGCGAAGCTGGCGTGCGTTCGCTCGAGCGCGAAATCTCGAAGATCTGCCGCAAGGTCGTCAAGATGCTGCTGCTGAAGAAGTCCGACAAGAAGGTCATCGTCAGCAACAAGAACCTCGACAAATTCCTCGGCGTGCGGCGCTACGATTTCGGCGTCGCCGAAAAGGAAAACCAGGTCGGCCAGGTGGTCGGCCTGGCGTGGACCGAAGTGGGCGGCGATTTGCTGACCATCGAAGCGGTGCAGATCCCGGGCAAGGGCGCCGTCGTGCGCACCGGTACCCTGGGCGACGTGATGAAGGAGTCGATCGAAGCGGCCCGCACGGTGGTGCGTTCGCGCGCCAACCGCCTCGGCATCAAGAACGAAGTGTTCGAGAAGAGCGACATTCACATCCACGTGCCGGAAGGCGCGACGCCGAAGGATGGTCCGTCGGCCGGCATCGCGATGACGACTGCGCTCGTGTCGGTATTTACCGGCATTCCGGTGCGCGCCGATGTGGCGATGACGGGCGAGATCACGCTGCGCGGCGAAGTGCTGCCGATCGGCGGCCTGAAAGAGAAGCTGCTGGCGGCTCAGCGCGGCGGCATCAAGACGGTCCTGATCCCGGAGCAGAACGTCAAGGACCTCGCCGAGATCCCTGACACGGTGAAGAACAAGCTCGAAATCGTGCCGGTGCGCTGGATCGACAAGGTGCTCGAGATCGCGCTGGAGCGTCGTCCCGAGGCGATCGTCGAAGCGGCGCCGGTGGCCGCGGTGCCGGCGGCCGCGCAGGCCGACGGCCAGACCGGGGTCGTCAAGCACTAAGCGGCTTTTCAAGCTGTCGAACAGGCGCCTTCGTGGCGCCTGTTTTTTTGGGGTGTCGGCGATCGCGCTTGACACATGCGGTGGCGGCTTGTTTAATACGCCCTGCGGATTTTTTCCGCCGTGCGAAAATCGCGCGAAATTAAAAATGGATGGGGAATCGAGTGAACAAGACAGAACTAATCGAAGAAATCGCGAAGTCGGCGGACATCACCAAGGCCTCCGCCACGCGCGCACTCGACGCCATGATGGAAGCGGTCACGACCAGCCTGAAGAACAACGACAGCGTCACGCTGGTCGGCTTCGGCACCTTCACCGTGGGCGAGCGCGCCGCGCGCACCGGCCGCAATCCGCGCACCAATGAAGCGATCAAGATCGCCGCCGCCAAAGTTCCTAAATTTAAAGCTGGCAAAGCACTCAAAGATGCAGTAAACTAATTGCCTTTGGCGAGGTGACAATCGCCAGAAGCAGCCGGGAGTGACATCCTGGTTGGCAGTACCATGTGTTTAACGGAGCGGTAGTTCAGTTGGTTAGAATACCGGCCTGTCACGTCGGGGGTCGCGGGTTCGAGTCCCGTCCGCTCCGCCATCAAACACACCGAATTAGGAGTGGTAGTTCAGTTGGTTAGAATACCGGCCTGTCACGTCGGGGGTCGCGGGTTCGAGTCCCGTCCGCTCCGCCAGCATTAAGAAAGAAAGGCGAACGTGAGTTCGTCTTTTTTTTTGTCTGAAATTTAATCGCATTCTCTCGACAAGAATTGGTTGACCATGTTTGAATTTATTCGTACCCACAAGCGTCTGATGCAGCTTTTGCTGGCCTTGCTGATCCTGCCGTCGTTCGTGCTGGTCGGCGTCTCCAGCTACCAGGACAAGGGCGGCCGCGCCAACGCCGTCGCCAACGTCGATGGCCTGCCCGTCACGCAGCAGGAGTGGGAATCGGCGCAGCGCAGCCAGATCGACCGCTATCGCCAGGCGATGGGCGCGCAATTCGACCAGAAGTTGTTCGACACGCCGGAAGCCAAGCGCGCCACGCTCGACAACCTGATCGCCCAGCGCGCGCTGACCGGCGAAGTGGCACGCAATCACCTGACCATCACCGACGCCATGCTGGCCGGGTTTTACACCGAACAGTTTCAGGGCGACGTCGAGCGCTACAAGGCGGTCGCCGCCGCGCAGGGCCTGACCACGCTGGGCCTCGACGCCCGCGTGCGCCGCGACCTGGCGATGCAGCAGCTGACCAGCGCCGTCGAAGCGACCGCGTTCGCGCCGCGCTCGATCGCCACGCGCCTGTCCGACATCAACGACCAGGAACGCGAAGTGCAGGAGCTGGTATTCCCGGCCGCCGAGTACGCGTCGCAGGTCAAGGTCACCGACGAGATGGTCAAGGCGTTCTACGACAAGAACGCCGCGATGTTCGCGATCCCCGAGCAGGTGAAGGCCGAATACGTGCTGTTCACGCCGGAATCGCTGGAAGGCCAGGTCGCCGTCAGCGACGCCGAAATCGCCGACTTCTATTCCAAGAACCAGCCGCGCTTCGCCACCAAGGAAGAGCGCAAGGCCAGCCACATCCTGATCACGGTGAAGAAGGACGCGCCGGCCGCCGAGAAAGCCGCCGCCAAGGCCAAGGCCGAGGCGCTGCTCGCGCAACTGAAAAAGGCTCCGGGCGATTTCGCCAGGCTGGCCAAGGAAAACTCGCAGGACCCGGGTTCGGCTGAACTGGGCGGCGACCTGGGCGTGGTGGAGAAGGGCGCCTTCGTCAAGTCGGTCGAAGACGCGATCTACCAGCTCAAGCAGGGCGAGATCAGCGGCGTGGTGCCGTCGGAGTACGGTTTCCACATCATCACCGTCACCTCGCTCAAGCCGGCGACGCAGAAGCCGCTCGAGCAGGCCAAGGACGAAATCGCCGCAGAGCTGAAGAAGCAGAAGATGTCGAAGAAGTACTCGGAACTGGCGGAGCAGTTCAGCAACACGCTGTACGAGCAGTCGGACAGCTTGAAGCCGGCCGCCGACAAGCTGAAGCTGAAGATCGAAACGATCGACAACCTGACCCGTACGCCAGCGCCGGCCCTGGCCTCGGCGCCGTACAACAACGCGAAGTTCATCGCCGCGATCTTCGGCGACGACGCCGTCAAGAACAAGCGCAATACCGAAGCGGTGCAGGCCGGCCCGAACACCCTGATCGCCGGCCGCGTGGTTGAATTCAAACCGGCGAGCAAGCGTCCGCTGGCTGAAGTCGAGGCGGTGATTCGCCAGCGCGTGATGGTGGAAGAAGCCGTCAAGTTGGCGCACAAGGCCGGCGAAGCCAAGCTGGCAGCGGCCAGGGCATCGGGCGACGCGGCCGGTTTCGGCGAAGCGAAGATCGTCAGCCGCACCAAGCAGCCGACCATCAATCCGGTCGCCGCGATGGCGGTGCTGAAGGCAGACGTGTCCAAGCTGCCGGCGTATGTGGGCGTGGACCTGCCGGGCCAGGGTTATGGCGTGTACCGCATCGGCAAGGTGAGCCAGGCCGCGGCGCCGGATGCCGCGCGCCGCAAGTTGGAGCAGGAGCAGATCACCGGCGCGCTGGGCCAGCAGGACATGTACAACTACACCGAAGCGATCAAGGTCAAGGCTAAAGCCAAAGTGCTGCACCAGCCGGTGGACAGCGCCGCCAAGTAAAGCAGGCATGCCACAAAAAGCCCGGACGCGACAGCGGACCGGGCTTTTTCATTTGGAACCGACCCCAATCCCCATCCGTTCGCGCGCGCACAGAGTCTGTCCATGACAGCGGCTATGATCGACCTTCGCTACACTGATCCCACAACCGAGTGAAGGAAATACCATGTCCGCATACGACCATTCCGCCCATGTCGCCGAGCTGCGCGACAAGATCAAGCCGGTGCGCTTCGCCATGTTCACCACCGTCGACCAGCACGGGCACCTGACGAGCCAGCCGATGACCAACCAGGAAGTCGACGCCGACGGCGGGCTGTGGTTCTACACCTCGACCGCAACCGACCTGTGGGAGAACATCGCCGCCAATCCGAAGGTCAACCTGAGCTTCGCCGAACCGGCCGACAGCCTGTACGTATCGATCAGCGGCACCGCCGAACGGGTGGTCGACCGCGAGCGGATCAGGGCCTTGTGGAATCCGATGGTGGCCGCCTGGTTCCCGAACGGCGTCGAAGACCCTCACGTGGTGCTGGTCCGGGTCGCCGCGCGGACGGTGCACTTCTGGGACTCGAACGACAACAAGGTGACGCAGATGTTCGAGATGGCCAAGGCGGCCATCACCGGCACGCGCCCGGAGATCGAGCCGGGCGAGCACGGCAAGATCAGGCTGTAGCCGCTCAGCGCACCAGCTGCCCCACGCGCGGGTGCAGTGCGACGAAGCGCGCTGCTGCGCCGCACACCAGCGCGAAGCCGACGATGATGGCCAGTTCCACGGCGGCCACGCACAGCGCAAGCTGGAGCGCGCCGGGCTGGTGGCCGCGGATTAACTGCAACAGCGCTGCCGCGACAGCGGACACTGTCGCCAGCAGGATGGCCTGCGCCAGCACGTCGGTGGCCAGCCATCGCGCCAGCGCCCGCGCCGGCATGCCGATGCAGGCGCGCAGCGAGGTCTCGCGCCGCACCGCGCCGTAGACCCCGTGCACGTACAGGCCGATGCCCGCAAGCAGGCTCGCCGCGGCGAACCATCCCGACAGCCGCGACACCGACATCAGGCGCGACGCCTGGCCCTGCACCTGCAGGCCGACGGGTTGCACTTTCAGGTCGAGCCGGTACTTGGTGCGCGCCCGCTCCGACAGGACGCGCAGTTCATCGGGATCATTAAAACTGAGCCATACAGTTTCGATTTTGCCGAGCGCGCCGCTGCCGGCAATGTCCGACAGCGCGGCCAGCGGCATCGCCAGCGTGCCGCGCGCGCCTTCGTGGTCTAGCAGGTGCAGGCCGGCGGGGAAGGGCGCCACCAGGCAGCGCCAGTTCGGCGGCAGGTACAGCAGGCGTCCCGGCCCATAGGACGCATCATCGGCGTGCAGCAGGGCGCAGGACGGGAAGGACGCCGCGGGTTCGCCGTCGCTTGCCTCGATGCGGTAGAACAGGGCGTCGACCAGCGTGGTGCGGGCATCGCGCGAGCCGCGGATCGCGAAGCTGCCGCGGATCTTCAGGATGCTCGCGGCCGAATTGAGCAGGGCGAATTCGACGAACTCGCGCGGGAACAGCGACACGTGCTTCCTGCCGTCGGCCTGCCAGGATTTCTCGATCGAGATCCGGTACGCCTGGTGGCCGCCGAGCCGGCCGGCCTGGGCCTGCATCGATTCGAGCAACTGGCGCTGCGCGGCGGCGTCGAACAGGGCCAGCCAGGCCAGCATGCATGCGGCAATCGCAATCGCCGAGCGCGCCGGCACGCGCCAGGCGCGCCGCAAGGCGTGACGCACCTGGCCGTTCACAGCGCCAGGTCGGCCGTTGCGCTGATCCGTCCGCCGTCGACGTGAATGGTGCGCGCCATCGCCTGCTGGACCTGCTGGCTGTGGGTCACCACCACAATGGTCGTGCCTTCGCGGGCGAGTGAGTTGAGCAGCGACAGCACCTCGGCGGCGCTGTCGTCGTCAAGGCTGCCGGTCGGTTCGTCCGCGAGGATCAGCGGCGGCGCGCGCATCATCGCGCGGGCGATCGCCGCTCGTTGCGCCTGTCCGCCCGACACTTCGCCCGGAAACCGGTCGGCCAGCTCCAGGATGCCGACCCGGTCGAGCAGGGCGTGCGCGCGCGGAATCGCATCGCGCGCCTTGCCCGGCAGATGCTCGACCGGCACCAGCAGGTTCTCGGTCAGGGTCAGGTGCGGCAGCAGGGAGAAGTTCTGGAAGACGAATCCGACCTGTTCGCCGCGGTAGGCCGCCAGTTCGGCCGGCGACTTCCGCGCCAGGTCCATGCCGCGAAACAGGCAGGAGCCGCTATTGGGCCGCATCAAGCCGCCGATCACCGACAACAGCGTGGATTTGCCGCTGCCGCTTGGGCCCATGATTGCGACACGGTCGTTTTCGGCGATCGCCAGGCTGATGTTGGCGAGCGCCGGCCAGCGGGTCTGCCGTCCGTAAAATACCGACAGGTCGCGTATTTCGATTAAGTCCATCAAGCTCTCCACGTCATCGTCATTTGAGGGTGAACGCGGTTGGCGTGTCGATCACCACTTCCGCATTCATCCCGGGCAGCAGGCCACCCTTCATGGCGCCTTTCAGCCCCACCTGGAATTCGCGCCGCGAGATGCCGCCGTCGGCGGCGATCACCGGCGAGATCGACGTGATCTTCGCGTCGACCGAGTTATTCAGGACGCCGTTCACCTGCAGGCTGACCGGGCTGCCGATCGAGAGAAGCAGCGCATCGCTTTCCTTGACCGCGCAGCTGGCGACGAGGCGCGAGGGATCGGCGATCTCGAACAGCACGTCGCCGCCGCCCATGCCTTCGCTGCCGGACCCGATCACCATGCCCGCTTCGACAGAGCGCGACAGGACGATGCCGTCGAACGGCGACAGCACCAGCGATTTGCGCAGCTGTTCGTCGAGCGTTTTCAGGTCCAGCTGGCTGAGCGACTGGCTCAATTCGTTGTCGCGCAAATCCGAGCGCCGCTCCGCCAGGCTGGCCATCTCCTTGCCGTATTTGGGCAGGAAGGGCGATTTGACGCCGGCCAGGTCCTGCACCACCGAGAACTCCTTTTCGGCGCGGGTGATTTGGAAACGCAGCAATTCGGCCTTGCCGGCGAGGCGCCGCAATTCGATCTGGGCGCGTGCCTTTTTGAGGTTGAGGTCCGCGATGTTAATCGACGCCAGCACGTCGCCTTTCTTGACGCGCGCGCCTTGTTCGACTTTCACTTCCTTGACCTCGCCGCCGATCTGCGACTTGAGCCGCACCACGCGCGAGGGCTTGATCACGCACGTCCCCTGGACGTGATACGTGGACAGCTGGCGCGGCGACGCGTCCGGATCCGGGCCGCGCGCCTTTTCGTCCGAGCGGGTATTGCAGCCCGAGACGACGGCGAACGTAGCGGCGATGCCGAGGCAGGCGATGGCGTGAATGCGCATGGCGTCAGGCGTTGAGTTGGGCGAGCAGCCGATTGCGCGCGCCGTATCCCGTGATCCCCATCAGGAGCAGGTTGGCCGCCATCGCAATCGCGATCAGGCAGGCCACGACGGGAGCCAGGGACGCGGGGTGGACGCGGGACGACCCGGCGATTATCACCAGCATGCCGACTGCGCATCCCGCCGCCAGTCCGAGCGAGATTGCCGATACCGCGGGACGGATGCTGATCCAGACCGCATGGCGCGCCGAGGCGCCCACCGCGACGCGCAACGCGCACTCATGGCGCATGCGCGCCTGCAGGGTGAAGGCGAGCATCGTCAGAAGCAGGGCCGATATTCCCGCCAGCGCGAGCAGCAGGCGCCGGGCCCAATCGGCGAGCACACTCAAGCCCAGTTCCTCGGCAAAATGATCGGACAGCAGCGCCACGGACAATGTGGTTTTCGGCCTTGCTGGTTGCGCGTTCGCGACGAATTCCTTCATCGATTTCATGGCGCCGGCGATATCCTCGTCATCCCTTATTCTGACAAACAGATTTACCGAGGGGATCAGGAATATCCCCGGTATCGAGAATTTCGGCTCGCGGCCGGTGGTAAACAGGGCGTCGTCGAAAATATGCGCGCCACGCGGAAGTTCATAGGCGGCGCCAGGCAGGCGGATCGCGTATTTCGCCTTGGACCAGTCGATCGCATCGCGCAGTTCCGCCGGCAAGGCGTCGACCATTTCGCCGGGCAGGCCGAGCGTCGCGGCACTGGATTCGGTGCCGGTATGCAGCCGTTCTTTCAGCCGCGCGGACGGAATATATTCACCCTGGCGCAAAAGTTTCGGATTGCCGAGGCCGAATAAATTCACAAATTCGGGCGCCACATTAAACACGGTGACGTCCGCCGACAGCCCGCCGGCCAGCTGCAGTTTCCCATTGCTTTTACCCACGGCCATAATCGCCGCGACTCCGGGCATATGCGCCAGGCGCGCCAGCGATTCATCCGCCAGCACCGCGCGCGGCCCCTCCGCGGCGCTCGGCTTGTTCGCGATCAGGCTCCTGGCATCGGCGCCGCTTGTTTCGGCCTGGCCGTTTTCGGCCGATATCACGATGGTGCGATCGAATCCCCATTGGGTCAATTCTCCTTCGATGGCGCCGCGCTGGTGACTGACCAGGCCCATGAATATGATTGCGGCCATCGACAAGGCGCCGGTGGTTAACAGAATTGACTTTTCGCGCAACAGAGCCATGGCTAGCCGGTCAAGAAAAGGAGAGAGGGGCAGAAACGGATCGATGGACCGACCGCCTCCGATCAATGTCAAGCCAGAAGAATGGGGGAGTTTACTTTCACACCGGAGACGTAGGGTGGACGGGGCGGTAAGGCGCCGCCAAAACAGCGGCAGAAATGTCCGCCAATACGCTCCGGTGAAAAATGACTAGGGTCGGCCCCGATCTGGCGCCGACATTATCTGCACACGGTACACGCGCACAGTTGCGTGCCCTTGACTTTCACACAGCTGCAGCCGGAGCAGGATTGGGCCGCGATCGCGGCTGCCGAGAGGCACAGCAATGCGATAGTCGCGATCAGTTTCTTATTGAGAATCATGATTTCTCCTTCGTCGAGTGGGCGCCGAATACCAAAGTCCGTGGCGCAATTGCCGTTGTTGAGTTCGGCACGAGGAAATCATACCGTCGCATCAGATCCATCGATTGCCTGTTTGCTCAAGCCATGTGCTTGGTTTACGCAGCGAACAGCAAGGGAAGGTCGATGGAGGGTGTTGCTTTGAGATTGTTGGTCGACGGCGGTGCTGATGGCCGGGGAAAAAATGTGGGAGCTAAATTTCTGAATGGACCGCGCCAACAATTTAGCTACTTGCCACGGTCGCCCGTTCATCCACACCTGGAATGGACCAATACCAATTGCTATTCGGTCCCTGTTGCCCATAATGAGTTAAGGCGGCACATTTTTCCGACAACGTTCCTAAGGAAATCCGGCACAAAAAGGAGAATCGGCCATGCGCATTGCGAAAGAAGACGTCGACGTGAAAATGGAAATTCCAGGTGCGTTGATCTGTCAGCGGACGGAGTTCGGTGACGCAACGGGATTAGGCAAGATGAGCGGCGAGTATTTCAAACTATCCGCCGGCGTTGACACGACGCCGCTGTTTCAAGGGCTGGAAGGCAACTTGTGCCAGTGTCCGCATTGGGGGTTCGTCTTGCGCGGCGAGCTGACTACCACCGACGCGGATGGTGAGCATGAGACCGTGAAGGCGAACGATCTCTTTTACTGGCCACCCGGGCATAACGTGAAGGTCGACGCCGATGCGGAAATCATCATGTTCAGCCCTCAGCGCGAACACAGCCATGTCATCAACCACATGATCGATAAGGTAAAAGGTTAGTGTGGAAGATCGGGCTGCTGTCCATCCAGTAGTACAAGGCCTCGAACAGCTGTAGCCATGGGATCATCGCAAAAACGCTATTTGACATAATATAAATTATGCGAAATACGGCCATACTGAAAAGAAGCGGGGTTCCTGGCCAAATATCGCCTCAGC
Organism: Massilia sp. P1_C10; assembly: GCF_056406475.1. Classification (NCBI taxonomy): domain Bacteria; kingdom Pseudomonadati; phylum Pseudomonadota; class Betaproteobacteria; order Burkholderiales; family Oxalobacteraceae; genus Massilia; species Massilia sp. P1_C10. The sequence goes on from NZ_JBFUAC010000004.1 coordinate 324,256, forward strand.
GTGCGTCCAAGCCGCACGCTGACGAAAGTCGACCAATACCGATACGCGGCTTGCCGGGGGTGTTAGCTGGAAGCGGCTGCCACTTTTGCGCGCGCGACGTGCAATTTCCTGTAGCTGTCAATCAGGCGCTCGTGCCTGTCGAGCCCCTCCAGCTTCATGCTCGTTGGCGTCAAGCCGAAAAAGCGCACGCTGCCGTCGACAGAGCCGATCACCGCGTCCATCCGGGGATTCCCAAACATCCGGCGGAAATTGACCACGTAATCTTCGAGCTCCAGATCGTCGTCCAGAATGACTTCCAGCACCACATTCATCGCTTGGTAAAACAATCGACGCTCGACGGTGTTGTCGTTGTACTGCAGGAAGGCGCCGACAAGATCATGAGCCTCCTCGAATTGCTGTAGCGCGAGATTTATCAGCAGCTTCAACTCGAGCACGGTTAACTGGCCCCAATCCGTGTTCTCGTCAAATTCGACGCCGATCAGCGTGGCGATGTCGCCGTAATCGTCGAGCTCATTGTTCTCCAGACGCTCAAGCAGCGCCTCCAGGCTGGCATCGTCCAACTGATGCAGGTTCAGGATATCGGACCGGAACAACAGCGCTTTGTTGGTGTTATCCCAGACTAAATCGTCTACCGGGTAAATTTCAGAGTAACCGGGCACCAGAATCCGGCACGCCGTGGCGCCCAGATCGTCGTACACCGCTTGGTACACCTCTTTGCCCATTTCTTCGAGAATGCCGAACAAGGTCGCGGCTTCCTGGGCATTGGAGTCTTCGCCATGGCCGGAAAAATCCCATTCAACGAAATCGTGGTCGGCTTTGGCGCTGAAAAAGCGCCACGACACGATGCCGCTGGAATCGATGAAATGTTCGACAAAGTTGTTTGGCTCCGTCACGGCGTGGCTGGTAAAGGTCGGCGGCGGCAGATCATTTAGGCCTTCGAAGCTGCGGCCCTGCAGCAATTCCGTCAGGCTGCGTTCCAGCGCCACCTCGAAACTTGGGTGCGCTCCGAACGAAGCGAACACGCCGCCTGTGCGCGGATTCATCAATGTCACGCACATCACCGGGTACAGGCCTCCCAGCGATGCATCCTTGACCAGTACCGGAAAGCCTTGCTCTTCCAATCCCTGAATGCCCGCGACGATGCCAGGGTATTTCGCCAGAACTTCCTGCGGCACGTCCGGCAAGGCGATTTCACCTTCCAGAATTTCGCGTTTGACCGCCCTTTCGAAAATCTCCGACAGGCATTGCACCTGAGCTTCGACCAGCGTATTACCCGCACTCATGCCATTGCTGACGTACAGGTTTTCGATCAGGTTGGACGGAAAATAAACGATCTCGCCGTCCGATTTCCGCTCGAACGGCAACGAGCAAATGCCCCGCTTCACATTGCCGGAGTTGGTGTCGACCAGGTGCGAACCGCGCAATTCACCGTCGGGATTGTAAATTTCGAGGCAATATTCATCCAGAATTTCAGCCGGCAGCGCATCTTTACGGCCCGGCTTGAACCAACGCTCGTTCGGATAATGGACGAAGGCCGCGTTGGCGATGTCCTCACCCCAAAACGAACCGGCGTAGAAATGGTTGTTGTTCAGTCGCTCGATATATTCTCCCAGCGCCGACGCCAATGCGCTTTCTTTGGTAGCGCCCTTCCCGTTGGTAAAACACATTGGCGAATGCGCATCGCGGATATGCAGCGACCACACGTTGGGAACGATATTGCGCCACGAGGCGATTTCGATCTTGATGCCCAGGTCCGCCAGCACACCCGACATATTGGCGATGGTTTGCTCCAGCGGCAGATCCTTGCCGGCGATATAGGTGCTCGAGTCAGAGTCAGGATTCACCATCAGCAAGGCCTGCGCATCCGCATCGAGATTATCAACCTGCTCGATCACGAACTCCGGCCCGGCTTGCACCACTTTTTTCACCGTACAGCGGTCGATCGAACGCAGGATACCTTCGCGATCCTTGTCGGAGATATCCGCTGGCAGCTCGACCTGGATCTTGAAAATCTGCTGATACCGGTTTTCGGGATCCACGATATTGTTTTGCGACAGGCGGATATTTTCGGTCGGAATATTGCGAGTTACGCAATACAGCTTGACGAAATACGCCGCGCACAAGGCCGACGAGGCGAGGAAATAGTCGAACGGGCCGGGCGCGGAGCCGTCGCCCTTGTAGCGGATCGGCTGGTCGGCGACGACCGTGAAATCATCGAACTTGGCTTCGAGACGTAGCTTGTCGAGAAAGTTGACCTTAATTTCCATGGGAGAATTCCAAAAACAGTGCTCAAAATGGCGTGGCAGCTATTATCGGTTGTTTCCTCCCCCGGGGCCATGGCGATTTCACCGCGCGGCGCCTACGCTTTCTTCCTGCGCGCCGCTGCCGCGTCTGCGTTCAATGCAACGGCCGAGCGCACGAGCGCTTTAAATGCGGTTTCATTCATGTCGTCGGCTTCATGGATGTCGATCGCGCGCCGCGTGTTACCGTCGAGGCTGGAATTGAACAGCCCCGCGGGATCCTCCAGCGCCGCGCCCTTGGCGAACGTCAGCTTGACGGCGGTCTTGTAGGTCTCGCCGGTGCAGATGATGCCGTCGCGCTCCCACACCGGAACACCGCGCCATTTCACCGTTTCGACGGCGTCGGGAACGGCTTGCCTGATCAGCGCCCGCACGCGCGCCAGCGTCTCGCCGCGCCAGTCGCCCAGCGCCTTGATTTTCGCGTCGATTAATTGCGATGCGGATTCCTCTGACTGCGATTCGCTCGAAGCGGCTGTCCTGGTGGCCATGCGCGGTGTCCTTCATGGTGATGTGGTAGCGATAGTCTACCTCGTCAGGAAGGCTCCGGCCCGAAAAAGCAATCAGCCGGCGCCCGATGAACGGGGGCCGGCTGACGGGAGCGAGCGACGCGTAGTGTTTAATGCAGCGAAGTGACTGCGTAGCCTTTTTCAGCAATTTGCTCGGACACGTGATTGATCTCGTAATCTTCCAGGTGCTCGGCGCCGTCTTCGACTTCGATCGCCCTCGCCTCGACTTGCCAATCGGTATTGGTGGCTTCTTCGGGAATATTGCGGGTTTCCGGGACGGCCAAATAGGAGAACTTGCCGTCGTTCTCGGCCCTGCGGTAGATGTCCAAGCGCATGATGATTTTTCCTATAGTCAAGACAGACCGACGCATTCGGGGTGAAAGTCGGGTCCGAGTCTTACCTTAGGCCGGTGACGACGCTCCGTCTGTTAGATGCAGCACACTGGAGCACTAGCGGCCGGGACTGCCGCGCAAGATCCGCGCAGGCAACATGACGATCGCGCGCAGCAGCTCGAAGACGGCTTCGACGCCGACGCCGATGATGCGGAACGGCAGCAAGATCAGCCAAGCCAACGGATACAGCACCAGCGCGAGCAAGGCCAGCGGCCAGCACAGGAACAGCAGCACCAACCACACCAGAAAACTCATCACGGCGATCTCCTTTCGGGAAGACGATTTACGTGAGGCTACTGTAAGGCGCGCCCAGCAGGCATGCAAACCGCATGCGACGAACTGCATGCTGGCGCGAATGGGGGGCGAAATCCGGCGACGAACGGGAGCCTATTGCCCCAGGCAGATGATCTTGGTGGCGTACTCCTTCGAATTGGGCTTCTTGCTCAGCGCCCAGTCGATTGCCTCCTGTGCCTCGGCAACCGTCATCACGGTCGCCTTTTCCTTGTTTTTGATAAAGGAAACGCCCTCGAACTTTCCGTCCTTGCCGCGCATGACCTTGGCGAACACGGGCGGCCTGGTCTCGCCGTCGGCGACCTTATTTTGTTGAACGAGATAGCGCTGGTCGATGTTTTCCATGGGAGAAGCTCAAAAATGTAGATCCGAAGACCCACATTTTACGGCCTGACGGCCGCCGGTGTCGGGAAAAACGGTCGGGCCGCGCAGGCCGGACCGTCACATGCAGAAAAGTCAGGCAAATTCGGCGGTGCGCGGCGCCGCTTGCGCGACCGCCTGCGTGACCACTTCGGCGCGCATGGTCGCCTCGAGCGAAGGCAGAGAGCCGCCGGCGCGGTAATGGAAGCTCACCTGCAGCACGTCGCCCGCCAGCACCGCGACCGGCGTTGCCAGCGGCATCGCCATGTAATGGTTGAGCCAGTCGATCGTGCCTGATTCCTCCGGCACCACCGCCAGGATGTTCTTGGTGATGAAGCGCAGCGCATTCAGCGTGCCGGCTTTCTCGACCAGGAACTGGCCTTCGAACGCGATCAGCGAATCGGTCGGCTGGCTGAAGTCCATGACGCTGTACACCGCCGGCGCCGACAGCTCGACCGTGCCCGGATAGATGACGGCGGTTTCCTGGAACTGCACGATCGGCGCGTAGAAGCCTTCGAAATCATATTCCAGCTGCAGCGGCTGGACCGCCATGATGACCGCTTCCGGCATGAAGATCGGCAGCGGGCCGCCGAAGCGCGCCAGGTAGCGGCGCTTGAACGATTCCATCACTTCGACCTGCTTTTCGCGCAACATGCCGACATGGATCATCTCGCAGATGACGACATCGACCGGCTCCGGCGGCAGGTACTCGAAGGCGTCGGCATGGATCACCTCGACCTTGTGGCCGTTCGGATTCATCGCCATGAACTTGCGCGCTTCCTTGACCATGTCCGGGTTGAACTCGACGCAATACACTTTGTCGGCCTTGGCCGCGGCGAACCACGACAGCACGCCGGTGCCGCCGCCTAGCTCGAGGACCTTGGCGCCCGGCTTGACCGCGTAATTGATCGCCGACTTGAAACCGTGCATCCGGTTCTGGTCCATCAGCATGTTGTGATGGTAATGGACGGGGATGAATTGCCCCAGGTAGCAGCTTTCGATTTCGCGTTCGTTCAACATGGTTTTCCTTTTGACGCCTGTTATCGGTTCGACATAGTCATTATCGGCAATCGGAAGGAAGTACCATGCGGCAAGGTCAGTTGCTTTTCCCCGCCAGTTCGGCGTTTGGATCAGCGCTTCGCCAGGTGGGACTCGATGTCGGCGGCGATGCGCGGCTTGTCGGCGCGCAGCGCGATCTGCGCCGCCGTCAGCGCTTCGCTGTTCTTGCGGGTGGCGTCGGCGCCCTCTTCCAGCAGCAGCCGGACCGTCGATTCCTGGCCTTCGCGGGCGGCGATCATCAGCGGCGTGAACTTCGCCGGCGCCTCCGCGTCGATTTTTGCGCCATGCCGCAGCAGGAGTTGGGCGATCTCGTCGTCGCCGCTGGCCGCCGCGTAATGCAGCGCGGTCCAGCCCGGCCGGTTGACGACCGCGCCCTTGACCAGCATGGCGACCACGGCCGGCTTGTTGTGCTTGAACGCGGCCATCATCAGCGCCGTGTTGGTGTTGGGGGCGTTGAGTTCGAGGTCGATCGCCGGTTCGGCCAGCAAGGCGTCGATCACCCGGTTCGAGCCTTCGCGCAGCGCCAGGATCAGCGCCGGCTCGCCGCTGCGCGGATCGATCGCGTTGGGCCCGAGGGTGCGGGCGGCGATCATCCGCTTGACCGTGGTGGCGTCGTCCATCTGCACCGCGCGGAAAAAGCTGGTGACGTCGTCGGACCGGTCAGCCGATGCCGCGGCGGCCGATCCGATACAGCCCAGCAATACGATACACAGGAAATGGCGCAAGCGGCGGATCAGTATCGACATGAGCTTGTCACCGTACCACGTTGAAAAGATTGAAGAAATTGTCGGTCGTCTGCTTCGCGACCTGCTCCAGCGGCACGTCCTTGAGCGTGGCGATGTATTCGGCCACATGGCGCACGTAGCCCGGCTCGTTCATGCGGCCGCGGAACGGCACCGGCGCCAGGTAGGGCGAATCGGTCTCGATCAGCATGCGCTCGAGCGGCACCTCGCGCGCCACCGCCTGCAAGTCCTTCGCGCTCTTGAAGGTCACGATGCCGGAAAACGAAATGTAGAAGCCCATCGCCAGCGCCGCCTGCGCGACTTCCAGCGACTCGGTGAAGCAGTGCATCACGCCGGCGACGCCGCCCTTGTCGGTGCCGGCGCCCTCTTCCTGCATGATGCGGATCGTGTCTTCGCTTGCCGCTCTTGTGTGAATAATCAAGGGCTTACGGGTGATTCTTGATGCTTTGATGTGAGTCCGGAAGCGCTCGCGTTGCCACTCGAGGTCGCCCTCGAGGCGATAATAATCGAGGCCGGTCTCGCCGATCGCGATGATTTTCGGGTGGTCCGCCAGTTTGACCAGCATTTCGACCGATGGTTCCGGCGTGTCCTCGTAATCGGGATGCACGCCGACCGAGGCGTAAATGTGGTGGTACTGCTCGGCCAGGGCAAGAACGCTGGGGAAATCCGGCAGGTCGACCGAGACGCACAAGGCGTGGGTGACCTTGTTCTCATCCATCTTGGCCAGCAGCTCCGGCATGCGAGCGGCCAGCTCGGGGAAATTGATGTGGCAGTGGGAGTCGATAAACATCCCGCGATTGTAGCCGGATGCCGGGCGACGCGCTTGCCCGGATCAGAGGGTGTGGGTGGCACGCGCCGACCGCAGCGCGGCGCCGAGGATTTCTTCGATGCGCAGCTTAGCGCGCTGGCCGGTTTCGTCGTCGGGGAAATGCACGCCGATGCCCTGCGCCTTGTTGTTGTTGGCGGCCGGCGGCGTGATCCAGGCGACCTTGCCGGCGATCGGGTACTTGTTCGGGTCGTCCATCAGGGCCAGGATCAGGTAGATCTCGTCGCCGATCTTGTACGGCTTGGCGGTGGGCACGAACATGCCGCCGTTCTTGAGGAACGGCATATACGCGGCGTACAGCGCCGCCTTTTCCTTGATGGCAAGCGACAGCACCGATGGCCGAGGAATGCTCGGTGCGCTCGGGTCGGTTGGGTTGCCAGTCATTCCTATCCTTTCATGCGAACCGCGTAGGGGCCCCGCTCAGGGCGCAGGGGCGCAACATCCAGTGTAATCAAGCAGCATCGCTTCGACAAACAGTTTTGGCGACAGCGGATGGTCCGCCGTCGCCCGCCGGTCGTTGGTATTCTTGATTGCCAGCAACAATTTAGCAGTGTGCACGGACTCGGCCAAAGCTGCAAGTTCCCTTTTGTAGCGGGGGTAATAGCGGATGCTGCCGGACAGCTTGTACGAAAACACGTCGTACAGCCACCGCTGCTGCCACGACACCAGCGCGGCGAGCGGGGTCTTGCTCAATTTTTCGGCCGTGCGCAGGGCGCTTTCCACATTCGGGCGCGCCAGCATTTGCAGCAGGATGTCCATTTCCTCCCGGTTACCCGCTTCCGACTGGGCCAGCGCGGCCAGCGGCGCGCCACCCTGCTCGCGCAGCCAGCTGTCGGCGTCGGCCAGCCCCTGCTCCTTGAGCCAGCCGAGTGCGGCGGCCTGGTCCGGCATCGGCAGCGCGAACTTGCGGCAGCGCGACAGGATGGTCGGCAGCAGCCGGTCCAGGCTGTTCGACGACAGCAGGAACACGGTGCCCGGCGGCGGTTCTTCCAGCGTCTTCAGCAGCGCGTTCGAAGCGGGCGTGTTGAGCGCCTCGGCCGGATACAGCACCACCACGCGCAAGCCCTGGCGGTGGGTGGAAATGTTCATGAAATCAGCCAGCTGGCGGATTTGCTCGATCTTGATTTCCTTCGACGGCGCCTTGGTCGACTTGGCCTTCTTGCCGGCGTCGGCGTCGGCGCCCTCCTCGCCTTCGGCCGGCGGCTCGTCTTCCAGCGCTTCCGGGCGCACGCGGCGGTAGTCGGGATGATTGTGCTGCGAAAACCAGCCACAGGACACGCAGGCGCCGCAGGCGAAGCCGTCGGCCTGGACGTTTTCGCACAGCAGCGACTGGGCGAAGGCTTCGATGAAATCGGCCTTGCCGGTGCCGGCTTCGCCGTAGAACAGGATCGCATGCGGCATGCGGGCGCGCAGCTCCTGCAACTGCTGCCAGGCGCCGGTTTGCCACGGGTAGATCGGATTATTCATCAATTAATCGGTCGCTTGAAGACGCACGCATTGTATCGTGCCGCGGCAAACGAACGGGACATATAAATAAATCGCCGGGGCCGAATTTATCCCGGCGCGCGCAGTCCAACCTTGCGCAATGCCGGGATCCAGCCACGCCCAGGGGATTAGTCCTTCGAACAAGAACGAAAATGGTGGCAGCACAATGGCTTGTGGCACCACGAAAGGAGAATCAGTGATGGACGACGCGACCACGATCGAAGCGCCCGCCGCGCTGAAAGCGTCCGGCGGCGGCATCCGGATGGAGAAGATTATCGTTGCTATCCACGGGGTGGGCAGCCAGATACGCAGCAGCACAATCCGCTCGGTCGCGCGCCGCTTTGGCGCACGCAGCGAGCCGCCGCTGCCGGTGATGCCACTTGGGTACTTCAATAATGCGGAAGGCAGCAATATCCGCTGGAGCCGGCTCGACGCCAAACCATCGGACCCGCTGGCCAAAATCGGCTTTGCGGAAGTGTATTGGGCCGACATCCCCAGGAAGGTGGTCAGCTCCAATGACACGCTTGAAGAAACCAAGGCCTGGGCCCGCACCGTGGTCAGCCGCGCCGAGGCCGTTTATCGGCAAGCCAGGGTGCCCGACCCGCAACTGACGCGCCAGGACTTCGCTCTGGGCATCGGCGTCGTCGAGGAAATCACGGAAACGGTCAGCGTCCTCGAAAACCTTCTTTTCCTGGCCAACAAGGCCGGCCTGTTCAAATTTGAACTTGGCGAGCTGCTGCGCGATTACGTCGGCGATGTGCAGGTCGTGACCGATTTCGCGTATTACCGGAACAAGATCCTGTTCAAGTTCCATAGCGCCTTGGCGGCGGTCGTCGCCACATATCAGGAAACCTACCCCGGCAAGGCGCCCGAAATTTACCTGGTAGCGCACAGCGAAGGGTCCGTTATCAGCTTCCTGGGGCTGCTGCAGGCGCTGGCCGGCCAGCCCATTGCCGACCCCGACGATCCCGGCACGGTGGTGAACGGATCGTGGATTAGCTTCGTGCGCGGCTTCATGACGATCGGGTCGCCCATCGACAAGCACATCGCCTTGTGGCCGAAATTGTGGGAAGGATTTTCGTACAAGAGCAATGTCGACCAGGCCGGTGCGGTGACCATCGCGCCGAAGGGCGGCGGCGCCGCGATAGTCAAGCTCCCAAGCAAAATCGAGTGGCGCAACTATTTCGATTACGGCGATCCGATCGGCTTCAGGCTGGAATCGGCGGTCCGGCTTCTGCAAGACCGGGGCTGTGACGCGTTCGAATTCAAAACGGCGGACCATGATTTTGGCTTCAGCCGCTACTGGCTGCCGGGGAAGGCCCACAACGACTATTGGGATGACGGCGAAGTCTTCGGTCATTTCATCGATGACGTGATGCTCCGTTCCGCCAGGGCCGCGGTTCCGCCCGCCAGTTCCCTGTTGGTCCAGTATGCGTCCAAGACGGCACTCTACTCGGTGACGTTCCTGCTGCACCTGGCCGCCGTGTTCTTGCTATACTGGGCACTGACCGATCCGGGGCCGGGCTTTCCCTCGCTGTTCGGCCCCAAGACCGTGCTGGCCATGATCGCGCTCGGTGGCGTGTTGATGAGCATCACCGTGGCGACCCGCATCCCTCGGCTGGTCAAACTGCGCGGCGTGCGATGGGAGCTGGCGTCCCTGGCCGCTTTCCTGGTGGGCGCCGGCCTGATCTGGATACTGCCGGATGACGTGGCCAATTTCCTCGGGGGAAAGCTGCCCGTGCTGCCGATGCTGTCCGGCCTCGACGCCGACGCCCAGGTCCGCGCCTTGCTGATCGGCGCCAGCTTCGCGGTGGTGCTCCTTGCCGGATGGATGGTGCCGCGCCGGCCGAAGTGGAGCCGCCGGACACTGATCGGCGCCGGCGTATTCGCGGTGGGCGCCATCATCATCGGCCGATTGACCGGCGTGGAACACCCTCCTCCCGTCTGGCCGGTTGTCCTGGCGAGCCTGATATTCATCTACCTGTGGTGGCTGGGCATCCTGTTGTTCGACCTGACCTTCATCTGGCACCGGTACGTCCGCGAGGCGGTGTTCGTCCAGGTGCTGCGATGCTGGGGCCGTGGCCAGGACGCGAAGCCGCGTCCGCTGATGGGAATTGGGCCGGATGAGTTCGCGCAGCAGAAGAAGTCGGCTGCGGGAAGCCGCCGGCCTGCCGGTGCGAAGGTATGAAGATCGTACCAGGGGCAAAATCACGCCCCGCTATTGAATGCGCCCGGCTTACAGCAGCGTTTCCAGAATCGCGATGAGCGTCGCGCGGGTTTCCTCGATCGATTTGGTCGAATCGACGACCACGATGCGCTCCGGGAACTGGGCGGCGCGGCGCAGGTACTCGTTGCGGCAGGCGGCAAAGAAATCGGCCTGCTCCTGCTCGAACTTGTCGAGGGTGCGGGTGGCGTCGAGGCGCGCGCGCGCGACGTCCAGCGGCACGTCGAACAGGAAGGTCAGCGCCGGCTGCAGGTGCGGATGCACCCATTGCTCCAGCGCCTCCATCTTGGCGCGGTCCAGGCCGCGGCCGCCGCCCTGGTAGGCGAAGCTGGCGTCGGTGAAGCGGTCCGAAATCACCCACTCGCCGCGCGCCAGGGCCGGCTCGATGACCTGCGCCATGTGCTCGCGGCGGCTGGCGAACATCAGCAAGGCTTCGGTTTCCAGGTGCATCTTCTCGTGCAGCAGCATGTCGCGCAGCTTTTCGCCGACGGAGGTGCCGCCCGGCTCGCGCGACGACACCACGGCCTTGCCGCGCGACTTCAGGAAGTCGGCCACGAAGGCGATGTGGGTCGATTTTCCGGCGCCGTCGATGCCTTCGAAACTGATGAACTTGCCGGGTGCTGCGGTGCTGTCGTGGGTCATGAAACGCTTATCGTTGAAATTGATTGACTGCTTTGTTGTGGTCGCTCAGGTTGCCGGAAAACTTGCTGGTGCCGTCGCCGCGCGAGACGAAATACAGCGCGTCGGTCTTGGCCGGTCCCAGCGCCGCGTCGAGCGACTGCACGCCCGGCAAGGCGATCGGCGTCGGCGGCAGGCCGGCGCGCGTATAGGTATTGTAAGGGGTGTCGGTTTCCAGGTCCTTCTTGCGGATCTTGCCCTCGTACTTCTCGCCCATGCCGTAGATGACGGTCGGATCGGTCTGCAGCAGCATGCCCATCTTGAGGCGGTTGACGAACACGCCGGCGATCATCGTGCGCTCGGACTTCTGGCCTGTTTCTTTCTCGACGATCGACGCCATCACCAGCGCCTGGTACGGCGACGCGTATGGCAAGCTCGGATCGCGCTTTTCCCACGCGGTGTTCAGGCGCGCCAGCATCGCCGAATGCGCCTGCTTATAGATATGCATGTCGGGCGAACCCTTGGCGAACAGATAGGTGTCCGGGAAGAACAGGCCTTCGGGCGCCTTGAATTCCGGGTCGATCTTCGCCATCAGCTCATGGTCCGACAGCTCGGCGGTCTCGTGCTTGAGGCCCTTGTTGGCGGCGATCGCCGCGCGCATCTGCTTGAAAGTCCAGCCCTCGATGATGGTCAGCGACTCCTGGGCGAACTCGCCGCGAACCAGTTGGTCGACCAGGCGCCGCGGCGTGGTGTTCGGCTTCAGCTCGTAACTGCCGGCCTTGATGCGCGAGGCCTTTTGCGTCACCCGCGCCAGCAGCGAGAACAGGAAGGGGTTGACCGGCACGCCGGCCGCCGCGATCTGCTGGGACGCCACGCCGACGCCGCTGCCTGGCAGCACCGTGAACGGAATCACCGACTCCCCTGTGGTGATCGGCTGCTTCGACCACCAGGTGAAGGCGCCGGCGGCCGCGACCGTAACGATGATGCCGGTGATGAAAGTTTTTTTAATGAAGCCCATGCTTGTTCTTTTGGTTTTTCGGGGAGTCCGGCGGGAATTTCTCGACATCTTTATAATGAACCCGTAATGATAATGCTTTAGACAGAAAGTATTTAAGGAATTTATGGATAACTGGAATGCCTATCTCGCGTCCCAAGGCGCGCGTTACAGCCCGGATGATACCCTGCAAGCGGCCGATTTTGGCCGCGCACTGAACGCGGCCGACCTGGCCGGCGGTTTCGTGGCCGTGATCAGCGACCTCGGCGTGATTTCGGTCAGCGGCGACGATGCGGCCAGTTTCCTGCACAACCAGCTGACCAACGACGTCGAGCATCTCGGCATCGGCGAAGCGCGGCTGGCCGGGTATTGCTCGCCGAAGGGGCGCCTGCAGGCCACCTTCCTCATGTGGCGCAACGCCGAATCCGTGTTCCTGCAGTTGCCGCGCGAAATCCAGCCGCCGCTGCAAAAGCGCCTGTCGATGTTCGTGCTGCGCGCCAAGGCCAAGCTGGCCGACGCCGGCGCCGGCCTGGTCACGCTCGGCCTGGGCGGCGCCGCGGCCGAAGCGGCGCTGCGCCAGCACGTCGACGTGCTGCCGGCCGCGCCGTACGGCAAGGTCGACCATGCGCTCGGCACCGTCATCCGCGTCGCCGACGCGTTCGAACTGCCGCGCTATGAATGGCTGATGACGCCGGACACCGCGACCGCGGTGCTGCCGGCGCTGCGCGCCTCGCTGGCGCTGGGCGGCAACCAGGCGTGGCAACTGTCGGCGATCCACGCCGGCATTCCGCAGATCACCGCCAAAACGCAGGAACAATTCGTCCCGCAAATGGTCAACTTCGAGCTGCTGGGTGGGGTCAACTTCAAGAAAGGCTGCTACCCGGGCCAGGAAATTGTCGCGCGCAGCCAGTATCTTGGCAAGCTGAAGCGGCGCACCGCGCTGGCATCGATCGACGTCGGCAGCGCCCAGGCGGGCGACGAAGTGTTCGCCGCGGCCGATCCCGGCCAGCCCTGCGGCATGCTGGTCAACGTCGCGCCGAACGGCGCCGGCGGCGTCGATGCGCTGGTCGAGATGAAGCTCGCGGCGCTCGGCGAAGGCGACATCCGCCTCGGCTCGGCCGGCGGCGAACCGCTGATCCTCAAGTCCATGCCCTACCTGCTCGACGCCCTCGACGTCTGATCCGGCATGAACGACCTGTACATCTACTACCAGGTGCGCGACAGCGATGCCGCGGCACTTGCGCCGCGCGTGCGCGCGATGCAGCAGCGCCTCGGCGCCGGTGCGGTCAAGCGCCGGCCGCAGGCCAGGGATGGCGTGCAAACCTGGATGGAAATCTACCCTGCCACCGGCGCCGGCTTCGAGCTCGCGCTGGCCGATGCGGTGCGCGACGCCGGCCTGGCCGAACTGATCGCCGGACCGCGCCATACCGAAATTTTCACGGATTTAGAACTATGTGCCTGATCGTTTTTGCATGGCAGGTGGTGCCGGGCGCGCCGCTGGTGGCCGCCGCCAACCGCGACGAATTCTATGACCGGCCCGCGGTGCCGGCCGGCCGCTGGCCCGAGCATCCGCAGGTGTACGCGGGCCGCGACTTGCGCGGCGGCGGCAGCTGGATGGGCATCACGGACGAATCGGCCGGCGGCAAGTTCGCCGCGCTGACCAACATCCGCAGCCCGCTGGACCGGCGCACGGATGCGCCCACGCGCGGCGCGCTGGTGGCCGATTACCTGCTTGGGAATCTGTCGGCGCCGGAGTACATCGCCAGCATCGCCCACACGGCGGGCGACTACAACGGCTTCAACCTGGTGCTGGGCGACCGCGAGTCGCTGTACTGGTTCTCGAACCGCGCAGACGGCGACGAACGCAATGGCAAGGCGCTGGCGCCTGGCATCTACGGCATCTCCAACGGCCTGCTCGATTCGCCGTGGCCGAAGGTGGTCAGGACCAAGGCGCAATTCGCCAGCCTGCTGTGCCAGGGCGCGCCGGAAGACGCCTACTTCGAGATGCTGGCCGACACCACGCGGGCGCCGGACATGCGGCTGCCCGATACCGGCATCGAGATTGGACTGGAGCGGGTGCTGTCGGCTGTCTGCATCGAGACCCCCGGGTATGGGACGCGCACGTCGACGGTGGTGAAGGTGTTTGCCGATGCGCCGGCCGAACTGCACGAGCGCGTGCTGCAGTAGAAAATACACGCGGCGTCGACAAAGGCGGGGTCAGGTCCGCCGGACCTGACCCCAGGTTTTAGGCCGCGGCCTTCGAATCACTTTGCCTGCATCTTCGCCTTTAGCGCATCACGCACATGCGGCGTCGCCGCGTACGGATCGCTCGGATTGCGCACCTTGACGATATCCTCCATTCGCGTCGCCACGCCTTCCAGCGCGCCCGGATGCGAGAAAATATAGAACTGCCCCGCCGCGATCGCATCGAACGTCATCTTCGCCACGTCGGCCGCCGACACCTTCCCCGACTCCACCGCCTTTTGCGTCATCGCCTGCGCCGCCTTCTGGCTGGCCGTCGGCGCGTCTTCCATCTTGACGTCCTCCGGCCGGTTGCGATGCGACTGGCTGATCCCGGTCGGCACGAAGTACGGGCACAGCACCGACACGCCGATCGGCGCGTCCACCAGCTGCAGGTCGTGATACAGCGTTTCCGTCAGCGACACCACCGCATGCTTGGACACGTTGTAGACGCCCATCGCCGGCGCATTCAACAGGCCCGCCATCGACGCCGTGTTGACGATATACCCTTCGTAAGCCGGATCGAGTTCAGCCTGTTTCAGCATCGGCGGAGTGAACATGCGTATGCCGTTGATCACGCCCCAGAGATTCACGCCGAGCACCCATTCCCAGTCCGCCTTCGAATTCTCCCAGATCAGCCCACCCGATCCGACTCCGGCGTTATTGAGTAGCAGATGGACCGCTTTGAAGTGAAGGATCGTTGCGACCACCAGCGCGCGCACCTCATCTTCGTCGCGCACGTCGCACGTCAGGGCGAGCACGTCGGCGCCCTGACTTTTCAGTTCGGCCGCGGCCTTGTCCAGCGCGTCCTTCTGAACGTCCGCCAGCACGATCCTCATGCCCAGCTCCGCGGCGCGATTGGCGAATTCGCGGCCAAGGCCGCTGGCGCCGCCGGTGATGACGGCCACTTTGCCTTTGAAGTCTTTCATGCCTGCCTCCTTAAACTGCGCTCACGCCGCCGTCGACCGCCAGCGTTTGCCCGGTGATGTGCTTGCCGGCGTCGGACGCGAACAGGATCGTCGCTCCCTTCAGGTCCTCGTCGTCGCCAATGCGGCCCAGCGGCGCGTCCTTGGCCAGCACCTCTTCGCCAAAAGTCGCCAGCACGCCCTTGGTCATTTTGGACGGGAAGAAGCCCGGCGCGATCGAATTGACCGTGATGCCGTAGCGGCCCCACTCGCCGGCCAGCGTGCGGGTGAAATTGACCACCGCGCCCTTGGACGTGTTGTAGGCGATCGTCTTCATCGTGCCCGGCGGGTTGCCGGCCAGGCCGGCGATCGACGAGATGTTGATGATGCGGCCGTATTGGCGCGGAATCATCGACGCCTTGCCGACCGCCTGCGTGACCAGGAAGATGCTGCGGATATTCAGGTTCATCACCTTGTCCCACGCCTCAACCGGATAGTCTTCGGCCGGCGCGCCCCAGCTTGCGCCGGCGTTATTGACCAGGATGTCGATGTGGCCGAGCCGCTTGATCGCTTCGTCGACGAAGGGCTGCACCTGCGCGTCCTCGGACAGGTCGGCTGCGATGGCGGAAGCATCGATGCCGCGCGCCGTCAGGTGCGCCACCGCCTCGTCGAGTTCATCCTGCTTGCGCGCCGACAGAACCACGCGCGCGCCCTGCTCGCCGAGCGCTTCGGCCATCTGCAGGCCGAGGCCGCGCGAGCCGCCGGTGACCAACGCCGTTTTGCCGGCGAGGGAAAACAGTTCCTGGGTTGTCCGCATATCAGGCCTCGTAGTCCATGCACTGGCGCTCGGAGCGCACCGCGCCGATGAACGGCTTGACCGCCTCGTGGGTCGGATGCGAGGCGTAGGCGTCGAGCGCCGCCTTGTTCTCGAACTCCGAGTACAGCACGATGTCGTAGGTCGCCTCCAGGCCCGGCTGCGCCAGCGCCACTTCGAATTTCAGGATGCCCGGCACGATGTTCGCGCAGGCGTCCAGCTTCTGCTTCATTGTCGCGGCGTTGGCGGCCTTGTCGGCGCCCTCGGCCGAGTCCTTCAGTTTCCACATGACGATGTGCTTGATCATTGCTGCTCCATTGTTGTTGTACTTAATCAGAACCACGCGTCCCGCATGTCCAGCGTGGTGGTGTCGATGCTGGCCAACAGGTCGAGCTGCGGCGCGACCTTCGGCAATTCCCACTTGAAGAAATAGCGGCAGGCTTGCAGCTTGCCGCTATAGAAATCCTGATCCAGGCCCGTTGCCCGCGCCGCGGCCATCGCCTGCTCGAGCCAGATCCACGCGACGATGGTATGGCCGACCGCTTCCAGGTACACGCTGGCATTGGCCAGTGTCTTGTTCATGTCGCCGGCAGCGTACAGCGCGGCCGTCACTTCCGCAATGCGCCGCCAGGTGCGGTCAAGCTGCGCTGCGTAGTCGGGGAATGGTTCCCGCGCCGCGGCGATGGTTGCTGCGACTTCGGCGCCGACCGCGCGGAACAGCGCGCCGTCCTGGATCGACACCTTGCGGCCCAGCAGGTCCAGGCCGTGAATGCCGTGCGTGCCTTCGTGGATGGCGTTGAGGCGGTTGTCGCGGTAGAACTGCTCGACGTTGTACTCGCGGGTGTAGCCGTAGCCTCCGTGCACCTGGATCGCCAGGCTGTTCGCCTCGACGCACCATTGCGATGGCCAGGACTTGGCGATCGGCGTCAGGAAATCGAGCAGCTGGCCGGCACGGCGGCGCTCCTCCCCGGCCTCGGCGCTGTGCTGCTCGTCGACCAGCCGCGCGCAATACAGCACCAGCGCGAGCGCGCCTTCGGTGTAGGCCTTCTGCGCCAGCAGCATGCGCCGCACGTCGGTGTGCTCGATGATCGGCAGCTGCGGTTTGGCGGGATCCTTCTCCGCCGGATGGCGCCCCTGCGGCCGGCTGCGCGCGTAGTCGAGCGAATGCAGGTAGCCCGTCACGCCGAGCGCCGCAGCCCCCAGGCCGACGCCGATGCGCGCCTCGTTCATCATGTGGAACATGCAGGCCAGGCCCTTGTGCGGCTCGCCGACCAGGTAGCCGATCGCGCCCGCCCTGCCCTGCGGCTTGAACTTGCCTTCGCCGAAATTGAGCAGGCAGTTGGTGGTGCCGCGGTTGCCCATCTTGTGATTCAGGCCGGCGAGCACCACGTCGTTGCGCTCGCCGTCGGGGAGGAATTTGGGCACGATGAACAGCGAAATGCCTTTGACGCCGGGGATCAGCTTTCCGTCCGGGCCGGGGATCTTGGCCAGCACCAGGTGGACGATGTTCCTGGCCAGGTCATGCTCGCCGGCGGAGATCCACATCTTGTTGCCGGTCAGCCGATACTGGCCCTCGCCATCCGACTCGGCGCGCGTGACGATGTCGGACAGGCTCGATCCCGCCTGCGGCTCGGACAGGCACATGGTGCCGAAGAATTCGCCGGCCATCATCGGCTTGACGAATTGCTCGACCTGTTCCGGCGTCGCGGTCTTGAGCAGCGTGTTGGCGTTGGCCATCGTCAGGAAGATATAGGCCGACGTGGACACGTTGGCGGCGGTGAACCATGCGATCGCGGCCTTTTCGACCACCGATGGCAGCTGCATGCCGCCCATGTCGTAGTCCTGGCCGGCGGCCAGCAGGCCCGCCGCGGCGAAGGCGTCGAGCGCCTTTTTCACTTCGGGGATGATGACGACGGCGTCGCCTTCGAGGTGCGGCTCGTTGGCGTCGCTTTTCTTGTTATGGGGCGCGAACAGGTCGGTGGCGATCTGTTCGGCGGTGTCGAGCACCGCGCCAAAGGTCTCGCGGCTGTGGTCGGCGAAGCGCGGGCGTGCCGTCAGCGACTCGGCATCGAGCCACTCGAACAGCAGAAAATCGAGATCGCGGCGGGATACTATTTTTGATTGCATGGTCGGGCGGCGGCGGCAAAGGCGGGGTCAGGTCCGGCGGACCTGACCCCATGTTTCAGATGACTTCGAACAGGCCGGCAGCGCCCTGCCCGCCGCCGATGCACATCGTGACGACCACGTACTTCACGCCGCGCCGCTTGCCTTCGATCAGCGCATGCCCCACCAGGCGCGCTCCCGACACGCCGTACGGGTGTCCCACCGCGATCGCGCCGCCGTTGACGTTCAGCCGGTCCATCGGGATGCCCAGCGTGTCGGCGCAATACAGCACCTGCACGGCGAACGCCTCATTCAGTTCCCACAGCCCGATGTCGGCAACCGTCAGCCCCGCCTTCTTCAGCAGCTTCGGCACCGCGAACACCGGTCCGATGCCCATTTCATCCGGCTCGCAGCCGGCCACCGCGAAGCCGCGGAAGATCCCCAGCGGCTGCAGCCCCTTGGCCTGCGCGACTTCCGCGCTCATCACGATGGCCACCGAGGCGCCGTCGGAGAACTGGCTGGCGTTGCCGGCGCTGATCACGCCGCCCGGCACCGCGCTGCGGATCTTGGATACCGCTTCGAGCGTGGTGTCGGCGCGGATGCCTTCGTCGGCCGATATGGTCACTTCGCGCGTCAGCAGCATGCCGCTGGGCTTGTCGGCCACGCCCATGGTGGTCGTCATCGGCACGATCTCCGCGTCGAACAGCCCGGCCGCCTGCGCCGCCGCGGCGCGCTGCTGGCTGCGCACGCCGTATTCGTCCTGCCGCTCGCGGCTGATGTTGTAGCGTTTGGCCACCGTTTCGGCGGTCTGCAGCATCGGCCAGTAGATCTCCGGCTTGTGCTCCTTCAGCCAGGTCTCGGCCAGCATGTGCCGGTTCATCTCCTGCTGCACGCAGGAGATCGATTCGACACCGCCGGCGGCATAGATCTCGCCTTCGCCGGCGATGATGCGCTGCGCCGCCAGCGCGATGGTCTGCAGGCCCGACGAGCAGAAACGGTTGACCGTCATGCCGGCCGTGGTGACCGGGCAGCCGCCGCGCAGCGCGATCTGGCGCGCGATGTTGGCGCCGGTCGCGCCTTCCGGATTGGCGCAGCCGATCAGCACGTCCTCGACCTCGCCGGATTCGATGCCGGCGCGCTGGATCGCCGCCTGCAGCACGTGCCCGCCCAAGGTCGCGCCGTGCGTCATGTTGAACGCGCCCTTCCACGATTTGGCCAAGGCGGTGCGGGCGGTCGATACGATGACGGCGTCTGACATACAGGTCTCCTGAGTTGGGGTGTGTTCGATACGAGAATAGCACAATATAGAACGGTCGTTCGCAAAAATATTGCGGCCGATTTTCTGTCAGTTTCGCGTAAGTTTGAAGCAAGCCTGTCGTAAGTTTAACGGTTCACACTGCGCCTAGCTGACGAAGTATCGGCTATTCCGATGAAACTAAAACTACACACGGAGACAAACATGGCAATCACACCCGGCATGACCGCGGGCGGACAAAACGCCGCACCGGCGTCCGCAGGCATCACCAAGGAGGAGCGCAAGGTCATTTTCGCGTCCTCCCTTGGAACCGTTTTCGAATGGTACGACTTCTACCTTTACGGTTCGCTCGCCGCGATCATCGGCAAGCAGTTCTTCCTGGGCGACCAGACCACTTCCTTCATCTTCGCGCTGATGACCTTCGCCGCCGGCTTCCTGGTGCGTCCGTTCGGCGCGCTGGTGTTCGGCCGCCTTGGCGACATGATCGGCCGGAAGTACACCTTCCTGATCACCATCCTGATCATGGGCGCGTCGACCTTCGTGGTCGGCCTGCTGCCTGGCTATGCCACCATCGGCATCGCCGCGCCGATCATCCTTGTGACCCTGCGCGTGCTGCAAGGCCTGGCGCTGGGCGGCGAGTACGGCGGCGCCGCAACCTATGTCGCGGAACACGCGCCCGAAGGCAAGCGCGGGTTCTTCACGTCCTGGATCCAGACCACCGCGACCCTGGGCCTGTTCCTGTCGCTGCTGGTCATCCTCGGCACCCGCACCGCGATCGGCGAGCCGGCGTTCCTCGAGTGGGGCTGGCGCGTGCCGTTCCTGGTTTCGGTGCTGCTGCTGGCCGTGTCGGTCTGGATTCGACTGTCGATGAACGAGTCGCCGGCATTCGCCAAAATGAAGGCCGAGGGCAAAACGTCGAAGTCGCCGTTGACCGAGTCCTTCCTGGTCGGCCGCAACGCCAAGATCGTGTTCCTGGCGCTGATTGGCCTGACCATGGGCCAGGCGGTGGTGTGGTACACCGGCCAGTTCTACGCGCTGTTCTTCCTGACCCAGACCCTGAAAGTGGACGGCCCCCTCGCCAACATCATGATCGCCGTTTCGCTGGCGCTGGCCACTCCGTTCTTCATCTTCTTCGGCAGCCTGTCGGACAGGATCGGCCGCAAGTACATCATCCTGGGCGGCTGCCTGATCGCGGCGCTGACCTACTTCCCGATCTTCGGCGCGATTACCCACTACGCCAATCCGGCGCTGGAAGCGGCGATCAAGAATTCGCCGGTGACGGTCGTCGCCGACCCGGCCACCTGCCACTTCCAGTTCAACGCAACCGGAACGAAGAAGTTCCCGTCGTCGTGCGATATCGCTACCGGCATGCTGACCGCCGCGTCGGTCAGCTACACCAAGGTTGACGCGGCTCCGGGCTCGGTGGCCGTGGTCAAGGTCGGCGACAAGGAGTTCAGCTCGTTCAATGCAAACATGGATGCCGCGGGCCTCGACTTCGATGCCGGCAGCAAGACCAAGGCGGCCGCGCTGAAGACGGAACTGGGCGGCGCGATCAAGGCGGCCGGTTACCCGGCCAAGGCCGATTCGGCGCAGATCAACAAGCCGATGGTTGTCGGCCTGCTGTTCATCCTGGTGCTGTACGTGACGATGGTGTATGGTCCGATCGCCGCGATGCTGGTCGAGATGTTCCCGACCCGGATCCGCTACACCTCGATGTCGCTGCCGTACCACATCGGTAACGGCTGGTTCGGCGGCTTCCTGCCGACCACCGCATTCGCGCTGGTCGCATGGAAAGGCGACATCTACTACGGCCTGTGGTACCCGATCGTCATCGCGCTGATCACCGTCGTCATCGGCACGCTGTTCGTCAAGGAGACCAAGGACAACGACATCTACGCGGAAGACTGATTGCAGCAGCCGCATCACCCCAAAAATGCCGCTAGCGATAGCGGCATTTTTCTTTGCGCTTCGTATATCATTGCCGCCACAATACCAACTACCCGGAGATCATCTTGCGCAAGTTCCCTTCCCTGCTGGTGGCCGGCGCCGTCTTCGCCACGCCAGTCGCCATGGCTGCCAGCAAGCCGACCGTGGCCGAGGCCGAGCGCTTCGTCGCCGACGCCGAAGCCAGGCTGGAAAAGATGAACATCAACGCCCAGCGCGCCGAATGGGTCGCGCAGAACTTCATCACCAGCGACACAGAAATCATCACCGCGCAGGCCAACGAGCAGTTCCTGACCGTGAACGGCGAAATGGCCCGCAAGGCGCGCCGCTTCAACGGCCTGAAACTGCCGGAAGCGACCGCGCGCAAGCTCAAGCTCTTGCAGCTGACGCTGTCCCTGTCCGACGCCGCCGACCGCGAGACCTACGCGCGCCTGGCCGCCGGCATGACCGGCTCCTACGGCAAGGCCAAGTACTGCCCCAAGCTGGCCGACGGCAGCACCGGCCCCTGCATGGCGCTGGGTGAAATGGAGAAGGTCCTGGCCGAGAGCCGCGATCCGGCGCGCCTGAAGGAGATGTGGCTGGGCTGGCACGCGCAGTCGCCGGCATATAAGCAGAACTACGCAGACTATGTCGCGATCTCCAACAAGGGCGCGCGCGAGATGGGCTTCGCGGACACCGGCGCGATGTGGCGCTCGCAGTACGACATGCCGCCGGAAGCGTTCGCCGCCGAGATGGAGCGGCTGTGGCAGCAGGTCAAGCCCCTGTACGACTCGCTGTACACCTACACCCGCTTCAAGCTGCGCCAGACCTACGGCTCGACGCTGGTGCCGGCCACCGGCCCGATTCCCGCCCACCTGTTCGGGAACATGTGGAGCCAGTCGTGGGACAACCTGTACCCGATTCTCAAGCCGCAGGTCGCCACCAGCAGCTATGACCTGGGCAAGGTGCTGGCCGAGCGCAAGACCGGCGCGCAGGACATGACGCGCTACGCCGAGCGCTTCTACACCTCGCTCGGCATGCAGCCGCTGCCGGCCACGTTCTGGGAGCGTTCGCTGCTGACCAAACCGAGGGACCGCGACGTGGTCTGCCACGCGTCGGCCTGGGACCTCGACAACCAGCTCGACGTACGCATCAAGATGTGCATCACGCCGACCGCCGAGGACTTCGCCACCATCCACCACGAGCTTGGCCACAATTACTACCAGATGGCCTACCGCAACCAGCCATACCTGTTCAAGAATGGCGCCAACGAAGGCTTCCACGAGGCGATCGGCGACACCGTGGCGCTGTCGATCACGCCGGATTACCTGATGAAGGTGTCGTTGATGACCGCGGCGCCGGATCCGGCGCAGGATCTCGGCCCGATGATGCATCGCGCGCTGGCGAAGGTCGCGTTCCTGCCGTTCGCCTTCCTGGTCGACCAGTGGCGCTGGAAGGTCTACGCCGGCGCGACCAAGCCGGCCGACTACGACAAATCGTGGTGGGAGCTGCGCGAGAAGTACCAGGGCGTGGCGCGCCCGGCGCCGATGGCCGACGGCGGCTTCGATGCCGGCGCCAAGTACCACGTCGCCAGCGACACCTCGTACTCGCGCTACTTCCTGGCCACGCTGCTGCAGTTCCAGTTCCACCGCGCGCTGTGCCGCGAGGCCGGCAATACCGAGCCGCTGAACCGCTGCTCGATCTACGGCAACAAGAAAGCCGGCGCGAGGTTCCAGGCGATGCTGGAAATGGGCGCGAGCAAGCCGTGGCCGGAGGCGCTGAAGGCCATCACCGGCGAAGACAAGATCGACGGCGGCGCGCTGATCGACTACTTCGCGCCGCTCAAGGCCTGGCTCGATGTCCAGAACAAGCAGCTGGCGCTGACAGACAAGGACGTCAAACCCTGAACGGTTCAGTGAACGAAAAATGCCGCTAGCGATAGCGGCATTTTTTATGCTTGTGTTAGACAATTAACGAGGGGTATCGAACCAGGCAGCCTCTGCGTAGAGGCATATGATTGAGCAAAGATTAACGCCTTGAACAAGGAGCTCATCATGATCGACAGTGAAAAACACAACCAGGAAAATTGCGCTGCGGCTTGCGAGGCCGCGATTGCGGCGTGCCAGACATGCGCGGCGGCGGACTTTCGAGCGGGCACAGAACTCTGCGCGCTGATTTGCCTCGATTGCGCGGACATCTGTACTGCGACAATGAACGCGCTGGCGCGCGGCTCGCCACACCATGGCGATTTCTGCGCCGTGTGCGCGCATATTTGCCGTGCCTGCGTCGCGGCTTGCGAGCCGCACGCCGCGATCCATGAACACTGCGCCATCTGCATGCGCGCATGCGAGCACTGCGCGTGGGAATGCACGAAGCACGCCAAGGAACGTCACTGCTAGCGTAAAGATGGGGTCAGGTCCGGCGGACCTGACCCCGCGGCACGATCAGTCGTTGAAGCGCTTGCCTTCCGCGGCCAGCTTGACCAGCAACGGCGCCGGCTTCCACGCATCGCCATGCCGCCCCTTGGCATACTTCTCGATCGCCATCATCACGTTGTACAGTCCCACCGAATCGGCATAGAACATCGGTCCGCCGCGGAACACCGGGAAGCCATACCCGGTCAGGTACACGATGTCGATGTCCGACGCACGCAATGCAATCCCCTCCTCCAGGATGCGCGCGCCTTCGTTCACCAGCGAATACACCAGCCGCTCGACGATTTCTTCGTCCGAGATCTTTCGGCGCGGGACGCCGATGTCGGCCGAATTCCTGACGATCATGTCGTTGACCTCCTGGCTCGGATACGCCTTGCGGTCGCCGGCCTTGTAGTCGTACCAGCCGGCGCCGGTCTTCTGGCCGAAGCGGCCCATCTCGCACAGCAGGTCGGCGGTCTTCGAGTACACGATGTCCGGCTGCTCCACGTAGCGGCGCTTGCGGATGTACCAGCCGATGTCGTTGCCGGCCAGGTCGCCCATGCGGAACGGTCCCATCGCGAAGCCGAACTTCTCGGCGGCCTTGTCGACCTGCTCCGGCAGGCAGCCTTCTTCCAGCAGGAAGCCGGCCTGGCGCACGTACTGCTCGACCATGCGGTTGCCGATGAAGCCGTCGCACACGCCCGACACCACGCCGGTCTTCTTCAGTTTCTTCGACAGCGCCAGCGTGGTCGCCAGCACGTCCTTGCCGGTCTCTTTGCCGCGCACGATCTCCAGCAGCTTCATCACGTTGGCCGGGCTGAAGAAGTGGGTGCCGACGACATCCTGCGGCCGGCTGGTGAAGGCGGCGATCTTGTCCACGTCCAGCGTCGAGGTGTTCGACGCCAGGATCGCGCCCGGCTTCATCACCGCGTCGAGCTGCTTGAACACCGACTCCTTCACGCCCATGTCCTCGAACACGGCCTCGATCACGATATCGGCCTGGGCGATGTCCTGGTAGGCCAGGGTGCCGGTGATCAGGCCGACCCGCTGGTCGAACTTCTCCTGCGTCAGCTTGCCCTTCTTCATGGTGTTCTCGTAGTTCTTGCGGATCGTCGCCAGGCCCTTGTCCAGCGCTTCCTGTTTGGTCTCGAGCAGGATCACCGGGATGCCGGCGTTCGCGAAGTTCATCGCGATGCCGCCGCCCATGGTGCCGGCGCCGACGATCGCCGCCTGGCGGATCTCGCGCACCGGCGTATCGGCCGGCACGTCCGGCACCTTGCTGGCGTTACGCTCGGCGAAGAAGGAGTGGCGCAGCGCCTTCGACTCCGGGGTCTGCGCCAGGTGCAGGAAGCGTTCGCGCTCGAACTTCAGGCCGTCCTCGAATTTGTGGGTGACCGACGCCGCCACCGTCTCGACGCATTCGATCGGCGCCGGGAACGGTCCCGACATGGCCTTTACCGTATTGCGGGTGAACTGCAGGAAGGCTTCGTGGTTCGGATAATCGACTTTGCGGTCGCGCACTTTCGGCAGCGGACGCACGTCGGCCACCTTGTTTGCGAAGGCGATGGCCGATTCGAGCAGGTTCGCATCCTTGGCGAACAGCTCGTCGAACAGCGCCGTGTCGGCCAGCTTTTCGGACGGGATGAAGGTGCCCGAGACGATCATGTTGACCGCCTTTTCCAGGCCGACCACGCGCGGCAGGCGCTGGGTGCCGCCGGCGCCAGGCAGCAGGCCAAGCTTCACTTCCGGCAGCGCGATCTGGGCGCCTGGCATCGCCACGCGGTAGTTGCAGCCGAGGGCCAGTTCCAGGCCGCCGCCCATGCAGATGGTGTGGATCGCCGCGACGGTCGGCTTCTCCGAATTTTCGACCACGCGGATCAGCGAGTGCAGCGTGGGTTCGGTCAGGGCCTTCGGCGAATTGAATTCCTTGATGTCGGCGCCGCCGGAAAAGGCCTTGCCGGCGCCGGTGATCACGATCGCCTTGACCGCGTCGTCGGCTTGCGCCTTGCGCAGGCCCTCGACGGCCGCGGTGCGAGTCGCGAGACCCAGCCCGTTCACCGGCGGATTGTTCAATGTGATGACGGCGACACTGCCATTGACCACGTAATCGGCGCTCATTTGTATTCCTTTTGTCAGTTGAACCAGCAATTCTTAACTATAACCGATAAAAGTACGGTCGTATTATTTTTGTAGGGTCGGCTGCAACTAAACCTGGGTCTGACCCTTACACCTCGAGCCATTCCTTGCGCACTGCGGCGTTTGCGCGCAGTTCGGCCGGGGTCCCCTCGAACACGATCGCGCCATGTCCCATCACGTACACGCGCTGCGAAATATCCAGCGCGATCGCCAGCTTCTGCTCCACCAGCAGCACGGCCACGCCCTTCTCTTTCAGCGCCAGCAGGTACTGCGCCACCAGCGCGACGATCATCGGCGCCAGCCCTTCGGTCGGCTCGTCGATCATGATCAGGTCGGGGTCGCCCATCAGCGTCCGGCACAATGTCAGCATCTGCTGCTCGCCGCCCGACAGCACGCCGGCGGCGACCGAACGCCGCTCCTCGAGCCGCGGGAACATGCGGTACATGTCCGCGATCGACCAGCGCCCGCCCGGCGTCGACTTCTTCTGGCCCAGCACCAGGTTCTGCTCCACCGTCAGCGTCGGGAAGATGTCGCGGTTTTCGGGCACGTAACCGACGCCCTTGTGCGCGATCTGGAACGCCTTCAAGCCCAATAGCTCGTCGCCACGAAAACGCACCGACCCGGTCGCGGACACCTGCCCCATCACCGCTTTCACCAGCGTCGAGCGCCCGACGCCATTGCGCCCCAACAGGCTGACGATCTCTCCTTCGCCGACCCGCAGGTCGACGCCGTGCAGGATGTGGCTCTTGCCGTAGAAGGCCTGCAAGCCATTGATGTCGAGGATGTCAGCCATGGCTCTCGCCCAGGTAAGCTGCCTGCACCGCGGCGTTGGCGCGAATGTTGGCCGGCGTGTCGCATGCGATCACCTCGCCGTACACCAGCACCGCGATCTTGTCGGCCAGCCCGAACACCACGCCCATGTCGTGCTCCACCATCACCAGGGTTTTTCCGGCCGTGACCTTGCGAATCAGTTCGACCGCAGCATCCGATTCGCCGCGGCTCATGCCGGCGGTCGGCTCGTCGAGCAGGATCACGTCGGCGCCGCCGGCGATGGTGATACCAATCTCCAGCGCGCGCTGCTCGGCGTACGACAGAACGGCAGCCGGCAGGTGCCGCTGGCGCTGCAGCCCGACCTCCTCGAGCACCTGCTCGGCGCGTTCGTGCGCATCGCGCAGGCTGTCGAGGCGCTGCCAGAACGAATACTTGTAGCCGAGCGACCAGAGCGCGGCGCAGCGCAGGTTCTCGTACACGCTCAGTTTGTCGAACAGGTTACTGATCTGGAAGCTGCGCGCCAGGCCGAGGCGATTGATCTCGTAAGGCTGCAGGCCGGCCACGCTGCGTCCGTTCAAACGAATGTCGCCGCTACTGATTCCGTAGCGCCCCGATACCAGGTTGAACAGCGTCGATTTGCCGGCGCCGTTCGGCCCGATGATCGCGCAGCGTTCGCCCTTGGCGACGGCGAGGCTGGCGCCGCGGATGATCTCGGATTTGCCGAAGCTCTTGCGCACGTCCTTCAGTTCGAGGGCGTTCACGCGGCGCCTCCTTTCAGCTTGTCGGCGATTTCCGAATTCACGTCGTTCCACGCCGCCATGTACCGGGGCTGGCTGCGCCGGTAGCCAAGCATAGACACCACCATCAGCGTCGCCGCGAAGACCCAGGGCCCTGGGGAGTGGGTGTCCGTTTGAAAGCCGAACAGCCGCATGCCGCTGCCGCCGGCCGACTCCAGCGTCAGGTGGTACAGCAGTTCGATGCCGATCACGAAGCCGATCACGCCGACCAGGGTGCTGTAAGAGACCGCCAGCAGCGGACGCCAGATGCGCCCAAACTTGCCGAATTTGGCCACGCGCAGCAGCAGCATCAGCAGGCTCGCGAGTCCGCCCGGCGCAAAGCGCACCACGGCGATGAAGAACAGCCCGAGGTACAACTGCCACGCGGAGGTGTACTCGGACAGCATCACGGTGAAGAAGACGCCGACCACCGCGCCGATCAGCGGCCCGAAGAAAAAGCCGATGCCGCCGATGAACACGAACAGCAGGATGCCGCCGGAGCGAATCGCGCTGACGTTTTCCGCGCTGACGATCTCGAAGTTGATGGCGCCCAGCGCGCCCGCGATCCCCGCGAAGAAGGCCGACAGGATCAAGGTCAGGTAGCGCACCCACTGCGCGTCGTAGCCGATGAAGCCCGCGCGCTCGGGATTGTCGCGCACGGCGTTGAGGATGCGTCCCAACGGGGTGCGGGTGAACGCGAACATTGCCGCGGCGCTGGCGAAAAGCCATGCCGCGATCAGGTAGTACACCTGGATCTGCGGCCCGTACGTGATGCCCAGGAAAGGCTGGCCGCTGGCGCGGTTGGTCGTCACGCCGCCTTCGCCGCCGAAGAACTCCGGGAACATCAGCGAGCCGGCGAACACCAGTTCGACCAGCCCGAGCGTGATCATCGCGAAGGTCGTGCCGGATTTGCGCGTGATGACGTAGCCGAACAGCATGCCGAAGAACATCCCGGCGACGCCGCCCACGAGGGGGATCAGCGTGGTCGGCACGTGCGTGCCGGTGGCGTTCATCGCGTGGATCGCGCAAAACGCGCCGAGGCCGGAATAGACCGCGTGGCCGAACGACAGCATGCCGCCCTGCCCCAGCAGCATGTTGTACGAGAGGCCGAAAATCATCACGGTGCCGATCTGGCACAGGATCGACAGCGCGGCGCCCTTGGTGAAGATCAGTGGAGCGACGAGCAGCAGCAGCGCGAAGCCGCTCCACAGCAGCCAGCGCCCGAGGTTGATCGGCTTGAACGTCATTCGCGCGTTCCCATCAAGCCCTTGGGGCGAAAGATCAGGATCAGCACCAGCAGCAGGAACGGCAGGATCGCCGCGCTCTGGGCGATGGTCACCTTGAACACGCTGTAGCCGGGTGTGGCGGCGTTGATGTTGGCGCCCGCCCAGTTCAACACGGACATCAGCGAGTAATCGAGCGCCACGGCGAAGGTTTGCAGCACGCCGATCAGGATCGATGCGACGAAGGCGCCGGCCAGCGATCCCATGCCGCCGACCACTACCACGACGAAGATGATGCTGCCGACGGTGGCCGCCATGCCCGGTTCGGTGACGAAAGCATTGCCGCCGATGACGCCAGCGAGGCCTGCCAGGGCGCAGCCGCCGCCGAACACCCACATGAACACGCGGGGCACGTTGTGACCGAGGGCCTCGACCGCGTCGGGATGCGTCAGCGCAGCCTGGATCACCAGGCCGACGCGGGTGCGCGTGAGCACCAGCCAGATCCCGGCCAGCATCGACAGCGCGACCAGCATCATGAAGCCGCGGTACATCGGGAAGCTGGTGGAAAACAGCGTGAACAGCGGGCGATCGAGTTCTTTCGGGATCGGATACGGCACGGCCGCGCGGCCCCACACCAGCTGCACCAGTTCGACCATCAGGTAGGAAAGGCCGAAGGTGAACAGCAGCTCGGGGATGTGGCCGAACTTGTGCAACGGGCGCAGGCCGTAGCGTTCGACCGCGGCGCCGGCCAGGCCGACGACCAGGGGCGCGATCATCAGCGCGGGCCAGAAACCGAGCCAGGCGCTGATGGTGTAGGCCATGTAGGCGCCCAGCATGTAGAAACTCGCGTGCGCAAAATTGAGCACGCCCATCATGCTGAAGATCAGCGTCAGGCCCGAGGACAGCATGAACAGCAGCAGGCCGTAGCTGACCCCGTTCAGCAGTGTGAACAGCGTAAATTCCATGATTTCTATTTCTCGCCGTCGTTCCTGCGCAGGCAGGAACCCATGCCGACGTAGCGTTCAGGCGCAGTATGGGTTCCAGCCTCCGCTGGAACGACAATCGATTAAACGCCCGGACGCTTCATCTGGCACGACGTCGGCTGCCCCGCCATGTACGCGTCGATCTTCTTCTCGACCTTCCAGCCGTAGCCGGTGTTCTCCTGGTCGAACTTGACGTCCTTGCCGTTTACTTTGGTCCAGGTGGCGATGTACAGCGGCTGCTGCAGCTGGTGGTCCGCCTTGTTCATCGTGACCTCGCCATTCAGGCTATTCAGCTTGGCGCCCTCCATCGCGAACGCCACCTTCACCGGATCGGTCGACCTGGCCGCTTTGATCGCCTGCGACAGCATGCCGATGCTGCTGTGCGTCTGCGCGGTGTAGAAGTCGTCGTTGTACTTCTTCTTGTAGCCGTCGACGATTTCCCTGCCCTTGAACGTTTCGTTGTTCGCCACCCAGTTGCCGACGATTTTCACGTGCTCGGCGCCGGCCGCGCCCATCGCCGTCGGCACTCCGGTCGTCGCGGCGTAGTAGGTGTAGAAGTTGGCCTTCAGGTCGGCGTCCTTTGCGGCGCGGATCAGCAGCGCCAGGTCGGCGCCCCAGTTGCCGGTAACGACCGTGTCGGCGCCCGATGCCTTGATCTTGGCGATGTACGGCGAAAAATCCTTCACCTGCGCGATTGGATGCAAATCGTCGCCGGCGATCTTGATGTCAGGCCGCTTGCGCTTCAAATACTCCTTGGCCGCGCGGCTGAGTGCCTGCCCGAACGCGTAATTCTGGCCAATGATATAGACGCTCTTGATGTCCTTGTTCGGCGCCATGTACGAGGTCAGGGCCTCCATCTTCATGTCCGAATTGGCGTCGAAGCGGAAATGCCAGAAGCTGCATTTGCTGTTGGTCATATCGGGATCGATCGCGGCGTAATTCAGGAACACCACCTCCTTGCCGGGATTGCGTTCGTTGTGCTTGTTGATCGCGTCCAGCAGCGCCAGGCCGACGCCCGAGCCGTTACCCTGGGTGATGTAGCGGTAGCCCTGGTCGATCACCGCCTTCAACTGGGTCAGCGACTCCTGCGGGCTGGCCTTGTTGTCGAAGCCGACCACCTCGATCTTGTGCTCGCCGGCCCACTTCTCCTTGTTGGCCAATTCGGCCATCGTCTGGAAGCTGTGCAGCTGGTTCTGCCCGACCGGCGCAAATGGCCCGGACAGCGGATCGATGAAGGCGATCTTCACGGTGTCCGCGTAGGCGAACGGCGCGACGAGCGCGAAGGTGATTGCGGCTGCGAGTTTATTCATGGTGTCTCCATCCCTCTTTGTTGTGGTTATAGATTCAGGTGTTCGGCAGCTTGTACTCGCGGAACTGCTCGCGCAGCTTGTTCTTCTGGATCTTGCCGGTCGCACCCATTGGCAGCGCCTCGATGAAGGCTACGTCGTCCGGCATCCAGAACCTGGCGATTTTCCCTTCGAAGAATTTCAGTATCTCCTCGCGCGTGACTTCCTCGCCCGGCCGCTTGACCACCAGCAGCAGCGGACGTTCGTCCCACTTCGGATGCGCGATCCCGATGCACGCCGCCTGCAGCACGGCCGGATGCGCCATCGCGATGTTCTCCAGGTCGATCGTGCCGATCCACTCGCCGCCGGACTTGATCACGTCCTTGCTGCGGTCGGTGATCTGCATGTAGCCGTCGGCGTCAATGGTCGCCACGTCGCCGGTCGGGAACCAGCCGTCCTGCAGCACGTCGCCGCCCTCGTTCTTGAAGTAGCTCGAGATGATCCACGGTCCCTTGACCAGCAGGTGGCCATAGGTGCTGCCGTCCCACGGCAGCTCGACGCCCTCGTCGTTGACGATCTTCATGTCGACGCCGTAGATCGCGTGTCCCTGCTTCTGCAGGATCTTGCGCTGCTCTTCTTTCGGCAGCGCCAGGTGCCTGGCCTGCAGGCCGCCCGCCGTGCCGAGCGGCGACATCTCGGTCATGCCCCAGGCGTGGATCACCTCCACGCCCAGCTTGTCGATCAACGTTTCCATCATCGCCGGCGGGCAGGCCGAGCCGCCGATCACCGTGCGGCGGAAGGTCGTGAACTTCAGATCGTTCTGCAGCACGTAATTGACGAGGCCGAGCCAGACCGTCGGCACGCCTGCGGAAAACGTCACGCGTTCGGATTCGAACAGCTCGTACAGCGACTTGCCGTCCAGCGCGGCGCCCGGGAACACCATCTTGGCGCCGGACAGCAGCACCGAATACGGCAGGCCCCACGCATTCACGTGGAACATCGGCACCACCGGCAGCACGGTGTCGGCGGCCGACACGTTCAGCGCGTTCGGCATCGCCGAACCGTACGAATGCAGCACGGTGGAACGATGCGAGTACAGCGCGCCTTTCGGATTGCCGGTCGTGCCGGAGGTGTAGCACAGCGACGCCGCCGAATTTTCATCGAACAGGGGCCACGCGTAATCGTCGGAACTGCTGGCGATCAGATCCTCGTAGCACAGCAGGTTCGGGATATTGGTTTCTAGCGGCATGCGGTCGCGGTCCGCCATCAGCACGAAGGCCTTGACCGTCTTGCAGTGCGCGGCGACCGCTTCGATCAGCGGCAGGAAGGTCAGGTCGAAAAACAGGTACTGGTCCTCGGCGTGGTTGGCGATGTAGGCGATCTGCTCCGGATGCAGGCGCGGATTCATCGTGTGCAGCACGGCGCCCATGCCCGACACCGCGTAATACAGCTCCATGTGGCGATAGCCGTTCCAGGCCAGCGTGGCGACCCGGTCGCCCATCTGAACGCCGAGCCCCGTCAGCGCGTGGGCGGCGCGGCGCGCGCGCTGGTGGCAGTCGCGATAGGTGTAGCGATGCAGGTCGCCCTCGACCCGGCGCGACACGATCTCGACGTGGCCGTAGTGGCGTGCGGCGAATTCGATGATGCTCGAGACGAGCAGCGGCTGGTCCATCATCTGGCCCATCACTGGGCTTTTTGGATATGACGTCATGCGACAGCTCCTGTGGATTTTTTTGCAACTGACCTTGAGTTTCGTTCCACCCTGCGAAGGCAGTCAATACTTTTCGATGCTGCAACGCAATAGCTAACGGCTCGATAGTTTTTACATATCGTTGAAATAAAAATAATGTCAATCGTGCGCGCCGCGCAGCCCTCTATACTTTTCAGACACTACGTGAAATCCCTGGAGATCCAAGACAATGCCCACCAAAAAATCGAACGGCGGCAAGAACGGCGCCAAGCCAGCCATCGCAAACACCCCTTCGGTAGCTTTCGGCAACGCCGGAGAACTACATCAGCAGGCGCAAGGCGCCATCCTCACCACCAACCAGGGCGTGCCGATTTCGGACAACCAGAACTCGCTGCGCGCCAACGCGCGCGGACCGACGCTGCTGGAAGACTTCATCCTGCGCGAGAAGATCACCCACTTCGACCATGAGCGCATCCCCGAGCGGATCGTTCACGCGCGCGGCACCGCCGTGCATGGCTTCTTCGAGCTGACCGAATCGCTGGCTGACTACACCACCGCCAAAATCCTCACCGAAGTGGGCGAGCAAACGGAAGTATTTACGCGCTTCTCGACCGTGGCCGGCGGCGCCGGTTCGATCGACACGCCGCGCGACGTGCGCGGTTTCGCCGTGAAGATGTACACCAAGGAAGGCAACTGGGACCTCGTGGGCAACAACATCCCCGTGTTCTTCATCCAGGATGCGATCAAGTTCCCGGACCTGGTCCATGCCGTCAAAATGGAGCCGGACCGCGGCTTTCCGCAGGCGGCGAGTGCCCACGACACCTTCTGGGACTTCATTTCGCTGACCCCGGAATCGCTGCACATGATCATGTGGGCGATGTCGGACCGCACCATCCCGCGCTCGCTGCGCATGATCGAAGGATTCGGCGTGCACACGTTCCGCCTCTTGAACGCCAAGGGCGATTCGACCTTCGTCAAGTTCCACTGGCGGCCGAAGCTGGGCCTGCAGTCGACGGTGTGGGACGAAGCGGTCAAGATCGCCGGCGCCGACCCCGACTACCACCGCCGCGACATGTTCGAGTCGGTCACCAGCGGCGCATTCCCCGAGTGGGACCTGGCCGTCCAGCTGTTTACCCAGGAACAGGCCGACGCGCTGCCGTTCGACCACCTCGACGCGACCAAGCTGATTCCGGAAGAACTGATTCCGCTCAAAGTCATCGGCCGCATGGTGCTGAACCGCTGGCCGAACAACTTCTTCGCCGAGACCGAGCAGGTCGCGTTCTGTCCGTCGCATATCCCGCCGGGCATCGACTTCTCCAACGATCCGCTGCTGCAGGGCCGGCTGTTCTCCTACCTGGACACCCAGCTCAAGCGCCTCGGTTCCCCGAACTTCCACCAGATTCCGGTGAACGCGCCGAAGTGCCCGTTCGTCAATAACCAGCGCGATGGCCATATGCAGATGGCGCAGCCGGTCGGCCGCGTCAACTACGAGCCGAACACGCTCGCGCCGGAAGGCCCGCGCGAAACGCCGACCGGTTTCCGCAGCTTCGTCAACGAGGAGACTGGCGCCAAGAGCCGCATCCGCGCCGAATCGTTCTCGGACCACTACAGCCAGGCGCGCCAGTTCTTCGTCAGCCAGACGGCGATCGAGCAGGCGCACATGGCGTCCGCGCTGGTGTTCGAGCTGTCGAAGGTCGAGCATCCGCATATCCGCGAAAACGTGGTCAGCCACCTGCGCCATGTCGACGAGGACCTGGCGCAGCGCGTCGCGACCGGGTTAGGCATGGACAAGGTGCCGGATGCGGCGCCAACCACCGTGGAGGCCAAGGACATGGAACCATCGCCCGCGTTGCAGATCATCGGCAAGATGAAGGACACGCTCGAAGGCCGCGCGGTCGGCGTGCTGGTCGACGACGGCTCCGACAAGGCCACGATCGACGGCATCACCGCCGCGGTCAAGAAGGCCGGCGCCTCTTTCAAGATCATCGCGCCGCACGTGGGCGAAGTGGTCCTGGCCGACAAGTCGCGCCTGAAGGTCGACGGGCAGCTGGCGGGCACGCCGTCGGTGCTGTTCGACGCGGTCGCGCTGGTGCTGAGCGCGGAGTCGGGCGCCAAGCTGGCCGCGGAAGCGTGCGCGGTCGATTTCGTGCGCGATGCGTTCGGTCACCTGAAAGCGATTGCGGCCGATGAAGGCGCGCGCGCCGTGCTGGACAAGGCCGGCATCGAAAAGGATGCCGGCGTGGTCGAGGCGTCGAACAGCAAAGCGTTCGTGGCTGCCGCCAAGACGCGCCAGTGGGACCGCGAGCCGAAGTTGCGCACGCTGGCGTAATGGGCCGACGCCGCGGACCAACACCTGGGGTCAGGTCCGGCGGACCTGACCCCGTGCTTGTCGCCGCCGCATGAACTGTGCGCCATTTCAGCCGGCACGGTAGAATTCCGGGGCCAGGTTCGACGAACCTGACCCCATTTTCATTTGATAGACTGGACCTGCCATTACTGCCGACGATCTCCCGCTGGGCAACTCCTTCGCCGCCTTGCCCCCTGCCTTCTACACCCGGCTGATGCCGACGCCCTTGCCGGCGCCGTATTTCGTCGCGGCCAGCGCCAGGGCGGCCGCCCTGGTCGGACTCGACCCGGCGCACTTGTCTCAAAGCGATTTCGTCGACCTGCTCACCGGCAACCGCGTCCCTGCCCGCTCGCAGCCGCTGTCGGCCGTCTACTCCGGCCACCAGTTCGGCGTATGGGCCGGCCAGCTGGGCGACGGCCGCGCGATCCTGCTTGGCGAGCTGAACGGCCCCGCCGGCCCGATGGAGCTGCAGCTCAAGGGCGCAGGCTTGACGCCGTACTCGCGCATGGGCGACGGCCGCGCCGTGCTGCGTTCGTCGATCCGCGAATTCCTGTGCTCCGAGGCGATGGCCGCGCTGCGCATCCCGACCACGCGCGCCCTCTGCATCACCGGCTCCGACAAGGGCGTGATGCGTGAAACGGTCGAGACCTCGGCGGTGGTCACGCGCATGGCGCCGAGCTTCGTGCGCTTCGGCTCCTTCGAGCACTGGTACTACCGCGACAAGCCGGAAGAACTGAAGGCGCTGGCCGACTACGTCCTCTACACCTTTTACCCCGAGCTGACGGCCGAGCCGAACCCGTACACCGCAATGCTGGCCGAAGTGACGCGCCGCACCGCGCGCATGATCGCGCAATGGCAGGCGGTCGGCTTCATGCACGGCGTGATGAACACCGATAACATGTCGATCCTCGGCCTGACGCTCGACTACGGCCCGTTCGGCTTCATGGAAGCGTTCGACCCGAACCACATCTGCAACCACACCGACCAGCAGGGCCGCTACTCATACGCCAACCAGCCACAGATCGGTCACTGGAACTGCTACGCGCTGGCGCAGGCGCTGATGCCATTGATCGGCGACGCCGACGACGCCCAGGAGGCGCTGGCCGTCTACCAGCCCGAGTTCAAGCGAACGCTCGAGCACCTGCTGCGCGCCAAGCTTGGCCTCAGCACCGAAAAGGAAGAAGACACCGCCCTGTTTGACGCCATGTTCAAGCTGATGGCGGCCGGCCGCGTCGACTTCACGCAGTTCTTTCGCAAGCTGGGCAACCTGCAACTGGACGACCCGTCCGCCGACGCCCCGCTGCGCGACATGTTCATCGAGCGCGAAAGCTTCGACGCCTGGGCCGCCCAATACCGCGCGCGCCTGCGCCAGGAATCGAGCGTCGACCGCGAACGCAAGAGCGCAATGGACGCGGCCAACCCGAAATACGTGCTGCGCAATTACCTGGCCCAAGTGGCGATCGAAAAGGCCCAGCAAAAGGATTACACCGAAATCGCCAGACTGCTGGCCATCCTCGAGCGGCCGTTCGACGAGCAGCCGGAAAACGAATCCTACGCCGCCTTGCCGCCCCACTGGGCCAGCCACCTCGAAGTCAGCTGTTCATCCTGAAAGGCTCATCATGACCGACAAAGTTAGCAAGAGCGACGCCGAATGGCGCGAGATGCTCGATCCGATGGAATACCAGGTGACGCGCCACGCGGCCACCGAGCGCGCCTTCACCGGCAAGTTCTGGGATCACCACGAGCACGGTATTTACACCTGCGTGTGCTGCAACACCCCACTGTTCGAATCGGACGCCAAGTTCGACTCCGGCTGCGGCTGGCCGAGCTACTTCAAGGCCATCGACCCGGCCAACGTGATCGAAAAGACCGACCGCACCCATGGTATGCTGCGCACCGAGATCATCTGTGCCGTCTGCGACGCCCACCTGGGACACGTGTTCCCTGACGGCCCGCCGCCGACAGGGTTGCGCTACTGCATCAATTCGGCGTCGCTGCGCTTCGAACCACTCTAATTACCGGACCACATGAAATTTCTGTTCGACCTGTTTCCCGTCATCCTGTTTTTTGCTGTATTCAAATGGGGTGAAGGCCACGAGCAAGCGGCCCACGGCATCGTCCTGCAATTCCTCGGCGGCCTGATGTCCGGCGGCGCCGTCGCATCCAAGGTCGCGCCCGTGATTCTGGCCACCGTCGTCGCCATCGTCGCGACCGCGGTGCAAATCGCCTACCTGAAGCTGCGCGGCAAGAAAGTCGACGGCATGCTGTGGGTCGCCGCGGCGGTCATCACGATCATGGGCGGCGCCACGATCTACCTGCACGACGAAACCTTCATCAAGTGGAAGCCGACCATCCTGTACTGGACCTTCGCGGCGATCCTGCTGTTCTATAAGGTCTTCATGGGCAAGAACCTGATGCGCAGTGTGCTGGGCGAGGCGTTCAAGCTGCCCGAGGAAGTCTGGCCGCGCGTCTGCTTCGCCTGGATCTGGTTCCTGTTCGCGCTCGGCCTGCTGAACCTGCTGATGGCTTTTGTCATCTTCAAGGGCAATACCAGTGCCTGGGTCAACTTCAAGGTATTTGGCGCCACCGGCATCTTCTTCGCTTTCACCGTCCTCCAGGCCTTCGTGCTGTCGAAGTACCTGATGGAGGAAGAAGCATGAGCGATCGCATGGAACGCATCCGCGCCGGGCTGGCCCGGCTCGAGCCCACCCTGGTCGAACTGACCGACGAGTCGCACCTGCATGCGGGCCACGCCGGCGCGGCGTCCGGCGGCGGCCATTACCGCCTCAAGATTGTGTCGCCCCGCTTCGAGGGCCAGAGGCTCGTCATGCGCCATCGTCTGGTGTATGATTCCGTGCACGATATGATGCACAAGGAGATCCATGCCCTTGCCATCACTGCGCTGGCCCCGTCCGAGCAGTGACCGGGCGCATGTTCAGGTCTTCTTAAGAAATCTGTTCGACAATCGCGACGTACAAAAAAATCGATTCATCTGTCCAAGAAACTTTTCCATCAGGAACAAATAATGACCTTTAAGCCTGCCCGTTTGCTGTTAGCCCTTCTTGCTGTAGCCGCCGCTCCGGCGTTCGCGCAAAACCTCGCCGTCGTCAACGGCAAACCGATTCCTTCCTCGCGCGCCGATGCCGTCGTCAAGCAAGTCATCGCCCAGGGCCAGCAGCCGGACTCGCCGCAGCTGCGCGAAGCGGTCAAGAAAGACCTGATCATCCGCGAAGTGATGATGCAGGAAGCCGTCAAGCAAGGCTTCGAGAAAGACGCAACCGTCAAGTCGCAGATGGAAACGGCGCGCCAGACCATCGTCATCAACGCCCTGGTGCGTGACTTCGTCACCAAGCACCCGGTCAAGGATGCCGACGTCAAGGCCGAATACGAGCGCTACAAGGCGCAGGCCGGCGACAAGGAATACCACGTGCGCCACATCCTGGTCGGCACCGAAGCCGAAGCGAACGCCATCATCGCCAAGCTGAAGGGCGGCGCCAAGTTCGAAGAGCTGGCCAAGCAGTCGAAAGACACCGGCACCGCCGGCAATGGCGGCGACCTCGACTGGGCTACCCCGTCGTCGTTCCCGAAAGTATTCAGCGACGCCTTCGTCGGCCTGCAGAAAGGCGCGATCGCCGACAAGCCGGTCCAGACCCCGAACGGCTTCCACATCGTCAAGCTGGACGACACCCGCGCCACCAAGCTGCCGGCGCTGGAAGAAGTCAAAGGCCAGATCGAAGAAGCGATCCAGCAGAAGCAACTGCAGGCATACCAGGAATCGATGCTTGCCAAAGCCAAGGTTCAGTAATTCATCACCACCCTGCCGGCGCCTTCGTGGCGCCGGCGCGCGTTGAAACTTGGCGCCTCCATCTCGGATTTTTATAGGAATCGAACATGATCTTCAAGCCAGCCACCCTGTTAGCCATGACCGCACTGGTCGCCGCCCCGGCATTCGCGCAGAACGTCGCGACCGTCAACGGCAAGGCGATCCCGTCGTCGAAAGTCGACCAGATCGTCAAGCAAGTTGTCGCCCAGGGCAAGCAAGCCGATTCTCCGCAACTGCGCGAGGCGATCAAGAAGGACCTGATCAACCGCGAAGTGCTGATCCAGGAAGCCGACAAGCAGGGCATCGCCACCCGTCCTGAAGTGAAGATGCAGCTGGAAAACGCGCGTCAGAGCATCATCATCAACGCGATGCTGGCCGAGTACATCAAGAAGAACCCGGTGAAGGACGCCGAAGCCAAGGCCGAGTACGACAAGTACAAGGCGCAGGTCGGCGACAAGGAATACCACGCCCGCCACATCCTGGTCGGCACCGAAGAAGAAGCCAAAGCCATCATCGCCAAGCTGAAAGCCGGCGGCAGGTTCGAAGAGCTGGCCAAGCAGTCGAAAGACGGCTCGGCGGCGAACGGCGGCGACCTGGACTGGGCGAGCTCCGCGGCCTACGTGCCGGAGTTCTCGCAGGCGATGGTCAAGCTGAACAAGGGCCAGGTCACCGAGACCCCGGTCAAGACCCAGTTCGGCTACCACGTGATCAAGCTGGAAGACACCCGCGCCGCCAAGATTCCTCCGTTCGAGGAAGTCAAGACGCAAGTGTCGGAATCGATCCAGCAGCGCAAGCTCGCCGCCTACCGCGACGAACTGGCCAAGAAAGCCAAGATCCAGTAATACCCTGCTCTCGCGAGAAAAAGGCGCTTCATTTTTGAGGCGCTTTTTTTTGCTTCTTTTTCCGGCATACAATAGCGACCAGATAATCATCTATCGACCGCCGGACGGCGGCCAGATCAGCTTCACTAGGGGAACTGCGTGAACCAACATTGGCCCGCCGGCTCAGCTTGGAAAATTGGTTTGTTATCGTTCGCGATGGCGCTGGCGATCGGCGCCGCATGCGGCCTGCTGAACTGGCAGCGTTCCAGCGCCGAGCATCTTGCGGGTACATTGGGAATCAGCAAGGGCGCACCCGATCATCATCTTCGGCGGCCGATCGTGGCCCTGGCCCCGGATTCGCCTTTGCGGACAATCGGGGCGCAGGTAGGAGACAGTTTCGAATTCGCGCACAGAAGCGATGCCTATCGGTCGCTCGGAACAGACGAGTCAGTGCCCTTGAACCTGTATCGCGGCGAACAGTCTCGCCAAGTGCTAGTCCGTGCGGTCGCTGTACCGCCATCGGCGGCGGCGACGCAAATCTGGATCAACTTCCTGATTAATGGACTCATGACGTTGATTTGCCTGGTGCTCGGCGTGATGGTCGGCATGCGCGGGGCCAATGACCGCGCCATGCGTATTTTGTCGCTGGTGCTGCTTATCCCGACGCTGGCGTTCTTGCGCACTAATCTGCCTGGCGGAGTGGTGAATGAAGTCGTAAGTTCCTTTTTGGTACCGTTAGGTGCATGGATCGGCTATTGCGCTTTTGTATTCTTTGCCCTGCAGTTTCCGGCGCACGCTCCTCTTCTGCGGTATCGGGGAGTACGGCGCGCCTGCTTCGTGCTGGTGATTGTGTTCGCGATCGAAACCGTGCTGCAAATCGTCCAGAGTTACAGCGGAACGACGTGGGTTCCGATTGCTCCGATGATGTTGTCGGCGTCGCGCAGCCTGCTGGTCCAGATCTGCGTGCTGGCGGCTATCCTCGCACTCGCTGTTGCGTGGCGCCGATCAGCCGGCGCCGAACGCCAGCGGCTTACCTGGGTAGGGGTCTGCATGGGAATGATCTTTGCCACCTTCGCCATTTACAGTAATCCCTCATTGCGGGCGCTCGTTCCGGGCCTTGCCGGCTCCAACGTCCTCGACGGAACGCAGTTGCTGGGATATTCGCTGCTCGGTTATGCGATGCTGCGTTACCGTCTGTTCGACATTGGATTCGCGATCAACCGTACCCTGGTGTTCAGCGCATCCAGCGCGATGCTGATTCTGGTGTTTTTCCTTACCGAACGGTTTGCCCATCAGTTTCTCCATTTCGACAGTGCGGAAAACAATGCACTGCTAAGTGGCGCGATCGCGTTCGGCCTGTTTTTCGCCTTCAACCGCCTGCACCATCGTGTCGACCATGTGGTGGAAAAGCTGCTGTTTCACAGCTGGCACGCGAACGCCGCGGCGCTCGACAGTTTCGTGCACAAGGCCAGCCATTACACCTCATCGGAGCACCTGCTCGCGGCGCTGGGCGATGAGCTCGACCGATTCACAGGCCATGCCGGCCATGCGCTGTACCGCGCGAACGCCGGCGCGCAAGCCGGATTTGACCTGGTCCGTGGCAATCTGCCAGGCGCGGCTGCTCGGATCGGCAACGACGACGACATGGCCGTCACCTTGCGCACCCGCCGCGGGCCCGCCGAGCTGCGCGCCACTTCGTCCGATTCGCCCGGCGAGCTGGCGCTGCCGATGATGCACGGCGCAAACCTGTACGGCATCGCAATCGTGGGAGCAAAACCCAACGGCAATCTGTACCGTCCCGACGAAGTCGACTCGCTGGCATTCGCCGTTTCCCAGGTCGGCCTCGACCTGTTCGCTCTGCGCGTGCAGCAGCTCGAAGCCGAACACAACGACATGGTCCGCCGCGCCGCCACCACGGAGGACCGGCTCGGCTCGGCGATGCGCGAAGTCGAATCGATCCGCCTTGCGCTGAGTGCTACGTCGATGCGCGTGCAGTAAAGACGCGGTTCTGCAACGAAAAGCGCTTCGGTCGGTTGCTTTCGTTTTCGCGCCGATTTTTCCGGCATACAATAGAAATTCAATCAATCGTATCAGTCGGTCAACATCGGGGAGACGCAATTGGATTCGAATCGTCGCAATGTACTGAGGGCCGGGGCCTCTGCCGCGGTAGGCGGAATGCTGCTGGGTGCGGGCGGGAGCGCCGCGGCGCAGGCCGGAAGCGCGCAATCGATCGCGGTGCCGCCGCTGTCGGGCAAGGTCGGCATGCGGCTGGCGAGCTGCATCGTCACGCACGGGGCCATGCCGACGCTGGTGCTGGTCCGCGACGATGGCAAGATGATCGACCTGCAGGCCGAGGCCAAGCGCCAGAAGGTGTCGCTGGGCTTCGACGCCAGCTCGATGCTGGCGCTGATCAAGGCCGGCAATGCCGGCTTCGAACAGGTACGGGTGCTGGCCGAGCGGGCCGTCGCGCGCAAGTCGCCGATGCTGCCGGTCGAAGGCGCCCAGTTCACCTCCCCTATTCCGCGCCCGGATCGCAACATCTATTGCGTCGGCTGGAACTACCAGGACCACTTCGAGGAAGGCAAGGCCGCCCGCGCCGACAAGGTGGTCGACAAGCTGCCGGATCATCCGGTGTTCTTCACCAAGGGCACGCACACGATGAACGGGCCGTTCGACACCATTCCGCAGGATCTGACGAACTCGAACAGCACCGACTGGGAGGCCGAGCTGGCGGTGATCATCGGCCAGCGCGGCCGAAATATATCGGAAGAGCGCGCGATGGATTACGTGTTCGGCTATTCGGCGTACAACGACACCACCGTGCGCGAAGTGCAGCAGAAGCGGCACGGCGGCCAGTGGTTCAAGGGGAAGAGCCTGGACGGGCACGGGCCGATGGGGCCGTGGATTGTGAGTGCGGCGGGCGTGAGCCTGGACGACGTGCGGGTGATCTGCCGCGTCAACGGCGTCGAAAAGCAGAACGCCAGCTACAAGCAGATGTACTTCAAGATCCCGCGCATCATCGCCGAGCTGTCGCGCGGGCTGACGCTGGAGCCGGGCGACATCATCGCCACCGGTACGCCCTCGGGCGTGGGCTTCGCGCGCAAGCCGCCGGAATTCCTGAAGGCGGGCGACGTGATGGAGACCGAGATCACCGGCGTGGGCATCATCCGCAATACCATCCGCGCCGAAGGCTAACGCCCTTCGTTCCTGCGAGGAACGACGGGCGATCATGGCGGGGGACTGGTCCTGCGGACCTGTTCCCACCCTCAGAATAGCCCTGGCGCTCTTCAATCTGCGCGTCGCGTAGAAAGTGCCCAACGGCTGTCGATCTGCCGCGCGAGGGCGTTTGCGGTAGCGTCCAGAAGTGTCAGGTCCGCGGGACCAGACACCATCACCGTCTGTTCAGTTTAGCCGACGAACTTGCGGGCGTTGCGGAACATGCGCATCCACGGCGAATCCTCGCCCCACGACGTCGGATGCCACGACTGCTGCGCCGACCGGAACACGCGCTCTGCGTGCGGCATCATGACGCTGAAGCGCCCATCGGCCGTCGTCACCGCGGTCAGCCCCTGCGGCGAGCCGTTCGGGTTGAACGGATAC
Source organism: Massilia sp. P1_C10 (assembly GCF_056406475.1). Lineage (NCBI taxonomy): Bacteria > Pseudomonadati > Pseudomonadota > Betaproteobacteria > Burkholderiales > Oxalobacteraceae > Massilia > Massilia sp. P1_C10. The sequence goes on from NZ_JBFUAC010000004.1 coordinate 367,165, forward strand.
ACTTCGGTCGCTTCGCCGCGGTTGTCGACATAGCGCAGCGCGCGGATCACCGCATCGGCGTCGCCGGTCTGCGAGAAGTCCGCGTAGCCTTCGCCGTGCGCGATGGCGATCGCGGTCCTGGTGCCGGCCATCCCGCTGAAGAAGATCGACGGGGACTCGAGCACTTCGACCATGCCGAAGCGCGCCTCGAACTGCTCCGACTTGTTGCGCGTGAACTTCGGCCACGCATGCGCGCCAGGGATGATCGATTTCAGGTTGCTCATCATCTGGCAGCCATTGCACACGCCCAGGCCAAACGTGTCGGTCCGGTTGAAGAAGCGCGCGAACTGGTCGGCCAGCAGATTGTTGAACAGGATCGTCTTGGCCCAGCCTTCGCCGGCGCCCAGCACGTCGCCGTACGAGAAGCCGCCCACCGCGATCACGCCCTGGAAGTCGTCCAGCTTGACGCGGCCCGCAATCAGGTCGCTCATGTGCACGTCGACCGCCGCGAAGCCCGCCTGGTGCATCACGTACGCCGTCTCGATGTGCGAGTTGACGCCCTGCTCGCGCAGGATCGCCACGCGCGGACGCGCTCCGCCGATGAATGGCGCCGCCACGTTCACGCTCGGGTCGAAGGTCAGCACAGGCGAGATGCCGGGATCCTTTTCGTCCAGCAGGCGGTCGTATTCCGAGTCCGCGCACGCCGGGTTGTCGCGCAGGCGCGCGATGCGCCAGCTGGTTTCGCTCCAAAGGCGGTGCAAGGCGCTGCGCTGTTCGCTGTAGACGGTCTTGGCGTCGCGCGTGAATTCGATAACCCCGCGGTCGTTCGGCTTGCCGATAATGTGGCTGCAGGCGCCCAGCTGATATTGGCGCAGCACGTTCATCACGGCCGACTTGTCGTCGGCGCGCACCTGGAGCACCGCGCCCAGTTCTTCCGCGAACAGCGCGCGCAGCGTCAATTCGTTGCGGCGTTCGGAGACCTGGCCCGCCCAGTTCTTGGCATCGCCCCAGTCCGCCGCGTGCTCGCCTTCCATCGCCAGGATGTCGAGGTTGATCGACAGGCCGCAGCGGCCGGCGAACGCCATCTCGCACAACGCCGCATACAGGCCGCCGTCCGAACGGTCGTGGTAGGCAAGCAGCTTGCCGTCGCTATTGAGCTGCTGCACAGCGTTGAAGAAGCCCTTCAGGTCGTCCGCGCTGTCGACGTCCGGCGTGTCGTTGCCAAGCTGCTGCGTCACCTGCGCCATCGCCGAGGCGCCCATGCGGTTCTTTCCGCGTCCCAGGTCGACCAGGATCAGCGCCGTCTCGCCGGCGTCCATGCGGATTTGCGGCGTCAGCGTGCGGCGGATATCGGTGACCGGCGCGAACGACGAGACGATCAGCGACACCGGCGACACCACGGCCTTGGCCGCGTCGCCATCGGTCCAGGTGGTACGCATCGACAGCGAATCCTTGCCAACCGGGATGCTGATCCCCAGCGCCGGACACAGCTCCATGCCGACCGCCTTGACGGTGTCGAACAGCGCCGCGTCCTGGCCAGGCTGGCCGCAAGCCGCCATCCAGTTGGCCGACAGCTTGATGTCGCCGATTTGCTTGATTGGCGCCGCGGCGATGTTGGTGATCGCCTCGCCCACGGCCATGCGGCCCGAAGCGGCGGCGTCGATCACGGCCAGCGGCGTGCGCTCGCCCATCGCCATCGCTTCGCCCAGGTAGCCGTCGAAGCTCATCGCGGTGACGGCGCAATCGGCCACCGGCACCTGCCACGGACCGACCATCTGGTCGCGCGCGGTCATGCCGCCCACGCTGCGGTCGCCGATCGTGATCAGGAAGGATTTGTCGCCGACGGTCGGCAGCAGCAGCACCTTGCGCGCCACGTCGGCCAGATCGAGGCCGGTCAGGTCGATTGGCGCGAAGTCGTTGGTCACGTGATGCACGTCGCGCTGCATCTTCGGCGGTTTGCCGAGCAGGACGTCCATCGGCATGTCGACCGGATTGTTGCCGTTCAGGCCGTCGACCACCTTGAGCTGGCGTTCTTCGGTCGCCACGCCGACGGCGGAGAACAGGCAGCGCTCGCGCTCGCACAGGGCGGCGAACAGCGGCAGGCTTTGCGGCGCGATCGCCAGCACGTAGCGTTCCTGCGACTCGTTGCACCAGATTTCTTTCGGCGCCATGCCGCTTTCTTCCAGAGGCACCTTGCGCAGGTCGAAGATCGCGCCGCGCTTGGCGTCGTTGGTGATTTCGGGGAAGGCGTTAGACAGGCCGCCGGCGCCCACGTCGTGGATCGAGATGATCGGATTGTCCGCGCCCATCTGCCAGCACGCATTGATCACTTCCTGCGCGCGCCGCTCCATTTCGGGATTGCCGCGCTGGACCGAGTCGAAGTCCAGGTCCGCGGTGTTGGCGCCGGTCGCCATCGACGACGCGGCGCTGCCGCCCATGCCGATGCGCATGCCCGGGCCGCCCAGCTGGATCAGCAGGCTGCCCACCGGGATGTCGTTCTTGAAGGTGTGCTGGTCGGCGATGGCGCCGATGCCGCCGGCGATCATGATCGGCTTGTGGTAGCCGTACACGGTGTCCGTCGCGCCGGCCGACAGGCGCCCGACGTTCTGTTCGTAGGTGCGGAAGTAGCCGCCCAGGACAGGGCGGCCGAATTCGTTCGAGAACGCGGCGCCGCCCAGCGGGCCGTCGATCATGATCTGCAGCGGCGAGGCGATGCGCTCAGGCTTGCCGTACACGGCGCCCGGCGCGCGCTGGGCAAACGGCGCGTTGACGCTGGCGGCGTTTTCCCATGGGCGCACGGCGCCGGGAATCATCAGGTTCGATACGGTGAAACCGGTCAGGCCGGCCTTCGGTTTGGCGCCGCGCCCGGTCGCGCCTTCGTCGCGGATTTCGCCGCCGGCGCCGGTCGAGGCGCCCTGGAACGGCGAAATCGCGGTCGGGTGGTTGTGCGTCTCGACCTTCATCAAGGTGTGCGTCAGTTCGGTCGCGGCCGAGTATTCATGGTTCTCGCCGCGCGGGTAGAAACGCGTGACGGCGGCGCCTTCGATGATCGACGAGTTGTCGCTGTACGCGACGATCGTGCCCTTCGGCGCGAGCTGGTGCGTATTCTTGATCATCTGGAACAGCGACTTGTCCTGCGCCTCGCCGTCGATGGTCCAGTCGGCGTTGAAGATCTTGTGGCGGCAATGCTCGCTGTTCGCCTGCGCGAACATCATCAGTTCGACGTCGGTCGGGTTGCGGCGCTCGCGCGTGAAGGCGTCCACCAGGTAGTCGATCTCGTCTTCCGACAGCGCCAGGCCAAGGTCGGTATTGGCCTGCTCCAGCGCGCCCCTGCCCTCGCCCAGCAGGTCGATCGATTCCAGCGGCTTCGCTTCGAGCTCGCGGAACAGGCCCGCCGCGTCGTCGGCGCTGCGCAGCACCGACTCGGTCATGCGGTCGTGCAGCAGGCCGGCCACGGCCGCCAGTTCGTCGTCGCTCAGCTTCTTCGGTGCGCCGATGCCGGTGCCCAGCAGGCCGCCCTTCAACTCCAGCGTGTAGGCCACGCCGCGCTCGATGCGGTGGATGTGCGCCATGCCGCAGTTGTGCGCGATGTCGGTGGCCTTCGACGCCCACGGCGAGATCGTGCCGAAACGCGGGATCACGAAGAACGCCTCGGTCGCGCCGCTCGCCTGGTTCGCGTGCGCCGGTTCGCCGTACGTCAGCATCGCTTCGAGGCGGCCGGTGTCCTCGCTCGAGAGCGGCGCGGGGGAGTCGATGAAGTGGACGAAGCGCGCCTGGACGGCGGCAATGTGGGGGGCGGCCGCTTGGAGCTGGCTCAGGAGGCGTTGGCTACGAAATGCGGAAAGGGCATTGGAACCCGGCAGAATCAACATGGTTGGACTTTGGTTGATGCAGCGTGGCTGCGGGTTAAGGGTCGAAGTGGCACTGATGACGAGTAGGCGTTTTTCCTTAGCCCGCTATTATACCGCTCCCTATGGCGAAGCATGCTTGCTCCCCTATTGCTTTCCATATCGACAATAGCGTATTGTCCAGTATCAAGACTTTCCGGTAGCCGCCGTTAATATAAGGAAAGCGACGAGACAACCCAACAAAGCCGAGCCGATGTCATCCAACAGCAATCTGTCCGTCCTCGTGGTCGATCCGAACCCCGGCATGCGCGGGAACCTGAAGAACATGCTGACCCAGTCCGGGATCAGCAAGATCGAGTTCGCGGTCAGTTCCGGCACGGCGATCAAACTGCTGTCCACGCGCAGTTTCGACATCATCCTGTGCGAATACGACTTGGGCAGCGGCGCCGGCGACGGCCAGGACGGCCAGCAGCTGCTCGAAGACCTGCGCCATCACAAGCTGATTGGCCTGCTCACCATTTTCATCATGATCACGTCGGAAGGCGTCTACAGCAAGGTGGTCAGCGCGGCCGAACTGACCCCGACCGATTACATTCTCAAGCCCTTCACGGTCGACGTGCTGGCCGGTCGCATCACCCGAGCGATCGAGCGCCGCGCCGCCTTCCTGCCCGCCTACCAGCAGATCGGCCAGGGCAACCTGCGCGAGGCGGTGCGCCTGTGCGCGTCCGGCGAAGCGGCCCATCCGCGCTACGCGGCCGACTTCACCCGCCTGCGCGCCGAGCTGCACGTGCGCCTGAATGAACTGCACGAGGCCGAAACCCTGTATTGCGGCGTGATGGAGGCGAAAGCCGTCGGCTGGGCCGCGCTGGGCCTGGCGCGCACGCTGTTCGCGCAGGAGCGTCATGCGGAAGCCGAATCGGTGCTGACCAAGCTGGTGGCTGCGAATCCGAAGCTGATGGCCGCCTACGACCTTCTGGCGCGCTGCCACGAAACCAGCGGCGCGCCGGACCGCGCCCAGAGCGTGCTGGAAGACGCGGTTGCAATTTCGCCGCACATCGTGCGGCGCCTGCGCAAGCTGGGCGAAGTGGCGCTCGACGCCGGCGACATGGCGGCGGCCGAGCGCTCGTTCCGCCAGGTCGTCGCCAAGGCGAAGTATTCGGAATTCCGCGATCCGGAGGACCACGTCAACCTGATCCGCGCGCTGATTCGCACAGGCGACCTGACGCAGGCTGGCGGCGTGATCCGCGACCTGGAGAAGTCCTTGCGCGGCAACCCGGCCACCGACATCTGCAAGGCGATTTCCAACGCGATGCTGCTCGAATCGTCGGGCAATGCCGCGGCGGCGGCCGGCGAACTGGCCACCGCGGTACAGGGTGTGCGCACCAGCACCGCGGTGTCGAGCAAACTGAAAATCGGCCTGGTGCGCAGCTGCCTGACCGCGCGCCTGGACCAGGAAGCGTCCGAAGTCATGCTGGCCGTGATGAACGATGTCCGCAGCGGCGTGTCGATGCAGCAGGCGATGGGAGTGTTCGTCAAGGCCGGGCGCCCCGACCTGGCCGAGGGCATCGGCTCGCAGCTCAAGGCCAAGGCTCGGGCGCTGCTCGATCTCGCGGCCCAGAAAGCGGACGCCGGCGATTACAAGGGCGCCGTGCAGTCGCTGCTGGAAGCGCGCCATATGTCGCCGGGGAACCTGCCGGTGATGATTTCGCTGGCGCGGGGCATCCTGCGACAGATCGACCAGATGGGCTGGGATCATCCGCTGGCCGAGCAGTACGCGGGCGTGATCGACACGATCCGCAAGCTCGATGCGGCGCACGCGGAGCTGGCGCCGCTGAACGAAGGCTATCTTGCGGCCAAGCGCAAGTACGGCATTTCTACCTGACCTTCACACCCCAGCCTCCACCGCCCGGCGTTTCGACAACGAACATATCTCCGGCGGCCATGTCGACTTTCCCGATGTGGCCAAGCTGCTCCACGCTGCCGTCGGCGCGCTGAACCCAGTTCTTCCCCACCGCGCCAGGCGCGCCGCCCGCCATCCCGAACGGCGGATAAATCCGGTTGTTCGACAATATCGCCGCCGTCATCGGCTCCAGGAAGCGCACCTTGCGCACGCCGCCATTCCCGCCGTGCCAGCGCCCCGCGCCGCCCGACCCGTGCCGGATCTCATAGCTCTCCAGCCGCACCGGAAAGCGAAACTCGAGAATCTCCGGATCGGTCAGCCGCGAATTGGTCATGTTGGTCTGCACCGCGTCGGTGCCGTCGAAGCCTTCGCCCGCGCCCGAGCCGCCCGAGATGGTCTCGTAGTACTGGTAGCGCGCATTCCCGAACGTGAAATTGTTCATCGTGCCCTGCGCCGCCGCCATGGCGCCCAGCGCGCCGTACAGGGCGTTGGTGATGCAGGTCGATGTCTCCACATTGCCCGACACGACCGACGCCGGATAACGCGGATTAAGCATCGAGCCTTCCGGAATGATGACGTGCAGCGGTTTGAGGCAGCCGGCGTTGAGCGGAATCTCGTCGTCCACCAGCGTGCGGAACACGTACAGCACCGCCGCCATGCACACCGCCGACGGCGCGTTGAAATTGTTGTCCACTTGAGCGGAGGTGCCGGTGAAATCGATCTGCGCGCTGCGCGCCTCGGCGTCGACCCGGATCGCCACCTGGATACGCGCGCCGTTGTCGAGTTCAAGGCAGTAGTGGCCGTCGTGCAGCGCCGCGATCACGCGCCGCACCGCTTCTTCGGCGTTGTCCTGCACGTGGCCCATGTAAGCGCGCACCACGTCGAGGCCGAAGTGGGCCACCATCTTGCGCAGTTCGTCGACGCCCTTCTGGTTCGCCGCCACCTGCGCGCGCAGGTCCGCCATGTTCTGGTCCGGATTGCGCGCCGGGTAGCGCGCGCCGGCCAGCAGCGCGCGCGTCTCGGCGTCGCGAATCAGGCCGGTGGCGCCGTCGACCAGCTTAAAATTGTCGATCAGGACGCCCTCTTCCTCGATCGTGCGCGAGTCAGGAGGCATCGAACCGGGCGTGGTGCCGCCGATGTCGGCGTGGTGGCCGCGCGAACCGACGTAGAACAGGATGCGCTCGCCGGCCTCGTCGAACACCGGGGATATCACCGTCACGTCGGGCAGGTGCGTGCCGCCATGGTACGGGTCGTTGAGCATGAAGACGTCGCCGTCGCGCATCGCGCCCGCATTGCGCTGCATGACCGTCTTGATGCTCTCGCCCATCGAGCCCAGATGAACCGGCATGTGCGGCGCATTGGCGATCAGGTTGCCGTCGCCGTCGAAAATCGCGCAGCTGAAATCGAGCCGCTCCTTGATATTGACCGAGTACGCGGTGTTCTGCAGCCGCAGCCCCATCTGCTCGGCGATCGACATGAACAGGTTGTTGAAGATTTCGAGCATGACCGGATCGGCGCTGGTGCCGATCGCGCGCCGCTCCGGCAGCGCCTCGACCCGCGTCATCACGATGTGGCCGTGGGGCGTCACGCGCGCCTGCCAGCCCCGCTCGACCACCGTGGTCGCGTTGTCCTCGGCGATGATCGCAGGTCCGTCGATGGCGTCGCCGGCGCGCAGGTCGGCGCGCACGTACAGGCCCGTTTCACGCCACGCGTCGTCGCCAAACGTGCGCACCATCTCGCGCGGCGCCAGCCGCTCCATGCGCGCCGTTTCGATCACCTCTTCTTCCGTCGGCGCGCCGGATGCGCCGATCGCCTCGACCGACACTGCCTCAACGACCAGCGCCTTTGCAGGCATCAGGAACGAGAATCTCTTCTTGTAAGCGGTTTCGAACTGGCGCTTCATGTCCGCCGCCTCCCCGAACAGCACGATGATGGCCGAGTCGGTGCCTTCGTAACGCAAGTGCACGCGCCTGACGATCGTGATGCGATCGGCCGCCACTCGCTGGGCCAACAGCTCCTTGCGCACGGCGTCGCCCAACGCGTCCAGCCGCTGCGCCAGGTCGCCCGCGGCGTCGAGCCGCAGCTCCACCGCCGATTCGCGCATCGCGGTCTGGTCGGCCAGTCCCATGCCGTAGGCGGACAGCACGCCGGCCAGCGAATGGACGAATACTGTCTTCATCCCCAGCGCGTCGGCCACCAGGCAGGCGTGCTGCCCGCCGGCGCCGCCGAAGCTGGTCAGCGCGTATTCAGTGACGTCGTGGCCGCGCTGCACGGAGATCTGCTTGATCGCGTTGGCCATGTTCCCGACCGCGATGCGGATGAAGCCTTCCGCAACCTGTTCAGGCGCCGGCGTGCTGCCGGTCGCCTCGCCGATCCGATACGCAATTTCGCTGAATTGCTCAAAAACCGTATCATAATCAAGGGCTTGCGCGCCGTCGTCGCCGAACAGGCGGGGGAAATACGCCGGCTGGATTTTGCCCAGCATGACGTTGCAGTCGGTGACCGCGAGCGGCCCGCCGCGCCGGTAGCTGGCCGGTCCCGGATTGGCGCCGGCGCTGTCCGGCCCGACCCGATAGCGGCTGCCGTCGAAATGCAGGATCGAGCCGCCGCCTGCCGCCACGGTGTGAATGCTCATCATCGGCGCGCGCATGCGAACGCCCGCGACCTGGGTTTCGAACACCCGTTCGAACTCGCCCGAAAAGTGCGACACGTCGGTAGAGGTGCCGCCCATGTCGAAGCCGATCACGCGGTCGAAGCCCGCCAGCTGGCTCGCGCGCACCATGCCGACGATGCCCCCCGCGGGACCGGACAGGATGCTGTCCTTGCCGTGGAAGGCGCGCGCGTCGGTCAGCCCGCCGTTCGATTGCATGAACTGCAGGTTCACGCCCGGCATCTGCGACGCCACCTGGTCGACGTAGCGACCGAGGATCGGCGACAGGTAGGCGTCGACGACGGTGGTGTCGCCGCGCGCCACCAGCTTCATCATCGGGCTGACCTGGTGCGATACCGACACCTGCGTGAAGCCGATTTCGCGCGCGATGCGCTCGGCCGCCGCTTCGTGCTGCGTGAAGCGATAGCCGTGCATGAACACGATCGCCAGCGAGCGCAGGCCCGTGTCGTAGACCGCCTGCAGCGCCGCGCGGGTTGCCGCTTCGTCGATCGGACGCAGCACGTCGCCGTGCGCGCCAATGCGCTCGTCGATCTCCACCACCTCGCGATACAGCAGTTCGGGCAGCACGATGTGGCGGTCGAACAGGCGCGGACGGTTCTGGTAGGCGATGCGCAGCGCATCCCGAAAGCCGCGCGTGATCGCCAGCGCGGCAGGCTCGCCTTTGCGCTCCAACAGCGCGTTGGTGGCGACCGTGGTGCCCATCTTGACGGCCTCGATGCGCGCGTGCGGTTCGGCGGCGAGCAGGTGGCGAATGCCGGCGACGGCGGCGTCGCGGTAGCGCGCCGGATCTTCGGACAGCAGCTTGTGCGTGACCAGTTTTCCATCGGGCCGGCGCCCGACGATGTCGGTAAACGTGCCGCCGCGGTCTATCCAGAACTGCCAGTCCATCCCTGCTCCTTTTGCGTTTCGCCTATTGTATTCGCCAAAAACCAAAAATTAGCGAAAATGCACTATACATAACGCTTATCCAGGACTCGAATGAAACCCTTGTACACCGTGGCGCAGCTTCGCGCGATCGAACAATCCGCAGCGGCGGCGCTCGAACCGGGCGCGTTGATGCAGCGGGCCGGCCACGCCGCGGCCAAGGTGGCGCTCGCGCTGCTGGCCGGCCAATACAACCGTTCGGTGCTGCTGCTGGCCGGTCCCGGCAACAATGGCGGCGACGCACTGGAAGCGGCGGCGAACCTGGCGCACACGAACGCCGGCGTCGAAGTATCGGTGCTCCACCTGCCTTCGGGGCAGCACGTGTCGGCCGAAACCGCGACGGCGCTGGAACGCGCCATGGCCAGCCAGGCGCGCTTCGTCGACGAACTCCCTGAGCGCGAACCGGGCCTGGTTGTGGACGGCCTGTTCGGCATCGGCCTCGGGCGAGCGCTGGACGGCCGCGCGCGCGACCTGGTCGAAGCGCTCAACGAAAAAGGTTGGCAGGTGCTGTCGCTGGACGTGCCGAGCGGGCTCGATGCCGACACTGGCGCCGTCGTCGGCGCTGACGGTGCGGCTATCCGCGCCAGCCGCACGCTGACCTTCATCGGCGACAAGCCCGGCCTGCACACCGGCGACGCGCGCGACTACACCGGCGAGGTCCAGGTCGAAGGCCTCGGCATCGAGGCGCAGCACATGATCGGTACGGATGCGGAGTTGAGCCAGCCGGCGCTGTTCGCCGCGCAGTTGAAGCCGCGCCGGCACAATTCGCACAAGGGCAGCTACGGCGACGTCGCCATTGTCGGCGGCGCGCATGGCATGGCCGGCGCCGCGATGCTGGCCGCGCGCGGCGCGCTGTTCGTCGGCGCCGGCCGCACCCTGGTCGCCGCGCTGCACGCCGGCCCGGCCTTCGACAGCGTCCAGCCCGAAATCATGTTCCGCGACGCCGCCTCGTATCCGCTGGACGCGGGCACCTTGGTGATCGGCCCCGGCATGGGCGACTCGGCGCAGGCGATCGCGCTGCTGGCCGCGGCGCTTGGCGGCGACGCCGCGCTGGTGCTCGACGCCGATGCGCTCAACCTGGTCTCCGAAAGCGTCGACCTGGAAGGCCGGCTGACGGCCCGCACGGCGCCAACCATCATGACCCCGCATCCGCTCGAAGCCGCGCGCCTGCTCGGCATCACCGCGGCCGAGGTTCAGCACGACCGTCCGGCTGCCGCGCGCAAGCTGGCCAGCCGTTTCAAGTCGGTTGTAGTGGTCAAAGGATCGGGCAGCGTGATTGCATCACCCGGCGGCTCGCTGGTCATCAACCCGACCGGCAATCCCGGCCTGGCGACGGCCGGTACCGGCGACATCCTGGCGGGAATCTGCGGCGGCTTGCTGGCGCAGGGCTGGCCGGCGCGCGAAGCGGCGGTGGGCGCGGTCTGGCTGCACGGTGCGGCCGCCGATCGATTGATGAAGCTGAACGTCGGCCCGATCGGCCTATGCGCCGGCGAATTGCCGGCGGCGGCCCGCGCCGAGCTGAACGAACTGGTGGCGCAGGCGGTCAGACCAGGCGGCCGGCCGCAATCGTGATGGTGCGCCCGCAGCGCGCCGCAATCGACGGATCGTGCGTGACCAGCACCAGGGTCGAGCCGCGCTCGCGATTGAGTTCGAACATCAGCTGGATCACCGCTTCCCCGGTGGCGGCATCGAGGCTGCCGGTCGGCTCGTCGGCGAACAGCAGCGGTGGTTCGGTGACGAAGGCGCGCGCCAGCGCCACGCGCTGCTGCTCGCCGCCGGACAAAAACTTCGGATAGTGCTTCAGGCGGCTCGACAGGCCGACGCGGCCCAGCATCGCGGTCGCCTTGGCGCGCGCATCGGCCTCGCCGCGCAGTTCCAGCGGCAGCATCACGTTTTCCAGCGCGTTCAGGTGCGCCAGCAGCTGGAACGACTGGAACACGAAGCCCAGCTTGTCCATGCGCAGCCTGGCGCGGCCGTCTTCGTCGAGCGCGAAGATATCGACGCCGTCCAGGATCACGGTGCCGCTCGACGGGCTGTCCAGCCCCGCCAGCAATCCCAGCAGGGTCGACTTGCCGGAGCCCGAGGCGCCGACGATGGCAAGCGTTTCGGCCGGTTGCACTGTAAAATCCACGCTGTGCAGGATGGTGAGCTCGCCGCTGGCGTCGGCCACCCGCTTGGACAGTTGGCGCACTTCGATCGCCGCCGGCGCCTTGGCCGGTTCGCCGGCCACTTTATTGGATGCTTCTGGGATGTCACGCATGCTTGCTTTTCTCACTCGATGGATGCTCGGCGCAGTACTGATGCTGGCCGCGGCGCTTGCCCATTCTGCACCAAAAACGGTGCTCGTGCTCGGCGACAGCCTGTCGGCCGAATACGGCCTGTCGCGCGGCAGCGGCTGGGTTGCGCTGCTCGAGCAGAAGCTCAAGGCCGAGAAGATCGACGCGGCCATCGTCAACGCCAGCATCAGCGGCGAGACCACCAGCGGCGGCCGCAGCCGGCTGCCGGCGCTGCTGGCGCAGCATCACCCCGCCATCGTCGTGATTGAGCTGGGCGCCAACGACGGCCTGCGCGGCCTGCCGGTGGCGGCCGCCGAAGCGAACATCCGGGCGATGATCGACCTGGCGCGCAAGAACAACGCCAAGGTGATGCTGGTCGGGATGCGCATGCCGCCCAACTACGGCCGCGATTACACCGAGCGTTTTTTCACCATGTACAAGACCGTCGCCAGGCAGCAGAAGGCGGCGCTGGTGCCGTTCATGCTTGAAGGCGTGGCCGAGAAGCCGGCGCTGTTCCAGTCCGACCGCCTGCATCCGACCGCCCAGGCGCATCCGACGATCCTGGCCAACATCTGGCCGACCTTCCTCCCCCTCCTGAAAGCACGATGAAATATCCGGCCCTCCTCAATTTCATGCACGTCCTGCCCATGCTCGACGAGTTCGACGCCATCATCGACGTGCGCAGCGAGTCGGAATACGCGCTGGACCACATCCCCGGCGCGATCAACTGCCCGGTGCTGGACGACGAGCAGCGCATCGAAGTCGGCACGAAGTACAAGCAGGTCAATTCGTTCGAGGCCAAAAAGATCGGCGCCGCCATGGTGTCGCACAACATCGCCCGCCACATCGAAACCCTGTGGCTCGACAAGCCGCGCGACTGGAAACCGTTGATCTACTGCTGGCGCGGCGGTAATCGCAGCGGCTCGATGGCGCACGTGCTTGCCAAGATCGGCTGGCCGGCGATCCAGCTCGATGGCGGCTACAAGGCGTATCGCGCCCACGTCAGCTCGGCCCTCGAACACCCGCCGCAGCTCAAGTTCCAGGTCATCTGCGGCACCACCGGCAGCGGCAAGAGCCGGCTGCTCGAAGTGCTCGACTCGATCGGCGCGCAGGTGCTCGACCTCGAACAGCTTGCGGCGCACCGCGGTTCGGTGCTCGGCCACCTGCCGACCCAGCCGCAGCCATCGCAAAAGAAGTTCGAAACCCTCATCTGGGACAAACTGCGCCGCCTCGATCCGTCGCGCCCCGTGTTCGTCGAATCCGAGAGCAAAAAGGTCGGCAACCTGCGCGTGCCGGACGCGGTGATGGAGCAGATGCGCCTGTCGCCATGCATCTCGCTGACCTTGTCGCGCCCTAACCGCGTGCGCCTGCTGATGGAGGACTATCAGCATTTCACCGCCGACCCGACGCTGCTCAACACCCAGCTCGACTGCCTGGTCAAGCTGCACGGACGCGAAAAGATCGACGCGTGGCACGCGCTCGCCAACACCGGCGCCATGCCGCGGCTGGTAGACGAACTGCTGGTCGACCACTACGATCCCGCATACCTGCGCTCGATCGATCGCAATTTCACTCTTTTCCCCCAGGCGGAAGTGCTGGAGCTGAGCGACATTGGCCCAGACGATTTTCTCGCTGCCGCAAAAGCGCTTCATGCACGTCACGATGCGGCGGGTGTGGAGCTACGATAGGAATGCATCGTGTCGCAAACCGATATTGCGGCGTTCCGATAGTTTCTATGCTCTCTCCTCAAGAGCCACATCGCATTAACCGACTCATTGAAGGGACCGAACAATGTTGAATTATCCAATTAACGTGGAACCCGACACCAATGGGAGTTTACTAATTCAATTTATTGATCTTCCGAATGTGAATTCGGATGCTGAAGACAGAGCGCAAATTCAAGCAGAAGCGCTCGATGCGCTTGAGACCGCACTTCAGGGCTACTTCGAACGACGCCTCGAGGTTCCCCTTCCCTCGCCGGCCGAACCAGAACAACTCGTTGTCACTTTGCCGGCACTTTCCGAAGCAAAGATCCTTCTTTGGAACGAGATGTTTGCGCAGCAGTTGAAGAAGGCTGATCTTGCCAGGCGACTTAACGTTCACAATCCGCAGATTGACAGACTCTTCGACCTTAGCCACGCCTCCAAGCTCGATTTTGTCGAACAGGCTGCGAAAGCCTTGGGAAAACGCCTTACCGTCTCAATTGGATGAGTCGAACTATGCAAGTATTAGAAACTGATACCCGCTAGCTCAATATTCCACAATCTTCCGTCAACGTTTGCATTCCGTCGCAAGTACCTTAAGATACGTTCGCTCAGGCAATATACCGACCGCAGCAACGATCCTAAGGCAACCACGATGAGACGGATAGAAATCGCCGGAACCGGCATGGCCCTGCCGGCGCAGGCAGTCAGCGGCGAACAGCTGGACGAGCGCCTCGGCCTGGCCCCCGGAACGAGCCTGCGGCAAACCGGGGTCCGCCGCCGTTTCCTGTGCACGACCGAAACCGCCGCCCAGCTCGCGGCACAAGCCTGCCGCGAGGCGACGGCGGACGCAGGCCTGGATTGGGGCGACATCGATTGTCTCGTCGCCGCTTCCGCCACGATGGACCAGGCCCTCCCCTACAACGCCGCGCTGATCCATGCGGAACTGGGCCTGTCGGACCTGCGCACGACCACACTCGACATCAACGCGAGCTGCCTGTCGTTCCTCGTCGCGCTCGACACCATGGCCTACCTCGTCGAAGCTGGCCGCTACAAGAACATCCTGCTGGTGTCCTGCGACATCGCGACCTTCGGCATCGACTGGACCAAGCTGCGCGAGTGCGGCATCTTTGGCGACGGCGCCGCGGCGGCCGTCATCCGGCGTACCGGCGACGGATCGCCTTCGGCCATCCTGTCGTCGAAGATCGACACCCTGTCGACCGGCGTCCACTATTGCCGCGTCCCGGCGGGCGGCACGCGCTACCACCCGCGCCGCGTGCCCGCCGAGTCCTTCGACGCGCTCGCGCTCTTCCACATGGAGGGCAAGGCCGTGTTCAAGCTAGCCGCTGAAGCGCTGCCGGGCTTCACCGACAAGCTGCTCGCCGACGCCGGCGTGCGGATGAAAGACCTGGCGGCCGTGGTTCCGCACCAGGCCAGCCAGCTCGCGCTGAGCCATCTTTCCGGTCGCCTGAACATCGCAAGCGAACAATTGGTCGACGTCTTCACCGACTACGGCAACCAGGTGGGCGCCTCGCTTCCCACCGCCCTGCACCTGGGACGTCAGAATGAACGCTTCCGGCGCGGCGACACGATCCTGATGCTCGGCACCGGCGCCGGCCTGACGATGGGCGGCATGGTGCTGACCGTATGAAGATCGTGGTCACGGGCGGTACCGGCTTTCTCGGCCGGCATACCGTGTGGCGCCTCGCCGGGCGCGGACACCGAGTCCTGTTCACCGGCAGGAACGCGCGTGAGGCGGCCGCAGTCAAGTCGCGCACCGGCGGCGAAGTCGACTTCGCGGCCCTCGATCACGGCGCCGGCGAATCGGGCGCAGCGCTTGCGGCCTGCTGCCGCGGCGCGGATGCAGTCGTGCACTGCGCGGCGCTCGCGTCCCCATGGGGACCGCGCCGATCCTTCGAGCGCAGCAACGTCGCCGCTGTCGAAGAGGTGCTCGCCGCCTGCGCCGAACAGGGCGTCGCACGGCTCGTGCACATATCGAGTCCCAGCATTTATTTCGAGTTTGCCGATCGACTGCAGGTTCGGGAAGACCGCCCATTGCCGCGGCCCGTGAACGACTACGCCCGCACCAAGCGGGCGGCGGAAGAACTGATCCTCGCAGCCGCGCTGCCGCATTCGATCATCCTGCGCCCGCGCGCCATATTCGGCCCCTGGGACAACGCCCTGCTGCCGCGCCTCCTCCGCCTGATCGAACTGAAACGCGTGCCCCTGCTGCGCGGCGGTCGCGCATTGATCGACATGACCTACGTCGACAACGTGGTGGATGCGATCGAAGCCGCGCTCGCGCTGGATGCCAATCCGCCCGGCATGTCACCGGCATTCAACATCTCGAATGGCGAACCGATCGAAGTGGGCGACCTGTTTGAGCGCATCTCGTCGGCATTCGGCATGCCGCTCGAGGCAAGGCCGCGGCCTTACGTCGTCGCCGACCTGGCCGCGCGGCTGCTCGAAGCGGGCGCGCGTTTGATGCCGGGTTGGGAGCCGCCGTTCACGCGCTACTCGCTCGGCGCCATCGCTTACTCGCAAACGCTCGACCTGTCGCGCGCCCAATCCGTGCTTGGATACCGGCCGGGCGTGAGCCTCGACGAAGGCATCCGCCGCACCGGCCGCTGGTGGCGTGAAACAAACCGGCAGGCGACATGACGCCGATCCGCTTCCACCTGCTGAAAGTCGGACACTGCTCGCACCCCGAATGCGTCGCAATGCGCGGCGGAAGCTGGTCCAGCCTGCGCTTTCCGGCGCTGTGCGGCGTGATCGAACACCCGCAGCGCGGGGTCATCCTGTTCGATACCGGCTACAGCCAGCACTTCTTCGATGCGACGCACCCCTTCCCCGAACGCGCATACCGCTGGATCACGCCGGTCACGCTCGCGCCGGAAGAGGCGCTCGTACGCCAGCTAGCGCGCCTGGGCATCGCCGCCGACGAAGTCCGGCACGTCATCATTTCGCACTACCACGGCGACCATATCGCGGGCCTGAAGGATTTTCCAATGGCGCGCTTCTGGTCGACCCGTGCCGACTTCGACGCAATGCGCAAACGCTCCCGCTTGAACAATTTGTTCCATGCCTGCCTGCCCGCCCTTTTGCCGGCAAACTTCCCGGCGCGCCTGGAATTCGTGGAGAACGCGAAGCGCATGGCGCTGCCGCGCGAATTCCACCCCTTCGAAAGCGGCTTCGACCTGTTCGGCGACGCCAGCGTGGCGGCCATCCCGCTGCCAGGCCACTCGGCGGGCCAGCTGGGTCTCGCGTTCTGCCGCGCCGACGGGCGGCCGGTGTTCCTGGTGGCGGACGCCTGCTGGACGCGCGACAGCATCGACGAGGATCGGCCTGCCACCTGGATCGCCAGCCGCATATTCGACAGCCGCGACCAGTACCATGCCACCTTCGGCAAGCTGCGCGCACTCGCCGCACGCGATACCGGCGTCGCCATCGTGCCATCGCATTGCGACCTTACCTGGAAGGCTTGGCCGAATGCGCTTACCTGATACGCTGCGCCTCGCCGCCAATCTCGCACGCACGCGCTGGCTTCTGCGCTTTCGCGACCGCGCCGCATTCGAGGCCTGGCAGAAGCGCGAGGTGCAGCGCTTCCTCGACATCCACCTGCCGCGCAGCCCGTTCTACCGGCGCTACGCCGGACAGCCGCTGTCGGCGCTACCCATCGTCGACAAGCCAGCCATGCTCGCCCATTTCGACGACATGAACACCGCCGGCATTTCCCTCGAAGACGCGACACGGGTGGGCCTGAGTGCGGAGGCGACGCGCGACTTCCTGCCGCTGCTGGGCGGCATGACGGTCGGCCTGTCGAGCGGAACGCAGGGTCCGCGCGGGGTGTTCCTGGTGTCGCCGGAGGAGCGATCGCGCTGGGCCGGCATCATGATGGCGCGCGCGCTGCCGAAGCGGCTGATGCGGCGCCTGCTGGCCGGTGTGCGGCCCGTGAAGGTCGCGTTTTTCCTGCGCGCCAACAGCAACCTGTACACGACGTTGAAGAGCCGCCGCGTGGACTTCCGCTTTCACGACCTGCTGGAGGGCGTGGACTGCCACTTGCCCGCGCTGATCGACCAGCAGCCTGACCTGCTGGTCGCCCCGGCCAGTATCCTTGGCCGGCTCGCGCAGCGTGCGCTGGAGGGCGCGCTGCCAATCCGTCCGCAGCGCGTAATCGCCGTTGCGGAAGTGCTGGAAGCCGACGACCGGGCCCGCATCGAACGAGCGTTCGGCATGCCGGTTCACCAGCTGTACCAATGCACGGAAGGGTTCCTCGGCTACACCTGCGACGCCGGCGTGATGCACCTGAACGAAGAATTCGTCCACGTCGAACCGGAATGGCTGGACGACGAGAAGACCCGTTTCGTCCCCGTCGTCACCGATTTTTCCCGCACCACGCAGCTGGTCGTGCGCTATCGGATGGGCGACGTGCTGCGCATGCGCGGTACGCCCTGCGGCTGCGGCGCCGCTGGCCGCGCAATCGAGGCGATCGAGGGCCGTTGCGACGACGTGCTGTGGCTTCCGGGCGCGCAAGGTGGCGATCCGGCGCCGCTCTACCCCGACATGGTGCGCCAGGCGGTAACCGCAACCCCCTTGGCCCTGCCGGACTATCGCATCGAGCAGCGCGGGATGGCGTGGCGCATCGCCGTCGCCGACGAGGCCGACGAATCCTTCGCCGCCCTCACGGCGTCGCTGCGGGTTCTGGCCGCCCGCCACGGCTTGATGGCGCCGCAGTTCGAGCGCATGGCGTTCGCCGGCACCGATGCCCACGTCAAGCGCCGGCGCATCCGCTGCGTCCAGCGGACTGTCCAATGATCCGGCCTGGCATGCGCGTGCGGCGGATCACGCCGACCGAGTGGTTCTACCTGTGCATGGAGCCCGAGCTGCCGCCCTTCGCGATCCAGCTGAAGATCGAGATGATGCGCTTGCCCTCTTCCGATGAACTGTCGCGCGCGCTGGCCGAGGCCGCGTCGGCCAATCCGGGCGCTCGTATGCAGGCGCGTGGCCGGTGGTGGTGGGACTACGGCGATGTGCCGCGCGTAATACCTGTCGGGACCGACCTGCCGTTTTCGCTGCACCATCCCGTGCTGCGACGCAGGCTGCCGATGGACCTGGGGCCCCCAATCGAGGTGCTGCGCTGGGAAGGAACCGGCCTGGTGCTGCGCTGCGCGCATGCCCTGATGGATGCGGCAGGCCTGATCTACTTCGCGCAAGAGCTGTTCCGGGCGCTGCGCGGCGAGGCTTTGCTCGGGTCGCGCGCCGACGTGAACGACTGGGGCGTCCTTGCGAAGTCGCCGCATCGACGTTCGATGCCAGCCTTCAAAGCTGACTGGCCGTCGCCCGTGGGGGCGCGGTTGGCCGGCACGGAGAGCGGGTTCGTGCACGAGGTGCGCCAGGTGCGCGGCCGGGTGGACTCGCCGACTGCGCGCATTGCCGCGGCGCTCGCCAACGCGAAAGACAGCGGTGGCGCGTGTCGCCTGATGATTCCAGTGGACCTGCGCCTGGCGGACGAGAACTTGCGTACGACGGCCAATATGAGCAACCCGCTGGTTCTCGCATTCGAGGGCGGCCTGGACTCGAATGCGTGTTGGCGCGAGGTGCTCGCTGCGCTCGGACGCCATGAGCAATTTGGCGTGGCGCAGGGCGCCGGTGCGCTGCGCTGGCTGCCGTCGCGCATGACGGGGCGGCTGCTGGGGGCGATGCACTCAAGGCAGTCGAAGCGTGGCCGCCACTTCTTCACGGCGCTCAGTTCCAACCTCGCGCGATTGCCGCTCGCATCATTCGCCCACGACGGATCGCTGCCCGAACGTGTGAGCTTCCTGCCTTTCGACACGCCCGGAGTCGGCCTGAATCTCTTGACGCTGCAGCACGACCACGCGCTGGAGCTGGCTGCGTCCTGCCCCGCGGCGAGCGGCGCGCAGGCTCGCCTGTCGCGACTGCTCGACGAAGTATGCGCGGAATTGGAACGCGGCGTGCCCGCGCGACGATCGGCGCCCTCTCCGGGCAGGGGCCGCATCGTCATCGCCGCCTCGTTCGTGGCCGAACCGATCGCCGGCGTCCTGAGCTACTGGATGCGCACGTTCGAGATGTCGCTGGAACCTGCGTTCTCCCCGTACGGCCAGGTATTCCAGGAGTTGATCGACCCGCGATCGGCGTTCGGCGCGAACCGGGATGGCGTCAACGTCGTGCTGCTGCGGCTCGAGGATGCGTGCCGATCCGCGCCGCGCGGCGACGATGACGCGCTTCGCCAACGGCTGACAAAATATGCGGACGATTTCCTGGCCGCGCTTGAACGGTGCGCCGCGCAATGTGAGGCGCCCATTATCGTCTGGCTCGCCCCGCTGTCGAAACGCGCATCCGAAGATGGCGTCCTTGAGTCACTGCAAGCCTTCGTTCAATCGGCGTTGACGGGCATGCAGGGTATCTGCATGCTCGACGACGAACGCGTGCGCCGATGGTATCCCGTCTCGAGCGAGGAAGCGCCGCTGGCCGACATGCTCGGGCATGTCCCCTTCAGCCGGGAACGTTACGCATCGGTGGCGAGTGCCCTGGCCCGCGCGATCGTCGATGCGGTTGCGCCGCCGTTGAAGGTCATCGTTGCCGATTGCGACAACACTTTGTGGCAAGGCATCTGCGCCGAGGTCGGGCCTGCGGGCGTCGAAGTGACCGAACACCATCGCGCGCTGCAGTCCTGGCTGATTCGCCAGGTTGATGCCGGGATGCTGGTTTGCCTGTGCAGCCGCAACGCGCCGGCCGACGTGGAGGCGGTCTTCGAACGGAACGACGCGATGGTGCTTGGCCTGGCACACATCGTTGCGCGCCGCATCAATTGGAAACCGAAGTCGGACAACCTTCGCTCGCTGGCCGCCGAACTGCGGCTCGGCCTGGATAGCTTCGTATTTTTGGACGACAGCCCCGTGGAATGCGCCGAAGTGCAGGCACATTGTCCGGGCGTCCAGGTTGTGCGCGTCCCGGCGAACGCGGCCGAGATCCCGGAGTTCCTCGATCATCTGTGGGGGCTGGATCGTCTCCCCAAACGCGGCGCGCCCCTGGCCCGTACCGAAATGTACCGGCAGGAAAGTCGCCGCGATGCCGTGCGCGCCGCCAGCGCGGATTTCCAGGATTTCCTCGAGTCGCTGCAACTGACCGTCAGTATCGTGCCGCTCATGCCCGATCAATACGAACGTGCGGCGGAGTTAAGTCGCCGCACCAGCCAGTTCAACCTTGCGCCGCGAGTTCTGGCCCCGGCGCACTTCCAGGGTTTGGCGCCCGATGCCCACTGCCTGGCCGTTGAGGTGACCGATCGTTTCGGCGCCTACGGCCTGACCGGCCTCGTGAGTTGGCACATTCAAGAAGGCGCGCTGTTCGTCACCGACTGGATGCTCAGCTGTCGCGTGCTCGGGCGCGGCGTCGAGCACCGCGTGCTCGCCATGCTTGGCGACATCGCGGCGCAGTCCGGCTGCGCGAGCATCGAGTTTCTCTTCGTGCACACCGCCAGGAACACCCCGGCGCGCCTGTTCCTGGAGTCGGTGTGCGAGCGCCTGCCGCCGCGAGACGGCGGGACTGGCGTGCGCTACCGCCTCCTCGCGCAGCGGGCGCGTGAAGCATCGCCGCTAGAGATCGTGTCCGGTGCGGCGGCAATGCAGGATTCAATCGACGACGCAGCGGGTGCAACCACGCGGCTGCCCGCAGGCGTACTCGACCTTGTCGCCAACACATGCCGCAATGTGGCGCAAATCCAGGCAGCCGCAGGTGACGTCGGCCTCGCCGCAGTCGCGGTGGCGCCTGACGACGTGCTGACCGGACTGATGGCGCTGGCTCGCTCGGTCACCACAAGCGGTCTGGCGGGGGCGACGCCGGATGAATCCCTGATCGAACTGGGCATGGATTCGCTTCAGATCGTCATGCTGCTCGGGGAGGCTGCACGCGTGTACTGCCCGAATAACAGTTCCTTCGACATCAGGCTGGACAACTTCCTTGCACGGCCTACCCTGCGCGAACTTGCGTCCACGTTGAGTCGATTAATCGCATGAGAATCACCACGGACAACGCTTCTCTGCGCTGGAGCGCCTACGGCCGCTGGGCCGGGATCAACCTCGTGGTCTTCGGAATCCTCTATCCGCTGGCCAACTGGCTGACCGGCCAACGAACGCTGAAGTTCAGCCTGTTTCTCGACAGTGAACGAGCCATCCCGTTTCTGCCTGGCTGGATCTGGCTATATCTTTCGATCAACCTGCTATTCATGGTGCCGCCGCTTTGCATTCGCGCATCCGAGATGCCGCTGCTCGGCAAGCGCATGCTGGCCGCAACCGTCTCGGGATGCGTGATCTTCCTGATGTTGCCCGCGCAGCTGGGTTTTCAGAGAGCGATTCCAGACGACACGCTCTATCGCACTGTCTTCAGTGTCCTGTTCAGGGCCGACGGCCCTCACAACCTGGTGCCGTCGCTGCATGTGACCTATGCGTCGTTGTGCATCCTCGGTTGCCAATCCGCCGCGCGTGGCTGGGCGCAGCGCGCGGTGTGGGGCCTGTGGCTCGCCGCGATCGTCGTGTCGACCATACTGGTGCACCAGCATCACCTGCTGGATATCGCGAGCGGCCTGCTCCTCGCAGTCGTCATCTGCCGGACCCTGCCGTCGGCGGACTGACATCGCGCAGCGCCGTCGGCGCCGCAGCGCTCAGCGCTTCGCCTTCTGCGCGGGTATCGACACCATCGATGGCTTGCTTGGGTCGGGCACATAACTCAGCTTCATGTCGTCGCCGCTACCCTGGTTGAATTCCATGATCACGTTGCCGTCCCCGGAGACGAACTTGTTCCTCGACACGGCTTTGAGCCGCATCGGCTTTTCGGCGTCGATGGTCGCATCGATATATTCAGGCTTGCCGCGCACCTCCAGTCGCCAGCCATTCGCCATGTCATAGGATCCCGCGATTTGCTTGACTTCGTCAGGCATGAGCCGGACTCGCTTGGCCGGGGCTGTCACCGTCACGCTCGAGACGGGGGCCGTATCGGGCAGTGGGTAAGGTTGCGTCTGTGCACCGGCGCCAATAGCAAGCATGAGCAGGGACGCGGGAATCAGGAGAGATAGTGGTCGCATGATCGTTCCTCCACAAAGCAGAAACCTTTGGACAGGCGTCACGCCGAAGCAGCCTCTTGGCGGGCGTCGGATGCCGCAAGGCCGGCATTACCCTTGCGGTACTTCAGTGTAGGTCAGCGTCCATCCAGAACAAGGGATGTGGGCGCGGCATCACGAAACTGTCTCGAAATGGGGGAAATCATATACTCGCGAAATGAGGCCGCCGCGCGCATCATCAAGATCACTCCGTGACGATCAACGCTTGACCCCATCACCGCCGACCTGTACAAGGTGGCCGAGTCCGGCGACGAAGGCGGCCCCGCGCGCCTGGTCGCGGTCCGGCGCCGTGTACGCGGCCAGCCGCGGCGTACGGAAAAGATCGAGACCTGGCCTGCGGAAATTGGGTCAAGTCCGCGGGACCGGGCCCCTGCATCCCGGCTCGTAGCGGCCGGGCGCAATGATCCCATCCGGGTCCAGCGCCCGCTTGATCCTGCCGACCGTCTTCCAGTACACGTCCCCATGCGGATCGAGCGCCGCCATCGACCCGATGCCGACCCGGTACGGAATGTACCCCGCCCTCATCACCGCATCGAACAGCGCGGCATGGCATTGCTGCGCGCGCTCCGCCTCGGCCTGGTCTTCCTTGTCGTACGCCACCGTCAGCACGCCGCCCAGCGCGCGTTCGTTGACCATGCTGAAAGTGGCAAACAGATCGAACCTGTGGTGCGCGAAGATCGGCGCGGCCAGCGCATGCAGCGCCAGCACGTCCGCGCCGCGCATTGGCAGCACCGGTGAAACCCACAGCAAGCCGCAGTTGTCCGCGGCGGGATCCGCCGCGGCCGGGAAGTCCATCGGCAGTCCCTCACGCCGGCGCCAGTAGGCCCCGGCCAGGAAGCGACCGTTTGGCACGCCGCGATTCATCGCGAACAAGGCATTGCCCAATGCGACCCGCGCGCGCAAACGCCCGCCACCGCCGAACGCGCCAAGCAGTCTGGCGATCCATGCGCCGTGCTTCAGCGTGCGCTCGGTCAAAAACGTCGAGGCCGCCGGCGTGCCGCGCAGCGCCTTCTTCAGGGCCGCGCGCGCCGCAGCTACCTGCAGATCGCTGCCATACAAGGCGCCGGACACCGTCCACGCGCCGGCGCCGGCGCGTGCGCGCATCGCGCTGCGCACGTCGGCCGGCAACATCGACAGGCCGGCGGCCTGCTCGCGCGGGAAGGTGCAGCCGCCCGACAGCACCCGCAGGTCGTTCCCGATATGGACGATGCTGCGCAGCGTCCCGTCCAGCCGCAGCGGCCGCAGCGCGTCGACCACTTCGGCGATGTCCTCGTGCGCCGGCACCGTGCAGATGAAATGGTTGATGCACTCGGCCTTCGGCATCAGCCAGATTCCGACCCGGGTGACCACGCCGAAGTTGGACTGAGTGAACAGTCCGTCGAGGAACGGGCCCACGCCGTACGGAAACAGGTGGGTCGCGCGCGCATTCGGATAGTGCCCGAATCCGGTGTCGAGCACCTCGCCGCTGGCCAGCACCACCTGCATGCCGGCGATGTGGGCGAGCCGGTTGCCGTAGGGCGAATGGCCGAAGCCGCGCTCGAGGATATTCCCGAGAAAGCTGGTGTCCGGGCCGGCGCCGGTGCAGTCGATCCACAGGCCGATGCCGCGCTCGCGCAGGAAATCCGCCAGCTGCCGCTGCGTCACGCCAGGCTCGATCACCGCGTAGGCGAGCTGCGGGTCGACCTGCACGATGCGGTTCATGCGCGCCAGTTCCAGCACCACCTGGCCGTCGGTCACCGCGCAGGCGTCGCCATAGCCCCAGTTCTTGCCGGTGCTGACCGGGTACAGCGGCGTGCGGTAGCGCCGCGCCAGGTCGACCAGCGCCACCACCTCCGCGCGCGAGCCTGGCCGCACCACCGCCAGCGGCACCGCGCCGCGTCCCGCGGTGCTGCGCGCGTAGCGGGCCAGCGTCGCGCCATCGTCAGCCACATGCGCCTCGCCGACCACCGCGCGCATCGCCCGCAGCAGCTGCGATGCCGCACTCTCCTTCCTCGGGTCCTGTTCAGCCATGCCACCCTCCCTAATTGAGGCCGGCGACCAGGCGGGCGGTGATGCCCTGCTCGTCGCACGGCGGGAAAAAATACGGGTAGAAGGAACGCTCGTCGCCGTGCTGCTCCATGCTGCCGCCCCAGCGCAGGATTTGCGCGCCCATCTCTTCGAGCGGCAGCCGCAGGAGCACGGCCGGCGCGCCGACACGGCTGCATTCGCGCGCCGCGCCGACCTCCCGGAAGCCGAGCATGCGCTGGTAGAACATCACGTGGCGTGGATTGACCTCGATGACGTAATCGGTGTAGCCATGGATGCCGCGCGCATAAATATAGGAGATGTGGATCAGCGAGGCGAACACGCGCTTGGTCACGCCCTTGTCGATGGCGAGGCGCGAAGGCTCGCACAGGCGCCGGCCTTGCGCGCGCAGCAGGTCGAGCCGGTCGCGGAAATTCTCGTCGGCCGGCAGCAGGATGGCGCTGTCGAGGCACAGGCTCATCGTCCCCACCACCACGCCGCCGGTCTCGGCGTACAAGGTGATCTTGTTGGTGTCGTGGAAGTGCGCCGCCTCGCATGCGTAGCCGCGCCAGCCGTACATTTTGCGAATCAGCAGGCTGGCCGCCGCGCGCCGGTGGGCCGAATCGGCCATCCGGATATGGAAGTGCTGCGCATCGCGCGCAGGCCCGCGCCGCACGTCGACGCCGCCGTCGCCGGCGCACAGCGCGTGCAAGCTGGCGGGAGCGGCGAAACTCGCGATCGCCATGTCGTCATGAATCATCTGGTCGTCCTCCTGTTGGTCCGCCGCGCACCCCGCGGCAATCGTTGTTGTCAGGTTCAGACAGAGTCATGCGTAGCCGAGTTCCGGACAGAAGCGGGGTCGTTTGCCTTGGAACAAATGCACATGTTCACTCTTGATGCGAATCAATGGCGTCCGATGTAAGCGTTTTCAGCGATTTTCCCGGGCCTATAATCGGCCGGTAGCGAAGCCAGCAGTGCGACGGCGGCGTAACATGACAGAGCGGAGCGGATCATGGCAGCGACAATCGAAGCACCCCGGCTGGTCGTGCACCTGGTGCACCAGCTCGATGTCGGCGGCCTGGAAACGGGCCTGATCAACCTGATCCGCCACATGCCGCCCGAGCGCTACCGCCACGCCATCGTCTGCCTCAAGGACTACAGCCAGTACCACGCCCACATCAGGGAGCGCGGGGTCGAGATCATCAGCCTGAACAAGCGCAGCGGCCGCGACCTGGCGCACTACATGCGCATGTATAAAACCTTGCGCGCGCTGCAGCCGGACCTGATCCACACCCGCAACCTGTCCGGCTTCCAGGGCCAGCTGGTGGCGGCGCTGGCCGGCGTCAAGCAGCGCGTGCACGGCGAGCACGGACGCGACATGGCCGACCTGTATGGCAGGCGCCTCAGGTACCAGCTGCTGCGGCGCATGCTGCGGCCCTTGATCGGCCACTTCATCGCCGTCAGCGCCGACCTCGAACACTGGCTGATCGACAGCGTTGGCGCCGAGCCGGAACGGGTGTCGCAGATCTCGAATGGCGTCGACAGCGTGCAGTTCCATCCGCGCCTCGGCCCGCCCGCGGCGGTCGGGCCGGCCGGCTTCATGCAGGACAACGTGTTCGTCATCGGCAGCGTCGGGCGCATGACGGAAGTGAAGAACTACCCGACCCTGGTCGACGCCTTCCTGCGCCTGATCGCGTCGCCGCACCCGGCGCACCAGCGCCTGCGCTTGATGATCGTCGGCGACGGCCCGGCGCGCGCCGAATGCCTCGACATGCTGACCCGCGCCGGCGCCTCGCACCGCGCCTGGCTGCCGGGCGCGCGCGCCGACATCCCGCAGCTGCTGCGCACCATGGACGTATTCGTGCTGCCCTCGCTGGCCGAAGGCAGTTCGAACACGATCCTCGAAGCGATGGCAAGCGGCTTGCCGGTGGTGGCGACCGCCGTCGGCGGCAACGCGGAACTGGTGCATCCGGGCTTCACCGGCATCCTGGTGCCGCCGCGCTCTCCCGACCTGATGGCCGCCGCGATCGCCGACTATTGCCGGATTCCCGAGATGGGCGCGCGCCACGGCATGCGCGCGCGCAGCCAGGTGATCGCGCGCCACAGCCTGCCGGCGATGGCGCGCGGCTATCTCGCCGTGTACGACTCCTTGCTCGGGCAAGGCCCCTGAAGCGCGCCGGCGCTGTTCAGCGCCTGGATCGTCGCGCGCACTTGCGCCTGCAGCCTGCCATCGTGCTGGAACAGCATCGGGTACAACCATATGCCAATTCCCATCGGGGTCTCCCAGCGCCGCGCTATTGGCGGCAGGTTTCCGGTTCGCGCAGCGACCTCCTGGCGTCCGGCATGCGCACCACCGCGCCGGGACGCTGGGCCAGCCACTGTTCCAGCATCGTCAGCAGCCAGACCATGCGCGCGTGGGGCTCGGGTTCGCCGGCGCCGCTGGTAGCCAACAGCGTGTCGATAAAGTCCGCGCGCACGATGTGGCGCCGTTTCAGGTCCGACAGGCTGTCGAATGCGAGCTGGCGGATGCGCGGCTCGGCCTGCAGCCATCGTGCAAGCGGGGGCGCGGCGGACGGCACGCGCGCCGCCGCGCGCCGGCGTGGCAGGATGTCGCGCAGGGCGTCGCGCAGCAACGGCGCGGTCCGGTTCCCCTCGAGCTTATGCCGCGGCGCCAGGCGCGCCGCGAAAGCGATCACGGCGTCGCCCAGGAAGGGAAACGCCGCCTCGACGCCCGCCAGCCGGCAGGCACGGATCGCGGCCGGCACCTGGCAGCCGGCCAGCGCATACTGCAGGTCGAGCGCTATCAGCTGGTTCAGCTGGCAGCAGCCGTCGGATTGCCACCAGCTTTCGCCCAGCGTGGCGGACGGTCCGGTCGGATCGACCGCGCCCAGGAAGCACGGCTCCAGCACTTGCGTGCTGCCGTAGCCATGCAAAAGATTGGACGCCTCCAGCCGCTGCGGCAGGCTCGCCAGCGCGTCTTCGATGTGGCTGCGGGCATGCCGCAGGGGAGCGGCGCGCACCCTGCCCGCGAGCCGGAACAGGAAGGGCTCGACCAGGGTGTGGCGCAACCCCGACGGGATCTTCTCGTACTGGCTCAGGCGCGCTTGCTGCGCATAATGCGTGCGCATGCCGAACAGGCTGGCGCCGCCATGCCCGCCAAGCAGCCGCCGCACGCCATCGGCATCCGCCATCCCGGCGCCGAGGAACATCGAGAGCAGCGCCGGATCGCCATGCGGCTGGTCGCAGCCGCCGGCGAGCCGGACCGCCGCATCGGCGGCGTCGCCGCCGCTCGCCACCATCTCGCGGTGGCGGGCGCCGAAATGGCGCGCCAGGGTCCGTGCCGGCGCGAGCGCCGCATCGCCATCGTACGCCACTGAATAGGTGCGAACTTGGCCCGCGCCCGACAGCAGCGCCGCGATCGCCGCGCTCGCGCGCCCGCCCGACAGCAGGACCGCGCCGCCGTCGGCGCCGTGCGCATCGACGCTGGCCGAGCGCACCGTATCGAGCAGCTCCTGCTGCAAGGCCGGTCCGCCGGCGCCGGCCGATTCGTCGAAGCCCAGCTTCCAGTAGCGGGTGCGGGTCATCCTCGCGCCGCACATGTGCAGCGATTCGCCCGGCATCAGCCGGCGCTGGCCCTTGTAAATCGAGGCCGGCGCCGGCACGCCGTGAAAGTACAGATAGTTATAGAGTGCCTGCGGATCGATCTCGCCGCCGGCGCCCGGATGGCGCGCCAGCGCATCGGCCGAAGTGGCAAACGCCAGCGTGCGTCCCAGCTGCTGGTAGTACAGCGGCCGCGCGCCGGTGCGGTCGACCGCCAGCAGCGCCTCGCCGCGCCGTTCGTCGACGATGGCGCAGGCGAAGCTGCCCGACAGCGCCGCGCACGCCTTGGCGCCGTGGCTGCGCCATAGCCGCGCGAGCGTGTCGGCGCGCTCGCCCCACATCGCCACCAGCAAACCGTCCTCGCGCAGCAGGCTGGCGCCGCCGGCGCCGCTCGCCACCGCCAGCGCGCCCGCACCATGCTCCGCCGTCACCAGTTCCTGCGCGCCGCCGCGGCACAGCAGCGCGCCCATCTCGCCAATCGGCAGCGCGCCGGGTTCAGGCGAAAACCATCCGCACAGCCCGCTCATGATGTTCTCCAATTCATTGCGTCAAGGAATCAATGATTCAGACAAACGGCCGTTCGCTCATTGACGCCACTCAGCTAACGGCTGAGTCCGCAGCTTGTGCGTCATCAACATCACGCAAATCCGGGGGTGTCTAATGGACTTGTCTGCTGGACAAAAACACCATGAACGTTTCCTTCCAATCACATCGCATGCGCTTGCACTGTCGGCAGCGTGGCCGAAATCGTGCAGGAGATGCTGAACCATGAATGCGCCGCTGATTGCCGTCCCCCATGTCGAACCGTTCTTCTTCGACGTCGACCCGGGCACCCGTTTCTGCCTGTACCACGCGCCCAATCCCCAGCTGGAGCCGCGCGGCACCATCCTGTACGTACATCCATTCGCCGAGGAGCTGAACAAGACGCGCCGCATGGCGTCGCTGCAGTCGCGCGCCTTCGCGGCGATGGGCTACGCGGTGCTGCAGGTCGACCTGTTCGGCTGTGGCGACAGCTGCGGCGACTTCCATTCCGGCCGCTGGGACCAGTGGAAGCGCGATCTCGCCGCAGCCGCCGACTGGCTGGACGCGCGCGCCAGCGGCCCGCTGCACCTGTGGGGCGTGCGCCTGGGCGGCCTGCTGGCGATTGACTTTGCCACCACCCGCAAGGTGGAAGCCATCCTCCTGTGGCAGCCCTTCCTCAATGGCCGCACCTGTATCAACCAGTTCCTGCGGCTGCGCCTTGCCGCCGGCATGGACGGCACCGGCCTGGGCGCGCCGCGCAGCACCGCCGCCTTGCGCGCCGCGCTCGCCGCGCACGGCCGCCTTGAAGTGGCGGGCTACGACCTGGAATGCGCGATGGTCGGCCCGATCGACGCCTGCGAGGCCATCCACCTGAAGCCCTTGCCGTGCACCGTGCACTGGTTCGCCAGCGGCACGCCGGGCGCGCGCCGCCTCGCCACCGGCGCCGCGCGCCTGGCCGAACGCTGGGCCCCGCTGGGCGTCGACCTGCATTTCCACCCGGTCGACGGCGTGCCGTTCTGGGCCACCAGCGACATTGCCGAATGCCCGGCGCTGCTGGCCGCGACGGCCAACGTGTTCGCCCGGGCCGCGCCATGAAATTCTCGCAGCGCGCCCTGCGCTTCGCCTGCAACGGCAACGGCCTGGTGGGCATCATCGACATCCCCGAGCGTCCCTTGCCGCGCGGCGTGCTGGTGGTGACCGGCGGCCCGCAATACCGGATCGGCAGCCATCGCCAGTCCACGATGCTTTCGCGCCAGCTGGCCGAACGCGGCATCCCGGCGATGCGCTTCGACCGGCGCGGCATGGGCGACAGCGAGGGCGAGCAGCGCGGCTTCGACCGCATCGACGACGACATCGGCGCCGCCATGCGCGAATTCTTCCTGCAAGTGCCCGACATGAACGAAGTCGTGATCTGGGGCCTGTGCGACGCCGCCAGCGCCGCTTCGTTCTACGCCGGCACCGACGCCAGGGTGCGCGGGCTCGTCCTGCTCAATCCCTGGGTGCGCACGCCGCAAGGCGCGGCGCGCGCGATGCTGCGCCACTACTACCTGGCGCGGCTTGGCGAAGTGGCGTTCTGGAAGAAGGTCGCCAGCGGCAAGCTCGATTTTGCCGCCAGCGCCGCCACGCTGGGCCAGAACATGAGAATGGCGGCCAGCGACCGCGGCCAGCCGCTGCCGCAGCGGGTGGTGGCCAGCCTGGCCGCCTTCGATGGCCAGGTGCTGGTGGTGCTCAGCGAGGACGACCTCGTCGCGCGCGAATTCGCCCGCCTGATGGCGCGCCATAACGTGCGCGCAAAGCGCATCGACGTCGGCGGCGCGAACCACACTTTCGCGTCCGGAAAATGGCGCACCCAAGTGGCCGAGGCGAGCGCGAACTGGATCATGTCCTGGTAGTCGCGGCGCGAACAGGACAAATCGTCTATAGTGATGCATCTGCATCTCTCATCGCGAACCCCATGAAATTTGACGTCGCAATCGTCGGCAGCGGCCTGGCCGGCCTGTCCGTCGCCCTCCACCTGGCGCAGACGCGCAAGGTCGCCATCGTATCGAAGCGCGAACTCCTCGACGGCGCCAGCAACTGGGCCCAGGGCGGCATCGCCGCGGTGCTCGATTCGGGCGACAGCTACGAAGAGCACATCAACGACACGCTGATCGCCGGCGCCGGCATGTGCGACGAAGCGGCCACCCGTTACATCGTCGAACACGGGCGCGAAGCGATCGAATGGCTGATCGAGCAAGGCGTGCCGTTCACGCGCGACCCGACCGCCGAACTGGGATTTCACCTGACGCGCGAAGGCGGCCATAGCCAGCGCCGCATCATCCACGCGGCCGATGCGACCGGCCACGCGGTGCAGCTCACGCTCGAACAGAAGGTGCGCGCGCATCCGAACATCTCGCTGTTCGAGCACCACTGCGCAATCGACGTGATCAGCACCGACAAACTTGGCGCCAAGGCGCCTGGCTCCACGCCGCGCTGCCTCGGCCTGTACGTACAGGACGAAAAATCCGGCGCCGTGCTCACCTTCGAGGCGGAGCACACCGTGCTGTGCACCGGCGGCGCCGGCAAGACCTACCTGTACACCACCAACCCCGACACCGCGACCGGCGACGGCATCGCGATGGCGTGGCGCGCCGGTTGCCGCGTGTCGAACATGGAGTTCATCCAGTTCCATCCGACCTGCCTGTACCACCCGTTCGCCAAGTCCTTCCTGATCACCGAGGCGATCCGCGGCGAAGGCGGCCGCCTGCTGCTGCCGCCGGAAGCCGGCGCCGCCGCCGGCACGCGCTTCATGCCGATGCACGACGAGCGCGGCGAACTGGCGCCGCGCGACGTGGTGGCGCGCGCGATCGACTTCGAAATGAAGAAGCGCGGTATCGACTACGTCAACCTCGACATCAGCCACCAGCCGCCGGAGTTCCTCAAGGAGCACTTCCCGACCATCTACGCGCGCTGCCTTGAGCTGGGCATCGACATCACGAAGCAGCCTATTCCGGTGGTGCCTGCAGTGCATTTCACCTGCGGCGGCGTGGTCACCGACCTGGCCGGGCGCACCGACCTCGAAGGCCTGTATGCGGTCGGCGAGACCGCCTGCACCGGACTGCACGGGGCCAACCGCCTGGCCAGCAACTCGCTGCTCGAATGCCTGGTGATTGGCCGCGCCTGCGCGCAGTTCGTCGCCGCGCAGCCGAAGCTGGACCAGCCGGCGCTGCCGCAGTGGGACGAAAGCCGCGTCACCGACGCCGACGAGGAAGTGGTCATCTCGCACAACTGGGACGAGCTGCGCCGCTTCATGTGGAACTACGTCGGCATCGTGCGCACCACCAAGCGGCTGGAACGGGCGCAGCACCGCATCGCGCTGCTCAAGGAAGAAATCGACGAGTACTACCGCAACTTCCGCATCACGCACGACCTGCTGGAACTGCGCAACCTGGTCGACGTGGCGGCGCTGATCGTCAACAGCGCGCTGTCGCGGCACGAAAGCCGAGGGCTGCACTTCAGCCGCGACTATCCGAACACGCTGCCGAAGGCGCTGCCAAGCGTCCTGACGCCGCCGCGTCGATAGCAAATGGGGTCAGGTCCGCCGGACCTGACCCCGATCTTGACGCCGCCGCATGAATCGCAAACTCACGCCTTCGACCGCCCTGCTCCTGACGGTGCCGCCCCTCCTTTGGGCCGGCAACGCCATCGTCGGCCGCCTGGTGCGCGACGCCGTGCCGCCGATGACCTTGAACCTGCTGCGCTGGTGCCTGGCGCTGCTGATCCTGCTCCCGCTCGGGCGCGCATTGCTGCGCCCCGGCAGTGGTCTTTGGCAGGACTGGCGCCGTTACAGCATGCTCGGCCTGTTCGGCGTGGGCCTCTACAACTCGCTCCAGTATCTCGCGCTACAAAGCTCGACGCCGATTAACGTCACGCTGGTGGCGGCCGGCATGCCGGTGTGGATGCTGCTGATTGGCGCGCTGTTCTTCAGGATGCCGGTCAAGCGCAAACAGGTGGCCGGCGCCGTGCTGTCGATCGCCGGCGTGGTGCTGGTGCTCTCGCGCGGCGAATGGCGCCAGCTGGTCGCGCTGCGGCTGGTGCCGGGCGACTTGTACATGATCCTCGCGACCATCGTGTGGTCGTTTTACAGCTGGATGCTGATGCAGCCGAAAGACCGGCCGGCGATCCGCGCCGACTGGGCCGCCTTCCTGCTCGCGCAAGTGATCTACGGCGCGCTGTGGTCGGGCGTGCTGGCCGGCGTGGAATGGTCGACGGGGCCGCGTCACATCGCATGGAGCTGGACCGTGATCGCGGTGCTGGCGTACGTGGCGGCCGGTCCCGCCGTGACGGCGTTTCGCTGCTGGGGCGCCGGCGTGCAGCGTGCCGGCCCCACGGTCGCCGCGTTTTTCAGCAACCTGACGCCGCTGTTCGCCGCGCTGATGTCGTCGGCCTTTCTCGGCGAGCCGCCGCACCTGTATCACCTGGCGGCGTTCGCGCTGATCGTCGGCGGCATCGCCTGGTCGTCGAAGGCCTGATTATTTCGGCGGCATGTGCATCGTCCACATCACGCTGACGATCTTCCATTTGTTATCGACCGCCTTGATCATCTGCCAGGTTTCGACGCCGTAGTTCTGCGTCTTGCCGGCCCGGACGAACTCGTAGTCGAACATCACCCAAGCGAGGTTGTCGTCCTGAGTGATCTTCACGTTGTAGAACTTCTCCTCGATCGACTCCTTTGCCGTGCCCAGGAAGCGCGCGAACTCGGTGTACCCGCCTGCGTGCAAGCCATCGAACGTCACGTCGTACTTGTCGCGGACATCGACGATGTCGTTCGGGTGATAGGGCGTATCGAACAGGATGTTCGCATTCAGCACCAGCGTCGAGAGCAGCTTGCGGTCCTTGGTTTTGACAGCCGTCTGGAAGTCTTCGATGACCTTGTTAATCGCCTGGGTGTCCGCGGCGGTGGTGATGCGCTGTCCGATATAGGCCGGCACGTCGGCCGCGGACGCCGTGCCGCAAAGCAGGATCGAAGCAACCGCGCAAGCGGAGAGGAAACGACGCATGGCAAACCTTTCTGATAGATTGGGAATTACCATTTAGTGATGATTTACTCGATTGCAACATATGCATGAAGAAAATAATTCCGCACGGTTAGCAGGTTTTCTCGATCGGCATCGCAGGGTGCTGGTGCTGACCGGCGCCGGTATCAGCACGGCGTCCGGCATTCCGGACTACCGCGGGCGGGACGGCGTCAGGCGCGGCAAGGCGCCCGTGCAGGGGCCGGAGTTTCGCAAGCTCGAAGCGGTACGCAAGCGCTACTGGGCACGAAGCATGATCGGCTACCCTACCCTCGCGCGCGCGACGCCGAACGCGGCGCACCACGCATTGGCCGACCTGCAGGCGGCCGGCCGGATCGCATCGGTGATGACCCAGAACGTCGACGGCCTGCACCAGCGCGCCGGCAGCAGCGACGTGCTCGAACTGCACGGGAATATTCATCAGGTGATCTGCCTCGATTGCGATGCCGATTTTGCGCGCGCCCATGTGCAGGAAATACTGACAGCGTTGAATCCCGGCGTCACTGGCGCGGTGGCCGCCGCGGCGCCCGATGGCGACGCCCACCTCGAACCGGAGTCACTCACGGATTTTCAGGTGCCGGAGTGCCTGCACTGCGGCGGCACGCTCAAGCCGGATGTGGTGTTCTTCGGAGATGGCGTTCACAGCGCGGTGACGCTGGAAGCGGTCGCGCGCGTTGAAGCGGCCGACGCATTGCTGGTGGTCGGGTCTTCGCTGATGGTGTTTTCGGGATTCCGGTTTGCGCGCATGGCGGCGGCGGCCGGCAAGCCGATTGCGGCGATCAATCTCGGGATAACGCGCGCGGACGATCTGCTGACGCTGAAAATCGATGCATCGGCCGAAGATGTTTTGCCGATGCTGAGGGTCTGACCCGCGGGGTCAGACCCTGGAGTGCGAGATACTTGACTAGTCAACTATCCGCAGGGAATAGTCGGTGGCCTTGACGTCCTTGGTCAGGCTGCCGACCGAGATGCGGTCGACGCCCGTTTCGGCGATCGCGCGCACGCTGTCGAGGCTCACGCCGCCCGACGCTTCGAGCAGCGCGCGGCCGGCGTTCAGCGCGACCGCTTCGCGCATCTTGCCGAGCTCGAAATTGTCCAGCAGGACCGAGACAGCGCCCGCTTCCAGCGCTTCCGTCAGCTGCGCCAGCGTCTCGACTTCGATCTGCACCGGCTTGCCGGAGTTGAGCGCCGCCGCAGCAGCCAGCGCCTTGCCCACGCCGCCTGCCGCCGCAATGTGGTTTTCCTTGATCAGGATGCCGTCGAACAGCGCCATGCGCTGATTCTGTCCACCGCCGACCCGCACCGCGTACTTCTGCGCCTGGCGCAGGCCCGGGACGGTCTTGCGCGTGTCGAGCACCGCGGCCTTGGTGCCGGCGACGACGTCGACAAACCGGCGCGTCGCGCTGGCCACGCCCGACATCAGCTGAAGGAAGTTCAGCGCGGCGCGTTCGGCCGTCAGCAGCGCGCGCGGCGCCGCTTCGATCGTGCACACCACGCTGCCCGCCTTCATCATGTCGCCTTCGGCGTAGTTCCAGGTGATCTCGGTGTCCTGGTCGAGCGCGAGCATCACGCCGTCGAACCAGGGCGCGCCGCACAGCACCGCGTCTTCGCGCACGATCACGCGCGCACGCACGCGGGTGTCGTTCGGCACCAGCAGGCCGGTCAGGTCGCCGCTGCCGACGTCTTCCAGCAGCGCGGCCAGGATGTTCGCTTCGAACGCCGACTGCAGCGCGGCGTCGAATTCGTTGAACGGATTCTTCAGATTACTCATGCAGGTCCAACTCCCGAAAACAGTGCGCCTTCTTTCGCCAGCTCGCCGGTCGGCAGGGCCTTGGCCTTTTTCGCCGCGGCGAAATCGAGCATGCGGTCGATCGCGCGCACCGCCTGCTTGCCGATCTCTGGATCGACGAACACCTCGTTGTTCATGTTTTCCAGCACCTCGGCCAGGTTGCGCAGGCCGTTCATCGCCATCCACGGGCAATGCGCGCAGCTCTTGCAGGTGGCGCTGTTGCCGGCGGTCGGCGCTTCGATGAAGTGCTTGCCCGGCGCCGCCATCCGCATCTTGTGCAGGATGCCGTTGTCGGTGGCGACGATGAAGGTCTTCGCGTCCATTTCGACCGCGGCGTTGATCAGCTGCGTGGTCGAGCCGACCACGTCGGCCAGTGCAACCACGTTGGCAGGCGACTCTGGATGCACCAGCACTTTCGCATCCGGGTGTTCGGCCTTCAGCAGATCGAGTTCGATGCCCTTGAATTCGTCGTGCACCAGGCAGGAGCCCTGCCACAGCAGCATGTCGGCGCCGGTCTTCTTCTGGATGTACGAACCCAGGTGGCGGTCGGGCGCCCACAGGATCTTCTTGCCCTGCGCGTGCAGGTGCGCGACGATGTCGAGTCCGATCGAGGACGTCACCATCCAGTCGGCGCGCGCCTTGACGGCCGCGCTGGTATTCGCGTACACCACCACCGTGCGATCCGGATGGGCGTCGCAGAAGGCGGCGAATTCGTCGGCCGGGCAGCCCAGGTCGAGCGAACAGGTCGCGTCCAGGTCCGGCATCAGGATGCGCTTCTCGGGGCTGAGGATCTTGGCCGTCTCGCCCATGAAGCGCACGCCCGCAACCACCAGCGTCTTGGCCGGATGGTCGCGGCCGAAGCGCGCCATCTCGAGCGAATCGGAGACGCAGCCGCCGGTTTCCTCGGCCAGGTCCTGCAAGTCGGCGTCGACATAATAGTGCGCGACCAGCACCGCTTCGCGCTCCTTGAGCAGGCGCCGGATCTTGTCCTTGAGCGCGGTGCGCTCGTCGGCCGTTGGCGTTTCCGGCGCGCGCGCCCAGGCCTGCGCGGTGCAGGACAGGCCGGCTTGCGGGTGGTCGTATTCGATGCGCGTGATAGGCATGACAGTCATGGCAGCTCCCGATTAATCGATACCCTGGCTCTTCAGGTAGTCTTCGTAATTGCCCTGGAAGTCGACGATGCCGTCTTCCTTGATTTCCAGGACGCGCGTGGCCAGCGACGAGACGAACTCGCGGTCGTGCGACACGAAAATCAGGGTGCCGGCGTATTTTTCAAGCGCGATGTTGAGCGACTCGATCGATTCCATGTCCATGTGGTTGGTCGGCTCGTCGAGCAGCATGACATTGTGACGGCCCAGCATCAGCTTACCGTACATCATGCGGCCCTTCTCGCCGCCGGACAGCACCTTGACCGACTTCTTGACGTCGTCGCCGCCGAACAGCAGGCGGCCCAGGATCGAGCGCACGGCCTGGTCGTCGTCGCCTTCCTTGGTCCACTGGCCCATCCAGTCGGCAAGCACTTCGCCGCCGGCGAATTCTTCGGTCGGATCCTGCGGCATGTAGCCGACGTTGGCGTTCTCGGCCCACTTGACGCGGCCGGTATCGGTCTGCATGCCGCACATCTCGCCGCAGATCGACCGCAGCAAGGTGGTCTTGCCGGCGCCGTTGGCGCCGATGATGGCGACGCGCTCGCCCGCCTCGATCATGATGCTGAAATTCTTGAACAGCTGCTTGTCGTACTTCTTCGAGATGCCTTCGACTTCCACCGCCAGGCGATGCAGCTTCTTCTCGCCTTCGAAGCGCACGAACGGATAGGCGCGCGAGGACGGCTTGATGTCGTCGACCTTGATCTTCTCGATCTGCTTGGCGCGCGAGGTGGCCTGGCGCGCCTTCGACTTGTTGGCGGCGAAGCGGCGCACGAATTCCTGCAGTTCCGCGACCTTGTCCTTGGCCTTGGCGTTGTTGGCCAGCTGCTGGTTGCGCGCCTGGGTCGAGGCGAACATGTACTCGTCGTAATTGCCCGGGTAGACCTTCAGCGTGCCGTAGTCCATGTCGGCGACGTGCGTGCAGACCTGGTTCAGGAAGTGGCGATCGTGCGAGATGATGATCATCGTCGAATTACGATCGTTCAGCACATCTTCCAGCCAGCGGATGGTGTTGATGTCCAGGTTGTTGGTCGGCTCGTCGAGCAGCAGGATGTCCGGATTCGAGAACAGCGCCTGCGCCAGCAGCACGCGCAGCTTCCAGCCGGGAGCGACGGCGCTCATCGGGCCCTGGTGCTGGTCGATCGACACGCCGGCGCCGAGCAGCAGTTCGCCCGCGCGCGCCTCGGCCGAGTAGCCGTCGTACTCGGCCACTTTGCTTTCCAGTTCAGCCGCGTGCATGTAGTCGTCGTCGGTCGCGTCCGGGTTCGCGTAGATCGCGTCGCGCTCGGAGATGGCGTTCCACAGTTCGGTGTGGCCCATCATCACCACGTCGAGCACGCGCATGTCTTCGAACGCGAACTGGTCCTGGCGCAGTTTGCCCAGGCGCTCGTTCGGGTCGAGCATGACGGTGCCGGCCGACGGCTCGAGGTCGCCGCCGAGGATTTTCATGAAGGTCGATTTGCCGCAGCCGTTGGCGCCGATCAGGCCGTAGCGGTTGCCGTCGCCGAACTTGACTGAAATATTCTCGAACAGCGGCTTGGCGCCGAATTGCATGGTGATGTTGGCAGTGGAGAGCACTTGGTAAAGCCTTTACTAGCGATTGATTTAACCGCGTATTTTACCATCGTGCAGGAAGGAATGGCGCCGCAGCCCATTTTTGCGGCCGCGGGGCCAGCCGCATCACCGCGCGGCTTGCGCGACCAACCCAGCGGGATATATAATTCATATACGTTTCATATAAAAGGTTACCAAATGGGCATCGTAAACATCGACGACGAACTGCACGGCCAGATCCGCAAAGCGAGTGCCGTTGGCTGCCGTTCGATTAATGGACAAGCCGCTTTCTGGATCAAGATCGGCATGCTGGCCGAAATGAATCCAACGCTGACGTTCAATGAGATCGTTGCGTGGGAGCTGCGCAGCGCGGGCGTCGAGGCTCCGCCCATGCGAGGAGCGTTCTCATGACGAAGAAACCCGAAGAAATCGCGCTGATGGCGGAATCGGGCAAACTGCTCGCCAGCGTCTTCGCCTATCTCGATCAATTGAACCTGGTCGGCATGTCGACCATGCAGGTCAACGACCTGGTCGACGCCTTCATCGTCAATGAGCTCGATGCGCGGCCGGCCAGCAAGGGCCAGTACGGATTTGCCTATTCGCTCAACTCCTCGCCGAACCACGTCGTTTGCCACGGCGTGCCGTCCCCGACCGATATCCTGAAGAGCGGCGATATCGTGAATTTCGACATCACGCTGGAAAAGAACGGCTTCATCGCCGATTCCAGCAAGACCTACCTGGTCGGCGACGTGTCGCCGGCCGCCAAACGGCTCGTGCAAGTGACCTACGAGGCCATGTGGAAAGGCATCAAGGCCGTCCGTCCAGGCGCCAGGCTCGGCGATATCGGCCATGCCATCGAGCGTCACGCCAGACAAAGCGGCTACTCGGTGGTCAGGGAGTACTGCGGGCACGGCATCGGTCGTGAAATGCACGAGCCTCCCCAGGTGCTGCATTGGGGCAAGCCCAACACCGGCATGATATTGCGCGAAGGCATGGTGTTCACCATCGAACCGATGATCAACCAGGGCCATCACGAGGTCGAGACCGAGGACGACGGCTGGACGGTCGTGACGACGGACGGCAAATTGTCCGCGCAGTTCGAGCACACGGTGGCCGTGACGCGCACTGGCGTACAAGTGCTGACTCTGCGCGCCGGGGAGCGAGCGTCGGCTTGAGCCACGGGGCCATGGAGCGCAGGACGGTTCGTGCCGGTGCGCCTCCTCCTGTCTTAATTCAGCCGGCCGCCGGACTTTTTCGACGGGTAGGCATGGCCACCGGACTCAGGTTCAGTCAAGCTTGATAAGCGTAAGGAGACGGCTACTTGACGCGATAAACCGCGCAGAGCTTGTTGCCGTCCGGATCACGGACATACGCGAGGTGCATTGCGCCCATCGCGCCTTCGCGCAGCCCTGGCGGGTCCTCGATCGACTGACCGCCAAACTCCACGGCCGTATCGTGAAATTTCTTCACTTGTTCTGGAGAGTCGCATTTGAAGCCGATCGTGCCGCCGTTCGCGAAGCTGGCCTCTTCGCCATTAATCGGTTCGCTGACGCCGAAACTGCCGCCGCCGTGCCGGTAGAACAGCCGATCCTGCCCGGTGGGAGCCTTGCCCCGGAACGGTGCGCCCGCCCCGAGAACACCCAGTACAGCGTCGTAAAACCGTTTGGACTTTTCGATGTCGTTCGTTCCAACCATTATGTGACTAAACATGCTCTCTCCTGTTTTTCGCTCAGTGTACGAGAAACTTTGCGGCCATGACAAGCTGGTTTTATTGGCGCAGGCGGTCGCGCAAGGCGTAGTACCAGTAACTCAGTTGCGCCGCCAGCAGGCCGGCCGAACCGCCGGTCGGCGGCAGCTTCCACGGCGCGAAGCGGGCCAGGCCGGCGCCGTCTCCGCACAGCGCCGCCGCCAGCACTTCGCCGCCCAGCGTGGTCGGTCCGACGCCATGGCCGCCGAAGCCCATGCCGTACCACAGGCCGTCCGGCAGGCGGCCCAGCTGGGGCATCTTGTGGCGGCCGTAGCTCATCAAACCGCTCCACGCGTGATCGACCTTGACGCCGGCCAGTTGCGGATACACGCGCAGCATGTCGCGGTACAGCAGCCGCGCCACGTCGCCGGCGGCGCGGTCGCGCACCGAAATGCGGCCGCCCCACAGCAGGCGCGTGTCGGCCAGCGGCCGGTAGTAGTCGAAGGCGAAGCGGGTGTCGTACACCGCGGCGCCGGTGCGCAGCGCGCCGGCCAGGCGCTCGCCGAGCGGCTCGGTGGCCATCACGTAGGTCGCGATCGGCAGCATGGCGCCGGCCAGCTTCGGCTGCAGGCGTTCGAGATAGCCGCCGCAGCACAGCACCACGTCGCGCGCCCTCACCTCGCCGTCGGCTGTCGTCACGCGCCAGTACGCGCCTTCGCGCGCGATGCCGAGGGCGCGGCTGCCTTCGTGCAGGCGCACGCCGCCGGCTTCGAGCGCGCGCGCCTGGCCTTGCGCATATTTGAGGGGATGAAAATGGAAGGCGCCCGATTCGAACAGCGCGCCGGAGTAGCGTTCGGTCAGCAGGCGGTCGGCCAGGTCGGCGCGGCCGACGCGCTGCCACTCGACGCCGAAATGATCGGCCATGAAGCGCTGCTGCCGGTCGAGGATGCGCTGGTCGGCGAACCAGTTGGCCAGGTACACGCCGTGTTCGGCAGCGTCGCAATCGATGCCGTACTGGCGGATGCGGCGCCGGATCGTGGCCAGCGCGTCGAGCGTGAGCCGGTACAGCTTGCGCGCTTCGGCCGCCCCAACTGAGGCGAGCAGGTCGCGCTCGCCCAGCGAAAAGCCGCCGAACACGAAGCCGCCGTTGCGCCCGGAGGCGCCGAAGCCGATCCGGTCCGCCTCGAGCAGCGCCACGCCTTGCTGGCCGCGCTCCATCAGCGACATCGCTGTCGCCAGGCCGGCGAAGCCGCCGCCGATAATGCAGATCGCATAATCTGCGCGGCCCTGGATGGATGGATAGTCGGCCGCGGCCGATGTCGCCCGGTAGTAGTGCTGACCGGGCGACGCGTCAGGCATGTCCGATCGTCGGGTAGTCGCTCATGGTCAGCTGGAAGCGCGAATGGTCGGACACCAGGCTGGCGGTGGCGCCGAACGGAATGGTCACGCGCCGCGGGATATGGCCGAACTGAAGGCCGGTGAGCACCGGCAGCGGCAGCGTCTCGCGCAGGTAGGCCAGCATGGCGTCGAAGTCGTAGCCGTTGTCGGCCGCGCTCAGGCGGTAGCCCGACACGTCGCCGATGATCAGCGCCTTCTGCTTTGCCAGCACGCCGGCCTGCATCAGCTGCAGCAGCATGCGCTCGATCCGGTACGGGTGTTCGTTCACGTCCTCGATGTACAGGATGCCGTCTTCGACGATCGGGAAGTACTCGGTGCCGAGCAGCGAGACCATCATCGCCAGGTTGCCGCCCCAGATGGTGCCGGTCAGGTTGACCGAGGGATTATTTTCAGCCAGCTCGGTGATGGTGTGGGTCGGCCCGGCCAGGCACTGCCAGAAGTTCTCCAGCGTGAAGTCGACCGTTTTGTCGATGCAGAAGTCGCCGGCCAGCATCGGCCCGGCGTAGCTCTTCGCGCCGGTCTTGGCCATCAGTCCCATGTGCAGCGCGGTCATGTCGGAGAAGCCGACGAATATCTTGCCGCTCCTGGCGATCGCGTCGAAATCGATTTTCGGCAGGATGCGCGTGATGCCGTACTGGCCGCGCAGCGCCATGACGACCTGCACGTCGGGATTGGCCACCGCTTGCTGGATCTGATGCAGCCGGCCGGCGTCGGTGCCGCCGAAGCGCTGGTGGACCAGCGAAGGTTCGTAGTAATTGTGGACGATGCAGCCGTGCTGTTCGAGGCGCTCGATGCCGCGCGGGAGCGCGGAGTCGTCGGGGGCGTTGCCGCCCGGAGCGATGATGGCAATACCGAGTTTTTTGGTCATTATTGTTTTTCGAAGAGGCGTGGTAGGGAGTCTGATGTCATCTTACCCCGCGCATGCACGTCGATCAAGGCGAGCACCCTTTCGATCAGCTGCGCCGGCAGGTCGTGGCCCATCCCTTCGATGATTTCGAGGCGCGCGCAGGGCACGATGCGCGCGGTGTCGATGCCGCAGGCCGGCGGCAGCATGGGATCGGCGGCGCCGTGAATGACCAGGGTCGGGCGCACGATCCGGCGCAGCAGCGCGGTGCGCGGCGGGCCGGCCATGATCGCCGTCATCTGGCGCGCGACGCCGGAACGGCACACGCTGCGCGCGATCGCCGCCTCGACCTGCTCGCGCAGGTGCTTGTCCGAGGTGGGATAGGCGGGGCTGCCGATCACGCGCCAGACGTTCATCATGTAGTCGACCAGTTCGCGGTGGTCGGACAGGTCGCGCACGCGCCGCAGCATCGCCTTGCGCACCGCGCGCGTGCTGCCGGGCAGGCCGCGCCGGCCGCTGCTGGACATGATGGAAGTCAGCGTCAGCACGCGCTCGGGATGGCGCGCCGCGAGGATCTGGCCGATCATGCCGCCCATCGACAGGCCGACCACGTGCGCCTTCTCAATGCCCAGCGCATCGAGCACGCCGAGCGCATCGCAGGCCATGTCGTCCAGGGTGTAGGCGGTGTGCACGCGCAGGCGGAACATCGCGCGCAGCCAGGCGATGGTCAGGTTGGGCGTGCCGGCTTTGGCGAATTTGGTGGACAGGCCGCAGTCGCGGTTGTCGAAGCGGATGACGTAGTAGCCAAGTTCCACCAGGCCGTCGATGAAGTCGCGCGGCCAGGAGGTGAGCTGCAGGCCCATGCCGGCGACCAGCAGGACCGGCATGCCGCCCGGGTCGCCGGCGGTTTCGCAGGCGATGGTGATTCCGTTGGCGGTCAGGTTCGGCATGGTGGCTCTCCAGAACCGAGCATACCATTATTGATTCGCGCCCCGCGCGCGCGTCAGTCCGTGGCGACTGCCCGCGCCGCGGCGCGCCGTTCGGCGAAAAAGCCGCGCAGCATGGCGCCGGCTTCGTCGGCCATCACGCCGCCCACCAGTTCGGTATGGTGGTTCAGCTTCTCCTGTTCGAACAGGTTCAGCACCGAGCCGCAGGCGCCGGTCTTCGGATCGCTGGCGCC
The DNA here is from genome assembly GCF_056406475.1 of Massilia sp. P1_C10. NCBI lineage: Bacteria > Pseudomonadati > Pseudomonadota > Betaproteobacteria > Burkholderiales > Oxalobacteraceae > Massilia > Massilia sp. P1_C10. The sequence continues at coordinate 410,376 of NZ_JBFUAC010000004.1, forward strand.
GAACACCACCCGTGCCAGGCGCGCGTGCATCATCGCGCCCGAGCACATCACGCACGGTTCGAGCGTGACGAACAGTTCGCAGCCGGGCAGCCGGTAGTTGCCCAGCTTTTCGGCTGCCGCGCGCAAGGCCACGATCTCGGCGTGCGCGGTCGGATCGTGGCGCCCGATCGGCTGGTTGAAGCCGATCGACACCACTTCGCCGTCCTTGACCACGACGGCGCCGACCGGCACCTCGCCCAGGCTCCAGGCATGCTGCGCCTGGGCCAGCGCGAGCTGCATGAATTCGCTGTCAGGCATCGGTGATCTCGGCCCAGCAGTTCGGGGTTTCGTGCAGCATCAGCTTGTGCAGGTGCAGGCCGGTGCCGTAGCGGTCCTTGAACGCGGCCTTCAGGATGTCGAAAGCGACCCGCGCCAGGTTCTCGACGGTCGGGATGCGGTCGATCACCACCGTCTTGTGGCCCGGCAGGCTGGCGAGGAATTCGCGCACGGCGTCGTCCTTCTCGTACACCAGGAACGCGTGGTCCCAGACGTCGACCAGGTGCTCCTTGGCGATCGTCTTGATGTCGGAGAAGTCCATGATCATGCCGTTGTCGGAGCTGCCTTCGACGTCGATGACGGCGCCGGTCAGGGTGATTTCCAGCGTGTAGCGGTGGCCGTGCAGGTTGCGGCACTGGCTCTTGTGGTCGGGAATCCGGTGTCCGGCGTCGAATTCGAGCTTGCGGGTGATGGTGAGCATTGCTTAAGGGATCTGTAAAAGTTTATGGGTTTGCAAGCTCAGCTTCCACTTCGGGTGGCGCTTGCACGTCTCGATCGCCAGCCGCGTGTTGTGCTCGGCCAGCGGGCCGTCCATCGGCTGCACGAAGAAATTGTCGAAATCGAGCTGCTCGTAAGCGGCCAGGTTCTGGCCCGTCTGCGGAATCACCACCTTGATTTCATTGCCTTTTTCGACCACCAGCGTCGATCCCATCTTGGGGCTGACGCAGACCCAGTCGACCCCGGCCGGCACCGGCAGGGTGCCATTGGTTTCGATCGCGATCTCGAAGCCGGCGCGGTGCATCGCGTCGATCAGCGGGGCATCGAGCTGCAGCAGCGGTTCGCCGCCGGTGAAGACCACGTACTTGCTGGCCGGATAGCTTTCCGGCCACAGCGAGTCGATCTCGGCGGCCAGCGCTTCGGCCCGCGGGAACTTGCCGCCCCGTTCGCCGTCGGTGCCGACGAAGTCGGTGTCGCAAAAGGTGCAGGTGGCGGTGGCGCGGTCGCTCTCGCGGCCGGTCCACAGGTTGCAGCCGGCAAAGCGGCAGAACACCGCCGGGCGGCCGGCGTGCGCGCCTTCGCCCTGCAAGGTGTAGAAAATTTCTTTGATGCTGTAAGTCACGGTAAACCTCAATCGTCAACCGGTCATTATACCGCGCCGGCGGCCCTGCCGCTGGGGGCAGGCCTTCTGATAGATGCTGTGACGTAAGAGTTGACGTGAGATAAGACGCTCAGTTTGCCGCGGGGTAACCTCGGCCTCACGACTTGATCCATGTCGCAAAGGATGCCATGAATACCGCACCGCGCCGCCTTGCCGCAACCGCCCTCGCGCTATCCGCGCTGGGCGCGTCTGGCGCCGTGGCGTCCGGCGCATTGCCGCTGCAGCAGCCGGCGGTGCTGGTCGCGGGCCTCTGGCTGGCCGTGGTCGGCTGGGGTTTCCGCGCCCTGCTCTCACGCTATCTGCGCTTCAGGGATCGGCTTGCTTACTCGGAAGCCCAGCTCGGCATGGAGCGCCACGCGCGTGTGCAGGCCGAACGCTCGCTGGCCGACACCCATGCCGCGCTGTGCCGCCTGATCGGCCAGCAGGAACAGGTGCGCGAGAGCGAGCGCCGGCGCATCGCGCGCGACATCCACGACGACCTCGGCCAGCACCTGCTCGCACTGAAGATCGAGCTGTCGCTGATCCAGGCGCGCGCCTGCCGGACCGATCCGCGCATCCAGCAGAAGGTCGGCAGCCTGCTCGGCAACCTGGACCTGTCGATCGCGTCGCTGCGCACCATCATCAATAACCTGCGTCCGCCGGCGTTGGAACAAGGGTTGCAGGCGGCGATCGAAGCGCAGCTGGCCGACTTTTCGCGCGTGAGCGGCATCCGTCATCGCTTCGACGCCAGCGACGATGCGTTCGGCGCCGCGTCCGACCCTGCCATGGATGCGATGCTGTTCCGCATCCTGCAGGAGTCGCTCGCCAACGTGCTGCGGCATGCCCAGGCCACCGAAGTGACGGTCGCGCTGGACCAGCGAGCCGGCCGCCTGAGCCTGAAGGTGCAGGACAACGGCGTCGGCATGGCCGACGGTGAGGATCACCGCGGCTGCGGCCTGGCCGGCATCGCCGACCGCGTCACGGCCGCCGACGGCAAGTTCGCCATCGACAGCGCGCCCGGCAAGGGGACCCTGCTGTCGCTGTCGGTGCCGCTGCCGGTCGCGGCGAGTGTTGCAGGCAGTGAATCCTTGTTAAAGATCAATAGTTGCGTGAAGTCATCGTAGCAAAATTAGAACTTGTCGGCAGTCAATTATTTGCCCTCCAGACAATCAGAGGACCGCACATGCATACCACCACGCTACAGCGCAGCGCCGCTTCGGCGCTCCCCCTTCATCAGGACGCGTTCGCCGCCAGGCTGATGGAAATGCTGGCCATTCCCGCCTTCGTGCTCGATACCGGCTGCAAGGTGATGATCTGGAACCGCGCCTGCGAGCGGCTGACCGGGGTGCCCGGCTACGAAGTGATCGGCACCTCCGACCATTGGCGCAGCTTTCATGACGCGCCGCGCCCGAGCCTGGCCGACCTGGTGATTCAGAACCGCACCGACGAAATCCACCAGATTTATCCGCGCCAGGTCAAGCAGGCCGGCCCGGTCGGCAACCTGTGCGCCGAAAGCTGGTGCGAGATGCCGCGCGTGGGGACCCGCCGCTACCTGGCGTCCGACGCCAGCCCGATCCTCGACGACGACGGCGCGCTGGTGGCGGTGGTGCAGACGGTGCGCGACATGACCGACGAGAAGATCGCGCAGATTTCGCTCGAGCAGCTGGCTACCCGCGACGGCCTGACCGGGCTGGCGAACCGGCGCTGCTTCGACGAAACGCTGCATGCGGAATGGGCGCGCGCGCAGCGCCAGAAGCAGCCGCTCTCGCTGCTGATGGTCGACGTCGACAATTTCAAGGCGTACAACGACGCCAACGGCCACCTCGGCGGCGACGAATGCCTCAAGCGCATCGCCAGCGCGGTGGCGAGCGAGATGCGCGCCAACGACCTGGTGGCGCGCTACGGCGGCGAGGAGTTTGCGGTGATCCTGCCGAACCAGTCGCTCAAGGGTGCGGCCATCGTGGCCGAGCGGATCCGCTGCCGCGTCGAGCGGCTGATGGTGCCCAACACCGGCGCCGCGCCGGGCCACGTGACGGTCAGCATCGGCGCCGCGACGGCGCTGGCGTCGCCCGAAGCGAGCGCCAGCCAGCTGGTGGCCATCGCCGACGCGGCGCTGTACCGCGCCAAGCACATGGGGCGCAACCGCATCAGCCTGCCGTTGGGGATGTAGAGTTCTCGCCCCGAAGCCGCGTCAATGCAGGTGGGTGATGCGGTCCCAGCCGTGCCGCACCGCGGCCTTGAACTTGCCCCAGGCCGTCCCCGGATTGTCCGCTTCCCACTCGCTGCGCAGCGCCGGCTCGACATCCTTCCACAGCTGGCCCCGATAGGTCTCGTCCGACGCCATCTTCGAGCCGTAGCGGTAGGCCGGCGCATATTCGTCATACAGATTGCCGGCGCCGCTGCCGGCGTAATTCGCGTTGTAGTGGCTGCGATAGTACAGCTCGTCTTCCTCGGACAGATCCGACAGCGACGGCTCGGCCAGGTGCGAAAATACTTTCACGGGACTGCGCGCGGCCGGCGGCACCGCGCCCGGGCCTTCGGGGATGATGGCGCGCTGTTCCGAGCCGGAACCGCCGCCGCCCTGCATGCTGCCCTGCGCGCTCTGCTGCGACATTTGCGCCGACTGCTGCTGGCCGCCCATGCCCATGCGGATCGCCTCGCCGGTGACCGGCCCGCCGCTCCACTCGGCGACCTTCTCGTCGATGTCGACCGGCCCATATCGCTCGACGATGGCGGCGGCGCGCTCGACCTCGGGCTCATCGGCGGTGGTCATCGTGAGCACATGATGGCCGCGAGTGACGGCGTCGGAATACTTCTGCACATACACGCTGTTGTCGGTGCCGAAGATATTAGTGAGAAATGTACGGATGCTGTCGGTGATGCCGCTGCCGGTGCTGGCAGGCTCGGGCGTGGATGCGCCGGTGATCGGGCTGTCGCGCCCGGTCGGATCGCCTTCGCTCAGGCGGATGTCCTGGCGCGGAAAGCCGGACAGCACCAGCTCCTCGACGGCGTTCTGGGCGTCGCCGCGGTTGTCGAAAACGGCTATCAGTGTGCGTTTCATGATGGTTCCTCCGAGAGGTTTCGGGCCACCGGATCAGAGTACCGCAATCGGCCCGGAGGCCGCGCACCATTGCACAGGTTACGGCAGCAGCAGCGTGTGCTGGGTCGCCGTGTGAAAATCGCGCCAGACCCGGTTGATGTCGGTGTCGCCGCTGGCCGCGTACAGCCCGCAAAACGGATACAGCTCGTCGACCGCCTTGCGCGCCACCGCGACCCAGTCGAGCGAAGCGGCGTGCAGCGGCCCCGCATCTGGCGCGCGGCCGGCCAGCACCAGTTCCCATGCCGCGTCGAGCAGCCGGTAAAACGCCGCGCGCGCCGCCTGGAAACCGGCCTGCGCAGCGCCCACGCGCTCCGCCACGCCGGGCGCCTCCATCAGCGGAATGCCGGTAATCGGCTGCCTGCGCCGGGCGATGCAAGGCGCCGCCAGTTGCAGGAAATGGCCTGCCATGCCGGCCGCATTGGCCGCGAGCGTCACGTACGCCAGCGACAGGAAGGGAAAGCGGTACAGCGGCCCATCCGCCGTCGCGTGCGCGGCGTCGATCTGGAAGCCGTGATCGGCGTGGACCCAGCGCTGGTCGATGCGGTAGCTGTGCGACGCCGTCGCGCGCAGGCCGATGCTGCGCCAGGACGACACCACTTCGACCTCGCCGGCCGGCACGATGAAGGCGCGGATGCGCGGCGCGCCGGCGGCGTCGAGCAGCACCTGGCCATGCTCGCGCAGGATCGCGTTGAGCGTGAAGTGGGTGGCGAACGGCGCCCCGCTGGCGTAATCCCAGCGCCCGTCCAGCCGGAAACCGTCGCCGTCGACGTCGGCATAGCCGGTCGGCGCGCCGCTGCCGGCCACGCACACGCGTGGCGTGCCGACAATGTCGCGCGCCAGCGCCGGCGGCAGGAAGCCGGCGAACCAGCCGGCGCCGGCGCACAGCGTGACGGTCCAGCCAATGCTGCCGTCGGCCGCGGCCAGGCGCTCTTCCAGCCGCACCACCTGCGGCAGCGCCAGCTCGAGGCCACCGGCGGAACGCGGCGCCAGCATGCGCAGCCAGCCGCGCCGGTGCAACAGGGCCTGCTGCACCGGGCCCATGGCGCCGGCGCTGTCGGCATCGGCAGCGCGTGCAAGAATGCGGCGCAGGTCGCGTTCGCGAAGATCGAGTCGGTCCATCCGTGTCGCTTTCCAATTTTCAGTGGGGTGCAGCATATCAGGCGGGAGCGGCCATGCGCAGACCGGCGTGCTCGGCACGATCACCGCCGTGACCCAGGCCGCGGTGTACGGCCAGGCGTCGCGGCGCTCACCGCGGCACAGGCGTTTAGTTCCATCCGATAAATATTTTTTCCCGTTCGTTATTATTACCGCTACAATCTTTGCAGCTTTTTCGCTTGGCGGTTCGACAATCATGGAACGGGTATGAAAATAGCAGATGTGAAAATCGGGAATCGCCTGAACGTCAGTTTCGCGCTGACGATCGCGATGCTGGCCGTGGTCGTGGCGCTGGGGGCGAGCCGCCTCACCGCCATCAGCACTGGCGTCGACGCCGCGGTCAAAGAGCATTTCGCCGCCGTCGACGAAATCGGCCGCGCAAGATCCGCGCTGGACCAGCAGTCGCGCCATCTGCGCAATGCCTTGCTCACCAGCGACGGCGCGCGCGCGGCGACCGAACTGGACGCCGCCGACCGCGCCGGCGCGCAGGCCGAAGCGCTGCTGTCCCGGCGTGCCGATACGCCCGGCCGCACCGAGTTCACTCTTCAGCGCGAACGCGCCGCCCGCCTCGCCCGCTCCGGCCAGAAGGATCTGGCACTGACGCTGCTGCCGGCGCTGTCGGCGGCCGAGCAGGCGTATTTCGGTTCGCTCGACCAGCTTGGCGCCGCCCAGGCGGCCTTGCTGCGCGAGCGCACCGGTGCGGCGATCGACGGCGCCGCGTTCGCCAGCCTGGAGATGATCGTGCTTGGCGTAATCGGGGCCGCCCTGAGCATGTTTACCGCCTGGTACCTGACGCTGGGCATCGTGAAGCCGCTGCGCCACGCGGTGAAAGTGGCGCGCAGGGTGGCCTCCGGCAACCTGGCCAGCAGCATCGAGGTGCGCTCGCGCGACGAAGTCGGCCAGTTGTCCGCCGCGCTGAAAGAAATGAACGACAGCCTGGCGCGCATCGTCGGCCAGGTGCGCAGCGGCGCCGACAGCATCGCCAGCGCGTCCCAGGAAATTGCGAGCGGCAACCAGGAACTGTCGGCGCGCAGCGAGCAGCAAGCCTCCACGCTGGAGGAAACCGCGGCATCGATGGAGCAGCTGACCGGCACCGTGGGACACAATTCGGCCAACGCCAAGCAGGCGCGGGTGCTGGCGCAGTCGGCGTCGAGCCTGGCGGCGCAAGGCGGCGCCGTGGTCGACGAGGTGGCGAAGAAAATGGCGTCGATCCACGCCGGTTCGCGAAGGATGGCCGAAATTGTCGGCGTGATCGACTCCATCGCGTTCCAGACCAATATCCTGGCGTTGAACGCGGCGGTCGAGGCGGCGCGCGCAGGCGAACAGGGCCGCGGCTTCGCCGTCGTGGCCGGCGAAGTGCGCAACCTGGCGCAGCGCTCCGCCGCGGCGGCGCGCGACATCAAGCGCCTGATCGACGAATCCGGCGCCGAAATGGATGCTGGCGCGCGCCTGGCCGACGAGGCCGGCCGCAGCATGGAGCACATCGTCGCCGGCATTGGCCACGTCACCGCCTTCGTCAGCGACATCGCCGACGCCAGCGCCGAACAGCTGGCCGGCATCGTCCACGTGAATGCGGCGCTGGCCCAGATCGAGCAGGCAACCCAGCAGAATGCCGCGCTGGTCGAGGAAGCGGCGGCGGCGGCGGCATCGATGCGTTCGCAGGCGGCCGAGCTCGCGGCGGCCGTCGGCGTATTCGCGCTCGCCGCGCCTGAACGGCCCCGGCCCGGACTGGCGCCGGTCATTGCGCTGGCGCACGATTGCACACCGCAGCAATTGTCGGAATCGCATAAAATGCGCGCTTGATTCAATTCTGCCTGGAAATGCCGTGCCTGCGAGCGAGCAGCCTCTTATACCGGAAGACTTGCGCCGTTTCGTGCTGACCGGAATCCCGTCCGTGCCCTTCCTCGAAGCGCTGCTATTGCTGCGCGGCGATCCCGGCCGTACCTGGCAGGCGGCGGACGTCGCCCGGCGCCTGTACGTGCGCGAGCGCGATGCGCAGGCGCTGCTGGACCGCCTGTGCCTGTCCGGCATGGCGCGCCGCTGCGGCAGCGGCGACACCGCGATCTGCTACCACCCCGCTACCCCGGCACTCGCCGAACTGATCGACCGCCTGGCCGGGCTGTATGCGCGCCAGCTGGTGCAGGTGACCACCCTGATCCACTCGACGCTGGACCGCAAGGCGCAGCAGTTTGCCAACGCATTTACATGGCGCAAGGACTCCTGATATGGCAGAGACCATCTACACCCTTTGCATGCTCACTTCGCTGGCCTGCGCCTGGCTGCTGCTCGGCAGCTACCGGCGCACCGGCCACCGCCTGCTGTTCTGGAGCGGCCTGTGCTTCGTCGTCATGACGCTCAATAACGTCCTGCTACTGGTGGACAAGCTGTTCCTTCCCGATACCGACCTGCGCACCATGCGCCAGGCGACCGCGCTGGTGGCGCTGGTGCTGCTGCTGTACGGCCTGATCTACGAGAAGGAGTAATCGATGACCAACGAGATCCTCACCGGTGCGATCGCCATGGCCTCGGCCGCCCTGGCGCTGTTTTTCCTGCGCTTCTGGCGCGACTCGGGCGACCGTTTCTTCCTGTACTTCGCGCTGTCGTTCGCGATCGAGGGCGGGCACCGCCTGGTGTCGACCATCGTCCTCAGCACCCATGAGGATTCGCCGCTACACTATCTGATCCGCCTGCTGTCGTACGGCCTCATCCTGTGGGCGATCCTGGAAAAGAACCTGCCGCGCGCCAAGCCGCGCAAAGAAAGCGAATGATTCGATGACCAACGTGCGTCCCGCCTACTGCGTCCTGCTGGTCGGGCATGCGGCCGCGCCGACTGCGGGCATCGACGCCATCTGCGCGGAACTGGACGTGGTTCCGGTCCACGCGGTGTCGACAGCGGACGCGATCGAACGCGCGCGCGCGACCAACTTCCTGCTGGTGCTGGCCTCGGTGCCGGGGGAGGGCGCCGGCGCGCCGGAACTGGTCGCCGAACTGGCGCGGATCGGCGCTCCCGTCATCGTGCTTGCGCCGCAGGCCGGCACGGCCTTTCCGCTCGAGCGCTGCTACGAAGCCGGCGCCGCGGACGTGATTGCCGGCGAACTGACGCCGGTGATATTGAAAGCCAGGGCGCGCTTCCTCGGCCATGCCGCGCACGCGGCGCGCGAACGGCGCGACGCGGAGGCCGCGTTGCACGACACCCGGGTGCGGCTCCACACCACAGTGGCCCACGGCGACCTGGCGATGTGGAACTGGGACATGAAGAACGACCGCGTCACCGGCGACGCCGCCATGCAATTCCTGTTCAGCGTCACGCCTGAACAGGCCGCCGGCGGCCCGGTCAGCGCCTACTACGCGGCCATGCATCCCGACGATGCGGCCCAGGACGCAATCAATATCCAGCGCGCGATCGAGACCGGCGGCCCCTACGAGTCGCGCGCGCGGGTCAGGGCCATGGATGGCGAATACCACCTGGTGCTGTCGCGCGGCCAGGTGCTGTACGACGCCGAGGGAAGGCCGGAAACGCTGCGCGGCGTGGTGCGCGACATCACCAGCGAAACCAAGGCCCAGGCGGACCTGCGCGAAAGCGAAGAACGCTATCGCACGCTGTTCGAGGCGATCGACGAAGCGGTCTGCATCATCCAGATGATTTACGACGACGCCGGCGAGCCCGTGGACTACCTGTTCCTGGAAACGAACAAGGCGTTCGAGCAGCACACCGGCCTGGTCGACGCAGCCGGAAAACGGGTGCTCGAACTGGTGCCTGGCCACGACACCCACTGGATGAAGTTGTACGGCGACGTCGCCCGCACCGGCGTGCCGGTCCGGCACGAAAACGAGGTCGGCGTGATGAACCGCTGGTTCGACGTCTACGCAACGCGCATCGGCGTCGAGGGCAGCGACAAGGTGGCGGTGCTGTTCACCGACATCAGCGAACGCAAACGCGCCGAAATCGAGCTGCAGCGCCTGGCCGATGACTTGAAGGACGCCGACCGGCGCAAGACCGAATTCCTGGCCACGCTTGCTCACGAACTGCGCAACCCGCTGGCGCCGTTGCGCAGCGGCCTGCAGGTGCTGCGCCTGTCGCAGGGCGACCCGCAGGCGATCGCGCGCGTGTCCGAAGTGATGGAACGCCAGCTCGGGCACATGGTCGAACTGGTGGACGACTTGCTCGACGTGGCCCGCATCACACGCGGCCAGGTGGAGTTGAAGCAGGCTCACATCGACCTGAAGGACGTGCTGGACCTGGCGGTGGAAACCGCGCTGCCGGCCATCGAGGACCGTCGCCACCGGCTCGACCTGCGTCTCGCCGACGAGCCTTTGCCGCTGTTCGCCGACGCGACGCGCCTGACCCAGGTCGTCAACAACCTGCTCAACAACGCCGCCAAGTACACGCCCCACGGCGGCTTGGTGACGCTGGCGACCCGGCGCGAACAGGACGAGGCGGTGCTGACCGTGTCCGACAACGGCGTGGGCATCGCGGCGGAATCGCTGGAAGAAGTGTTCGGCATGTTCAACCAGGTGGGGCGCAGCCGCGATCGTACGCACGGCGGCCTCGGGATCGGGCTGTCGCTGGTGCGCAGCATGGTGGGCCTGCATGGCGGCAGCGTGTCGGCGGCGAGCGCCGGGCCGGGCCTGGGCAGCACCATTACCGTCCGCCTGCCGCTGGCGGCTGGCCGCGCCGATGCGGTGCCGTCCCAGCCGGCGCCGGTGGCGCCGGTGCACAAGGTGCGCGTACTTGTGGTGGACGACAACAGCGACGCGGCGGACACGCTGTCATCGCTGCTGGACCTGCTCGGACACAATGCGCAAGTGGCCAACGACGGCCGCGCCGCGCTCGAAGCGATGCAGGACTTCAGGCCGCAGGTGGTGTTCCTCGACATCGGCATGCCGGTGATGAACGGCTACGAAGTGGCCGAGTCGATCCGCAACGACCGGCGTTTCGACCAGCCCTTTCTGGTCGCGCTGACCGGCTGGGGCGGCGAGGACGACCGCCAGCGCACCAGCGCGGCCGGCTTCGACCTGCACCTGACCAAGCCGGTGGACCTCGACGCGATCGAGAAGATGCTGGCCGGGGTCTGACCCTACCACTCCAGCGCGAGCAGGCGCTGCGCCATTCGCGGCCAGCAAAGCTTGGCCAGCTGCGACCTTTCCGCCCACCGGTACGCATCCACCTCCGGCGTCTCGTCCCCGGTCTGGTGATGCGGGAAAAAGCTGGTGCACACCAAATGGTCCAGCGACGCCAGCTCGTCGCCGCTGCGCACCAGGTACAGGTGCAGGCGCTTGTCCGGCCGATAGTCGAACAGGCCCAGATCGCTGAACCGGTCGGCCGCAAACGCGATGCCCGCCTCCTCGCGCAATTCGCGCATCGCCGCTTCCAGCGTGGTCTCGCCTTCGTCCTGCATGCCTTTCGGAATATCCCACTTGGGCGTGTGCGTCACGTGGCACAGCAGCAGCTGGCCGGCCGGATTGACCACCAGCGTGCCGCACGAAATCGGCAAGTGCCCCTTCATCTCTTCCTCCCCGCGGCCGTGCGCAATGCGCGTTCCAGCGCATCGATGCTGACCGGCTTGGTCAGGTGCTGGTCGAAACCGGCGTCGCGCGAACGCTGCACGTCCTCGCTGGCGCCCCAGCCGGTCAACGCAACGAGCTCGATATTCTCCATGCCGGGCGTGGCGCGGATCGCGCGCGCCACTTCATGCCCGTTCATGCCCGGCATGCCGATGTCGAGGAAAATCAGGTCCGGCGCCAGGCGCTTGGCCAGTTCGAAGCCGCTGCGCCCGTCGAGCGCCACCTCGGCCTGGTGGCCCAGCATCGTCAGCAGCGCTGACAGGCTCTCGGCCGCGTCGGCATTGTCGTCCACGACCAGCACGCGCAAGCCGGCGCCCGGAGCCGCCGCATCCGCCACCGCGCCTGGGGCCGGACGGGCGCCTTCGCCGAGCGGCAGGCGCAACGTGAAGGTGCTGCCCTGGCCGCGCCCGGCGCTGGCGGCCGACACGCTGCCGCCATGCAGCTCGGCCAGCCGGCGCACCAGCGACAGGCCGATGCCCAGCCCGCCCTGGGCGCGGTCGATGCTGCCGCGCACCTGGGTGAACAGGTCGAACACCGTGGCCAGCGATTCGGCCGGGATGCCGATGCCGCTGTCACTGACCGCGACCACCGCCTGGCCGTCTTCGGTCCATGCGCGCACGTCGATGCGCCCGCCCGGCGGAGTGTACTTGGCGGCGTTATTCAACAGGTTGCTCAAGACCTGCACGATGCGTGTGGTGTCGGCATCGAGCATGATGGGGTCGGCCGGCAGGTCCACCGTCAGCGCATGGCCGCTGGCTTCGACCAGGGCGGCGCCAGTTTCGAGCGCCATCGCCACCAGCGACTTCAGCTCCGCCGGTTCCTTCTTCAGCGCGATCTTGCCGCGCGTGATGCGGGCGACGTCGAGCAGGTCGTTGACCAGGTGGATAAGGTGGCCGAGCTGGCGGTCCATCATGCCCAGCACGCGCGCCAGCGCGGCCGGTTCCGGCGGCGCCATGCGCAGCAGGTCCAGGCCGGTGCGGATCGGCGCAAGCGGATTGCGCAGCTCGTGCGCCAGGGTCGCCAGGAACTCGGACTTGCGGTGATCGGCCTCGGACAGGTCGGCGGCGACGCGGCGCAGCTCGTCCTCGGCGCGCTTTTGCTCGCTGATGTCGCGCGTGACGGTGGCCAGGCCGATGATCTCGCCGCGGTCGTCGCGCACCGCGAAGCCCTTGAAATACACCGGCGCCACCTCGCCCGTGGCCAGATGGGCGAAGCGCAGCTCGCCCTCCCAGCGCGCGGGCGCGCCGGTCAGGGCCGGCAGCACCTCGTCGATGACGAACTGGCGGCTCTCGGGCGCGAAGAAATCGGCCAGCGAATAATCCGAAATCGGCGCGTCCGCCGCGATGCCGGACAGGCGCCGCCCGGCCGGATTGAGGAACATGCCCATCGAGTCGGGCGTGGCGATGCCGATGAAGTCGGGCGACTGCTCGGCCACCGCGGCCAGCCGTCGGATCCCTTCCTCGGCCAGGCGCCGGTCCGTCTCGTCGCGGAAGTACAGCGCAATGCCGCCGCCGGGCGTCGGGCAGCTGTTGATCTCGAACCAGCGCCCGGACGGATCGTAATAAGCCTCGAACTTGACGTGGGTGCGCTCTTCCGCGCTGCGCCGCAGGCCCTGTTCGATCGCACCGCCGCGCAGTTCCGGAATCGCTTCCCAAAGCGCTGCGCCCACCAGGGCCTGGTTGCCTGCGCCGGTGATCTGTTCCGCCGCGTGGTTGGCATAGCGGATGCGCCAGTCGCTGTCGATCGACAGGAAGCCTTCGCTGATGCTCTCCAGGATGTTGAGCGAGCGCGCTTCGGCCGCCATCCGCTCCTGCGCCTCGTGGCGCTGGCCGATCACCAGCGAAGCGGTGTTGGCCAGCAGCGCCAGCGCTTCCTGCTGGTCTTCGCTGTGCTCGCGCAGGTCGCGGCAGTACCAGCAGAACACGCCCAGCACCGCGCCGGACGGCGCCAGGATCGGCAGCGAGCGGCAGGAGCGCAGGCCGTGCTTTCGCGCCAGCGCACGGAAGCCCGGCCAGCGCTGTTCGACATCGAGGTCGTCCACGGCCACCACCTCGCCGCTGGCCGCGCACAAGGCCTCCGGCCCGGCCTGCACGCCAGGCGGCAAATCGTCGAGCGCATCAAGGAATTCCTGCGGCAGCGTGGGGCCGGCCGCCTGGCGCAGGCGTCCGCGTTCGCCTTCGGCCAGGCGGATCGCCGCCATGCCGGAGCCGCCCGAGAAATCCTCGGCGGTGCTGGCCAGCACGTCGAGCACGTCGCCCAGCGGCGCATCGCTGACAGCCAGTTCGAGCGCGCTGCGCTGGCCCTCCGCCAGCAGCCCGGCCAGGGTGCGCTCGGTGACGTCGATGCCGTGCACCAGCACGCCCGAGATGGCGCCGTCGGCTTCGCGCAAGGCGATGCACACCGCGTCGACGAAGCGCGGTTCGAGCGCGTTGCCATCGCGCTGCAGCAGCATGCGCTGGTTGCGGTCCTCGATCGGCTGGCCGTCCCGGTAGACCGCGTCGTACTGCTCCAGCAGTCCCTGGCCTTCCAGCTCGGGCAGCGCCGCGCGCACTTCGAGGCCGAGCAGCGGGCGTTCGCCGACCAGCTGCATGAAGCGCTGGTTGGCGAATTCGAATTTATGCCGAGGGCCGCGCATCACGCACATGAAGGCCGGCGCGCGCTGGAAAATGTCGGCCAGGCGGTCGCCGGCCGCCTCCACCTGGCGGAACAGGCGTTCGCGCTCCGCCTCGATCGCGGCCAACTGTTCGGCCGCCAGCTTCTCGGTGGTGGCGTCGCGGAAGATGTGGGCGTAGCCGCGCAGCCTGCCGGCGTCGTCGCGCAGCGGCACCATCACGCCGTCGGCGAAGAAGCGCGAGCCGTCGCGCCGCACGTGCCAGCGCTGGTCCGACGCGCGCCCGGTTTCGAGCGCCAGCGCCATTTGGGCGCGCGGCACGCCGGCGGCGCGGTCCTCGTGCGTGAAGATCATCTCGGCGTTGCGCCCGCGCGCGCTCTCGACATCCCAGCCGAGGATGTCGGCGGCGCCGCCTTCCCATTCGGTGACCAGGCCCTCGGCGTCGGTGCCGATGAAGGCGTAATCGCGGGTGCTGTCGAGGATCAGGCGGATGCGCTCGTCGCGCGCGCGCAGCGCGGCCTGGTGGCGCTGCTCGTGCAGCAGCGCGATGGCGGCGGTCTTGCGGTAAAGGTCGATGAACACCGCCACCCGGGCGCGCAGCACCACCGGGTTGAACGGCTTGGTCAGGTAGTCCACCGCGCCCAGCGCGTAGGCGTCCTCGACCGGGAAGGCGTCCTGGCTGGCGGCGGTGAGGAAAATGATCGGCAGTTCCTGCGAGCGCGGATGGCGCCGCATCAGCGCCGCCGTCTCGAAGCCGTTCATGGTCGGCATCTGCACGTCGAGCAGCACCAGCGCGAACGAGTGGTCCAGCACCGCGCGCAGCGCCTGCTCGCCGGAGCCGACGCTGACCAGCTCTTCGTCGAGTTCTGCCAGCACCGATTCGAGCGCAGTCAGGTTGGCCGGCTGATCGTCCACCAGGAGGATCTTGACTCTCTTTTTATTCATTTGCTGGCGGCACGTTCGATTCCTTCGCATGCTGTGGACGTGCCAATGTAGGCTGCGCACAATTGGAAGTCAACGCCCTGCCAACCCCTGCGGTAATGTAATCCCACTCTTACAAAAGCGCGGGATGGCATCCTCTTTCATGAGTGCATCTTTTTTTGCATACTAATCAAGATTTTAGCCTGCCCGATAATGACGACGAGACCCGACATGCCCGAACCAGTAGCCGCCCTGCCCCGCGACCAATTCCGTGCGCCCGCGCGCGCCGCCGGAATGCGCCAGATGTACCTCGACCTGAGCGAACGCGAGATCGCGCCGGCGGCGCGCGATGCCGCGTCGCAGTGGCTGCGCGAACAGCTGGCCGCGGCGGCCCCGGCGCCGTCGCCGCTGCCGCGCGGCGCCGAGCAGTTCGCCGCCTGGACCGCCGCCAGCACCGCCGCCGTCGGCGAGCAGTACAAACAGTACCTGGCCGAGCGCAAGGCCGGCGCGCCGCGCCGCTACTTCGGCAGCAAGGCGCACGCGCTGTACTTCCTGAAGGGCGTGGCGCCGACCAAGCTGGTCGACGGCGCCTGGCTGTTCGGCCTGCTCAAGCACTGGGAAAATGGCGCGATGGCGCCGCTGATCACCACCTACCTCGAGGAGCTGGGCAACGGCGTGCCGGAGAAGAACCACGTCGTCATCTTCCAGCAGCTGATCGACGCCCACGGCAGCAACCAGTGGCAGGGCCTGCCGGAGGACCACTTCCTGCAAGGCCTGGTGCAACTGGCGCTGGCGCACAACGCCGACGAATTCCTGCCCGAGCTGATCGGCTACAACCTCGGCTACGAACAGCTGCCGCTGCACCTGCTGATCACCGCATACGAACTCAATGAACTGGGCATCGATCCCTATTACTTCACGCTGCACGTCACGGTCGACAACGCCGACACCGGCCACGCGCGCAAGGCCTGGGAAGCGCTGCAGAAGCTCACGCCGCAGGTGGGCGACGCCGAGGAATTCCTGCGCCGGGTCGATGCCGGCTACCGCCTCAACGAGCTGGGCGTGAGCACCGAAGCGGTGATCGGCGCGTTCGACCTGCACGCCGAGCTGGTGGGCATCATGCGCGCCAAGAGCGCAACGGGCAAGAACATGCACTCGGATTACTGCAAGGTCGGCGGGCGCACGCTCAACGACTGGCTGTCCGATCCCGACGACGTGCCCGAGCTGCTGGCGGCGCTCGAACAGCAAGGCTGGTTCACCCGCGGCGAGCCGCCCGAGGACAGCCGCTTCTGGGGCCTGATCCAGGGCGACCGCGCGCAGATGTTCGGCGTGTTCAGCCCCTACGAGCAGCAGGTGCTGCACGACTGGATCGCCACGCCGCCGCATCCGGTGGCCGCCGCGCCGGTGCCGCGCCTGGCCACGCACCGCGCCCTGCAGCGCGCCGCCTCCGCGCTCGACGGCCCGCCGCGCCGCATCCGCGAGAGCGCCGAGCGCGGCCTGATCCGCCACCGCTTCCCGGACGACGAGCATGCGTGGGAAGCGATCGCCTGCGAACTGCGCCTGCTCGAGGCCAAGCTTGCCGCATCGGAGAGCAAGGAAGAAGCGATCGCGATGCTGACCGCCCTGATGTCGCCGGCCAGCCATCACACGTCCGCCGGCCTGATGGCCACGCGCATCTTCTCCAAACTATTCGCCTGATGGACCGCGACGCCGCCCTGCTCGAACTCGGGCGGGCGCTCGCGCGTGCAAATTATCGACACGTCACCGTGACGCCGGCGACGCACCAGCGCGTGCTGCGGCGCGATCCGCGCCCGGCCGACAGCCTGGCCGATGTTTTCGGCTGGAGCCGCCGGTTCGGCGCCGGCGTCCTGCCGCCACGGATGCTGGAGCTGATGCTCGACGCCGGCGTGGCGCGCGCCGAGGGCGACGGCTGGCGCAGCAGCGTGCGCGTGTCGAGCCTTGGCGGCCAGCTGTATTTTCACTCGGCGTTTCCGACCAGCGCGGCCGACGCCGTGTTCTTCGGGCCCGACACCTACCGCTTCCTGCGCGCGCTGGAAGCGCAGCCGCAGCGGGCGGTCGCGCGCGCCGTCGACATCGGCTGCGGCAGCGGCGCGGCGGCGATCGCCATCGGGCTGCGCTGGCCCGAGGCCGAGGTGCTGGCGGTCGACATCAACGACGAGGCGCTGCGCCTGACGGCGGTGAACGCGGCGCTGGCTGGCGCCGCCAACGTGCGGACGCTGCACAGCGACCTCCTGTCCGGCGTCGACGGCAGCTTCGACCTCATCGTTGCCAATCCGCCCTACATGCTCGATCCCTGCGCGCGCGCCTATCGCCACGGCGGCGGCGAACTGGGCGCCGGCCTGTCGCTGGCGATCGTCGAGGCGGCGCTGGGGCGGCTGGCGCCGGGCGGACAGCTGCTGCTGTACACCGGCGCGGCCATCGTCGCCGGGCAGGACCCGTTTTTGGCGCGCGTCGCGCCGATGCTGGAGCGGGCCGGCGCCGCGTGGCGCTACGAAGAAATCGATCCGGACGTCTTCGGAGAAGAATTGGACGAAGCCGAGTACCGCCGCGTCGACCGGATCGCCGCGGTGTGGCTGCGGGTGGATTCAACCGTGCGCGCCAGCAAAGGCGAATCGGGCGCTTGAGGTATATTGGGGGACATTCCGGCGCATTGCATGCCGCCGGAATCGCCCCCCTGCCACAACAAGGTGCGAACATGTCAGACAGCCATCCCTCCCCGCCCGAAATTCCGTTTCGAACCCTGCTGTACCGCTTCATGTTCTTCGAATGGATGTTCGCGGACCTGAGCGCGGCGCGCGACCTGTACGAACGGCACGCGGCGCTGCAGCACAACCGCCACATGTGCCGCTACCTCCCGGTGTATTTGCGGCGCTGGTCGGTGCTGACGTTCTTCGACTTCGGCCTCGGCATGCTGTTCGAGCGCGCCTTGCAGGCCAGCCTGCTGTCGGCGTGGTTCTTCACCTGGTCGTGCGTCAGCCTGACCGCGATGGTGATCATTTCGATCGCCTGGATCTTCCTGTCGAACGCCAAGATGACCTAATCAGCCTGTGGTTCCTGCCTGCGCAGGAACGACAAACTTCAGGCGGCGCGCACGCCCACCGCCCGCCCATCGGCATCGAACTGGTCCGCCACCGACAGCGCCTGGATCCCCAGCGCGCGCAACGCATCGCACAACTCCGCCAGTTCCGCCTCGACGTCGCCCGCCAGGTCGAAGCGCTTTTCGGCCGACACCATCGGCCCGTCTTCACTGCCACGGTACAGGTTCACGCGCAGCATCAGCTCGTCCTCCGACGCCGCCGGCGCGACGATCGCGCTCAGCTCGGCCGGATCGACCGCGTGCGACGCGATCGCCTGGCCGACTTCGGAGATCACGCCCAGCATCGCCAGTTCGGCCATGCCCTGCTCCTTGGCGCCGTAAAACAGGTCCTGGTACAGGAAGTTGAGCGAGACCGCCGACGGATCGGCCGCCAGGCAGGCCTGCAGCAGCGGCGCCGCATCCAGCGACCACTGGCGATAGCGTTCCATGCGCGCGTCGAACCAGGCTTCGGCCGCCTCGCCGGACGGTTCGGCGTAGAACGGATCGTCGGCGCGCCGGCGCACGAAGCCGAGCAGGAAGCGCAGCTCCATCGCCTCGTCCTCCGGCGCGAAGCCGCCGCCCGTCCAGCCGGCGATGCTGGCCGACAGCGCCGGCGTCTCGACCATCTTCTTCTCGCCCATCGTCGCGGCGACTTCGCGCAGCATGTCGTTGAGCTGGCTGTAGCTGATACGGTCGATCTCGTCGACGTCGTAGGCGTGGCTGATCAAAACAACCGTGGCGTCGGCGCTTTCGAGTCCCGCCTGCTGGAAGCTGGCGCGCAGCAGTTCGAACGCGGCCACGTCCTGGAAGGTCTGCTCCTGCTTCAGGCCGCCCGTGCTGCTGACGAACACCGGCACCAGGAAGGCGTCGACCTCCTCGGCCGGCTTGCCTTCGCGCCGCAGCGTGATGGTCGCCGCGGCCTCCTCGACCTGGCTGCGCAGGTAGGCGAAGGCGGCGGGATCGGTGAAGCGCGTATGTTCGATCGCGCCGTACAGCACTTCGTCGTTCTTCTTGCGCAGCGCGTTGCGCACCAGGCGCGCCAGTTCGGCCTGCTTCTCGCGCAGGACGGCAATCGCGTCCTCCTCGGGATCGGCGATCTCCAGCGCGAGGTCGGCCAGGACCAGCGCCATCTGCTCGGTATCGTCGTCGGGCTTGGCGGCGGATTTGCGGGGAACGGGCGGCTTATTCTTGGGCATGGGAAATGGGGGCTGGATTTGTCAAAGCGTTATGGTAACAAACGTCGTCACATATGGTTACGCCTGACACAAAATGAAATCATGTGTGCGGCAGCTAACATTGAATCAATGACCCGCTTGCTACTGTGTTGTCCTGAACAACCACTTCAATCAACGAGACAGGACCTGGATCATGAAAAAAATGAAGAGCAAACATGTGGCGCTGACGACGCTGGTCTCGGCACTCATGCTGGCCGGCGCCTTCGGCCCGGCGCAGGCATCGAGCCACCGGGAAGCACCATTCCTCACGAACGCGCCCAAAGTCGACGGAACCGACTTCTACATGTTCCGCAGCTACGAACCTGGCCGCGATGCCTACGTGACCATGATCTCGGACTTCATTCCGTTCCAGGATCCGCAGGGCGGCCCGAATTTCTACCAGTTCGACGCCAACGCCCTGTATGAAATCCACATCGACAACAACGGCGACGGCAAGGAAGACATCACCTTCCAGTTCCGTTTCAAGAACACCTCCAAGCACACCCCGCTGACGGTCGGCGGCAAGCAGGTGATGATCCCGTTGATTAATTCGGGCACCATCTCCGGCGTGAATCCGGCATCGCTGAATGTGCGCGAGACCTACACCATCGACATGGTCAAGGGCGACCGCCGCAGCGGCACGCGCACCCGCCTGACCGCGGCCACCGGCGGCGCCACCGAGTTCGACAAACCGGTCGACAACATCGGCGACAAGACCTTCGGCGGCACGGGCGGCTACGAGACCTACGCCAACCAGCACATCTACAACGTGTCGTTCGGCACCTGCGGCACCGGCCGCGTATTCGTCGGCCAGCGCAAGGAGCCGTTCTACATCGCCGTCGGCAAGATCTTCGACCTGTTCAACCTGAATCCGCTCGGCGCGGAAAATGGCGGCAATCCGAACGACCTGGAGAAAAAGAACGTCAGCGCGATCTCCATCGAAGCGCCGATCGCCTGCCTGACCAGCGGCAGCGAACCGGTGATCGCCGCGTGGACCACGGCCAGCATGCGCCAGGGCCGCCTGCTCAATCCATCGCCCGCATCGGGCCTGAACAACGCCACCAAGGAAGGCGGCGCCTGGAGCCAGGTGTCGCGCCTCGGCATGCCGCTGGTGAACGAAGTCGTGATCGGCATGGACGACAAGGACCGCTTCAACACCTCCAAGCCGTCCGGCGACGCGCAGTTCGCGACCTACGTGACCAATCCGACCTTGCCGGCCCTGGTCGAGACCCTGTTCCCGACCGCCAAGGCGCCGACCAACTTCCCGCGTACCGACCTGGTGGCCGCGTTCCTGACCGGTATCGCCGGCGTGAACCAGTCGAAGGCGCAGGCCACGGTCGCCACGTATGAAGCGCTGCGCCTGAACACCTCGATCGCGCCGACTCCGATCGCTTCGCAGAACGTGCTGGGCGTGGCGGCGGGCGACAACGCCGGCTTCCCGAACGGCCGCCGTCCCGCCGACGATATCGTCGACGTGTCGCTGCGGGTCGCGATGGGCGCGCTGTGCGTGATCACCGGCGCGAACGACGCCCTCAAGGTCGGCTGCAAGCCGTCCGATGCACCTGCCGGCGCCGCGGCCCTGACCGACGGCGTGCGCAAGGCGCCGACCGACTTCAAGGCGGCCTTCCCTTACCTGAACACCCCGCTGCCGGGCAACCAATAAGGAGACACAATGGATAAATTCAAACTGCGCTCCATCGCCATTGTGGTGATTGCCGCGGCGGGCCTGGCGGCCTGCAGCAGCGGGTCGGAGACGAAAATCCTGCCGGCGCCCGATCCAACCGCGCCGTTGCTGATCGATACCTTCTTCGCAGCCGTTTCTGGTATCGTTTCTTCATCAACCGAGGACGCCGAGCCGAAGGACATCACGTCCATCGTCGCCACCGCGCCTGAAGACAAGGAGCCGGAGCCACTGAGTTAATCTCACGCACCGCTCGCACTGCCGCAGCTGGAACCGCAGTCCCGAAAGGGCCGGTTCCAGCTTTTTTGCAAGGGTCCCATGAACGTCTCATTCCTTTTTCGATGGATGTTTGCCGCGCTGCTGTCCGCGTCGTGCGGCGCCGCCGTTGCCACTCCCTACATTCCCAAAGACGGCAAGCAGGTGCTCGAACGTTTGCCCAGCCGCGCCGACCCGGTGCAGCGCGAGCTGATGCAGCTGCGCGCCGCCTTGTCGGCCACCCCGAACGACCTGCCGCGCGCAGCCGCGCTGGCGCAGCGCTACATCGAACAGGCGCGCACCGAAGGCGACCCGCGCTACCTGGGCTACGCGCAGGCGGCGCTGGCGCCGTGGTGGAAGCTGCCGCAGCCGCCGAACCAGGTGCTGGTGCTGCGCGCCACGCTGCGCCAGAGCACTCACCAGTTCCAGGCCGCGCTCGCCGATCTCGACACGGTGCTGAAACAGGACAGCGGTAACGTCCAGGCCTGGCTGACGCGCGCCACGGTGCAGCAGGTGATCGGCGACTACGCCGGCGCCAAGGCCAGCTGCGTGCGCCTGACCATGCGCGCGCCTTCGCTGGTCACGCAGACCTGCCTGGCCAACGTCGCCAGCGTCAACGGCGATGGCCGCGCCAGCTATGCGCGCCTGAAGGCCACGCTGGAACGCCAGCCGGACATCGATCCGAACCTGCGCAGCTGGGTCGAGACGCTGATGGCCGAAATGGCCGCGCGGCTAGGCGAGGACGCCGACGCCGAGGCGCTGTATCGCAAGGCGCTGGCCGCCGGCGAGCCAGACAGCTACCTGCTCGGCGCCTGGTCCGACTACCTGCTCGATCACGGCCGCGCCGCCGACGTGGTGAAACTCCTGAAGGACAAGGGGCGCGTCGACGCGCTGCTGCTGCGCTATGCGATCGCACTCAAGACGCTTGGCGCTCCCGAAGCGAAGGCGCAGTCCGATGCTTTGCGCGCCCGCTTCGACGCCGCCATGCTGCGCGGCGACACCGTGCATCAGCGCGAGCAGGCGCGCTTCGAACTGGCATTGCGCGGCGATCCGAAGGCCGCCGTCAAGCTGGCCATGCTCAACTGGGCGGTCCAGAAGGAGCCGGCCGACCTGCGCATCCTGGTTGATTCAGCCGTCGCCAGCGGCGACCCCGCTGCCTCCAAGGCCGCGCTGGACTGGATCGCGCAGACGCACATCGAAGACCGCGCCATCGCGGCCCGAGCGGCGAAGCTGAAGGCGGCGCCATGATGCGCCGCCTGGTCATCGCGCTGTTCGCGCTACTGGTCGCGGCGCCGGCCCTCGCCCATAAACCCAGCGACAGCTACCTCACTCTGAAGGTCGAAGGCAGGCAGGTCACCGGCCAATGGGACATTGCCTTGCGCGACCTCGACATGGCCGTCGGCCTGGATGCCGACGGCAACGGAGAACTGACATGGGACGAGGTGCGCGCAAAGCATGCCGACATCGCCGCCTACGCGATGTCGCGGCTGTCCATCGCCGTGCCGCAGGGAGGCGCCTGCCCGCTGGCCGTCACCGAGCACCTGATCGACGACCACAGCGACGGCGCCTACGCGGTGCTGCGGCTGCAGGCGGCGTGTCCGGCCGATGCGGCCGCGCTGGATGTCGATTACAAGCTGCTGTTCGACATCGACCCGCAGCACAAGGGCCTGCTGCGGCTCGAACACAAGGCGCTGACCTCGACCGCGATCTTCACGCCGGACAGCGCGCACCAGTCGCTGCAAGTGGAAGGCGCGGCGCGCTGGCGCCAGTTCGCCGACTACGTCAGGCACGGCGTTTGGCACATCTGGATCGGCTTCGACCACATCCTGTTCCTGCTGGCGCTGCTGCTGCCGGCGGTGCTGGTCTGGCGCGACGGCAAATGGGACGGAGGCGCCAGCTTCCGTGCGGCTTTCATCGACGTGCTGAAGATCGTCACCGCCTTCACGCTGGCGCACTCCATCACCCTCAGCCTGGCGGCGCTGGGCGTGCTGTCGATCCCGTCGCGGGCGGTCGAATCGGCGATTGCGCTGTCGGTGGCGCTGGCGGCGCTGAACAACATCTGGCCGCTGTTCCACGGGCGCCGGGCGACGGCGGCATTTTGCTTCGGCCTGATTCACGGCTTCGGCTTCGCCAGCGTGCTGCTCGACCTGGGCTTGCCGGCGTCGTCGCTGCTGCTGTCGCTGGTGGGATTCAACGTCGGCGTCGAACTGGGCCAGCTGACCATCGTCGCGATCTTCCTGCCGCTGGCGTTCATGGCGCGCCGCACTGGGTTCTACCGCAAGGCCGTGCTGGTGGGCGGATCGGCGCTGATCTTCGCGATCGCCGCCGTGTGGCTGGCCGAGCGCCTGCTGAACCTGAAGATCATCACGCCATGAGCGCCGGCCGTGCGCTGATGGCGGTGTTCTTCATCGTCGCCGGCGTGCTGCGCGTCGCGGTCAAAAATGGGGTCAGGTCCGGCGGACCTGACCCCGGGGTTGACGCCGCAGCTTGAGCTCCCTGTTGATCTATCGAGGCTTCGCGAGCAGGCGCAGGATCTGCGCCGGTTCGGCGGGCTTGGCCAGGTGCTCGTCGAACCCGGCCAGCCGCGCGTCTTCCTTGTCCTGCGCCTGGCCGTAGCCGGTCAGCGCGATCAGCGTCGCGTCCGCGAACTGCGGCATCGCGCGCAGGCTGCGCGCCAACTCATAGCCGGTCATGTCCGGCAAGCCGATATCGAGGATGAACGCGTCGGGCCGCTCGAACGCCGCCCATTCCAGGGCGCCCGCGCCGTCGTAATAGGTGCAAACGTGAT
The DNA here is from genome assembly GCF_056406475.1 of Massilia sp. P1_C10. Taxonomy (NCBI): domain Bacteria; kingdom Pseudomonadati; phylum Pseudomonadota; class Betaproteobacteria; order Burkholderiales; family Oxalobacteraceae; genus Massilia; species Massilia sp. P1_C10. The sequence goes on from NZ_JBFUAC010000004.1 coordinate 434,156, forward strand.
GGCGTCCCGCCGCCTGCAGGAACAGCGACAGGCTGATCGCGCCATCGATGTTGTCGTCGACGATCATCACCCGCAGCGGTTCCTGCTGGCCGGCCGCGCGCTCCGGCGGCTGGCGCCGTTCGCCGGCTTGCAGTTCACCGCGCGGCAGCGTCACGCTGAAGATGCTGCCCTGCCCCGGCCCCGCGCTTGCCGCGTCCACCGTGCCGCCGTGCAGCAGCACCAGGCTCTTGACCAGCGCCAGGCCCAGTCCAAGGCCGCCCTGGGCGCGGTCCGGCGTGCGCTCGCCTTGCGTGAACAGGTCGAAGATGTGCGGCAGCAGTGCGGGCCCGATGCCTTCGCCGCTGTCCTGCACCGTCACTTGCAGCGCGTCGGGCCGCGCCAGCACCGCCAGCCGCATTTGGCCGTTCGGCGGCGTGTACTTGGCCGCGTTATTGAGCAGGTTGGCGAACACCTGGATCAGGCGCGTCGCATCGCCGCGCAGCGGCAATGGGCCGGGCGGCAGGTCGAGCGTCAGCTGGTGATGCTTGGCGTCGAACAGGCCCTGGGTCTGCTCCACCGCGCGGTCGAGCACCGCCTTCAGGTCGATCTGCTCCAGCGTCAGCGACACCAGCCCGCGCGTGACGCGCGAGACGTCGAGCATGTCGCCGAGCAGGCGGTTCATGTGCTCGACCTGGCGCGCGATCACTTCGCTGGCGTAGCGCACGCGGTTCTCGTCGACCGCGGGGAGCCTGAGCAGCTGCGCCGCGGTGCTGATCGGCGCCAGCGGATTGCGCAGCTCGTGGCCCAGCATCGCCAGGAACTGGTCCTTCGCGGTATTCTGCTGTTCGGCGGCGATGCGCGCCCGCTGCTCGCGCTCGAGCAGCGCCTGGCGTTCGCGCTCGCTGTTCTTGCGGTACATCTGCGCATGCGCCAGCTGCAGGCCGGCCGCGTGCAGCGCGGCGTGCAATTCGTTGACCTCGGCCACGCGCGAATGCTGCTGCGGCGGCGGGATGCCTTCGCCCAGTGCGGATGCCGCCCCCACCGCGCGCCGGATCGAACGCACGTGCAGGCGCCCGAAGAACCCGGCCAGGCCGCCGGCCAGCACCACCGCCGCCAGCAAACCCAGGGCCGCCAGCAGCGCCGCGTGGCGCGCCGAGCGTTCGACCAGGTCGACCGGCGCGGCCACCGCGACCAGCCAGCCCGACAGCGACGAGTGCGTGAACACGTCGTACGATTCGACGTTTTCCAGTGTCATGTGGCGGATGCGCCCCTGCGGCGCCGCGCGCGCGGCGGCCACCAGTTCGGGCCGCGCCGGCTTGCCCACCAGTTCGGCGGCCTTGCGGCTGCGCGCGATGAAATGGCCGGCATCGTCGACGATCGCGATCAGCCAGCCCTGCGGCGCGTTCGGCAGCGTGATCAGCTGGTTGAAATGCTCGGTGCTGAGCGCCGTCGCCAGCACGTAGCGCCGGCCGTCGGCCAGTTCGACCGGCACGTTGACGGTGGCGATCAGCCGCTTGCTGGCGGGCCCGTCGACCAGGTTCGACACCACGGTCTTGCGCGAGGCGAGCACGCGGCGCATCAGCTCCGGCTGGAATCGTTTCGGCAGCGCCGCGCCGAACGGCACGTAGGTGTTGATCAGCTCGTCGCCGTCGGGATCGGCCAGGAAGGTCCAGCTGGTGGCGCCGCGGCTGGCGGTTTTCGCCTCGCGGTAGAACGCCGCCATGTCGCCCCTGGCAAGCGACGGCGACGCCGCCAGCACGCGCAGCGCCGCCTCCGCGCTATACAGTTCACGGTCGACCAGCAGCGCGACGCCGCGCGCGGTCTCGTTCAGGCCGCGCAGAGCCGCATCCTTCTCGGCGCTTTGCAGCATGTTCAGCGCGAGACCGGAAAACACCACGACGGGAACGAGGATCCCGGCCGCCATCATGAAAAGGTATGCGCGAATTTGCATAATTTGGATCGCGCAGGGGACGCGGAATTCGGGATCTCAGTGGAAAAAGGTTGCCCATCATAACAGCGTTGGCCGGCGCGCCCCAAGCGCCGTTGCCAATATATACTGTCGAGCATCGCAGCCGTTCAGGAGAACACCGTGTCGCTGGAAACCTTCTTCAAACTCAGGGAAAACGGCACCGACGTGCGCACCGAACTGGTCGCGGGGCTGACCACCTTCCTGACTATGGCCTACATCATTTTCGTCAACCCGTCGATCCTGGGCGACGCCGGCATGCCCAAAGAAGCCGTGTTCGTCGCCACCTGCCTGGCCGCGGCGCTCGGCACGGCGATCATGGCGCTGTACGCCAACTACCCGATCGGGATGGCGCCCGGCATGGGCCTGAACGCCTACTTCGCCTACGCGGTGGTGCTCGGCATGGGCGTGCCGTGGCAGTCGGCGCTCGGCGCGGTGTTCATTTCCGGCTGCCTGTTCGTGCTGGTCAGCGTGCTGGGACTGCGCGAGATGATCGTCAACGGCATCCCGCGTTCGCTGCGCACCGCGATCACGGTCGGCATCGGCCTGTTCCTCGCGCTGATCGCGCTGAAAAGCGCGGGCCTGGTGGTGGCCAGCCCGGCCACCATGGTCACCGCCGGCGACCTGCATAAACCGACGGTGCTGATGGCGGTGTTCGGCTTCCTGCTGATCGTCACGCTCGACCGCCTGCGCGTGAAGGGTGCGATCCTGATCGGCATCATCGTCGTCACGGTCCTGAGCTTTTTCTTCGGCGGGAATACCTTCAAGGGCATCGTCTCGCTGCCGCCGTCGCTGGCGCCGACTTTCCTGCAGCTGAACGTCCAGGGCGGCCTGTCGATGGGCTTCCTCAACGTGGTGCTGGTGTTCTTCCTGGTCGAACTGTTCGACGCCACCGGCACGCTGATGGGCGTGGCCAACCGCGCCGGGCTTCTGGTCGAGGGCAAGATGCAGCGCCTGAACAAGGCCCTGCTGGCCGACAGCGTGGCGATCGTCGCCGGCTCGGCGCTGGGCACGTCCAGCACCACCGCCTACATCGAAAGCGCGGCCGGCGTGCAGGCCGGCGGACGAACCGGGCTGACCGCGCTGACCATCGCCGTGCTGTTCCTCGCCTGCCTGTTCATCGCGCCGCTGGCCGGCGTGGTGCCAGCCTACGCGACCGCGCCGGCGCTGCTGTTCGTCGCCTGCCTGATGCTCAAGGATCTGGGCGAGATCGAGTGGACCGACACCACCGAAAGCGTGCCGGCGGCGATCTGCGCGATGGTCATTCCGTTCACCTACTCGATCGCCGAGGGCATCGCGTTCGGCTTCATCACCTACGCGGTCCTGAAGTTGACCACCGGACAGGCGCGCATCGTCAAGCCGATTGTCTGGGTGATCGCGGCGGTGTTCGTGTTCCGCTTCGCCTGGCTGCGCTAAGACTTGCCGGAGGCGACCAGCACGCTGCAAGGAGCGCGCTCGAGCAGCGCCGCTTCTTCGGCTTCGCCCCACCATCGCTGCAGCCTGCTGCGATGGTGGTGGCCCACCACCACCAGGTCGCAGCCGAGCGCGCGCACGCAGGTGGCGATGTGGCCGACCGGGTCGCCGAACACCAGCTGGCCCTGGACGTCGAGATTGCGCGCCTGAAGCCACTCGACGCCTTCGCGCAGGATCCGCATCGCGGCCTGCTGGTGGTCGTCGGGAAGATGGGTGGCGCCGAGCGGTTCGGCCGCGACGTCGGCGCCGCGGCTGCGCAGGATGGCCAGCAGATGGGTGTGCGCCTTCATCGACAGCGCCACTTCGGCGCCCTCCTTCAGCGCGTTGCGGCCTTCTTCGCTACCGTCGTAGCACAGCAGGATGTTGCGGTACATTGTGAATCTCCCACCGGGAGATTGTAGCGCAAGCGCGCCAGGGTTTCAGCGCGGGCCGGTCTCTTGCAGGCGCAGCAGGGCTTCTTTGCTCCAGCGCTCCGAGCGGGAGCCCGATGAGTTCCTCCTGCACCAGGCGCGCAACTTCACCGACGCGGGCGGTCGATCGCGGGCGCCTCGGCGCCGTAGCGCACGAACACCAGCAGGCCGCCGGCCATGGCCAGGTTCTTCATGAAGTTAATCATCTGCATCTGGTCGCCGAAATTCATGTGGAAGATCAGCGCCGACAGCACCGAAAAGCCGGCCAGGGCGAGCGCCACCCAGCGCGTCTGGAAGCCGAACAGCAGGGCCAGGCCGCCGCCCAGTTCGGTCAGGATCACCAGCGGCAGCAAGGCGCCGGGCACGCCCATCTTGGCCATGTAGGCCTGGGTGCCCGCGTAGCCGGTGATCTTGCCGATGCCCGAGATGATGAAGATCTGCGACATCAGGATGCGCGCTACGAGATTGATCATGCTGTTCATCGTGTTCCCCCTGGTTGGATCGCAACTCAAGCATACGGGATGTTGAATTGGCATGCAATCAGGATAATGAACCATGCGCGCGCGCGCGGACGGGTCCTGCGGAACCGACCCCGGTCAGTCACGCGGCTGCGGCGAGCGCTTCGGCCACTTCGGCGCTGTCTGCCGGCCGCACCACGCGCGCCACTTCCTGGCCATCCTTGAGCACCACCACGGTGGGCCACAGTTTGACCTTGAACGAGCGTCCCAGCTTGCGTCCCGGGCCGTCTTCGACTTTGATGTGCTTCACGCCCGGCCGCGCGGCGAGCGCCTGCGCGATGTCGCCGGCGGCGCCTTTGCAAAAGCCGCACCAGTCGGTGCCGAATTCGAGCGCGACCGCGCCCGCCATCGCGTCGATCTCGGCGCGCTCGGGCTGCTTGGTGTCGTATGGTACAGGCATGAATATTCCCCGCTGTTGGCAAACCGCCAGCCTACCGCAAAACGGCGCGCCGCGTCATCCCCGTGCAACGGCGCCGGAGCCGGCGACCCGGTGCCCCTGCTGGCGCGACAGCACCCGCGCCGCCAGTTCGTCAGGAATCCCGCGGCTGGCGTAAAACTGCCGCGCAACGGTGTCGCCATGCGTCTTCTGGTAGGTCAGGCCGAGATCGATCAGCACTGTCAGGATATGGTTGGAGGCCAATCGGCGTTCGGTGGCTGGGCCCTGCGCTTGCATGAGACTGAGTCTGAAATCGTGTGTCATGTCGAGGACCGATCCGCACGTGCCGGCAGGCAGCAACTGCCTTGGTGCGCAAAGTTATGCAAGCTGCATATTTACTTCGATGGTGCGCCGAAACCCAAACGGTGTCAATTTTTTGTGACGACCGGCGGCACAGTGTGGTGGAGAGTTCAGCGCGCCGCGCGCTGCACCTTGTGGGCCACGGCGAGCAGGCGCGAACTGAGCTTCAGGTTGCTCTTCTCGGCCGCTTCCAGCGACACTTCGAAGCGCACCCGTTCGTCGATCACGCGGAAATTGATCACGCTGTCCTGGCGCAGGTTGCGCGCCGTTTCGGTGACTGTCAGGATCGGCAGATGACGCACCGGCGCCAGCGCCCGCTCAATGTCGGTGGCGTCGTCGTCGGCGATGAACAGCAGGTGCAGCTTGCCCGGCGCTTCGCCCTGGCGCAGCCTGCGCACGACGACGTGGCGCCCGTTCATGCCGCGTCCCGCGGTGATCCGGCCCAGCTCCTCGGCCACCGCGTCGTCGCCCATAACGCCGATTACCAGCGGCTCGCCGGCGGCCGGCGCGGCGTTCTCGGGGAAATCGACGTAGCCGAGGAACTTGACCAGGAACGCGGCCTTGACGCTGCGTTCGAGGTTGGCGATGTCGGCGCCGGACTGCGCGCCGACGGCGTTGAAGCAGACCAGGGCCAGCAGCATGGCGCCGGCGGCCAGCGCCGGCAGCCAGTGGCGCGGATGCGGCCAGCGCGGCGCGAACTGCGCGGCACGGGAGTTCAGGATGGCCATGGTCAGAACCGCTGGGTCAGTTTCAACAGGACGCTGCGCTCGAACACGCTGCGGTTCGCCGGGCCGCCGAATTCCACGTGCGAGCGGTGCAGCAGGTTCTGGCCGATCAGCGAAATCTCGGTGTCGCGGCGGAAGGCCCACGACCAGCGCGCGTCCATCTCGTAGTACGCCGGCACCGCGGGCTTGGGCAAGCTGCCGGAGTAGCGCAACGTGACGTCGAGCTGGCTGTTGTCGCTGATGTCCTTCGATGCGCGCAGCAGCCAATGGCGCCCCGGATCGTTGGTGGTCAGGCCGGTGGTGCCGGACGAATCCTGGCTGCCGGCGGAGAGCCCGGTGCGGATCGACTGCTGGACCACGCCGCCCGCCAGGTGCAGCGTCTCGGTCGGATGCCAGCGGCCCCACAGCTCGATGCCGCGCACGCGGCCTTCGCCGAAATTGCGGAACGCGACGCCGCCGCCGGCCAGCGGCTCGAGGGTGCGCAGGCGGTCGTAGTCGGCGTAGAACGCGGTGGCCGAATACGAGAACAGCGCGGACGGCTGCGAACGGAAGCCCAGTTCGAGCACGTTGGCGGTCTCGGAGATGAAGTCCGGGCCGCCGGCGATGGAGTAGCGCGGCACGCCATTGACGATGGCGGGCACCGCCGGCGAGTAGAAGTCGTGGTCGATGCGCGACGGCGCGCGCACCGTGCGCGAGAGGCTGCTCCACAGCAGCGACGACCCGGTGGGCGACCATCCGAGCCGCACATTGGGCAGGAATTCGGCGCCGGTGTAGTTATTGTGTTCGGCCTTCAGGCCGGCCGTCAGGCGCAGCGCGTCGGTCAGCGCGATCTCGTCCTGCGCAAACAGGTTCCCGGTATGCAGCGTCAGGCGATCGGGCAGGAAGGCGAAGCCGGCGCCGTTTTCGATCCGGTCCTTGGCGACCCGGTAACCGGCGCCGACCGACAGGCGATGCGCACCCGCCTGCAGGTTGTACTGGGCCTGGGCGTCGACGGTGTCGAGGTATTCGACGAAGGCGTTCGGCTGATTGCGCTCGGTGTGGTCGATCAGGACCTGGACGCGGTAATCCTGGCGCTCGCCGTGGTGGCCCGTCAGGCTGGCGTTCAGGTTGGCGCCGGCGATGCCGATGTCGCGCGTGCCGCTCTGGTGCAGCGAGCCCTGGTAGGCGTCGCCGGACAGGGTCGCGCCGCCGCCTTCGAGGTCCCAGTCGGCGCGGAAGCCCGCCTGGCGGCGCTGGTAGCCGGTATGCGTGCTGGCGCCGGCGGCGTTTTCGGTATCGTCGTTCTGGCGGTACTTCGCGTACAGCCGGTAGTTGGCATGGGCGCCCAGCGCGGCGCCGTAGCGCATGGTGCCGGCGCGTTCATCGGCGCCGGCGATGATCGCGGCGCGCCCGCCCGGCACGTCCTTGGCGGACTTGGTGATCACGTTGATGACGCCATTGACCGCGTTGGCGCCCCAGATCGTCGAACCGGGGCCGCTGATCACTTCGATGCGCTCGATATCGTCCATCACCAGGTCCTGGGCGTCCCAGAACACGCCGGAGAACAGCGGGCTGTAGACGCTGCGGCCGTCGACCAGCACCAGCAGCTTGTTCTCGAACGGGCTGTTGAAGCCGCGCGCGGTGATCGCGTAGTTGCGGGCGTCGACGCGCGCCACCTGCAGGTTCGGCGCCAGGCGCAGCGCTTCGGGAATCGACTGCGCGCCGCTGCGGCGAATGTCGCTGGCGCTGATGATGTAGATCGAGGCGGCGGCGCGCGCCAGCTTCTCCTCCTGGCGCGACACCGAGGTGACGACCACGTTGCTGAGCTGTTCGAGCGACAGGTCGGTCAGTTCGCTGGCGCCGGGCGCGGCCAGCGCGGTCGAGGCGATGAGCGCGGTGCAGGCGGCGGCGATCAGGACGCTCTTGTTATGTGGGCGCATTGGATAACTTTTAGTTAATCGTGATTGGACAGCGGTGATTAGTTTCCGCACGGAATGGGAATTATAGGGTATTTGCCGGCGCGGGTCGCGCACGATGCACGTGCGCAAATACCACAGGAGCCCGGTCAGGCTGCGTTGAAATCGTAGTCGCGTTCGACGCGGCAAATGCGGGTCTTGTAGGCGGCGTACCAGTTGTCGCGGCCAAGCTTCTGCGCGACCAGGTGGGCGACGTCCTGCTTCCAGGCGGAGATGGATTCGAGGCTGGCCCAGTAGGAGACCGTGATGCCGACTTCCTCGCGCGCCGATTCGACGCCGAGAAAGCCGGGCTGGCGCGCGGCGCTTTCCATCATGGCGTCGGCCATGGCGCCGTAACCGTCGTCGCTGTCGGTGCGAAGCGAGGTGAAGATGACGGCGTAATATGGCGCTGCGGGCGTGGCGGCAATCGGCATTGGGGGCTCCTTGGTGAGAACCCGCATAGTATAACGGGGCCTGGCACTGCGGACCTGGCCCCGGCTGCCGCTTGCGCTGCAAGCAGGCGCCGCGCGGGCGCGCGACGCTCTGGCGCATGGTCGAGGTCAATTCTTCGAGCGAGGACGCGGTCTCTTCCAGCGCGCCGGCCTGCTGGCATTACTGCGGTATGCACCAAAATGGTGCAATTTTGGTTTCAGCGCCGTTCGAGCATCAGCGTCCTGATGTCATTCAGCAGCATCGCCGGATGCAGGAAGGACGTGCTGTAAATCTCGCGCACACTGCCGCCTGCGTCGATGAGGTAGACCTTCAGCATGTGGCTCAGCACCGGCGCGCGCTGGTTCGGGGACTGGGCAAGCACGTCGACGTCCTGGCCGAAGCCATCGAGCAGGGGCGCGAGCTGGCGCGCCGAGCGGGTGGTCAGGAAGTACCAGCGCGGCCCCCGGACGTCGCCCGCATCGGCGCCGCCATAACTGCGCGTCGCTTCCGGCGTGTCGAAAGCGGGATCGATACTCATGCTGACCAGGCGCACCCGGTCGCGCAGCGCCGAATCGGCGGCTAGCGCACCCTTCAGCGTGCGCAGGGTCGCATAGGCCAGCGGGCAGCCGCGCGCGTCGGTGCAGTAGGCGCAGATGAACGAGAACAGCGTGATTTTACCGGTCGTGAAATCGCGCAGCCGGTGCGTGCTGCCGTCACTATCGAGCACGGTGCCGTCCGGTGCGCGCATGATGTGTTCGAGCCGATAGCTGCCGGGCGCTGGAGGCGCGAAACCCAGTTTCGCCGCTTCGAAATCATGTTGACCTGGGAGCCGGCGTGCTTCGCACAGGTCTCCTTCGGCGCCTCCGAATTGGACAAATCGAACGGACGCTTTCGCGACGACCGCGCAGATCGAGAGAAGCGCGAGCGCGAACGCCCGCTCGATTGAGCTCATACGCATTGCCGATCTTCGTAAAACATGGCAGATCAGGCAGGTTTGCATGGCGGACGCGCATACGCAAGCTGGCAGTTAAGCGAGGATGAAAATTGCCCGTTCATGTGCATTTGCCTTAGAATCGGTGACCATGAAAATCCTCGCCGACGACCTGACCCATCCCGCCATCCACGCCCTGCTCGAGGAGCACCTTCGCAGCATGCACGAGCAATCGCCGCGCGAAAGCGTGCACGCGCTCGACCTGGAGCGGCTGCGCGACCCGTCGATCACGTTCTGGTCGGCGTGGGACGGCGACGATTTGCTTGGCTGCGGCGCCCTGCGCGAACTCGATGTGGCACATGGCGAGATCAAGTCGATGCGCACCCCGAACGCGTTGCGCCGGCGCGGCGCGGGACGGGCGCTGCTGGACCACATCGTCAAGGTGGCGAAGGAACGCGGCTACCAGCGCCTTTACCTGGAGACCGGATCGCAGGATTCGTTCCGGCCGGCGCAGCGCCTGTACGAAAGCGCCGGCTTCACCGCTTGCGGACCGTTCGGCGATTACAAGGAAGACCGCCACAGCATGTTCATGACGCTGGCGTTAGGTGAAAGTGTCTGACGGGGACGCCTGGTCCTTGCGGGGTCAGGCCCGGGTGCCGCTATTTGCCGTGCCAGCTTAACTGGCGCTCCAGGTACAACCGCAACCAGTTCGCATTCTCGTCCAGCACTTCCTTGCCCAGCGCCGCCAGCAGTTCGGCGGCGTCGGCCCCGGCCTTCAGCTCCTGGTCCGCGCGCTGGTACACGCCGCGCAGGTGCGCCGCCTGGCGCAGCGTCTCGGCGTGCGCCATCTTGCCGTTGAAAGACAGCCACGCCGCGCCGGTATCGGTCAGCAGCTTCATGGCGACGATCAGCATCACCATCAGCAGCGAGGTCCGCATGCCGCCATGCGCCAGCACCGCCAGTCCGGCCAGCGCGCACACCAGCCCTCCCGCCAGCAGCCACTGTCCACGCGCCTCCGCGCGCCGCTGCGCCACGCGGCGCCGCTCGATGTTGGGCCCTTCCAGATAGGCCAGCTGGTCGTCGATCCATGCCCGCGCCACCGCCGCAGGCGCCGCGCTTTGCGCCGCCGGCCGCACCGTCAGCGCATCGAGCGCGCGCCTGACCCACCCCATGTCCTCGCGCTGTTTGAGCAGGTAATGGTCGCTGACCAGCGCGCTGCTGCCGGACGCCATCCAGTAGATCTGCACGCGCAGCCCTTCTGCCAGCGCGCGGCATGCCAGATAGGCGTTGCGTTGTCCCGAGCGCGCCACCCAGAAGTAGATCCCCACGGCGAGCACCGCGCCGGCGCCATAACTGGCCGTTTCAATCAGTTCGCCATGTTCGTCATCGAGAAGGCGCAGCAGCGACGACGAGGCGGCCAGCACCGCCGCCAGCGCGATCGCGATCCATCCGCGCCGCCAGGTGCGCTTGGCGTCCTCGGCCAGCACGTCGGCGATGCCGAAGGCGGCCGTCAGCGCGCCAGTGCCTGGGAACGCCTGGAACCCGGCGCGCGCGCGCTCGACCCGCGCCGCGTAATCGGCTACGCCGCCGGTCAGGGCCGCCCGATGGCGCCGGTTCAGCTTGTCGATGTCGGCGCCGGCCACGCGGAAGTCGCCGCCCAGCATCAGCAAAGGCGCGCCGGCCGGCGATTGGCCGGTCGTGTCGGAGCCGCGCCGCGACAGCACGTGCAGCACGCACCCTTTCTCCGGCTCGGCCAGGCGCGCCGCCGATGCGCCGTCGCTGCCGCGCCGGAAGCCGCGCGTGCGGGCGTTCACCAGGTCCAGCGTGCCGCCCGGCTTGACCGGCTCGTCGCGGCCATCCCATACCACCACCACCACGCCGGCATGGATGGCCAGGTAGCGCGCCAGCCGCGCATACGGCGCGTTGGCCGGCGTCAGCGCCGCTTCCGAGGCGGCGTCGAGCTCGATGTGGGGGATCACGAAGACATCGGCGGCCGCGTCGAGATACGGCGCGATGCGCGCCTCGAAGCCGGCGCGGTCCGCCCCGCCCTGCTCCGCGCAGTAGGCGTCGAGCGGCATCGGCAGCGGCACGAGCAGGCGAATGCGCTCCGGCGCCGGGCTGGCGGCGCGCAGGCGCAGCACCTGCGCAGCGAACAGCTGGTCGGCGCCGTCTGCCAGCGGCGTCAGGAATTCGAGCGCGCTATGCGGCAACGCTTCGGCGACCATCCGCAACGCGGCGAACACACGCTCGCCAACCTCCGGCACGTCGTCCGGGTGCAGGTCGCGGTGGCCGCTCACGGCAACCACGAACGGCACCGCGCAGGGAAAGTCGGGCATGCTCATGTCGCGGCGGTCTCCTAACCGAGGTGGTACATGCCTTTTTCGCCGAACAGGCGGTGCCAGTCCTGCACTTCGGCCATCATCAGGTCGACCAGTTCGCCCAGCCGTTCCTGCAGCTGCGCGACGTCGTCGAGGGCGCCGTCCTGGTCCAGCCAGCCCTGCAGCCGGTTGGCCATCGCGCTGTAGCTCGCGGCCAGGCGCTCGGATTCTTCCTGCGCCACGAAGCCATGCAGCGAGGCGGCAAAGGCCGGCACGCCGGTGCAGATGATGGTCAGCACCGCCGAATGCCACCAGAAATGCACGATCACGGCCAGGATGGTCATCACGAAGGCGCCGACCGACACCTGGTGCACGCGATGCACGATGGCCTGTTCCTGCTGCGCGCGCAGGCAATGGTAGCGCAGCTGCTGGCCGGCCAGCAAGCGGGCGTAAGCCATGGCCTGGGCCGCATATTCCGCCGGCTGGGCCACGAAGCGCGCATGCAGTTCCTCGTACAGGCGCGCGCGTTCGGCACGCTGTTCGGCGCCCTGCTCGACGATCGCCGGATCCTCCGCCTTGTCGTGGTGGCTGACCAGCGCGGCCAGGTGCGGTGCGGTGGGCGCCGGCGCGTCGACCAGGTCGTCGCGTCCTTCGCGCGCCTGGCGCGCGTGCAGCGAATCGGGGCGCATCGCGGCCAGCACCGGCAGGCAGCGCAGGAACTCGCCGTGGAAGCGCAAGGCCAGCCAGTGGCTGTGCCAGTTGACCCGGTGCGCATTGCGGAAGGTCACCACCAGGACGATCAGCATCGCCAGTTCGGCCAGCACCAGAAGGTTCAGCACCGTGTTGTTGTTGACGACGGCGACGCCGCCGACGGCAAACAGCACCGCCAGCCCGGCGCACAGGTACAGCACCGTGTAGGCGTCGCGCGCGCAGCCGCCGATGCGCGCGGCCAGCGTGTCGGCGCGGCGCAGCGCCTCGGTCACCGGCGCCAGCATCGCCGACCCGACCAGCTGCGCCAGCGCGCGGCCGGCTTGCGCTTCCGAGCATGCCGGCGGCAAGGCGCGCGGCGACCAGCGCGCCAGCAGGATGCGGTTGCGGATGAAACCGCGCAGCCGTCCCGCGCTGCGGCAGCGGATGACGGGAGCGGAACGGGCTGGTGCACTTGCTGACATCGGTATTCCTGTTGATGCGCCGCGCCCGCCCCTGGTGGAGCGGCGCCGCTGAACTAAATGAGTGGAGGCTTAGGCAAGCGCGGCGTTGCAGCGCGCGACGAACTGCTTGCGTTCGTTGCCATCGTCGATTTCCATCGACAGCGCCGCGATCAGGCTGTCGACGGTGGCGGCGCTCGCCGCGCGGCGCCGCACCAGATGCTTGGCAATCGGGCCGAGCACGAGGGCCAGCACGCTTTCGACCTGGTCGAGGATGTGCGGCGCGATCGACGGTTGTGGAGTCGCAGCGGCAGGCGGCGGTGGAGGCGCGACCAAGGGCGGCGGCGCCGGCTCGGCGATGCCGCTTTCAAGCAAAGTCGCGATGCATTCGTGCAGCTGGCTGAGGTGGAACTCGAGCCGCCCGTCGAGCGCATCGAGCCAGTGCTGGGTGCTGATGAAGTATTCGAGGCTCTTCGACAGCGGCACGTTCTCGATCCGGAACGGCAGCACGTGCAGGCCCTTGTTCACGGCGCGCTCGACTTCGCGCCGCACCTGCGGCGACGAATTCGAGTTCGACGAAAACACCAGCACCAGCACGCGGGCGTTGTCCATCGCGTTGATGATCGCCTCGGCCCAGTCTTCGCTGGGGCGGATGTCGCGCGGCGCTACCCAGCAGCGCACGCCGTTCGCTTCGAGCTTGTGGCAGATCGCGTCGGCGTACACCTTGTCGGCGTGAGAGTGGCTGAGGAAAACGTCGTGCGCCATCGTCGCTCCGGTCAGGCGAGCATCGCCATCGCCTTTTCGAGGCTGCGGCGCATGCGGTTGAAGGCGGTTCCGAGCATGGCGATTTCGTCGTTGCCGCGGATGTCGAACGGCGGCGCGTCGGCCTTGCCGGCGCTGAGCGCATCGGCGATGCGGGTAATGCGGCGCATCGGGCGCAGCACCATCGCGTACAGCACCAGGTTTACCAGCAGCAGGATGATGGCGAAGGTGACGATCATGCCGGTCATGATCACGCGCTGGGCGCGCGCGGCTTGCGCCAGCGGCACTTCCAGCGGCACCGAGACGATCTGGCTACCGATGATTTCATTGTGCTTCCAGCCGAAGCCGTTCGACTCGCCGTACAGCGCCTTCATGGTGGCCGGGGCCGCGGCCGGCGTGCTGTGGCAGGACAGGCACTGGGCGTCCTTGATCTGGATCGGGCGCGCCAGGAACAGCGACTGGCCCGACGGGGTCGCGCGCTCGCCGACCATCTCCTTCAGCTCCGGATGGTCGCGCAGGTTGCGCACCACGTCCGCCTCCCACTCCACCACGCGGTCGCGCGGATTGGTGGGATTGAGCGTGGCTTCCTTGTAGCTGTAGTCCTTGTAGATTTCGTGCAGCTTGGCGAAACTCTGGGTGGCCGCGTACGACGGCACCGACTGCGGCAGGAATTCCTTCTCCAGCTGCTTGGCCAGCAGCGGCTTGATTTCCTTGCTGGTGTAGCTGCGCGCGGCAAGGGCCGCTTCCATCATCAGGCTGGCGTGGCTGAGTACCTCGCGCTTGGCGTTTTCCTGCAATACTTGATTAGTCAAGTATCCGGTCGCACCGAGCCCCGCCGCAAAGGCCGTGACAAGCGCCAGGTTGACTCTGATCAGCAATTTCATCTGGTTGGGTTCTTCGCGCTGCTAAAACGACAATTTTAGCAGCAAGATTATTGCAAGGGAACTAATTTTTAGCCATGGAAATCATGTACAAAGGCAAACTTCAACTGTTCTTTATATTTAGTCAAAGTATATGCACTCCGCCTATGCGCGTCGCATAAAATTGCGATTTTGTTGCATCCACGCCAATAATCAGCGCGCCTGTTCGCCCAGGTCCAGTTCGATCCAGGTCGGCGCGTGGTCGCTCGGCTTTTCGCGGCCGCGCACGTGGCGGTCGACATTGGCCGCTTTCAGCAGCGGCGCCAGCGCGGGGCTGAGCAGCAGGTGGTCGATGCGCAGGCCGGCGTCGCGGCCGTAGGCGTTGCGGAAGTAATCCCAGAAGGTGTAGATGGTCTCGCCCGGATGCATGGTGCGCAGCGCGTCGGTCCAGCCCTGCGCGACGAGGCGGTGAAAGGCTTCGCGCGTCTCAGGGCGGAACAGCGCGTCGTCGACCCAGCGCTCGGGCTTGTAGACATCGAGCTCGGTCGGCATCACGTTGAAGTCGCCGCACAGCACCACCGGGGCGCCGCTGTCGAGCAGCTTCGCCGCGTGCACGATCAGGCGCTCGAACCATTTCAGCTTGTAGTCGAACTTGGGGCCGGGCGCCGGATTGCCGTTGGGGAGATACAGGCAGGCGATCAGGATCCCGTCGACGATCGCTTCTATATAGCGGCTTTGCTCGTCATCGGGGTCGCCCGGCAGCCCGCGCCCTACTTCCAGTGGCTCGCGCCCGCGCGCCAGGATCGCCACGCCGTTCCAGCTCTTCTGGCCGTGCCAGATCGGGCAGTAGCCGGCCTCGCGGATCGCGGCCTCGGGGAATTTCTCGTGCGGCGTCTTCAGCTCCTGCAGGCAGGCGACGTCGGGCTGGGTCTCGGCCAGCCATTCGAGCAGGGCCGGCAGGCGGGCGTTCATTCCGTTGATGTTGAAGGTGGCGATGCGCATGGTCTCTCCGCGATTGGTCGGGCAACCCGCCTATTGTGACCGCAGATGCGCTCCGCGCGCCGCACGGATGGGCTAATCGAGGTAGATCGAGCCGTCCTCCGTGCGCCGCACCTGGGTGATGCCCGGCTCCTCCTGTTCAAGCTTGCGCACCTCGAGCTCCTGCGCCGACAGCGCCGGCGGCCGGCGCAGCCGCATCGCCTCGTCGTGGCGCGCGAACGCCTGCAGGAAGATCTTTTGCAGCTCCTCGCCTTCCCACGGCTTGGCGACATAGCGGAACACCTCGGCGCGGTTGATCGCGCTCGACACCTCGGCGAACTCGGTCGAGGCGCTCAGCATCAGCCGCACCGCCTCGGGCTGCACGCCCTTCACCAGCTGCAGGAAATCGGCGCCGGTCAGGCCCGGCATCCGGTAGTCCGACATCACGATGTCGAACGTGACCTCGGCGCAGCGCAGCAGCGCCTGCTCCGGATCGGTGA
This sequence comes from Massilia sp. P1_C10, assembly GCF_056406475.1. Lineage (NCBI taxonomy): Bacteria > Pseudomonadati > Pseudomonadota > Betaproteobacteria > Burkholderiales > Oxalobacteraceae > Massilia > Massilia sp. P1_C10. The sequence goes on from NZ_JBFUAC010000004.1 coordinate 449,826, forward strand.
ACGCCTCGAGCTCCGCATCGTGCTCCTGCAGGAACGGGCGCAGGGTGCGTTGCAGCGCGCTCAGTACGCGCGCCTCGTCGTCGACCAACAGTACGCGCCTCATGCCGCCTCCGCTTTCAATTTCACATACACCAGGAACGTCGCGCCGGACGTGCGTTCGAAGTCGCCGATCTGGCGGATCATCCGCTCGGTCAGCAGGTGGTCGGCCGACAGCAGCAGCGAGCCTTCCTTCGTCACCAGGTCGCGCGTGGTGCGCATCCCGGGCTTCAGTTTGGCCACCGGCAGCCCGGTGTCGCGCAGGGATTCGACAGGACTCCTGCCGGTGGTGACCTCTTCGAAGGCGGCCACCACGGACGGATCGTAGCGCTTGCCGCGGCTTTCGATGACGATCTGCGCCGCCTGGTCGGGCCGCAACTGGCGCTCGCTCAGGGTGCCGATCTGCAGGTTGTCGTAATCGCTGGCCAGCGCCAGGATGCGCGCGCCGATCGGGATGTCGAGGCCCGCCAGACGGTCCGGAAAGCCTTCGCCGTCGAAGCGCTCCTGGTGCGCGCGCACCAGCGTGGCCGCCTCGCGCAGGTCCTCCAGCGGCATCAACAGCTGCTCGCCGCGCGCCGGATAGCTGCGGTACAGCCCGAGCAGGTCGCCGTTCATGCGCGGCACCGCCATGTCCAGCAGGCTGTCGGAGAAGCCGATCTTGCCGATGTTGTGCAGCAGGCCGGCGATGAAGATCTGCTGGGTTTCGCGCGCGTCGAGCCCCATCCGCAGCGCGATCCGGCGCGCCAGGTCGGCCACCCGGCGCGAATGGCCGGCCAGGTTTTCGCCGCGCAGTTCGATCAGGCTGGAAAACACCTGGATCGAGGTCAGGAAATTGCGCTTAAGCTTATCGTTCGATCCGACCAGCTCCTCGGTGCGGCTGGCCACCTTGGCCTCCAGGCTCAGGTTCAATTCGCGCAGCTGCTCGTTCTGCTGGATGCTGAGCGCCTCGAGCCGGCGCCGGTCGCGTTCCAGGCCCTGGCGCTCGAGCGCGTGGCGCACCACCAGCGTCATTTCGTGGTCGTCCCACGGCTTGGTGATGTAGCGGTAGATTTCGCCGCGATTGACCGCGTCGAGGATCTGGCTCACGTCGGCGTGGCCGGTCAGCAGGACGCGCATGGTGTCGGGACTATGCTGGCGCGCCTGCTCGAGGAACGCGACGCCGTCCATTTCGGGCATGCGCATGTCCGAGATGATCAGGTCGACCTGGCGCGACGCCAGCACTTCCAGGCCGGCGCGCCCGCTGTCGGCGGTCACGACCTCGTAGCCCTGGGTGCGGAACAACCGCCGCAGCGCCGACAGGATGTGCGGTTCGTCGTCGACGCACAGGACCGCGCCGGTAACATTCGCTTGCATCAGGCCTCCTGCTGCGCCGCGCGGCGGATCGGCAAGACGATGCGGAAAGTGGTGCCGCAGCCCGGCGCGCTGCGCACGTCGATCTGGCCGCCGTGCTTCTGGATGATCCCGTACGACAGCGACAGGCCAAGGCCGGTACCGCTGCCGATCGGCTTGGTGGTGAAGAAAGGATCGAAGATGCGCGACTGGATCTCCAGCGGGATGCCGCTGCCGGTGTCGGCGATCTCGATCCAGACCTGGTGCTCGTCGCAGCCGGTGCGGATGGTGATTTTGCCGCGCTCGCCGCTGATCGCGTGGGCGCCGTTGATCACGATATTCATGATCACCTGGTTGATGTGCGACGGCTGGCACTCGATGTCCGGGATCTGGCCGTATTCCTTGACCACGTCGGCCTTGTATTTGACCTCGTTGCTGACGATGTTCAGGGTCGAGTCGATCCCCGCGTGCAGGTTGGCCCACTGCCATTCCTGGTTGGCGTCCACCCGCGAAAAATCCTTCAGGTCCTGGACGATCTTGCGCACCCGGGTGATGCCCTCGCGCGATTCGGACATCAGCACCGGGATGTCCTCGATCAGGAATTCCAGGTCGGCCGTCTCGCGCTCGGCGCGCAGCGCGGCGCGCACGGCCGGGTCGGCGATGCTGTGCTCGGCGTCCTGGTACAGCTTGAACATGGCCAGCATGCGCCCGATGTAGGTGCCGAGCGTCTCGAAATTCGAGAACACGTAGCCGATCGGGTTGTTGATCTCGTGGGCGACGCCGGCGGCCAGCTGGCCGATCGACGCCAGCTTCTCCTGCTGCATCAGCTGCTGCTGCGCCATCGACAGGCGCGCGTTCAGCTCCGTCAGCTCGTGGTTGCGGCGCATTAGCTCGGCCTCTGCCGCCTCGCACTTGCGGATGTCTGCTTCCAGCCGCTGCATGGTTTGCTCGGGCTGCGAGCCCAGGGAAATGTCGGTAGGTGTCATGATTTTCTCAGTGCGCCGCGATCAGGATCTGGCAGGCGTTGTCGAATTCGGATTCGGTGTCGGCGAACACGCTGCGCAGGCCGGCAGCGTCGAGGCGCAGGCTGTCCCACGCGTTCTGCATGATGGCCGGCACCCGCTCGTCGGCCGCGCCGGCCAGGTCGAGCGCGTGAACGATGGCGTCGGCCACGTGCACCACGCTGGCGATGTCGCCCAGGTCCTGCCCCGCCGGCGCGTGGTGATTGGCGATCGCGCGGCGGATCAGTTCGGGGAACTTCCAGTGCTCGGCCAGCGCGCGCCCGACCCCCGCGTGGTCCATCGACAGCACCGCCCGTTCGGCCGACAGCATTTCGCAATCGTGCGCGGCGCGATATGCGATCGCCTCGTCGTACTCTTTCGGGCAGATCGTCACCAGCACCAGCCGGCCGATGTCGTGCAGAAGACCCGAGACGAAGGCGAATTCCTGGTTGCGGCCGGTGAGCCGCGCCAGGCTCTTGGCGCACAGCGCCGTGCCGACCGCGTGGCGCCAGAAGCGGGCCAGGTCGAAGCCGCCCGACTCGGCGCCGCCGAAGGTGCCGATGATGCCGGCCGACGTCACCAGCGCGCGCACGCTGTCGAATCCCAGCACCGCGATCGCCTGGTCGATCGTGCGCACCTTGCATTGCAGCCCGTAGAACGAGGAATTGGCCAGCCGCAGCGTCTTGGCCGTCAGCGCCTGGTCCTTCGACACCTTGGCGGCCAGCTCGCTGGTGCTGACGTCGTCCTGGTCGAAGGTGGCGATCAGTTCGGTGACAATCAGCGGCAGGGTCGGCAAGTCGCGCACGTTAGCGACCACTTGCTGAAGGGTGATCTGGGTCATTTCAGGCTTTCCATGCGATAGGCGGTCAGCTCGGCCCGCAGCAGTCCATTGGCCTCGTTCTGCGCCGGATCCCGGAACAGCTTCGCCATGCGCGCGTCAACCCGCTCGCGCTCGCGCGCCAGGTCTTCGCTGGAGATAGCGTCGTCGACCACGCTGACGCTGTCGATCGCCCGGCGCCGCATCGAGGTCAGCAGCGCCTCGGTCAGCGGCGCCCCGGCCGGCAGCAGCACGCTGCCCTGGTGGTCGAGGACGTCGGCGGCCAGGACCATGCCTGCTTCGGCGTCGTCCAGGTCGAGTTGTTTGCACCTGCTGATCATGCTGCTTCCTTGCTGATGTCGGCCGCCAGCACGGCCTTGAAGATGACGAGGCGGCCGCGCGCGCGCGTCCCCCTGCCCATGCTGTGCGCGACCACTTCGTAGTCGGCGCCGTTCAGCCGCTCGAGGCAGGAACTGCCCTCGCCGGCCCGTTCGAGCGATTCCAGCAGGCCCGGAATGAACTGCGCGGCGGGGCTGCCGAGCATCATGCCGTGCTGGCGGAACAGCTGCAGCGCAGCCGAATTGGCGAATGCCACCACCTGCTCCTCGTCCAGCCCGATCACCGGCAGCGGCACGTGCTGCAGCGCCTCGCGCACGATGTCGAGCGAGATGCCGGTGCGGGCGATCTGCTCCTGCTGCTGGCGCAGCACTTCTTCGAGCTGGCGGTTGGCCTGGGCCAGTCCGGCGTTCGCGGTGCGCACTTCCAGGTCGAGGCGGCGATTTTCGTCGGCCATCTCCTTGTGCAGCATCGCTTCCTGGATGTGGCCGCGCAACTGGGTGTCGTCCCACGGCTTGGTCAGGAACTTGTAGATGGCGCCTTCGTTGACCGCGTCGGTGACCGACTGCAGCTCGGTGAAGCCGGACAGCACGATGCGCACGGTATCGGGGTGCGAGGTCTTCACCGCGCGCAGGAAATCGACCCCGGTCATGCCCGGCATGCGCTGGTCGGACACGATGACGTCGACCGCCTCGCGATCGAGCAGCGCCAGTCCCTCGGCGCCGCTGGCCGCGGTGATGATGCGCAGGCCGGCGCCGCGCAACTGGCGCTTGAGCGCGGACAGGATGTTCGGCTCGTCGTCGACCAGCAGCAGCGTGCGCTCGCGCTTGTGCATGCGCAGCAGGTGCGGCGGCAGGCGCCGATCCTCGGTCAGCATGGTGCGCAGCGCCGACGCTTCGAGCGCCGGCGCGAACAGCCGGCCCTGGATCTCGTCGCACATGATCCGGGCCAGGGATTCGCACTGTGCCTCGGTTTCGACGCCCTCGGCGATCACCCTCATGCCGAGGTTGTGCGCCAGCGCGATGATCGCGTCCGGAATCGCCTCGTCGCTGCGCTGGCCCGAGATTTCGCGCACGAACGACGGGTCGATCTTGAGCGCGTCGAGCGGATAGTTCTTCAGCTGCGCGAGGCTCGACAGGCCGGTGCCGAAATCGTCGACCGCCACCGTCACGCCCAGCGCGCGCAGGCCGGCCAACGTGGCCGCGGCGCGTTCGACGTCGGTCATCACCATCCGCTCGGTCAGCTCCAGCTCCAGGCAGTTCGGCGCCAGGCCGGTGTCGTCCAGCACCTGCGCCACCAGCGCCGGCAAGTCGGGCTGGTTGAATTCGCGCGTGGCCAGGTTCAGCGCCAGGCGCAGGCCAGGACTGCCATCGTGCTGCCAGGCGCACACCTGGCCGCAGGCGCGGCGCATCGCCCACATGCCGATCGGGACGATCAGGCCGGTGTCCTCGGCCAGCGCCAAGAAGCGCCCCGGCATCAGCAGGCCCAGCTCCGGGTGGCGCCAGCGCAGCAGCGCCTCGACGCCGACGATGCGGCCGCTGCGCAGGTCGAGCTGCGGCTGGTAATGCAGTTCGAATTCGTCGCGCTCCAGGGCGCCGCGCAGCGCGACCTCGAGGCGCATCCGTTCCTGCGCCCGCTGGTTCATCTCCGGCAGGTAGAACTGGTAGTTGTCGCGCCCGTGCTGCTTGGCGCAGTACATCGCCAGGTCGGCGTATTCGATCAGCGCCTCGGGATCGTCGCCGTCGCGCGGGTAGCTGGCCACGCCGAGGCTGCAGCTCAGGTAGAAGTCCTGGCTGCCGATGGTCACCGGGCGCGCCAGCGATTCCATGATACGGTCCAGCACCGAGGTGCTGAGGTGGCCCCGGCCGCGTTCGGCCAGCACCAGCATGAATTCGTCGCCGCCGAGGCGTCCGACGGTGTCTTCCGGACGCACCGCCGCCACCAGCCGCTGCGCGACCTCGCGCAGGCAATCGTCGCCGGCGCGGTGGCCAACGCTGTCGTTGACGAACTTGAAGCGGTCGAGGTCGACGAACAGCACCCACACCGACTGGCCGTTGCGCGCGGCGGCGGCGATTTCCTGGCCCAGCCGCTCGTGCAGCAGCTTGCGGTTGGCCAGCCCGGTCAGCGCGTCGTGCGCGGCCTGGTGAACTAGCTCCGCCTGATAGCGGCGCTTCTCGGTAACGTCGGCCAGCACCGCGACGAAATGGGTGACGGCGCCGCCGGCGTCGCGCACCGGAGAAATCGAAGCGTGGGTCCACAGCTCGCTGCCGTCCTGGCGCCACATGCGCAGTACCGCGCTGCCCTCGCGCTGCTCGCGTACCATCGCCGTCATCTCGCGCACGCCCGTCTGGTCGCCGTCGGCTTCGAACAGCTGGCTGGCATCCTGGCCGCACACGTCGGCGCGCGAATGGCCCGTCATTTTCTCGAAGGCCGGGTTGACATAGTCGATCGGATAGGACGGCTTGCGCGCGGCGATGATGACGATGCCGTCGAAGCAGGCGTCGACCGCCTGCCGCATCAGTTGCTGCGAGCGGTTCGCCTGGGTCAGCGCGGCCGTGCGCTCCTTCACCAGCCGGTGCACGCCGCGGGTACGCGCCGCCAGCGCGCCGACGTAGGCGGCCGCCAGCGCGCTGCCGATGCAGCCGCACACCAGCATCAGCAGCGATCCCAGCCCGCCGGGCAGCAGCGGCGCCGGGCCGGCGGCGATGGCGATGTGCCACGGCCGCCCCGCCAATTCGAAGGTGGCGCTGGCCTTGCGCGGCGCGCCGCCGAAACGCGCGAACAGCGCCGATGGCGCGCTGGCCGGCGCCGAGTCCTGGTGAAATACCAGCATGTCCGGCGCCGCCGCGCGGTCCTGGAACACCCGCACGTCGAATCCGGGTTCGGCCAGCAGGCGCGCACTCGCCAGGCTCTGCCCGAACAAGCCATCGCTGACCACGCCGACCACTGCGTAGCCGGCGACCTGGTCGCAGCCTTTGCCGCCGGGGCGGTATACCGGCATCATGATCATGAAGCCCGGCTGCATCCGGTTGCCCAGCAGGACGTTGTACTGTGGCGTCATCGACGGCAGGCCGGTCGCGCAAGCGCGGTCGCGCGCCGCCAGCGACTCCTTGCGCGAGTCGGCGTTCAAGCCGAACGCGGTCTCGTTACCGGCCAGCGGCACCAGGAAATCGACAACCCGGTAGGCGGGACTGTGCGGCGCCGTCACCGCATTGCCGCCGACGACGTTACGGATTTCGAAGCCGGGCAGCGTGCGGCGTCGCTCCGCTTCGAAGCCCGGACGTTCGGCATCGCTCACCATGCGCTGGTAGCCGATAAACTGGATTTGCGGATTGTCCTTCAACAGCGGCTCGGCGAAACTGACGAACTGGCTTGGGCCGACCGGCTGCATCGCCGCGAACACGCGCTCCACCGACGACAGCACGTCCACCGCGCGCTGCAAGCCCTCGTGGATGGCGGCGATGCGGGTATTGGCGCGCCGCTCGAAGTCGTCGCGCGCGCGGTGCTGTTCGCCCGCGCGGATCGCGCTCGCCAGACCGATGGTCAGCAGAAGGCCAGCGAGCAGCGCCAGGGTCGCCGGCTGTTCCATCAGGATTTGCACGGTGCGCGCGTTGCGCACCCAATTGCGCAGGCGGCTCATGGCCGCGCGCGCAGCAGCTTGTCGAGCGCCAGCGATTTGCCTTCGCCGAGCAGGAGAGCGCACGCGTCCGCCGCCACCGGCCGGCTGAAGAAGTAGCCCTGCATTTCGTCGCAGCCGTGTTCGGCCAGCAGCCCCAGCTGGTCGGCCGTTTCGACGCCCTCGGCGATCACGGTCAGTCCCAGCCCGTGGCCCATCGCGATCACCGCCTTGGCGATCGACAGGTCGTGCGGGTCGGTGGCGATTTCGCGCACAAACGACTGGTCCAGCTTGAGCTTGTCGACCGGGAAGCGCTTCAGGTAGCTCAGGTTCGAGTAGCCGGTGCCGAAATCGTCGATCGCCAGCTGCACGCCCATGTCTTTCAGCTGTCGCAGGATCTCGAAGGTCTTCTTCGGGTCTTCCATCGACGCGCTCTCGGTCAGCTCCAGTTCCAGCAGGTGCGGCGCCAGACCGGTTTCGGCCAGGATGCGCTCGACCGTGCCAATGATATTTTCAGAGAACTGGCGTGCCGACAGGTTGACCGAGACCGGCACCGCCGGCAGGCCATCGCGCTGCCATTCGCAGCTTTGCTGGCAGGCGCGCCGCAGCACCCAGTCGCCGATCGGCAGGATCAGTCCCGTCTCCTCGGCCAGGCCAATGAAGCGGCCCGGCGCGATCAGGCCCAGCTCCGGGTGCTGCCAGCGCACCAGCGCCTCGACGCCGATGATCTTGCCGGTCGCCAGGCTGGCCTGCGGCTGATAGTGCAGCACGAACTCGCCGCGCTCGATCGCGCGTCGCAGCGCGCTCTCCATGCGGAAGCGTTCCTGCGCGCCCTGGTTCAGTTCGGGGCGGTAGAACTCGTAGCGTTCTTCGGTGCCGGCCAGCGCGCGCCGCACGGCCGCCTCGCTGCCTTGCAGCAGGGTGTCGTAGTCGTCGCCGTCGTTCGGATAAACGGCAATGCCGATTGCCGGGTCGAGATGCAGCTCCTGCCCTTCGTGCATGAACGGCAGGCTCAGTTCGGCCAGCAGCTCGCGCGCCAGCGTCGACAGCTCCTCGGGAGACTTGCGCAGCGCCGCGATGGCGAAGGTACGTTCGCCGATCCGCGCCACGCTGGCGGTGCCGTTCTCCCAGCGGCCCAGGCGTCGCGCGACCTGGCGCAGCATCGCCTCCTCGGCCTCGATCCCCAGGCTCTCACCGATCAGGCGCAGGCGTTCCGGCTTGAGCATCAGGTAGCCGACCAGCTCGGACCCGCCGGCCGCCTGTTCCTGCAGCTGGCGCACTCGGTCGCGCATCAGGAGACGGTTCGGCAGGCCGGTCAGCGTGTCGAAGCTGCTCAGGTAGCGCACCTGCTCCTCGGCGCCGCGCAGTTCGGTGACGTCGACGCCAGTGCCGAGGAAGTACTCGATCTCGCCGTCGCCCTTGCGCAGCCAGGTGGTCGACCAGATGATCGCGCGCTTGCTGCCGTCGCGCGCGCGCCATTCGCCGCTGACCTGGCTGGGCCCCTTGTTCTCGGGCGGCTGCTCGAAGAACTGGCGCAGGCCGGAACTGCCGCTGGCCTTTTCGAACACTTCCCAGCATGGGCGGCCGATCGCCTCCTGCGCCGGCCAGCCCATCGCCTGCTCGCAGGCCGGGTTGAACAGCCGGATCACGCCGGCCGCGTCGACCATGCACACCAGCGCGCCGCTGGTGTTGACCACCGCCGACAGCAGCTTGCGCTCGGACTGCCAGGCGTCGGTGCGGTCCTTGACCTGCGCTTCCATGCTGCCGTACAGGCGCGCGCGCTCGACCGCCACGGCGATCTGGTTGCCGACCGTCTCGAGCACCTGCCACTGGTCGGCGGCCAGCTTGCTCTCGGTCGTCATCAGGCACAACACGCCGCGCGTGCCGGCGCCGGTCGCCAGCGGGATGCAGGCATGCGGCCGGTTCATCTGCTCGCAGGTCATGATGAACTGGGACTCCGTCAACTGGCCGGATTGCAGCTGTCGCTCACAGTGGCAGGTCGCGCAGGCGTCGCTGGCGTGGCTGTCGGTGGCGAAGTCGCGCGCGGCGACCAGGCGCAGCTTGCCGTCTGCGCCGAACAGCTTGATGCAGGCGCCCAGCACGCCGGGGAAATCGAGCAGGCGCTCGAGCGCCAGTTCGCCCACCGCCTGCTCGGTCAGCGCCGGATTGAGCGCCTCGGCGATGCGGAACAGGCCTTCGAGCGACTGGTAGTTGTGGGCGATGCGTTCCTGCTGCGCCTTGAGCTGCTCGGCCATCTGGATCGCTTCCTCGTAGGTCGAGATCAAGAGGTCGAAGATCTGCTGGCGCTCGGCCGTGATGAAGTGGGTCTGGCCTCCCAGGTTGACCTGCATGCCCAGCTGGACCCGCTCGGCGCCGCGCATGCCGCGGTTGGCCAGGATCACGCGGATCCGGCCCAGCAGGTAGTGGCCGTCGAACGGCTTGCGGATGAAATTGTCGGCGCCGCAGTCGAGGCCGCGGATCACGTCGTGCAGGCTGGTGAGCGAAGTCAGGAGAATGACCGGGATGTCGCGCAGGGCGGCGTCCTTCTTGATTTCGCGGCACATCGCGAAACCGTCCATGCGGGGCATCGCGATGTCGCTGACGATCAGCGCGGGCGCCTGCTCGCGCGCCGCGCACAGGCCGTCGCGGCCGTCGACGGCGATGCGCACACGGTAGCCGCCCGTTTCGCGCAGCATCTGCGCCAGGAATTCGGCCTGGGTGGGACTGTCTTCGACGACCAGGATCTCGATCGCCGGTTCAGGGGGGGTGGGCATCATTTTCATGGGCGGCCTTGCGCCGGACGGGCCGCCAGCGCGTCGAGCTGGCCGCACAGCGCCAGCGCCTGGTTGCGGATGCGGCCAGCCGGCTGGCCGATCAGTTGCGGCGCCAGCGCGAGCGCCGCGGCGATGGCCTCGCGCAGCAAGGGCGCGGCGCCGGGCGCGCGCGCGGCGCCGAACACGCGTTCCAGCGCGTGGCACAGGCATTCGAATTCGAGCAGCTCGACCGAGCGCGCGGCGCCGGCCAGCGTGTGCAGGGCGTCGAGGATCGTGCCCAGCGCCGCGCCGTCGGCACCCAGGTCCGGCGACGCCACGGCGGCCGCGATCCGGCCGAGGTGGCCAGCCGCCTCGGCGGCGAACAGGTCGAGCAGCGCGGCGTCGTCGGAAGCGGCGCGCATCATCGGGCGCACCCGCGCGCCGGGGCGTGACAAGCAATCAACGGAATTCCCTGAAGCATCTTGGCATTACCTTATCGATCAAATCGCGTGGAAATGTTTATTGCGCAACAGCAATAAATCACCCACCTCCATCGTACCGAAAATTCACAGCCGAGTTCGCTTGTCAAATGAACCGTGCGCAGGCCTCATGACACATATTTGCACGGACGATACGAAGGCAAGCCGTTGATTTTTAAAGGAACTTAGGTTTTAGGAAATAGTTCTTGCAAAGAAACGGTCACATATTTCGTTTAGGCTTGTCGCCAAATGAACGACAAGGAATGACCCTATAACGTTGCGTACAAATCACATGCCCGTAAGCAATTAACTAACCAGCCCGCTCTTCAGTGCGTATCGGATGACAGCCGCGTTCGACGACAGGCCCATCTTGCGGAAGATCCGGTTGCGGTAGGTGTTGACGGAACTGACACTGATTCCCAGTTCGGCGGCCACCTGCTTGACCTGCATGCCGGCGCCGATCAGGGCGACGATTTCGGCCTCGCGCGCGGTCAGGTTGTGGTGCGACGGCTGCGGGTCCGGTTCCAGCGCCTGGCGCGCCATCAGCTCGGCCAGCCGGGGCCCGATGTAGGTGCTGCCGGCCACCACCTGGCGGATCGCCTTGACCAGCTCCTCGGCGGCCATCGCCTTGGTGATGTAGCCGGCCGCGCCGGCGCGCAGCGCGCTCACCGCGTAGCGTTCTTCGGCGTACATGCTGAGCATGACCACCTTCTGTTCGGGGAACTGGCGGCGCAGTTCGGCCAGCCCTTCCAGCCCGTCGTGTTCGGGCAGGCTGATGTCGAGCACCACCACGTCGGGCCGGTGCTGCGTCACCAGCGCCAGCGTTCTGGTCATGTCGGCCGCCTCGCCGACGATGCGCAAGTCGGCGCTGGACCGGATGATTTTCTTGACGCCTTCGCGGATCAGCTCATGGTCGTCGGCGATAACGATGCGGATCATGCCAGTTCTCCTGGTTCGTTTTGTTTGTCGTCCATCGGGATCAGCGCCGACACCAGGGTGCCGCGCGGGCGCAGCGGCCCGACCCTCAGCCTGCCGTGCACCAGCGCGGCGCGTTCCTGCATGCCGGTGATGCCAAGCGAGCGCACCGCGCGCCCGTGCTCGCGCGCGATGCCTGCGCCGTCGTCGCGCACCCGCAGCAGCAGCGCGTCGCCGCGCCGCTCGACGCTGACCCAGATCCGGCTGGCGTGGGCGTGGCGCAGCACATTGGTCATCGCCTCCTGGAAAATGCGCAGCAGCGCTTCGGCCGCCGGGCGCGCCGGCTGCCGCAGGCCGGCCGGCAGTTCGACGCTGGTGGGAAGGCGCGTGCGCCGCTCGAAGTCGCGCGCGTGCCACTCGATCGCCGCGTACAGGCCCTGGCCGTCCAGCTCGGGCGTGCGCAGCTCGGTGGCGATCTCGCGCACCAGCTGCATCGCCCGGTCCAGCGTGGCGCAGGCCGAGTGCAGCTCGGGGATCACCTTGTCGGGCTCCAGCGCGGCGCCGTGCACGCCGATGTCGTGCTCCAGCAGTTTCAGGTCGATCTTGGCCGCCGACAGCGTCTGTCCCAGCTGGTCGTGCACTTCGCGCGCCAGCGCGTTGCGCTCGGATTCGCGAACCGTCTGCAGGCGTTCGTACAGCACGTTCAGTTCTTCCTGCGCGGCGCGGCGTTCCGCCTCAACGCGTTTGCGTTCGGTGATGTCCTTGGCGATGACGACGAAGTAGCGCGGCTGGCGCGCCTCGTCCTCAATCATCGAGATGAAGTTGTGGACCCAGATCACGCTGGCGTCGGCGCGCCGCGCGCGCGCCTCTATCTGGGCCAAAGCGACGGCGCCGTCGAGCACCGTGCGCAACTCCCATGCGGCAGCCGGAAAGTCCTCGGAGACGGTGACGTCGGCCAGGTTGCGCCCGGTCAGCTCGGCCTCGCTGTAGCCGACCAACTCCTGGTAGGCCGGGTTGGCGCGCACGAACACGCCGTTGATGTCGGTGATGGCGATGCCGCCGGGGGCACGGTCGAACACTGCCGCCAGCAGGCGGTTGGCCTGTCGCAGCTGCTCGGTGCGCAATTCGACGCGCCGTTCCAGGTCGATCTTGGCGCCGATCAGCATCTGCTCGGCCAATTTGACCTCGGTGATGTCGTTGGCCAGCACGAGCGCGCCGTGCGGGGCCGGGTAGCAGCGCACGTTGAACCAGCGGTCCGAGGTGCGCTGCAGGTATTCGACCGGCGCCGGGTGCTTGCCGGCGAGCGCGGCCCGCATCGCCTCCTCCAGCGCGCTGCCGGCGACGAACGGCGCGATCTCGAACACGGTGCGCCCCACCAGTTCCTGTTTCGGCGCGCCCAGGTTGGCCGCCGCGGTGTCGTTCGCCGCCACCACGCGCAGCCCGGCGTCGATGCCGATGAACGTGTCGCTGGTCGCTTCCAACACGCTGGCCAGGTCGCTGCGCACTTCGGCGATCTCGCGCTTGAGCGCCACTTCCTGTTCGAAAGCGGCGCGCCGTATGCGGGACATGCGCACGTGGGCGGCGACCCGCGCCACCAGTTCGCGGCCGCTGAACGGCTTGCCCATGTATTCGTCGGCGCCGGCGGCCAGCGCGTCGAGCCGGGCGTCGGCGCCGGCGCGCGCCGACAGCACGATGATCGACACGGTGCGGATCGCCGGGTCGGCGCGGATCGCGCGCACCAGGTCGAGGCCATCCTCGCCCGGCATCATCAGGTCGACCAGCACCAGTTCGGGATTGGTCGCGCGCACCGCGGCCAGCCCGCCGGCGGCGTCGCGCGCCGATTCGACGCTGCAGGAATCCTTCAGCAGGCGCTCGATGTAGTGCACGATGTCGGCGTTGTCGTCGACCACCACCACGCGCATCGGCTGAGCGCCCGGCGGCGGCGCCATCATGTGCCGCGCCGGCAAGGCCCCGGCCAGGTGCACCGGGCGCACCAGGCGCGCGGCCGGCGCGGGCCGCGGCGCGGCCGGGTCGGCCAGGCGCAGCGGCAAGGTCACGGTGAAGGTGCTGCCCTGGCCCGGCACGCTGGCGGCATCGATCCGCCCGCCCGACAGGCGTACCAGCTCCCGCACCAGCGCCAGGCCGATGCCGGTGCCTTCGACCGGCCGGCCGGCGCGGTTGCCGCTGCGGTAGAAGCGCTCGAACACGCGTTCCAGTTCGTCCTGCGCGATGCCGACGCCGGTGTCGCGCACCGCCAGGCGCAGCATGCCGCCGGCGCAATCGAGTTCCAGCGCGACTTCGCCAGCCAGCGTGAATTTGTAGGCATTCGACAGCAGGTTCGACACCACGGTCTCCCACATGTCGCGGTCGATCATGAGTTCGCCGGGAGGGAGTGCGTTGCGGATCGTCAGGCGCAGGCCCGCGGCCTCGATCGCAGAGCGGAACAGGCTGGCCACTTCGGCGGTCAGCGCACCCAGGTCGAGCGGTTCCAGCCGCAGCGGCAGCTGGCCGGCCTCGATGCTGGCGAAATCCATGATCGCGCTGACCAGCTTGTGCAGGCGCTGCGCGTTGCGGTGGGCCAGCTCGATGAAGTCGCGCACGCCCGGCGCCAGCACGGCGTCGGACTGCTCCAGCAGCTCCGACAGCGGGCCGAGGATCAGGGTCACCGGGGTGCGCAGCTCGTGGCTGGCGTTGGCGAAGAACTGCGACTTGGAGCGGTCCAGCTCCGCCATCGCCTCGCTGCGGCGCCGTTCCGCCGCGATCGCCTCGATGCCGGCGACGGCGGTGCCGACCAGGCCGGCGATGGTGTCGATGAAGTGGCGGTATTCCTGGTCGAGCGGCGCGCGCGGGTTGGCCGCGACCAGCAGGAAGCCATGCGGCGTGGCGTAGCCGGGCACCATGAACGGTACCGCAATGATCTGGCGCGGCGGCTCCGGCCACACGCCGCACTTGTCGCCGGGCGCGAGCAGATCGGCGGCGGCGTAGGTGCGCGGCTCGAACGAATGGGCCAGGCGCGACAGCGGGTGCGCGCCCCCGCCAGCGCCGGCGCCCGGCCAGGGAACGCGCTTGTCGATGCCGATGCAGTCTTCGTGCAGGCCGGCGCAGAACACCTGCGCCGCGTAGTCCTCGCCCGGCACCGCCAGGTACAGGGCGCACAGCGGCACGTCGAAGGGATTGTCGGCCAGCGCCGCGCGCACCAGCTCCAGGGTCCGCTCGTCGCCGCGGCGCAGCGCGACCTGGGTGGCCAGGTGATTCAGGGTACGCAGGCGCCGCTCGTTGATGAAGCGGCGGCTGGTCTCCATGGTCGCGACGAACACGCCGACGGCGCGGCCCTCGTCGTCGCACACAGGGCTGTAAGAGACCGAGAAATAGCATTCTTCCGAAAAGCCGCGGCGCTGGAGGATCAGCTGCCAGTCGTCCATCCGCACCGCGCGACCGGTGTCCATGACGGAAGTCAGCACCGGCCCGAGCGCGGCCCAGGCCTCCGGCCAGACGTCGGCCACGGTGCGGCCCAGCGCTCCCGGATGCTTGTCGCCGAAGATCGGCGCGGTGGCGTCGTTGTAGACGTAGACCAGCTCGCGCCCAACCAGCACACTGAGCTGGAAATCCGAATTCAGGCAGATGCTGACGGCGGCCCGGATGCAGGCCGGCCAGCCGGACACCGGTCCGATCGGCGTGGCGCTCCAGTCCATCGCATGCACCGCGCGCACCATCTCCCCTTCGCCAGGAAAGTAGGTTGCAGCGGAACGGGATTGTTGGTCATCCATGCATGCTCGCTTAAGAATGTGTGTAAATGTTAAACCAATGGCAAATTTTTGGGCGCGGGAAATGGATCCGGCGGCCTCTCGCAGAACGGAGCGGAATTCTACGAGCGCCCGCTCCCGGCGGCAAACGGGTCCCCAGCCCCCGTCGCGGCCATCCTTGCCCGGCCGATGCCATCCCTCCCATCCGCCCACACCCTGCGCAAAGGTTTTTACCGGCCCCATTGATGTCGCAGATTTAATGACGCCGCTGTCGCCATTTGCCTTACGCCCGGGAACGTGGAAGATTGTCAATAAGTACAACTAAACAGGCGTAAAAATTACCTCTTTATTCTTCGCAATAGAACCGTACCCTTATGCAAAAAACATGTATGGTGTGCCTTTCAGGCATATTTACGTACAGGACAACACAGAACAGGACAGCCATGAATCATCCCGATCCAGAAAACCATCCACGGGTGCGCGCCTTATGACTTCCTCCTCGCCGACCGAGGAGGCAAGATTGCGCGTCGGCGACGCTGCTGTACCCCATTTCGCCGGAATTGAAGTCGATCTGCCGACCCGCTCGACCTGGTGGTCGCGGCCGGCACTGGAACTGCTCGATCTGCCGGCGGGCGCCCGCCCCGGGGCGGACGACCTCATCGGCATGGCCGCGCCGGAATCACGCGCCATGGCGGGCGAGCTTTTCGAGCGCTGCGCGCGCGACGGCGCACCCTGGGACGCGAGGTTCGACATGATCACTGCCGATGGGCGCCGCGTCCGGGTGCAGTCGAGCGGCCGTGCGGTGCGCCTGCCGGACGGCTCGCTGACGCGCATCCAGCTCGCGCTGCGTGCAGCGGCGCAGGACGCGCACCACCACGACGACCCGGCCAAACTGGTGGCGCGCCTGGCCAATGCGCTCGACACCATGAGCGAAGCGTTCCTGACGATGGACACCGCGCTGCGCTTCACCTACCTCAATCCGGAAGCCGAGGCGCTGCTGCACCGCAGCCGCGGCGACTTGCTGGGCAAGCTGGCGTGGGAAGAATTCCCGGGCGCGATCGGCGGCCCGTCGTACCGCGAATACGGCCGCGCGCTGCGCGAACAGCGCGTCACCGCATTCGAAGAATACTTCCCGCCGCTGCGCACCTGGTTCGAAGTGCGCTGTTACCCGATCGACGACGGCCTGGCCGTGTACTTCCACGACATCACCGAGCGCAAGGAAGCGCGGCTGGCGCTGAAGCAGGCGCACCGCGCGCTGCAGATGCTCAGCCGCTGCAACCATCTGGTGGTGCACGCGGCGCGCGAGCCCGAACTGATCGCCGAGATCTGCCGCATCGCCGTCGACGTGGGCGGCTACCGCATGGCGTGGGTCGGCTATGCCGAGCACGACGCGGCCCAGTCGATTTCGATCGCGGCCCACGCCGGCAATCCGGACGACGTGTCCTGCCTGCGCGACCTCACGCTGGGCTGGTCCGACCATGCCGACAGCGGGCGCGGCCCGGCCGGCGTGGCGATCCGCAGCGGCGAGCCGGTGGTGGTCGAGGACATGGCCCAGGATTTCCGCTTCGCGCCCTGGCTCGCTTCCGAGGCGGCGTGCGGCTACGGCGGCGCCGTCTACCTGCCGCTCAAGGACGGCGCGCGCGCGTTCGGCGTGCTGGCGCTGTACACCCTGGAAGTGGAAGAAAGCGACACCGACGAAGCGCGCCTGCTGCAGGAGCTGGCCGACAACCTCGCGTTCGGCATCACGGCCGTGCGCCTGCGCCTAGAGCAGGAGCACCTGCAGGCGGCCTTCACCAAGATGGCTACCAGCGTGTCGACCGCCAGCGGCGAGCATTTCTTCGAGCAGCTGGCCACCACCATGGCCGAGGCGGTCGGCGCCGACGGCGGCGTGATCGCGCGCCTGCTGCCGGCCGAGCCCGGGATGGCGCGCACCGTGATCGCCGTGATCGACGGCGTGCGGGTGCCCGACTTCAAGTACGTGGTGGCCGCCGCCCCGTGCCAACTGGCGCTGAACAACGAACACATCTTCATCCCCGACGGCGCCGGAGAGCGGTTCCCGGGTTCGCCGCCGGACATCATCGGCGCCCGCGCTTACGGCGGCTGGCGCCTGCGCGACTCGGCCGGGAAGCTGCTCGGCATCGCCTTCGTGGTGTTCAGGCGGCCCATGAGCCGCTCGAGTTTCGTCACGTCGACCTTGCGCATCTTCGCCGCGCGCGCCGCGGCGGAGCTGGAACGCCAGGACGCCGACGCCAGCCTGCGCACGCAAGCGGCGCTGCTCGACAAGGCGCAGGACTCGATTATCGTGCGCGACCTCGACGACCGCATCCAGTACTGGAACAAGAGCTCCGAGCGAATGTACGGCTGGAGCCGCGACGAAGTGCTGGGCAAGAAGGTCGACCAGATACTGATCGACGACCCGGTAAAGTTCACCGCGGTGAAGGACATTTTGCTGCAGACCGGCCACTGGAACGGCGAGACCACGCGCCAGTGCAAAGACGGCACCAGGCTCGCAGTGCAGGTGGCGCTGTCCCTGATCGCCGACGACGACGGCAAGCCCGAGGGCATCCTGTCGATCAACACCGACATCACGGCGCGCAAAGCGGCCGAACGCGAAATCGAGCGACTGGCGTTCTACGACCCGGTCACCACCCTGCCGAACCGGCTGCTGCTGCTCGACCGGCTGCAGCATGCGGTGACGGTGTCCGCGCGTACCGGCGCCATCGGGGCCCTGCTGTTCATCGACCTCGATCACTTCAAGGCCATCAACGACACACTGGGGCACGAAAAGGGCGACCAGCTGCTGCTGCAGGTGGGGCAGCGCCTGCGCGAATGCGTGTTCGAGATCGATACCGTGGCGCGCTTCGGCGGCGACGAGTTCGTGATCCTGCTCGAAAATCTCAGCAAGCAGCCGGCCGAAGCGGCCACCATCGCGCGCCAGGTCTGCGAGCGCATCGCGCGCGCCTGCGCCGAGCCGGTGCGCTTCGACGGCTACGCGCGCCACACCACCGCCAGCATCGGCGTCACGCTGTTCCACAACCAGGAGTGCGCGCCCAACGAACTGCTCAAGCAGGCCGACCTGGCGATGTACGAAGTCAAGGCGGCCGGGCGCAACGGGGTGCGCTTCTTCGATCCTGCGATGCAGACCGTGGTCAGCGCGCGCGCCGCGCTCGAGGCCGACCTGCGCGACGGCCTGGAGAACGGCGAATTCCTGCTGCACTACCAGCCGCAGCTCGACCGCGCCGGCAAGGTGACCGGCGGCGAAGCGCTGATCCGCTGGCAAAGCCCGGGCCGCGGCATGGTTTCGCCGGTGGCCTTCATCCCGATCGCCGAGGAGACCGGCCTGATCCTGCCGATGGGGCGCTGGGTGCTGGAACAGGCGTGCGCGCAATTGGCGCGCTGGGCCGGCGACGCGCAGCTGGGGCAGCTGTCGATCTCGGTCAACGTCAGCGCGCGCCAGCTGCGCCAGCCGAACTTCGTCGACGAGGTGTTCGACGTGCTCGACAGCGCCGGCGCCCCGTCCGATCGGCTGAAGATCGAAATCACCGAGAGCCTGCTGGTCGACGACACCGAAACGACGATCGGCACCATGCACAAGCTGAAATCGCGCGGCGTGTGCTTCTCGCTCGACGATTTCGGCACCGGCTACTCTTCGCTCAGCTACCTCAAGCGGCTGCCGCTCAACCAGCTGAAAATCGACCGCTCCTTCATCAGCGACGTCATGACCGACGCCAGCGACGCGGCGATCACCCGCACCATTTTCGCGCTGGGCCGATGCCTCGACCTGAACGTCATCGCCGAAGGGGTGGAGACCGCGGCGCAGCACCGCTTCCTGATGGAGCAAGGGTGCGACGCCTTCCAGGGCTATTTGTTCAGCCGGCCTGTCCCTGTCGGAGAATTCGAAGCATTCGTGCGGCGCACCGCCGGCGCGGGGTATTGACGCGCGCACATCGTGCTTTACTTGCAGGCAACAACTCGCTATCCTCGCGGTATCGCTCCAGCTACCAATCGCATACCAGATGATTCGCCGAAACAACGCGTTCCTGCCCTTCCCGCTCACCCTGCTGTCCGCATCCCTGATCGCCGCCGTTCCGGCGTTCGCCCAGACCGAGCCGCCGCCGCCCGCCAAGCCGGCGGCCAAGGAAGCGCCGCCGGCCGAGGTTCCGGTGGCCACCGTCACCGTGCCCGCCAGCCGGCCGTCGAACCAGATCGACCGCCAGGTCTACGAGACCAAGTCCGACCTCGGCTCGTCGAACAATTCGGCCGCGGACGCGCTCAATAACGTGCCCTCGGTCACGGTCGACCCGGACGGCACGGTGCTGCTGCGCGGCAGCCCGAACGTGCAGATCCTGATCGACGGCAAGCCGTCGGCCATGCTGCAGGGCGATAACCGCGGCCCGACGCTCGCCTCGATGCCGGCCGAGGACATCGAATCGATCGAAGTGATCAACAACCCCGGCGCGCAATTCGGCAATGAGGCCGGCGGCGGGCCTATCCTCAACATCATCATGAAGCGCACCCGCAAGCCGGGCGGCTTCGGCACGCTGAACGCGAACATCGGCAGGGACGGCCGCTACAACGCATCGAGCGGCGGCAGCTACAACTCGGGCCGCTTCGGCGCCCAGGGCAGCGCCTACTACCGGCACGACGGCCGCAACAGCTGGAGCGACGCCGAGCGCCAGCGCATCGTGCCGTCGACCGGGGTCTTCAACCGCAGCCGCCAGTTGTCGCAATCGAGCGGACTGACCGGCGCCGCGGGCGTCAACGGCACGCTGCACTACAACTTGGGCGACAAGGACACGCTGGCCGCCAGCGCCGGGTATGCGCGCAACTCGAACGCCCTGGATGCGCTCGATCGCTACACCGCGTTCGGCACCGACGACATCGCCGACAGCGACTACCTGCGCACCACGCGCCGCGGCGGCGCCTCCGACAAATACACCTTGGGAGCGCGGGTCGACCACAAGGGCTTCCAGCCGGGCGAGTTGATCAAGTTCGACCTGCGCGTGTCGTCGGCCATCAACGCCAGCGAGAATGCGTACGCGAACGCGTACACGCTGCGGCCGGCGGGCGCGCGCGACAGCCAGGGGCGCCAGGCCAACCTCAACGAGATCCGCATCGTCGATTTCACCGCCGACCTCGAACAGCCGGGCGAGCATGGCATGCTCAAGGCCGGCTACAAGGTCGCGTCGAACAGGAGCAGCTTCGACACGCGCTACACCAACATCGATCCCTTGTCGCAGGTCGAGAGCCCGAACCTGCTGCGCACGAATCAGTACGAGCTCAATGAGACGACCCTGGCGTTGTACGGCTCCTGGCAGGTCCGGCTGAACGAGCGCTGGGGCGTGCTGGGCGGGCTGCGCGCCGAGTACACCGGCATGGACATCGCCCAGCGCACCAGCGGGATCGACGCCAGCAACCACTACCTGAACCTCATCCCGAGCGCCTTCGTCAGCTACAAGGCGTCCGAGGACACCAACATCCGCTTCAGCTACGCGCACCGGATCCGCCGTCCGGGCGCCGGCGACCTGAATCCCTTCGTGGTGTATCGCGACGAGTTCAACGTCTCCTCGGGCAATCCCGCGCTGAAGCCGACACAGACCGATTCGATCGAGTTGGGCTACGAGACCCGCTTCGGCAAGCTCGATACCAACCTGCGCGGCTACTTCCGGCGCGACGGCGGCCTGATCTCCGAGCGCAAGGTGTTCATCAGCGACACGGTGCTGCTGACCACGCGCGACAATGCCGGCAGCAACCACGCGGGCGGGCTCGAATTCACGGTCAGCGGCAAGCTGCTGCCTTCGCTCACTATCAACACCAGCGGCAACCTGGCGTACACCGAGCAGCGCATCGCCACGCTGGTGCCGGGCGTGTACAAGATGCGCAGCGCCGAGTCGCTGACGGCGCGGGCGCGCGTGAACTGGAGCATCACCGAGCAGGACAAGCTGCAGGTGGCGGTGACCGCGGTCGGACGGGCGCTGCTGGGACAGGGCTATCGCCAGCCGTATTCCAACACCACGCTCAATTACCGGCATGCGATTACGCCGATGCTCGATGTGGTGTTCAACGTGACCGACCTGTTCGAGACCAACCGGATCGAGACCGTGACGGACAACGACATCCTCAAAGAGACCACCGTCCGGCGATTTGACGGGCGGGTGATGTACCTCGGGCTGTCGTACCGGTTTGGCGGAGTGACGGGTGCAAGGCGCGGGCCGCCGGGCGGCATGGGTCCTGGAAGCCGTGGGAGCTAGAGCGAACCGCTACGCCCAGGTCTGACCCTGATGCCGTGAGGTTAAGGTGTCGTACCTGCGGTGGTGTTGAAGGCGCCAGCGTCAAGACATGGGGTGAGGTCCGCCGGACCTGACCCCGGGGTTGGCGCCGCAGCTTGTTTCACCGCCAACTTAACGGCATCAGGGCCTTCCCCGCCGCGACTAGGCGTCCCCGTCATACCCATCCTGCCTCCAGCGCCTGCCGATTCCAGCGGCCCAGGTCTGCGGCCGCTTCATAAGTCGACTGAAAGAAATCGAGCAGCACCGCATCGGGCGATGCGGCCGACCTGACCTCCTCGTAGGGCAGCACAAACTCGCCGAACGTCTCCTCGAAATACGCCTTCGCCGGCCGCACCATCGCATCCTTGAATCCAGGCGGCGCGGGATAGGCATAGGCATAAAACAGCGGCATCGGCAGCGCATCGTTGCCGGGCCAGAAACCGCAACTCGACACCTCATGCGAATACGCCTCGCGCGTCACCCAGTCCGGACAATTTGGGATGCCGCCCGGATGCTCTGGCGCTGGCGCGCCGGAGAAGCGCGTGACGGCCAGGTCGAAACTGCCCCAGAACAGATGGACCGGGCTGCACTTGCCGATGAAGCGCGCGCGGAATTGCTTCATCACCCGGTCGGCCTGCACCAGCAGCTGCCAGTAGCGCTGCGCGTACTCGGCGTCGTAGGACGCATGGATCTCGTCTTGCGCGAACGGCGTCGAATCGGGCAGTTCGTTGGGCGCGCCATGGATCTGGACTGGAAGGCCGAGGTCGTCGAGCTGCGCGAACAGCTCGCGGTGGAAGTCGGCGACTGAGCGCGGGCGCAGCTCGATCGAGCGCGTCATCGCGTCGCTGGTGCGTATGTGCAGGCGATGGTCGACGAAGTCGAATTCGATGTCGAAGCTGCGCTCGCCGTGCGGTATCGGCGAAGTCGTGATGCCGCGCGCTGTGACGTAGAAAGTGGCGTGCCAGGAGTGATTCAGCCAGGGCGCCTGGTGCAGGCGAACCTTGCCGACGACCTGGCTCCACCGGTGCAGCGTGGCGCACGTGTCTTTCCAGTCGTTGTACGGCAACTCGGGCCAAATCGCGTTCATACCCGTAAGTATAGGTATAAGCGCGCCGCGTTCAACTTCGGCCGAACACCTGGCGCAGGTAATGGCTCCACCGAATATCAAACGGGTCTGACCCCAATATTTTGATTGTATACCATTGGCTCTACCGAATATTAAACGGGTCTGACCCCAATATTTTGATTGTTTTCATTCGCTCCACCGAATATAAAGCGGGTCTGACCCCAATATTTTGGAAGCGGATGTGGGTGCTTTCCTGCTGCACTGCACGATAAATATTTGCGCGAACCGCACTCCGGTGTACTGAACTATTTGTTATCCTTCTGGCGCACATCACCTTACCAAGGGGAAGTAACATGAGCCAGAGTAAGCCTCTGACACTGCACGTTCCGGAGCCAACAGGGCGTCCCGGATGCAAGACCGATTTTTCGTACCTTCACGTCACCGCCGCCGGCGCGGTGCGGCGCCCTCCCATCGACGTGGCGCCGTCCGACACCGGCGACCTCGCCTCGACGCTGATCCGCGTGCTCGACGACGACGGCAACGCCGTCGGCCCGTGGGCGCAGGAGATCGACAGCGAGCTGCTGCGCTTCGGCCTGCGCACGATGATGAAGACCCGCATCTTCGACGCCCGCATGGTCATCGCCCAGCGCCAGAAGAAGATGTCCTTCTATATGACCTCGCTCGGCGAGGAAGCCATCGGCACCGCCCACGCGCTCGCGCTGCAGGACGGCGACATGAACTTCCCCACCTACCGCCAGCAAAGCCTGCTGATGGCCAAGGAGTTCTCGCTGGTCGAGATGATCTGCCAGCTGCTGTCGAACGAAAAAGACCCGCTCAAGGGCCGCCAGCTGCCGGTCATGTACTCCGTGCGCGACAAGGGCTTCTTCACCATCTCCGGCAACCTCGCGACCCAGTTCGTGCAGGCCGTCGGCTGGGCCATGGCCTCGGCGATCAAGGGCGACACAAAAATCGCGTCGGCCTGGATCGGCGACGGCGCCACCGCCGAATCGGACTTCAACACCGCCCTCACCTTCGCCCACGTGTACCAGGCGCCGGTGATCCTCAACGTCGTCAACAACCAGTGGGCCATCTCGACCTTCCAGGCGCTGGCCGGCGGCGAGAGCGTCACCTTCGCCGCGCGCGGCGTCGGCAGCGGCATCGCCTCGCTGCGGGTCGACGGCAACGACTTCCTCGCGGTCTACGCGGCCTCGCAATGGGCCGCCGAACGCGCGCGCAGCAACCTCGGACCGACCCTGATCGAATGGGTCACCTACCGCGCCGGCCCGCACTCGACCTCGGACGATCCTTCCAAGTACCGCCCGGCCGACGACTGGTCGCACTTCCCGCTGGGCGACCCGATCGGCCGCCTGCGCCGCCACCTGCAGGGCCGCGGCCTGTGGTCGGACGCCGAAAACGAAGCCACCCAGCAGGCGCTGGAGGCGGAAGTGATCGCGGCGCAGAAAGAGGCCGAGCAGTTCGGCACTCTCGCCGACGGCCGCGTGCCGAGCGCCGCATCGATGTTCGAGGACGTCTATAAAGAGATGCCCGAGCACCTGCGCCGTCAACGTCAAGAATTGGGAGTGTGAGCGTGAAGCGAGATTCAGATACGAAGACAGTACCGATGACCATGATCCAGGCGCTGCGCTCGGCGATGGACATCATGCTCGAGCGCGACGACAACGTCGTCGTCTACGGCCAGGACGTGGGCTACTTCGGCGGCGTGTTCCGATGCACCGACGGCCTGCAGGTCAAGTACGGCAAGTCGCGCGTGTTCGACGCGCCGATCTCGGAAGGCGGCATCGTCGGCACCGCGGTCGGCATGGCCGCCTATGGCCTGCGCCCGGTCGTCGAGATCCAGTTTGCCGATTACTTCTATCCGGCCTCCGACCAGATCGTGTCGGAAGCGGCGCGCCTGCGCTACCGCTCGGCCGGCGAGTTCACCGCGGCGATGGTGATCCGCATGCCTTGCGGCGGCGGCATCTACGGCGGCCAGACCCACAGCCAGAGCCCGGAGGCGATGTTCACCCACGTGTGCGGCCTGCGCACCGTGATGCCGTCCAATCCCTACGACGCCAAGGGCCTGCTGATCTCGTGCATCGAGAACGACGACCCGGTCATCTTCCTCGAGCCGAAGCGCCTCTACAACGGCCCGTTCGACGGCCACCATGACCAGCCGGTGGTGCCATGGTCGAAGCATCCGATGGGCGAAGTCCCGGAAGGCTACTACACCGTGCCGCTCGATAAAGCCTCGGTGTTCCGCGAAGGCTCCGCGCTGACCGTCATCACTTACGGCACGATGGTATTCGTGGCCGAAGCCGCCGCTCGCGAGACCGGCATCGACGCCGAGATCATCGACCTGCGCAGCATCTGGCCGCTCGACCTCGACACCATCGTCAACTCGGTCAAGAAGACCGGCCGCTGCGTGGTGGTGCATGAAGCGACCCGCACCAGCGGCTTCGGCGCCGAACTGTGCGCGTTGGTCCAGGAGCACTGCTTCTACCAACTGGAAGCGCCGATCGAGCGCGTGGCCGGCTGGGACACGCCGTATCCGCATGCGCAGGAATGGGCGTACTTCCCCGGCCCCGATCGAGTCGGGGCGGCCTTCAAACGTGCGATGGGAGTTTAACGATGGGTGTTCATGTCATCAAGATGCCCGACCTGGGCGAAGGCATCGCGGAAGTCGAAGTAGTCGAATGGCGCGTCAAGCCGGGCGACAAAGTGGTTGAGGACCAGGTACTGGCCGACGTCATGACCGACAAGGCGACGGTGGAGATTCCGTCCCCCGTGCACGGCATCGTGACCACGCTCGGCTGCGAGATCGGCCAGGCGCTGTCGGTGGGCGCCGCGCTGATCACGCTCGAAGTCGAAGGCGCCGGCAACGAGGCGACCATCAAGGCGGCGCCGGCATCGCGCCAGCAATCCGCGGCGCCAGCGCCGGCGCCGGCCGCGGCCCCAAAGCCCGCTCCTGTCCCTGAACCGGTCGCGAAGGCGGCACCCGCTCCCGCACCAGCGACCGCCAAGGTCACGGCGCTGCGTCCGGAAGGCGAGAAGCCGCTGGCCGCTCCCGCGGTGCGCCAGCGCGCCTGGGACCTCGGCGTCGAACTCCAGTTCGTCCACGGCAGCGGCCCTGCCGGGCGGATCACCCATTCGGACCTTGACGCCTTCGTGGCGCGCGGCCCGGCCCGGTCAAGCGGCGGCGGCAACGACGACCGCTACGCCCAGCGCGACGGCGAACACGCGGTGCCCGTTATCGGCCTGCGCCGCAAGATCGCCGAGAAAATGCAGGACGCGAAACGCCGCATCCCGCACTTCAGCTATGTCGAGGAGATCGACGTCACCGAAGTCGAAGCCCTGCGCACCCAGCTCAATGCGCGCTGGGGCAAGGAGCGCGGCAAGCTGACGCTGCTGCCGCTGCTGATGCGCGCCGTGGTGCTGGCCGCGCGCCAGTACCCGCAGGTCAACGCGCGCTTCGACGATGAGGCGGGCGTGGTCACGCGCTACGACGCGGTCCACATCGGCATCGCGACCCAGACCGACCCCGGCCTGATGGTGCCCGTGGTGCGCAACGCCGAAGCGCGCGATCCGTGGTCCAGCGCCGCCGAAGTGCTGCGCCTGGCCGAAGCGGCGCGCGCCGGCAAAGCGCTGCGCGAGGAACTGTCCGGCTCCACCATCACCATCACCAGCCTGGGCGCGCTGGGCGGCATCGTCACCACGCCGGTGATCAATTCGCCGGAAGTGGCCATCGTCGGCGTCAACCGCATGGTCGAACGCCCGATGATCCGCGACGGCCTGGTGGTAGCGCGCAAGATGATGAACCTGTCGTCGTCGTTCGACCACCGCGTCGTCGACGGCATGGTGGCCGCGCAGTTCGTGCAAGCCATCCGGGGCTATCTGGAATGCCCCGCCACCCTGTTCGTGGAGTAGCCGATGCAATCGACACATACAACGCTGCTGGTCATCGGCGGCGGTCCCGGCGGCTACGTCGCTGCGATCCGCGCCGGCCAGCTCGGCATCCCGACCATCCTGGTCGAAGGCGAGCGCCTGGGCGGCACCTGCCTGAACATCGGCTGCATTCCGTCCAAGGCACTGATCCACGCGGCCGAGGAATTCGAAAAGGTGCGCCAGTACGCCGACGGTTCGCCGCTCGGCATCATCGCCAACGCGCCGCGCATCGACCTGGCGCGCACGGTGGCGTGGAAGGACGGCATCGTCAAGCGCCTGACCGGCGGCGTCGGCGCGCTGTTGAAGAAGAACGGCGTGCAGGTGGTGAACGGGTGGGCGCGCATCATCGACGGCAAGACGGTCGAAGTGCAGCAGGCCGGCGACGCCGAGCCATTGCGCATCGGCTGCGAGCACCTGCTGCTGGCAGCCGGATCGCAGGCGGTGGAGCTGCCCTTCATGCCGTTCGGCGGCGCGGTCATTTCCTCCACCGAGGCCCTCTCTCCCGCTACCGTGCCGGACCGGATGGTGGTGGTCGGCGCCGGCTACATCGGCCTCGAACTGGGCATCGCCTACCGCAAGCTGGGAGTGGAAGTCACGGTGGTCGAATCGATGGACCGCATCCTGCCGGCCTACGACGCGGAGCTGTCGCGCCCAGTCGGCGCGGCGCTCAAGCACCTCGGCATGGACATCCGCCTCGGCACCAGCGTGCTGGGCATGAACGAAGCCGGCACCGCGGTGCGGATCAAGGATGCCGGCGGCGCCGAATCCGAACTGGCGGCCGACCGCGTGCTGGTGGCGGTGGGACGACGTCCGCGTACCGAAGGCTGGGGCCTCGAGAGCCTCTTGCTGGACATGAACGGCCGCGCCGTGAAGATCGACGACCAGTGCCGCACTTCGATGCGCAACGTGTGGGCGATCGGCGACCTGGCCGGAGAGCCGATGCTGGCGCACCGCGCGATGGCGCAGGGCGAGATGGTGGCCGACATCATCTCCGGCCGCAAGCGTCACTTCAAGCCCGCGGCGATGCCGGCGGTGTGCTTCACCGATCCGGAGATCGTGGTGGTCGGGATGACGCCGCAGGAAGCCGAGCAGGCCGGCATGAGCTGCCTGGTCGCGAACTTCCCGTTCGCCGCCAACGGCCGCGCCATGACCATCGAAAGTACCGACGGCTTCGTGCGCGTGGTTGCGCGCAAGGACAATCACCTGATCGTCGGCTGGCAAGCGGTCGGACGCGGCGTGTCGGAGCTGAGCACGGCGTTCTCGCAGTCGATCGAGCTGGGCGCCGTGCTGGAAGACGTGGCCGGCACCATTCACGCGCACCCGACTCTCGGCGAAGCGGTCCAGGAAGCGGCAATGCGCGCGCTGGGCCACGCCTTGCATATCTGACGAGGCCGGGGTCAGGTCCGCCGAACCTGATCCCGTTGTCAACGCCGGCGCAATTCCCTTCCCTGTTCGAAGAAACTTGCTCCCGCGCCGGCATAACCGGCGCAGCCATCGTCGCTCAAGACCACGGCGATGCCTGCGTCCACTTCGATCTTGAGCCTGCAGATGGCAGGGAAATCGGGTTTTCCGTCCGGCTGCAGGTTCTGCTTGACCAGCGTGAGGATGTCGCCGTCGCGGACGGCGACGCCATCGAGCTGCCCGGTATGGTGCGTCCGGTTGGGAGCGACAACGTGCAGGTCGAGCGAGTAATCCATTCCTCCCAGGCGACGCAGCTTGAGGACGCTGAGTTCTTCCGGATCGCGCGCGGTGACCGCCGAATAGCTTCCATCCAGGTCGTCCCGGATTTGTGCGCTGCCGTGCGCACTCGCCAGCACCATCATCAACCCTAAAACTGCTCGCAGCATATTTCTCCGGTTGCGGCCTCCGTTGGCCGCCTGATAATCCTATCAGTCGGCAACGCTTATTTGGCGACATGCGACAACTAATATTGCGCCCTGCTGCGCGAATAATCTGTTGCATTGGCGGAATGTTTGGTATCATGGACCCGTCTATTCCCCGGTCCCCGCCCAGCCCTGCTGGCGACCTCAGCGCCAGTTTCACTGGGCGCCCTCCCCGCCGCCCCATCCTGCCGGCATTCGCGCACTGTTTATTTGACCCGCTTGCCTGGCAAGCCGAGTCCGGAATCGCACTATGGAAAGCAATATGACTGGAGACGAGGATCGAGTCCGCGCCTTGTGCGCCTTGAATATCCTCGACACCCCGCAGGAAGAGCGATTCGATCGCCTCACCCGCCTGGCGCAGGCCGCCTTTTCGGTGCCGATCGCGATCGTCTCGCTGGTCGACGACGACCGCCAGTGGTTCAAGTCGCGCGCCGGCCTCGATGCGGCCCAGACCCCGCGATCGATTTCGTTCTGCACGCACGCCGTCGCCGCCAGCACCATGCTGGTGGTACCCGACGCAGACCGCGATCCGCGCTTTTCGCACAACCCGCTGGTGCTCGGCCCCCCCCACATCCGCTTCTACGCCGGCCAGCCGATCTACACGCTCGACGGCCACCCGATCGGCACCCTGTGCATTATCGACCGCGTCCCGCGCGAGATGAGCGACGCCGACCGGCGCCAGCTGCGCGACCTGGCGGCGCTGGTTGAAATGGAAATCAACCAGCGCGCCATGATCGCCGCGCGCGTCAAGGCCGAACAGTCGCTGAAGGAGCTCAACGCGGGCCTCGAGCAGCGCATCGCCGAGCGTACCGCTTCGCTGGAAATCAAGAACCGCACGCTGGAACAGGAGATCCGCCAACGCGAATCGGTCGAGGCCAACCTGCGCGCCAGCGAAGCGCGCATGCGCACCACCATCGCCACCTCGTTCAACGCCTTCGTCGGCATCGACGACCGCGGCCTGATCATCGACTGGAATGCCGCCGCCGAACAGACTTTCGGCTGGACGCGCGACGAAATCGTCGGCCGCGATTTCGCCGCAACGATCATCGCGCCGTTCGCGCGCGCTGGCGATCCCGAAGGCCTGGAGCAGTTCGTGCGCACCGGCGTCGACCCGTTCGTCGACCAGCGCATCGAGCTGCCGGCGGTGCGCCGGAACGGCGAGCAGCTGACGGTGGAAATGACCATCAATGCATTCATGGCCGGCGAAGCGATGTACCTCGGCGCATTCATGCACGACATCACCGACCGCCTCGAAGCGCACCGGGCCATCGAGCAGAAGCAGGAAATGCTCGACGCCATCCTCGACACGGTGGACATGGGTGTCATCGCCTGCTCCGCCCAGGCCGAACTGACGATGTTCAACCGC
This sequence comes from Massilia sp. P1_C10, assembly GCF_056406475.1. Lineage (NCBI taxonomy): Bacteria > Pseudomonadati > Pseudomonadota > Betaproteobacteria > Burkholderiales > Oxalobacteraceae > Massilia > Massilia sp. P1_C10. Next base: position 479,377 of record NZ_JBFUAC010000004.1, read on the forward strand.
GCCGCGCGCAAGCTGCATGGCCTGCCGCCTGAAGCGATCAACCCGGAAGACTGGGCCTCGCACTACGACCTGTTCACCGCCGACGGCGTCACCCTGATGGAACGCGCGGACATCCCGCTGTTCCGCGCGTTTAACGGCGAGCGGGTGAAGGACGTCGAGATGGTGATCGCGCCGGCCGGCCAGCGCCGCCGCATCATGCTCGCCAGCGGACGGCCGTTGAAGAGCGCCAGCGGCGAGCCCCTGGGCGCCGTGGTGGCCATGAAGGACATCACCGACCTGTCCGAATCGCAGCGACAGCTGACGCTGAGCGAAGAACGCCTGCGCACGATCACCGACAATATGCCGGTGCTGATCGCCTACATCGACCGCGACCTGCGCTACCAGTTCGCCAACGCCTTGTACGAACAGTGGTTCGGGGTGCCGCGCGAGCAGATCATCGGCCGCACTGTGGAAGAGGCGTTCGGACGCGATTTTTACGTCAAACGCCGCAAGCACTTGAACAAATGCTTCGACGGCCACAAGGTGCATGTCGAGATCGACGTCGGCGATGGCGCCGCCCTGCGCGTGGTGCTGTCCGAATTCATCCCGCACATGCGCGACGGCGTCGTGCTCGGCGCCTACGTGCTGTCGACCGATGTCACCGCCACGCGCCAGTACGAGACACGTCTCAAGGCCTTGGCCAATACCGATCCGCTGACCGGCCTGTTCAACCGGCGCGGCCACGACATCGAGCTGTCCGCGGCACTCCACCACGCAAGGCGCGCAAACGGCTCCATGGCCCTCATGTATCTCGACATCGACCACTTCAAGCAGGTCAACGACACCCTCGGCCATGCGGCCGGCGACCAGATGCTCAAGGCCTTCGCCGGCCGCCTCAGCGCGACCGTGCGCGCCAGCGACATCGTGTGCCGGCTGGCGGGCGATGAATTTACCGTCATCCTCGAAGGCGTGCGTTCGCCGGCCGAGTGCGGCGCGATCGCCGCCACCATCGTCGCGGCAATGCAGAGCCCGTTCTCGGTCGGTGCGGAATTGCTGGTCGTCACCACCAGCATTGGCGTGGCCTGGGCTCGGGGCGAGGACGCCGTCGCCGAAGCGATGGCCCAGGCGGCCGACATCGCGCTGTACGCGGCCAAGTCGGCCGGGCGAAACCAGTTTCGGGTGGCCGGCGCCGACGAATGAATGACGCCTCCCGGCTTAGCGTTTATAGTAAGCTTACGTGTACCCTCCGACGACGAACCAACAGCCAAGCTCGGCCATGCCGGCGCCGCGACCAGTGACCGAATGGACAAACACTCCGCCAGCATGCCGCACGCCCCGGCGTTCGCCGCCCATATCGACCCGGCCAGCTCGATCATCTATGCCAACATGGAAGATATCGTGTTCCACCTGGTGGTCGAGGGCGAGGGACGCTACCGTTTCCTGCTGGTCAATCCGGCGTTCCAGAAAGCTACCGGCCTGCCGCCCTCGGCGGTGCTGGGCAAGCTGGTCGACGAGGTGATCCCCGAACCGTCGCGTTCGCTGGTGCTGGCGCAATACCGCGACGCCATCGCCGGCCACGCCACCCGGCGCTGGGAGGAAGTGACCGATTACCCGAGCGGGCGCAAGGTCGGCGCGGTGTCGGTGACGCCGGTGTTCGACGGCTTCGGCCGCTGCACCGACCTGATCGGCACGGTGCACGACATCACCGAGCTCAAGCTGCGCGAGCAGCAATTGTCCGACGCCAACGAGGAATTGCGCCGCAGCCACGAACTGCTCGCCAAGCTGGCCCAGCAGGTCCCCGGCGCCCTGTTCGAACTCGAGATGAAGCCGGACGGCAAGCTCCATTGCAAATACATCAGCGCGATGGCGCAGGAGCTGTTCGACCTCTCGCCCGACCAGATCCGCGCCGACTGCACCCAGATGCTGGCGCGCGCCACGCCGCGCGACCGCGCCCGGGTGCGCCGCGCGCTGCGCCATTCGGCCGACACCCTCACGCCCTGGCACATCGAGTTTCCCATCGACCTGCCGGGCCAGGGCGTGCGCTGGCGCGAATTCAACGCCAAGCCGACCCGCCACGACGACGGCTCGACCGTCTGGCACGGCTTCATCCACGACATCACCGAGCGCAAGCAGAACGAACGGATCATCCGCGAATTCAACGAAACGCTGGAAAAGCGCGCCCACTACGATTCCCTGACCGGGCTGCCCAACCGCGTGCTGTTCCGCGACCGCCTGGAGCAGGCCATCGAGCACGCGCGCGGCGAGGCGTGCGGGATGGCGGTGCTGTTCATCGACCTGGACCGCTTCAAGCAGGTCAACGACCTGCTCGGCCACGCGGTCGGCGACGCCCTGCTGGTGCAGGCCGCGCGCCGCATCGAGCAATGCCTGGCGCCGGGCGACACGGTGGCGCGGCTGGGCGGCGACGAATTCATCGTGATCCTCACCGACACCGCGCAGCTGGCCCACGTCGAGCGCACCGCCCAGCGCATCATCGACAAGCTGGCGCGCCCGTTCCAGCTCGACGAGGAGTCGGCCTTCGTCTCGGCCAGCATCGGCATCGCACTGTACCCGGGCGACGCCCAGCAGCCGGAAGCGCTGATGCGCAGCGCCGACCAGGCCATGTACCGCGCCAAGGCGTCCGGGCGCAATCAGCTCAGCTTCTTCGAGCCGGCCATGCAGGACGCGGCGATGCGCCGCATGGTGCTGGCCGTCGCGCTGCGCCAGGCGGCGCCGAACGACGAACTGCTGCTGCATTTCCAGCCGGTGATGGACCTCGCCACCGGCCGCATCGCGAAAGCCGAGGCGCTGCTGCGCTGGCGCCGTCCCGGCAAGCCGCTGGCCATGCCCTGCGAATTCGTCGACATCGCCGAGGAGACCGGCCTGATTCACACGATCGGCAACTGGGTTTTTACCGAGGCGGTGCAATGGTCCAGGCGCTGGAGCGCGATGCTGGGCCACTGCTTCCAGATCAGCATCAACAAGTCGCCGATCCAGTTCCAGGGCAGCATGCACACGATGAACTGGATCGAGCACCTGCGCGGCCTGGGCATGCCGGCCAACAGCATCTCGGTGGAGATCACCGAAGGGGTGCTGCTGAACCTGTCGTCCGACGTGCTCGACAAGCTGCACGAGCTGCATTCGGGCGGGGTCGAGGTGTCGATCGACGACTTCGGCACCGGCTACTCGTCGATGTCCTACCTGAAGCGGCTCGAAATCGACTACCTGAAGATCGACCGCTCCTTCATCGCCGGCATGCTGCGCGAGCCGACCAGCCGCACCATCACCGAGACCATCATCGTGATGGCCCACAAGCTGGGACTGAAGGTGATCGCCGAGGGTGTCGAGACCGAGGCCCAGCGCGACTGGCTAAGGCGCAAAAAATGCGACTACGCCCAGGGCTACCTGTACGCCGAGCCGATGCCCGCCGAGGAATTCGAACGGCTGCTGGAGCAGCAGCCGCCCACATCGCACTTACGCTGATTTCGCCGCGGCGCGCGACGCCAGCCGCTGCGACACGCGCGCGCGCAGCGGCGCCAGCAGCGACCACGCCAGCCCGAACACCGCCAGCGTCATGATGGTGCCGACCAGGCCATTGGCCCAGAAGATATCCAGCCCGCCGCGCGAGGCCAGCATGCTCTGGCGGAAGGCGTCCTCGGCGCGGTCGCCCAGCACCAGCGCCAGCACCAGCGGCGCCAGCGGATAGTCGAGCTTCTTGAAGACGTAGCCGACGATCCCGAAGGCCAGCATCAGCCAGATGTCGAATTCCGCGTTGTGCACCGTGAAGGCGCCGATCGCGCACACCACCAGGATCACCGGCGCGATGATCGAGAACGGGATGCGCAGGATGGCGGCGAACAGCGGCACCGACGCCAGCACGATGATCAGCCCCGAGATATTCCCGAGGTACATGCTGGCGATCAGGCCCCAGACGAAATCCTTCTGCTCGACGAACAGCAGCGGGCCTGGCTGCAGGCCCCATATCATCAGGCCGCCCAGCAGCACGGCGGCGGTGGCCGAACCCGGGATGCCCAGCGCCAGCATCGGCAGCAAGGCGCTGGTGCCGGCCGCGTGCGCCGCGGTCTCGGGCGCCAGCACGCCTTCGACGTTGCCCTTGCCAAAGCTGTTCGGATCCTTCGACATGTTCTTGGCCACGCCGTAGCCCATGAACGAGGCCGCGGTGGCGCCGCCAGGCGTGATCCCGAGCCAGCAGCCGATCGCAGAGGAACGCAGCAAGGTGCCGAAGTGGCGCGGCATCGACTTCCAGGTCTTGATCACCACCTTCAGGTCGATCGCGCCGTTCTTGCCGCGGAACGCCAGGCCTTCTTCGATCGTCATCAGGATTTCGCTGATGCCGAACAGGCCGATGACGGCGACCAGGAAGTCGAAGCCGCGCAGCAGCACCGGCATCCCGAAGGTCATGCGCAGCGAGCCCGAGATGGTGTCGAGGCCCACCGCCGCCAGCACGAAGCCGACGCACATCGCGATGACGATCTTCGCCTTCGGCTCCTTTCCCATGCCGATGAAACTGCAGAAGGTCAGGAAGTACACCGCGAAGAATTCGGGCGGTCCGAATCGTAGCGCGAACCTGGCCACCAGCGGCGCCAGGAAGGTGATCATCAACACGCCGACCAGGGCGCCGATGAACGAGCCGGTAAAGGCGCTGGTCAACGCCTCGCCCGCGCGCCCGTTCTGCGCCATCGGATAGCCGTCGAAGGTGGTGGCGACCGACCAGGCCTCGCCCGGTATGTTGAACAGGATCGAGGTGATCGCCCCGCCGAACAAGGCGCCCCAGTAGATGCAGGACAGCAGGATGATCGCCGAGGTCGGGTTCATCGTGAACGTCAGCGGCAGCAGGATCGCCACGCCGTTCGGGCCGCCGAGGCCGGGCAGCACGCCGACCACGATGCCGAGCAGGATCCCGACAATCATCAGGCCGGTGTTCTGCCACGACAGCACAATCGAAAAACCGTGCATCAATGCGTTGAAATCGTCCATGCGCCTACCCCGTCAATAACCCAGCAAATGTTCCAGCGGCCCTTTTGGCAGCGGCACCTTGAACGCAATTTCGAACACCCAGAACATCACGGCGTTGATGGCCACGGCAATCAGGACCGATTTCAGCCAGCTGAACTTGCCCACCAGCGCCATGAAGATCGCGATGAACAGGGCCGACGCCACGTAGATGCCGGTGAACCTGATCGCTGCGATGTAGACCACCAGCGGCAGCAGCACGGTGAACACCAGTTTCAGCTGGCCGCGCTCGACGAAGGCCGAGCGGTCGTTCTTGCGAAGCGCCTGCCAGATCACCACCAGCGACGCGGCGAAGATCGCGATCCCCATCCGCATCGGGAAGTAGCCGGCCTGCGGGCCGTCCTCGGCCCAGCCGGCGCCAATCTTGTAGTTGCTGACGATCGCCAGCAAGCCGAACGCTGCGACCACCACGCCCACCGCCAGTTCGGCGGTGCGCCTGGTGATCGCGACGACGCCCTCTTCCGCCTGTTCCGCGCTCATGATCTTATTGCGCCAGGAAGCCGGCGGCCTTCATGATTTCGCGGTGCGCCTGTTCGTCCTTGCCCATGTAGGCGCGCAGCTCTTCGCCCACCATCACGGTCGACTTCAGCGCGTTCTTCTCGACGTAGGCCTTCCACTCAGGCGTCGCCACCACCTTCTGCAGCAGCTCGGTGTAGTATTTGGTCACCTCGGCCGGCACCTTCCCCGGCAACATGAACACGCGCAGCATCTGGTACTGAACGTCCAGTCCCTTTTCCTTGCAGGTCGGGACATCGGACCAGCTCTGGGTCTCGGTCACCTTCTCCTTGAACGAGCTGCGCTTGTCGGCGAACAGGCACAGCGCGCGATGCTGGCCGGCGCGCCACTGGGCGATCGACTCCGAAGGGTTGTTGGTGTTCGAATCGATATGCTTGCCCGACAGCTGGGTGGCCGCCTCGCCGCCGCCCTTGTACGGGATGTAGATGAACTTGACGCCTGCCTTCTTCTCCACCAGCGCGGTGATGATGTGGTCTTCCCGTTTCGAGCTGGTGCCGCCCATCTTGTACTTGGCCGGCTCCTTCTTCACCGCAGCGAGGTAGTCGGCCGGCGACTTGAACGGCGTGTCGCTGTTCACCCACAGCACAAATTCATCCTGCGCCACCATCGCCACCGGGGTCAGGTCGCGCCAGTTGAACGGCAGGCCGGTCGCCAGCGGCACCGTGTACAGGCCGGACGAGGAGACCACCAGCCGGTGCGCGTCGCCCGGCGTATTCTGGATGTCGAGCAGGCCTTCCGCGCCGCTGGCGCCAGCCTTGTTCTGCACCACGATCGGCTGTTTCATCAGGCCGTGCTTGGCGATGATGCCCTGGATCGAGCGCGCCATCTGGTCGGTGGCGCCGCCCGCGCTGAACGGCACGATGAATTCGACCGGCTTGGTCGGCTCCCACGCGTTGGCAACGGCGGCGTGACACATGCCGATGGCTAAACCTGCGATCGCGAGCGAGTGCTTGAAGGTGAGGCTGTACATGGTCTGTCTCCTGTTCGGCTTTGGCCGTTTTTATGTGAAGTGCTACGTAGTTCGAAACTCTCCGTGCGGATCAAGCCGCGTTGTTCGCCACCGCCGACTGCTGCAGCGAGCGCATCGCCGCCGCCACGCCGCCGGCCTGGTGCGGCACGCCAGCCAGCACCATGCCCATCTCGACGCCCGCCAGGGTGCCCATCAGGGTCAGGTCGTTGAAGTCGCCCAGGTGGCCGATGCGGAAAACCCAGCCACTCAGCTTGCTCAGGCCCTGGCCCAGCGACATGTTGAAATTGGCGAGGATGACCTTGCGCAGCGCATCGGCGTTGCAGCGCTCGCCGTTGGCGCCGTACGGCATCACCACCGCGGTCAGCGCATCGCTGTATTCGGCCGGGTTCTGGCACAGGATCTCCAGGCCCCAGGCGCGCACGCATTCGCGGGTCGCCTCGGCATGGCGCTTGTGGCGGGCGAACACGTTCTGCAGGCCCTCCTCCAGCAGCATGTCGCACGCTTCCGACAGTCCATACAGCAGGTTGGTGGCGGGCGTGTACGGCCAGAAGCCATTCTTGTTTGCCTCGATGATCTCGTCCCAGCCCCAGAACGCGCGCGGCAGTTTCGCATCGCGCGAAGCGGCGATGGCTTTTTGCGACACGGCGTTGAAAGACAGCCCGGGCGGCAGCATCAGCCCCTTCTGCGAGCCGGAAACGGTGACGTCCACGCCCCACTCGTCATGCCGGTAGTCGATCGAGCCGAGCGAGGAAATCGTATCGACCAGCAGCAGCGCGGGATGGCCGGCGCGGTCGATCGCGCGGCGCACCGCCGCGATGTCGGTCGTCACGCCGGTCGAGGTTTCGTTGTGCACCACGCACACCGCTTTGATCTGGTGGGCGGTGTCGTCGGCCAGGCGCGCGTGCACCTTGTCGGCGTCGACGCCGCTGCGCCAGTCGTCGCCGATGAATTCGGGTTTCAGGCCAAGCTTGTCGGCCATCTTCTTCCACAGCGAGGCAAAGTGGCCGGTCTCGTACATCAGCACAGAGTCGCCGGGCGACAGCGTGTTGACCAGCGCCGCCTCCCAGGCGCCGGTGCCGGATGCGGGAAAGATGACGACTGGTTGCTCGGTCTGGAAGATCTGGCCGATCTCGCCGATGATCTTGCGGCCCAGGCGCTGGAACTCGGGGCCGCGGTGATCGATGGTGGGATAGTCCATGGCGCGCAGGATGCGGTCGGGGACATTGGTCGGCCCCGGAATTTGCAGGAAATGGCGGCCGGACGGATGGGAATTCAACTTCAACATGGCGACTCCAAATGATTGGACGGACGAATCCGGACTGCCTTGAAATAATTCAACCAACAACGACGTTTTTGCATACAATATACTTAAACGAATTCAAGTCAAGCAATATTTGCAGTTGGCTCCATGCATAAGAAAAACTAAGTCGTTGATTTACTTGACCTTTCCGTTTTATAGCCTAAAATACAACTAACCGACATCATATACAAATGGACGTGATCAGCTCAGATCCAACCCTCCAGGCGATCCCCATCGACCGCCAGGGACTCGCGTCCGCCGTCACCGCGCGCCTGCGCGAGATGATCACCGAAGGCACGCTGGCGCCGGGAACCCGGCTCAACGAACGTGTTCTGTGCGAACAGCTGATGGTCTCTCGCACGCCGCTGCGTGAAGCATTCAAGGTGCTGGCCGGAGAAGGCCTGGTCGAACTGCTGCCGAACCGCGGCGCCGCCGTCGCCGAACTGTCGGCCGACGACGTCGCGCAAACCTTCGAAGTGATGGGCGCGCTCGAAGGCCTGAACGGCCAGCTGGCGTGCGAGCGCATCACCGACGCAGAAGTCACCGAGATCCGCGCGCTGCATTACGAGATGCAGGCGGCGCATGCGCGGCGCGACCTGGCCGCATACTACAAGATCAATCACGAGATCCACGACCGCATCAACGCGGCCGCCGGCAACGCGGTGCTGACCACCACCTACCAGCAGATGAACGCGCGCATCCAGAACCTGCGCTTTCGCTCCAACTTCAACCAGGACAAGTGGGACGCCGCAATGAAAGAGCACAGCGCCATGCTCGAAGCGCTTGACCGGCGCGACGGCGCCGCCTTGCGCCACATCCTCGAGCATCACCTCCAAACCAAGCGCGACACGGTCCTCGCCGACCTGCGCCCAGCCAAGGCCACGCCCTAGCCCATGAACGCCCCAGCCCCCGCCCCGGTCCAGTTGAGCGATGTCCTCGCCTCCCGCATGAATGCGCAAGACCTGGCGCGGCGGCTGCGCGCCGAGACCGGCGGCGAGGTGCTGTTCGACGCCGCCTCGCGCGGGCGCTACTCCACCGACGCCTCGATCTACCAGGTCGAGCCGGTCGGCGTGTTCGTGCCGCGCACCGAGGAAGACGTGAAGCGGGCGATGGCCATCGCGCGCGAACTGCGCGTGCCCATCCTCTCGCGCGGCGCCGGCACCAGCCAGTGCGGCCAGACCGTCGGCGCGGCGCTGGTCATCGACAACAGCAAATACCTGAACCAGGTCACCGATTTCGATGCGCGGGCGCTGACGGTAACGGTGCAACCGGGGCTCGTGCTCGATCACCTGAACGCCTGGCTCAAGCCGCACGGCCTCTGGTTCCCGGTCGACGTCAGCACTGCCGCACAATGCACGATCGGCGGCATGGCCGGCAACAACTCCTGCGGCTCGCGCTCTATCGCCTACGGCAACATGGTGCACAACGTCGCCGCCATCGACGCCATCCTGTCCGACGGCACCGAAGCGCGTTTCGGCGACGAGCTGTCGATGGCCGATGCGCCGGAGCGCGTGCGCTCGCTGGTGGCCGGCCTGCGCGCCCTTGCCGCGCGCGAGCACGAGGAAATCGAACGCATGGTGCCGAAGGTCATGCGCCGTGTCGGCGGCTACAACATCGACATCTGGCATCCGCAGAGCGAGCGGCCTTACACCACTGACGGGAGCGTCAACCTGGCGCACCTGCTGGTCGGCAGCGAAGGCACGCTGGCCGTCACGCGCCGCATCACGCTGCGCCTGCAGCCGCTGCCGAAGCACAAGACGCTCGGCGTCATCAACTTCCCGACCTTTCACCAGGCGATGGACATGACGCGCCACATCGTCACGCTCGGTCCGTGCGCGGTCGAGCTGGTCGACCGCACGATGATCGACCTCGCGCGCGGCAATCCGGCGTTCCGCCCGGTGATCGACAAGGCGCTGACCGGCGAGCCGGAGGCCATCCTGCTGGTCGAATTTGCCGGCGAGTCGCGCGACGAGCAGTTGGCCAGCCTGCGCAAGCTGGTCGAGCTGATGGCCCACCTCGGCCTGCCGGGCAGCGTGGTCGAGATGACCGACGCCGCCGCCCAGAGGGCGCTGTGGGAAGTGCGCAAGGCTGGCCTGAACATCATGATGAGCATGCGCGGAGACGGCAAGCCGGTGTCCTTCATCGAAGACTGCGCGGTGCCGCTGGAGCACCTGGCCGAATACACCAGCCGCCTGACCGAAGTCTTCGAGCGCCACGGCACGCGCGGCACCTGGTACGCCCACGCCTCCGTCGGCACGCTGCACGTGCGGCCCATCCTCGACATGCGCCGCGGCGGCGCCCACAAGATGCGCGCCATCGCCGAAGAAGCCGGCGCGCTGGTGCGCCAGTACAAGGGCGCGTTCTCCGGCGAGCATGGCGACGGGCTGGTACGCAGCGAATGGGTCGCGTGGCAGTTCGGTCCGCGCCTCGTACGCGCCTTCGAAGAGATCAAGGACCTGTTCGACCCGGCCGGCCTGATGAATCCCGGGAAAATCGTGCGCACCACGCGCATGGACGACAGCTCCCTGTTCCGTTACAAGCCCGGCTACGAACCGATGGCGATTGCGCCGGCGCTCGACTGGTCGGCCTGGAACGTGCAGGCCGACCCGGCGACCGAACAGGTGTCTGCGCCCGGCACCGGCGGCGATCCGGCCGGCGGCTTCGCCAAGGCGGTCGACATGTGCAACAACAATGGCCACTGCCGCAAATTCGACGCTGGCACCATGTGCCCGAGCTACCGCGTGACGAAGGACGAGCAGCACCTGACGCGCGGGCGCGCCAACACGCTGCGCCTGGCCCTGTCGGGACAGCTCGGCCCCGATGGATTCACGTCGGATGCCATGAAGGACACGATGGACCTGTGCGTCAGCTGCAAGGGCTGCAAGCGCGATTGCCCGACCGGCGTGGACATGGCGCGCATGAAGACCGAATTCCTCTACCACTGGCAGAGGAAGCACGGCCTGAGCCTCAAGGACAAGCTGATCGCCCACCTGCCGCGCTGGGCGCCGATGGCCGCGCGCATGCCGTGGCTGGCCAACCTGCGCGACACATTGCCGGGCGCCGCGCGCCTGTCCGAAAAGCTGCTGGGCTTTTCCGCGCGCCGCACGCTGCCGGCATGGCGCGGCGATACGTTCAACTCCACCGGCGTTCCGCCCGAACTGGCCGACGTGGTGCTGTTCGCCGACACCTTCAACCGCTATTTCGACTCCGAGAATGCGCACGCGGCCTTGCATGTGCTGGAAGCGGCAGGCTACAAGGTCCACGTCGCACACCCCGCGGATGGCGACACAAGACCTCTGTGCTGCGGCCGCACCTACCTCGCCAGCGGGCTGGTGGACGAAGCCAGGGCGGAAGCGAGCCGCGTGATCGAAGCGATGCGGCCCTTCGTCGCGCGCGGCGTGCCGATCGTCGGCCTCGAACCTTCCTGCCTGCTGACCCTGCGCGACGAGTTTCTCGTCATGGGTCTGGGCGCGGACGCCGACGCGCTCAGTGCGCAAGCTTTCCTGTTCGAGGAGTTCCTGGCGCGCGAACACGGCGCCGGGCGCCTGCAGCTGGCGCTCAAGGCGCTGCCGGCGACGCACGCGCTGTTGCACGGCCATTGCCACCAGAAGGCGTTCGACGCGGTGCGGCCGATCCAGACCGTGCTGGGGCTGATCCCCGGACTGAAGGTGGACCTGATCGAATCGAGCTGCTGCGGCATGGCCGGCAGTTTTGGCTACGACGCCGCGCACTACGACGTGTCGATGCAGATGGCCGAAGCGGCTTTGCTGCCGGCGATCCGCGCGGCGGCGCACGGCACCTTGCTGGTGGCCGACGGCACCAGCTGCCGCCACCAGATCGCCGACGGCGCCCAGCGCGAAGCCATCCACGTGGCGCGCGTGCTGCAGCAAGCGTTGGCGTGACAAATGGGGTCAGGTCCGCCGGACCTGACCCCGCCTTTGAACGGAGCGAGGAAATGAGCGACAACAACGGCAAGGTCCATCTCACCATCAACGACGGCGTCGCCGCCATCCTGATCGATCGTCCAGCCGCGCGCAACGCGATGACCTGGGCGATGTACGAGCAGCTTGGCGAGATCTGCGAGCGGCTGGCCGCGGACCCGGCGATCAAGGTCGCGACGATCCGCGGCGCCGGCGGCGAAGCCTTCGTGGCCGGCACCGACATCGAGCAGTTCCGCGATTTCCGCACCGCCGACGACGGCGTCGCCTACGAAAAGGTGATCGACATGCGCATCGGCCAGATCGAGCGCCTGCCAATGCCGACCATCGCCATAGTCGAGGGCTGGGCAATCGGCGGCGGACTGGCGATCAGCGCCGCCTGCGACTTCCGCATCGCCACGCCATCCGCTTCGTTCGGCGTGCCGATCGCGCGCACGCTGGGCAACTGCCTGTCGATGTCGAACACGGCGCGGGTGGTGGCCGCGTTCGGCCTGCCGCGCGCCAAGCGCATGCTGATGCTGGCCGAAACCATCGGCGCCGAAGAAGCGAAATCCTGCTCCTTCGTCACCGAGATCGCCGAGCCAGGCGAACTGGAAGCCGCGGCCGCGCGCCTGTGCAAGCGCCTGGCCGGCCACGCGCCGCTGACGATGCGGGTCTCGAAGGAAGCGATCTGCCGGATCGCCAACGAAGGCCTGCCGCACGGCGAGGACCTGATCCGGACCGCCTACGGCAGCCGCGATTTTCGCGCCGGCGTGGAAGCCTTCCTCGCCAAGGCCCGACCAGAATGGAGCGGCACATGAAGAAACACACAGGCCCCCTCGCGGGCATGCGCGTACTGGAACTGGCGCAGATCATGGCCGGCCCTACCTGCGGCATGATGCTCGCCGATATGGGCGCCGACGTCGTCAAGGTCGAGAAGCTTCCCGGCGGCGACGACGCGCGCGCATACCGCGAGCCACGCGTCAACGGCGTATCGGCACCGTTCATGATCCTGAACCGGAACAAGCGCGGCATCGCGATCAACCTGAAGACCGAACAGGGGCGCCAGATCCTGCTGCGCATGGTGAAGGACGCCGACGTCCTGACCGAAAACTACCGCCGCGGCACGCTCGAAAAGCTGGGCCTCGGCTACGACGTCCTGAGCGCCGTCAATCCGGGCCTGATCTACTGCGCCGTCTCCGGCTATGGGCGCGATGGACCGATGGGCGACAAACCAGGCTTCGACCTGATCGCGCAAGGCTTCTCCGGCCTGATGTCGGTCACTGGCGAACCGGGACGCCCGCCCGCCAAGACCGGCAACTCGATCGCCGACATCAACGCCGGCATCCTGGCGGTGGCGGGCATCACGGCGGCCTATGTGCACAAGCTGAAGACCGGCGAAGGCCAGGTGGTCGACACCTCGCTGATCGAGGCGGCGATTCAGCAGACCTACTGGCAGGCGGCGATCTACTTCGCCACCCGCGAATCGCCTGGTCCGACCGGGTCCGCGCATTTGCTGACGGCGCCCTACCAGGCGTTCCAGGCCAGCGACGGCTGGGTCAACATCGGCGGCGCCAACCAGGGCAACTGGGAGCGCATCGCGCATGCGCTCGGCCATCCGGAGTGGCTGGACGATCCGCGCTACGCGACCAATTCGGCGCGCATGGAAAACATGCAGGTGCTGGTGGAGTCGATGAACGCAGTGGTCGCGACGCGCACCAAGGCGGAGTGGATCGCCGTGCTCGATGCGGCGGGCGTGCCGGTCGGGCCGGTCAATACGGTCGGCGAGGCGCTGTCGCACGAGCAGACCCTGGCGCGCGGGATGGTGGTGGACCTTGTGCATCCGCAGGCCGGGGCCACCAAGGCGCTCGGCTGCCCGATCCACTTCTCGAAGACGCCGACGCGCATCGACCGGCCGGCGCCGATGCTGGGCGAGCATTCGCGCGAACTGCTGCGCGAGTACGGCTACGGCGACGCCGACATCGACGGCTTCATCGCCAACGGGGTGATCGAGGAAGCCGCAGCGTGAATACTTGATCGCTACTTGTTCTTGTGGCTTTGACGGCCCGCCGCGACATGCTGTGCGTGGGTGCCGCCCTGGCCGCCCGAACGGGAGCTACTCCCCTTCGAGGCTGACTGCCGGCTATCCGTGCGGTGGCTGGCGGTCTTGGTCTCGCCGTGCTCGGCGCGCTGCTTGTTGACGATCCGCGCCGCTACCTCTTCCTCGCGGCCCTTGTAGCGCCCTTCTTCCTTGATCTTGGCCTTGATTTCCTTGTATTCGCGCTCGCGCTTGGGACTGGCTCCGGTTGGCATGGCTTCCTCCGTGGTGACAACTCCGATGTCGCCAGCGTATCCACGCGTCCTCGCGCAGTAAGTGCGTTGGACCACATTCACCGCAAAAAAATGCCGGTCACTTTGCGAGGATGCGCGGCATGTGGGTGGTGCCGATTGCCTTCAGCCGCTCCCTAGGCGCGATCGACGCAAGATCCCAGGTGCCCACGGAGGTAGGCGCCGTCATTTGGCAGCGCCGCTTCGGTGGTGATGTGGCCCAGCATGTCGAAGCCCATGCGAGCTTCCAAGAATGGCGTGGCGCTGCGGTGCGTTCAAAAAGCAGCCGGACGCGCTGGCGCTGCGGGAAGTTCGCGGTGGTCGGACGACCGGGGCCCCACGAACGCCGTGGACGGCGCGCGCGGCAGGCGAACTTTATCGCACAGGATGGCAACCCGGTGGGGAGAAGTGCCGTTGAGCCGGCGTTCGACGCCATTCCACGGCGTCTGATTTTCCTGGGAGAATGTGTTCATCGCGTCTCGCTTTATTGCGGCTGAGCACCGCTTGTCACTCATTTTTAATATTAACGAAGCAACTTCGTTGTTATATTAAATCTATGTTTTCCATGCAATTTCACCTCTTGCCATACCGTCAGTATAGAACCGCATTTCCATGAATAAGCACAAGCTGGTGAGATTTTGTGAGTATCCGTCGTGACAACACAACAAGGTGAATTATCGTATCATCCTTACAACGAAAGTGTTTCATTATCCGTTTTGCATATATTCTTGTTGTCATCGGCGACGCCGAGACTTACCGTGAAGTCTTTAACAGGGAGATGAACATGAAGAGATTAGACGCAGCCGAGTCCGCACCGCTGCAGTACGATCCGAACCACTTTGTCGATCAGTTGTCGGCACGCCTGAAAGCAAAAAACGATGCGGCCCTGTGCCGACAGTTGGGAATCTCGCCCCCGCTGATCAGCAAGATCCGCCACCAGCGTCTGCCGATCGGCGCCTCGCTGCTGATTCGCGCCCACGAGGTGACCGGCATGGCGATTGCCGAGCTGCGCACGCTGATGGGAGACCGGCGCAGCAAGTACCGGATCGGCGAGGGTTTCGGAAAGGTCGCGTAAGCCCGCCGCCGCATTCACCATCGCGCCAGCCTCCTTTCGCCGGCGGCGCCGCGGCTGTATGCGCGCTCGTGGGCGTGGCCGCCCCGCTGGCCTGCTTCCTGGCCAGCGATTCCCTCACGGCCCAGGTTCTGATCAATCCCGTGCCAGTTCCGCATGCGCTACAACCTGCCGGTGCTGATCGCGCCGTCGGTTCCGGTGCAGACCGCGCTGCGCTGGAAAAGCTGCGCGACCCGCGTCGCCGCCAACGAGGCGTGCGTCAGCTTGCGCAATGCCGGCAACCGCCGCGTCAAGGTGCGCACGCTGAGCCTCGCCGGCGCCGACTGGCGCCCTGGCGCAGCGCTTGCGCCGCGTTGATGGCACCGACGCCAGCGTCAGCGTGGCCTGCGTCGCCATCGCCGCCGGCGGTACACGATCGCGCTCGGCCCGGGACAGGATCATTGCGGGAGGCGTACTGAATGGGACCGTACCTGTCTGCATGCGCCGGCAGCATGGCAACGCCGGCTGTGAGACACTGACGTCCCTCGCACCAACCGAAAACAACCTGCATGTGGAATGGAATTATGTGCGGCCTGCTGGCCGGGGCGCTGTGGGGCATGGTGTTCATCGCGCCCGAAGTACTGTCGGCGTTCTCGCCGCTCGAAATGGCGGTTGGCCGCTACATCGCGTACGGCCTGATCGCCGCCTCGCTGATGCTGCCGCGCTTGCCCGGCCTGCTGCGAAGGCTGGAGCGCAGCGATTACACGGCGCTGCTGCGGCACGCCTTGTCGGGCAACATCCTGTACTACATGCTGCTCGCGCTTGGCGTCAAGCTGGCCGGTGTCGCACCCACCTCGCTGATCATCGGCTTGCTGCCGATTACCGTCACCCTGTTTGGACATAAGGACCACGGCGCCGCGCCGCTGCGGCAGATGGCGCTGCCGCTGCTGACGGTCGGCACCGGCATCGCCTGCATCAACGTCGATGTGTTCACCCACGCGAGCGCCGCCGGATCCGACCTGGCGCGCACCTTTCTCGGCGTCCTCAGCGCGGCCGGCGCCCTGTTCTGCTGGACCTGGTACGCGATCGACAATGCCCGCTTCCTGAAGCGCAATCCTCATTTCAGCAGCGCCGAATGGTCGGCGCTGTACGGCATTTCGAGCGCGCTGATTGCGCTGCTGATCGGCGCGGTCGCCTTCGCCCTGTGGCATGGCGACGTCACTGGCGCCGCAGGCGTGGCAAGTGGCCGCGACTGGACGCTGTTCTGGATCGTCAATGGCCTGCTCGCGCTGGGCGCATCGGTGATCGGCAACCAGTTGTGGAATGTCGCCAGCCGGCGCGTGCCGGTGACCCTGTCCGGCCAGCTGATCTTATTCGAGACGCTGTTCGCACTGCTGTACGGTTTCATCTATCAGCAGCGCATGCCGCGCGCCATGGAAGTGGCGGCGATCGTGCTGCTGATCGCCGGGGTGCTGTGGGCGGTGCGCGTGCATGCGCTGGAAGACGAGCTGGCGCCGGCGTAGATCCCACATGGGGTCAGGTCCGCAGGACCAGACCCCTTTCGCGGCTGCTAATGGCGGGCCTTGGCGCCGGCTACCTGGTCGAGGATGTGCTTCGGCACCGCGGCGTAGTGCTTGAACTCCATCGTGTAGGTCGCCCTCCCCTGGGTCAGCGAGCGCAAGGTGGTCGAGTAGCCGAACATTTCGGCCAGCGGCACCAATGCTGCAATCAGCTTGCCGCCGCCACCAGGGATCTCGTCCATCCCCTGCACCATGCCGCGCCGCGCCGTCAGGTCGCCCATCACGTTGCCCATGAAGTCCTCGGGCGTCTCGACTTCGACCTGCATCATCGGCTCCAGCAGCACCGGGTCGCCGCGCCGCATCGCGTCCTTGAAGGCAATCGAGCCGGCCATCTTGAACGCGTTTTCGTTCGAATCGACGTCGTGGTACGAACCGAAGGTCAGCGTGGCTTTCACGTCGACCACGGGATAACCGGCCAGCACGCCGCTGCGCAGGCTCTCCTGCACGCCCTTGTCCACCGCCGGGATGAATTCGCGCGGCACCACGCCGCCCTTGATGGCGTCGACGAACTCATAGCCGGTACCGGGCGGCGTAGGCTCCAGCGTGAGCACCACGTGGCCGTACTGCCCTCGCCCGCCCGACTGCTTGATGAACTTGCCCTCGACGTCGACCGCCCGCTTGTGGATGGTCTCGCGGTAGGCCACCTGCGGCTTGCCGACCGTCGCTTCGACGCCGAACTCGCGGCGCATCCGGTCGACCAGGATCTCGAGGTGCAGCTCGCCCATGCCGGACATGATCGTCTGGCCCGATTCTTCGTCGGTGTGCACGCGGAACGACGGGTCCTCCTGCGCCAGCCGCTGCAGCGCGACGCCCATCTTCTCCTGGTCGGCCTTGGTCTTCGGCTCGACCGCCTGCGAGATCACCGGTTCCGGGAACACCATCTTCTCCAGCACGATCACGTGATCGGGTGAACTAAGCGTGTCGCCGGTCGTGACGCCTTTGAGCCCGACCGCCGCCGCGATGTCGCCGCAGTACACTTCCTTGATCTCCTTGCGCTCGTTGGCGTGCATCTGCAAAATGCGTCCCAGCCGCTCGCGCTGCCCCTTGGTCGGGTTGTAGACGGTGTCGCCGGAATTGACCACGCCCGAATACACGCGGAAGAACGTCAGCTGGCCGACGAAGGGATCGGTCATGATTTTGAAGGCCAGCGCGGCGAACGGATCGTCGTCGGACGGATGGCGCTCGATCACGCGGTCCTGCTCGTCGTGGCCGGCGATCGCGGGAATGTCCAGCGGCGACGGCAAATAGTCGACCACTGCGTCGAGCATCGCCTGCACGCCGCGGTTCTTGAAGGCGCTGCCGGCCAGCATCGGCACGATCTCGTTTCGGATCGTGCGCATGCGCAGGCCCTGCCTGATCTCGTCTTCGCTCAGGGCTTCGCCGTTCAGGTACTTCTCGGTCAGCTCGGGCGTCGCTTCGGCCGCCGCTTCGACCATCTGGTCGTGCCACTCCTGCGCGCTGGCCTTCAGCTCGGCCGGAATGTCCTCGTAGGCGAACTTGACTCCCTGGCTGGCGTCGTCCCAGCGGATCGCGCGCATCTTGACCAGGTCGACCACGCCGTGGAAGTCGTCCTCGGTGCCGAGCGGGATCTGGATCGGCACGGCGACGCCCTTGAGGCGCTCGAGGATCTGCTTGCGCACGCGGAAAAAGTCGGCGCCCACGCGGTCCATCTTGTTGATGAAGGCGATGCGCGGCACGGCGTACTTGTTCGCCTGGCGCCACACCGTCTCGGACTGCGGCTGCACGCCGCCGACCGCGTCGTAGACCATCACGGCGCCGTCCAGCACGCGCATCGAGCGCTCGACTTCGATGGTGAAGTCGACGTGGCCCGGGGTATCGATGATGTTGATGCGGTGCTCGGGGAAATTGCCGGCCATGCCGCGCCAGAACGCGGTGGTCGCCGCCGAGGTGATGGTGATGCCGCGCTCCTGCTCCTGCTCCATCCAGTCCATCGTGGCCGCGCCGTTGTGCACTTCGCCGATCTTGTGATTGACACCGGTGTAGAACAGGATGCGCTCGGTCGTGGTGGTCTTGCCGGCGTCGATGTGCGCGCTGATGCCGATGTTTCGATAGCGTTCGATAGGGGTCTTGCGGGTCATCACTAGCTCCTGTGGTGTCATGCGAGGTGCATGGTTTAACGGCGCGGCAGTAACGAATCCTCTATCATAAACCGCTTGCGGCGGTCGTGCGCGGATCGCCGCTCCCTCGTCGGTAGAACGTGGGAGCGGGGGTCTTCAGAGCAAGTATTGTATTTATTGAACGCGGCGATAGCGTTCAGCGCTCGCCCTGGCGGGCCAGCCATTCGGCGCGGGTGATTTCGTAGGCCAGGGTGGTCATCTGGTACCACGTCTCCTCGCCGCGAAAGCGCATGCCCAGGCGTTCCATCACCAGGGCCGACTTGCGGTTCTCGGGATGGCAGACCGCGGTGACCAGGCCGGCGTCGGTTTCCTCGAACGCGAAGGCGGCCAGACGACGCGCGGCCTCGGACGCATAGCCCTGGCCCCATCGGTCGGCGCGCAGGCGCCAGCCGAGTTCCAGCGGGTTGGCCGCATCGCGGCCCAGGTGCTGGACGCAGCCCATGCCGATCATTTCTCCGCTGGACTGCTCGATGAAGGCCCACCAGGAATAGCCGAACCGTGCCCACGCGGCCTTGACGCGCTCAATCGCGGCGTGGGTGTCCGCGCGGGTATCCGGCTTGCCGGTGA
This sequence comes from Massilia sp. P1_C10, assembly GCF_056406475.1. Classification (NCBI taxonomy): domain Bacteria; kingdom Pseudomonadati; phylum Pseudomonadota; class Betaproteobacteria; order Burkholderiales; family Oxalobacteraceae; genus Massilia; species Massilia sp. P1_C10. The sequence goes on from NZ_JBFUAC010000004.1 coordinate 498,754, forward strand.
TGTAGCGCATGACGGCCGGATCGCTGTTCAGGGCGAACAGGCCGTCAAAGTGCGCATCGCCGATTGGCTCGAGCCGCATGCGCGCCGTGGTCAATACCGGCAACATGCGATCAGCTGTGCGAATGGTGGGTCGCGGTCAGCCGGCGCATCAGCGGCAGCGCGGCCAGCGCGATCAGGGTGCAGGCGATCGCGGCGAAGCCCAGCTTGTTGAACAGGCTGGTGTAGATCGGCAGCGTGAGCAGCGGATCGGTGACGTCTTTCGGCACGCTGGCGTAATTGGCCACCACGCCGCCCAGGTACTGCGAGATACCCGATGCGACGAAATAGGCGCCCATCATGAAGCCGCCCATGCGCGCCGGCACGTAGCGCGCCATCATCGCCAGGCCGAGGCCCGAGACCAGCAGCTCGCCCAGCGAATACAGGCCATAGCCGGCGATCATGATCCACGACGAGGTCAGGCCATTGACGGCGAACTGGCCGGCGACGCCGTAGGTGAAGAAGCCCAGCGCGACGACGGCGAAACCGAGCGCGAATTTGCCGGCGATCGACAGGTCCGTGCCGCTCTTGCCGGCGCGCGTGTATACCCAGGCCAGCACAGGGCTCAGCACCATGATCCAGATCGCGTTGAGCGCCTGGAACTGCGCCGGCGACCAGGTCCACAGGTGGGCGCCGAGCACGTTGAATTCGAGGTCCACGTTACGCAGGGCGAACAGCGACAGCGAGGTCGACATCTGCTGGTAGAAGATGAAGAAGAACACGGTCTGCAGGGTCAGCACCAGTGCGGCGATCAGGCCGGCGCGCTCGCTCACTTCGCTCTTGTTGATCAGGTAGACGAAGATGCCCAGAACGACGAAGCCGGCGATGTACACGAAGGCGCGCGCGATGCTCTGGTATTCGAGGATGACGACCGAGGCGACGACGGCGACGGCGCCGCCGGCCAGCACCATCATCAGCTTGCCGACGTTGAGCGGCTCGGCGTCCGGCGGCGAGCCGATGTGGCCGATAGTGGCGCGCATCATCAGGCCGCTCAGGATGCCGACCACCAGGCCGACGCTGCAGAAAGCGAAGGCGGCATGCCAGCCGAGTTCATTGCCGTAGGTGGCGTTGACGTAGTCCTTGATCCACGGCGTGGCCAGCATCGACACGGTGGAGCCGACGTTGACGGCCATGTAGTACATCGTGAAGGCGCTGTCGATCTTCGAGTCGTCGCCTTCATAGATCTTGCGCACCAGGTTGGCGGTGTTCGGCTTGAACAGGCCGTTGCCGACGACGATGACGCCGAGCGCGACGAACAGGAAGCGGGTGTCCTGGGCCGGCACCGCCATCAGGCCGTAGCCGATCGACAGGATGATCGCGCCGATGAACATGCAGCGCTTGGTGCCGAGCACCTTGTCGCCGATCCAGCCGCCGATTGCCGGCGCGACGTAGATCAGGGCGGCGGCGGCGCTCCACACCAGGTTGGCGCGGCTGTCTTCGAAGCCCATGCGCTGGACCATGTAGTACACGATCAGCGCCTGCATGCCGTAGTAGCCGAAGCGCTCCCACAGTTCGATCATCCAGATCGTCATGAATGAGCGAGTCTGGGTGTAGGGTTGGAGTTGCATGTCCATTTTGTTGTTCCGTAGTATTAATTTTCGGTTAAGATTTCGGCACCCCAACTACGATGGTTGCGGCGGCGCGCATAGTATCGTCGGATTGTGGCGCGATGCCTACAAAATTTAATGTGCGGTTGCAACATTTTCGTATCAAAAGAATCAGGCTGCGGCGACAAACCCAGGGTCAGGTCCGACGGACCTGACCCTGGACCTTGGGCCGCGGCGTGTAAATGGCTAAGATGGGGTCAGGTCCGCAGGACTGAAGTGCCACCCAAATGTTGGACAGCGAGGATAACTAGCTGATCGCGTACCGAATCCTGTACTTCACAGGACTCAGGCCCTTCAGCCTCGATTTAATGCGCTTGCAATTATAGTATTCGATGTAGCTTGTGATCGCGAGCTGTAACTGGTCGACGCTGCTGAATTTCGTTCGATGAAACATCTCGCTTTTGAGGATGCCAAAGAAGTTCTCCATCACTGCATTGTCA